>NZ_JBITLS010000019.1:0-253738 GCF_044465465.1 Nonomuraea sp. NPDC049655
TCTGACGCCCCCCTCGCGCCTGTCCGGCCTCGGCGCCACCCTCTTCCACGACCCCACCACAATCCCCGACCTGATAGCCACCCTCCCCTGACCCCCACACCCCCCCCCCCCCCCCCCCCCCCGCCCCGCCCCCCCCCCCCCCCCCCCCCCCCCCCCCGGGCCCGCCGTTGCGGGCGCGAGGATCGCGGCCGGAACCGCGATCGCGCCGGTTCTGAGAAGATTTCGCCGGGACAGCAGCGTCACGTCAGGGCCCCCAAGTCACATCCGTACCATTAGGGGCCGTATCTTACGGACTTTTCGGTCATCCTTGACAAGGATCTGCCAAATCACGCCCGGCCGCAGCCCGGCGACCTCGCCACCGGGCCGGAGCGCCGAACGGGGCTAGACCCGGGTCATCGTGGACTGGTAGCCGCCGCCGGGCCACTCCCAGGCGCCGGAGTTGGTGTCGCCGTCCTCGCTGAACTTGCCGACGAAGCGGGCGGGCGAGCCCTGGTCGCCGTACCAGATGGTCAGCGTGTCGCCGCTGACCTCCCAGGTGTACTTGAGGATCTCGGCGGACTGGCCGAACAGGTGCGACTTGAGGGTCTTGCTCTCCTCGTCGTAGCCGATGTACTCCACGGCCTTGGTGTCGGCCAGGTCGACGTGCTGGACCAGGAAGTTGCCGCCCTCCAGCCATTCGAAGCGCACGGTGCCGGCGTCGGTCGCCTTGCCGTCCTCGACGTTGCTGACCCGCCAGGTGCCGATGAGGACGTCGAGCTGCCGGAGCGCGGGATTGGGGGATTTATCGGTCATGGTGGTTTCCCTCCGTTTCAGGGTGACAGTGCACGGCTTGGCGCGGCGGGACCAACGGCCCGATGCCGTCCGGCGAGGGCCGGTGATTTCGCGGCTGACCTGCGAGGACACCGATCGGCGGCACTCCGGTCGCGCGTCCAGCATCCCTTGGCGTCGAGCTGATTGTCCACTGAAAGAGCACGTTGAAAGAAGCCGCGACACGGGCGCCGTGCGATTCTCGGGAAGAATTGCTTTCGTGCGGGAATTGTCGCGCGGCAGCGAATAGGCTGGAGGATTTTCATGGATTCGCCGTCGGTCTTCCGCAGGCCGCCGGCCCGCATCCCCGGCGCCGCTCCCGCCCTTCTCTCTCCTCCCGCCGCACCGCCGGCCGCTCCCCCGCCCCTCGCCTGAGCAGACCGTCCATCTCGACCCCAAGGAGACGCATGTGAGCCGCCGTGGCTGGGTGCTGTTCGCCCTGATGTCCGTGATCTGGGGCATCCCCTACCTCCTCATCAAGGTCGCGGTCGGCGGCGTGCCGGTGCCCGTGCTGGTCTTCGCGCGCACCGCGATCGGCGCCGCGCTGCTGCTGCCGCTGGCGATCCGCGGCGGGCAGCTGGCGATGGTCCGGCGGTACTGGCGGCCGGTCTTCGCGTTCGCCTGCCTGGAGATCCTGGCGCCCTGGTGGCTGCTGTCGGACGCCGAACGGCGGCTGACCAGCTCGACCAGCGGCCTGCTGATCGCCGCGGCGCCCATCCTCGGCGTGGCGCTGGCCCGCCTGAGCGGCGGCAGCGAACGGCTCGGCCGGGCCCGCTGGATCGGGCTGGTGATCGGCCTGGCCGGCGTCGCCGTGCTGGCCGGGCCGCACCTGGGCGGCGGGGACGCCTGGGCGATGGGCGAGGTGCTGCTGACCGCGCTCTGCTACTCGATCGCCCCGCTCGTCGCCGACCGGCACCTGCGGGACCTGCCCACCATCCCGCTGACCGCTGCCTGCCTCACCCTGGCCGCGCTGGTCTACACGCCCGCCGCGATCTGGACCTGGCCGTCCGCCATGCCGAGCTGGCAGGTGCTGGCGGCGCTGGGCGGCCTCGGCGTGGTCTGCACCGGGCTGGCGTTCGTGGTGTTCGTGGAGCTCATCAAGGAGGCCGGGCCGTCGCGGGCGCTGGTGTCGACGTACATGAACCCGGCGGTGGCCATCGTCGCCGGGGTGCTGATCCTGGACGAGCCGCTGACCGCCCTGATCGTCGTCTCGTTCGCGCTGATCCTGGGCGGCTGCGTGCTGGCCACCCGCGCCGAGGAGGAGCCGCCCGCCCCGGCGGCCGGCCCGCCGGAGCGGGCCGAAGAACTGGAAGTACGGTCCTGACCCGTTCTCGTGGTCGAGGCGTTGCAGGAAGCTGCCGGACGCGGGCAATTAGCTGAAGCCCGCATTTCCGATTTCGCGGTCGCACATCGAACAAAATCATTGGTATCCGGCAACCAAGAAATCGATGGGTGACCTTCCGATGACCACAGAACTGCTCCGCGATTTCATCGCGCACACCGAGAGAGAACCGTCCGCGCCGGCGCTGCGCACCAGGACGGAGAAAGTCAGCTACGCCGAACTGGCCGCCATGGCCGGACGGGCCCAGAAAGAACTCGACGCTTTTGCGCCGGGCCCGGTCGCGGTGCTCGCCCGTAAGTCGCCGCAGGCGGTCGCGCTCGTGCTCGGCTGCCTGGCGGCCGGGCGTCCGCTGCTGCTGCCGCCGATCGACCTCGGCGCGGTCGCGCTCGGCGAGCTGTGCGCGCGGGCGGGCTGCGTCGAGGTGCTGGCCGCCACCCCCGAGGACGCCGCCGAACACCCCGACGTGGTGACCGCCGTGATCGGCGGGCGCGACAACGAGCCCAGCGGCGGGCCGGCGGTTCCCCACCCGGTGGCCGTCGCCGAGCAGGACACCGCGTTCATGCTGACCACGTCCGGCTCGACCGGCACCCCGAAGATCGTCCCGCTGTCGGCGGGGGCGGTGGCGCGGTTCACCGGCTGGGCCGGCGACGCGTTCGGCCTCGGCCCCGGCGAGGTGGTGTTCAACTACGCGCCGCTCAACTTCGACCTGTGCCTGCTGGACGTGTGGGCCACGCTGCGGCACGGCGGCTGCGTCGCCCTGGTCGACCCCGCGCTGGCCGCCAACCCGCGCTACGTCTGCGACTTCTTCGCCGCCTGCGGGGTCACCGTCGTCCAGGGCGTGCCCATGCTGTACCAGCTGCTGGAGGAGGGCGTCTTCCCCGGCGTGCGGCACGTCATCGTCACCGGCGACCACGCGCCGGTCCCGCTGCGCGCCGGCCTGCCGCGCAGGTTCCCGCGCGCCCGGCTGCACAACGTCTACGGCTGCACCGAGACCAACGACAGCTTCTGGCACGAGTTCGACGCCGCCGAGGCGGCCGGGCCCGCCCCCTTGCCGATCGGCCGCCCGCTGCCCGGCGTCGTCGTGGCCTTCGGCCCCGATCTGGCCCCCGTCCCGCCGGACGACGGCGGCACCGAGCTCCTGGTCTGGACGCCCTTCCAGACCGACGGGTACGTGACCCCGGACCCGGCCGCGGCGACCGGCAGGTTCGTGACCGGGCCGGACGGCCGCCGCTTCTTCCGCACCGGCGACCTGGTCCGCCGGGACGCCGCCGGCCGGCTGTTCCTCGTCGGCCGGGACGACTTCCAGCTCAAGGTGCGCGGCATCCGGGTGAACCTGGAGCAGATCGAGCGGGTGCTGCTGGAGCACGACGACGTCCTGGAGGCCGCCGTCGTCCCGGCCGTGGACGGCGCCGAGACCCGGCTCACCGCGTTCGTCCGCGGGACGGGGCCGGGGCGGCTGTCGGGGCTGCGCCTGCGTACGCACTGCGCGATGCGGCTGCCGCGGGCCGCGATCCCGTCCGCCATCAGGCTGGTCGAGCAGCCGTTCCCGCGCACCTCGACCGGAAAGGTGGACCGAAAGCGCATCGGCTGACACGCAAAAGCCTATTGCGGGCACGCGCATTCTCGGAGATGCGACCGCGTGCGCGCGCGTGTGATGCTGCCTTTCGTGGACATCACACACCGCATTAAAGAATTCGTGGTGACCGAGTATCTCCCCGATACTCCGCCCGACGAACTCGAGGCCGACTACGACCTTTTCCGCAACGGGGTCATCAGCAGTCTGGGCCTGTTGAAGCTCATCGGCTGGATCAAGGACGAGTTCGACGTCCCGGTCGACGAGCTGGACATCGCCCCGGAGAACTTCCGGACCGTGGCCGCCATTGACGAATTCGTCGGAAAAGCATTATCAGCACCAGCAGAACGGACACTGCAATGATCATCCGCAAGATCTCTGACGTGACGCCGGTCGAGTGGGGGAACGGGCTGAGCCACCGCTTCCTGGTCGAGCGCGACGGCATGGGCTACTCGCTCACGGACACGATCGTCTGGGCCGGCACCAGCTCCCCCCTCCAGTACCGCAAGCACCTGGAGGCGTGCTACTGCATCAGCGGCCGGGGCGCCGTGATCGACGCCGACGGCCGCCAGCACGTCCTGGAGCCGGGCACCATGTACGCGCTCGACCAGAACGACCCGCACCACCTGATCGCCGACCCCGGCGAGGACCTGCGGCTGATCTGCGTCTTCTCCCCCGCGCTGCAGGGCGACGAGCGCCACCAGCTCGCTGAGGCTGAGTTCTCCCACTACTGACGGATCTGGTCACCCATGGACGAGTGGAGCGACACACACCGCGAGCTCAGGGCCGAGTTCGCGGACTGGTACGAGGTGCTGGGCGAAGGCCACCTGGACGCCGACCGCGACGCCGACCGGACCGCCGGCCTGCCGGCGCACAAGTGGGAGCAGGTGCGCGCCTCCGGGCTGCTGCGCCTGCCGTTCTCGCCGGAATGGGGCGGCCGCGGCCTTGACCTGCTCAGCACCATGTACGTCCTGGAGGGTCTCGGCGAGGGCTGCCGGGACGGCGGGCTGTGCTTCTCGCTCTGCACGCAGATCGTGAGCGCCGGGATCCCGCTGCAACGCTTCGGCAGCCCCGAGCTGAAGGCCCGCCACCTGCCGGGCATCTGCGACGGCACGACGATCACCGCGCACGCGATCACCGACCCCGGGGGCGGCTCCGACGTGCTGGGCATGGGCATGACCGCCAAACCGGACGGCGACGACTGGATCCTCGACGGCGACAAGGTGTTCGTGACCAACGGCCCGGTCGCCGACCTGATCGTGGTCTACGCGGTGACCGACCGCGACCTGGGCCCGTTCGGCCTGACCGCCTTCCTGGTCGAACGGGACACCCCGGGCCTGCTGACCGGCCCGGACGTGCCCAAGATGGGGTTGCGCACGTCCCCGCTCGGCGAGCTGACGCTGCGCGACTGCCGGGTCCCGGCCGCCAACGTGGTGGGCCGGCCCGGCATGGGCTTCACCGTGCTGGAGCACGTGATGCGGTGGGAGATCCTGTGCTCCTTCATCGTCCAGGCCGGCGCGATGCGGCACCGGCTGGACCGCTGCGTCGAGCACGCCTCCCGGCGCCGCCAGTTCGGCCGGCAGATCGGCTCGTTCCAGCTGGTCGCCGGCCAGATCGTGGACATGAAGATCGGCGTGGAGACCGCCCGGCGCTGGTTGTACGACGCCGCGCGCGGCTTCGCCGCCGGCCGGGACGTCGCCACCGACATCGCGATCGCCAAGGTGGTCACCAGCGAGGCGAACGTCAGGTCGGCGCTGGCCGCGATCCAGATCTTCGGCGGCAGCGGCTACCTGACCGGGACCGGGCTGGAGAAGGAGCTCCGGGACGCGGTCGGCGGCACCATCTACTCCGGCACCTCGGAGATGCAACGGATCCGCATCGCCCGGATGCTCGGCCTCAAGGAGTCACACACATGACCGCTGACCTGGCCGCCACGAAGTTCCTGGACGCCGGCCACCCCGTGGTGCGCGAGTTCGCCGAACGGGCCGTCGAGGGCGCCACCACGCCCACCGAGCAGGCCGTACGCCTCTACTACAAGGTGCGCGACACCATCCTGTACGACGTCTACGACATCGACATGTCCCGCGACGGCCTGCGGGCCAGCACGATCATCGCCCGGGGCAGCGGCTTCTGCCTGCACAAGTCGGTGGTGTACGCCGCCGCCGCCCGTGCGCTCGGCATCCCGTGCCGGCTGGCGTTCGCCGACGTGCGCAACCACCTGGCCTCCGGACGGCTCAAGGAGCTCGTCGGCGGCGACGTGTTCCGCTTCCACGGCCTGGTCTCCGTCCAGCTCGAAGACCGCTGGGTGAAGGCCACCCCCGTGTTCAACAAGCTGTTGTGCCGGCTGTACCGCCTGAAGCCCCTGGAGTTCGACGGCACCGCCGACAGCGTCTACCACCCGCACGACGAGGCAGGCCGGCGGCACATGGAGTTCCTGCACTGGCACGGCGAGTTCGACGACTTCCCCTACGAGCTGGTCCTGGAGGGCTTCAGGACGTCCCACCCCGGGCTGCTGGGCGGCCGAGACCAGACCGTGAAGGGCTCGCTGACCGCGGAAGCGGGCGTCTGACATCCATCGACGAAGTCCTTATGAGAGGTATCCGTTGAACGAGACCGTCAAATACACCCTGAACGAGGACGACATCCCGTACACGTGGCTGAACATCGCCGCGGACTTCGGCGAGCCGGCCCCCATCCTCGACCCGGCCACCGGCGCGGCGATCACCCGGGCCGAGCTGTGCAGGACGATCGCCGAGCCCCTGGTGGACCAGGAGCTCAGCACCGAGCCGGAGTTCGAGATCCCCGGCCCGGTCCGCGACATCTACCGCCAGTGGCGGCCCACCCCGCTCTACCGGGCGCGCCGCCTCGAACGCGCCCTCGACACCCCCGCCCGCATCTACTACAAGTACGAGGGCGTCTCGCCGGTCGGCAGCCTCAAGCCCAACTCGGCGGTGCCGCAGGCGTACTACAACAAGCAGATCGGCAAGACGGGGCTGGTCACCGAGACCGGCGCGGGCCAGTGGGGCAGCTCGATCGCCTCGGCCGCGGCCATGTTCGGGCTGAGCGCGCAGGTGTTCATGGTGGGCGTCAGCTACCGGCAGAAGCCGTACCGCCGGGCCCTCATGGAGGCGTACGGCGCGGTCTGCAACTCCAGCCCCAGCCCGCTGACCGCGGCCGGGCGGGCCGTGCTGGCCGAGGACCCCGACCACCCCGGCAGCCTCGGCATCGCCAAGTCCGAGGCCCTGGAGGTCGCCTACGGCAACCCCGACCTGGGCTACACCCGCGGCAGCTCGCTCAACCACGTGTGCGCCCACCAGACCGTCATCGGCCAGGAGGCGATGCTCCAGATGGAGCTCGCCGAGGACTACCCGGACATCGTGGTCGGCCCCTGCGGCGGCGGCAGCACCCTGGCCGGGATGTGCTTCCCGTTCCTGCGCGACAAGCTGCGCCGCGGGCGCGAGATCCGGCTCGTCGCGGCCGAACCGGTCGCCTGCCCCACGCTGACCCGTGGCCGCATCGCCTACGACCACTCCGACGCGGCCCGGCTCACCCCGCTGTCGCGGATGCACACGCTGGGCCACAAGTTCGTGCCGCCGCCCGTGCACGCCGGCGGCCTGCGCGCCCACGACATCTCGCCGCTGATCAGCCGGGCCGTCGAGAACGGGCTGATGGAGGCGGTCGCGGTACGGCAGACCGCCTGCTTCGAGGCCGGCGTGCTGTTCGCCCGCGAGGAGGGCATCGTGCCCGCCCCCGAGTCGGCGCACGCGGTGCGGGCCGCCATCGACGAGGCGCTGCGCTGCCGTGAGCAGGGCCAGTCGAAGGCGATCCTCATCGCGCTGTCCGGGCACGGCCACTTCGACCTGGCCGCGTACGAGATGTTCCAGGCCGGGCTGCTGCCCGACGACGAGCCGACGGACGACGACCTCGCCCACGGCCTGTCCAGCATCCCTGACCTGGCACGCGCCTGACCGCGCGGTGACGCGCGGCCTGCCCGCCGGCGGGCCGCGCCGTCATGTCTGGAACGCGGCGACTAGCGCTGCTTGAGCCGGACGGCTTCCTTGCGGGTCTCCGCCTGGACGGTGCGCTCCCGCTCCAGCCAGTCGGGGTTCTCCGCCTTCAGCGCGTCGATCTCGGCGGTCGTGAGCGGCTCGGTGATCCCGGCCCGCAGCAGCCCCGAGATGGAGACGCCGAGCTTGGCGGCCACGACCTGCTTGGGGTGCGGCCCGTTACGACGCAGGTCGGCGAGCCACGCGGGCGGCTTGGCCTGCAGCTCGTTCAGCTCGTCCCTGGAGACGACGCCCGCCTGGAACTCCGCGGGCGTGGCCGAGAGGAGGACACCCAGCTTCTTGGCCGCCGTCTCGGGCTTCATCGTCTGGATGCTCTTCGGTTTGGACGAGGTCATGCCCCCAAGCCTAGCCAGTCGGGACAGCGTCCCCGACATCGATACCCTGAGGACGTGACTGACGAGAGCGGCGAAGACTTCCGGCTGGCGTACGCGCCCGGCGTGACCCCCGCCAAGTGGGCCGGCGTCTGGGCCGAGAGGCTGCCCGACGTGCCGCTCACGCTGGTCACGGCCCCCACCCCCGAGGCGCTGGCCCTCCTGCGGGGCGGCGGGGCCGACGCCGCGTTCGTCCGGCTCCCGATCGACCGCGAGGGCCTGAGCGCGATCCCCCTCTACGTCGAGACCACGGTGGTCGTGGTGCCGAAGGACCACGCCGTGGCCGCCGCCGACGAGGTGACCCTCGCCGACCTGGCCGAGGAGGAGATCTTCCATCCCCTCGACGACGCCATCGAGTGGGCGTCGCGGCCCGGGCAACCGGCCTTCGCCCGTCCCGCCACCACGGCCGAGGCGGTCGAGATGGTGGCCGCCGGCACCGGCCTGCTCCTGGTCCCCCAGTCGCTGGCCCGCCTCCACCACCGCAAAGACCTCACCTACCGCCCGGTCACGGACGCGCCCCAGTCCCAGGTCGCCCTGGCCTGGCCCACCGACGCGACCACCGACCTGGTGGAGGACTTCATCGGCATCGTGCGCGGCCGCACGGTCAACAGCTCCCGCGGCCGCGCTCCCGCCGCTCCCGCCGGTCCCCAGGAGAAGCAGGCACGACGCCAGCCCCCCAAGCCGGCCGCCCAGAACCGCGCCGGTCGCCGCGCCGCGCCGACGAGCCGCAAGAAGAAGGGCCCGCGTCCCCGCTGACGGCGGCGTCCCGGAGACCGGACAGGGGCTTGACGACGAGGACGGTGCGGCTACTTTCTCTTAAGAAGCTTTCCTAAGAGTGCACTGCCTGACGACCCACTGGAGGTCAGCACATGCGCGTGAGAAAGCACTTGACCCTCCGCCTCGCGACCGTCCTCACCACCGTCCTCACCAGCGTCGCCCTCTTCGGCGCCGCCTCCCCCGCGCACGCCTCCCCCACCGGCTGCACCACCGGCCGGGACGGCAAGACCGCCTGGGCGTACTGCAGCGGCGGTTCCGGCAACTACGCCGTGGTCATCCGCGTCACCCATCCGGACCCCACGGTGGGCTCGTGGCCGGAGGTCGGCCCCTGCGTCTCCCCAGGCCAGCGGTCGGAGTACACGCCGTACCACAACATCCCGTTCACCGTCACGGGCATCACCTACTGCTGAACCCGCACGGGCCGGGCGGCCGGTCTCCTTCGCCTATGTGACGATGAGACCGGCGTCCGCCAGCACGGACATGAACAGTCCCCCGCACAACAACGCGATGGGCCACACCCTCTGGGTGAGGGCGACCAGGATTCCGGCGAGGAGTGCCAGCAGAGCGACGATGGTGAGGGCGTCCATGTGCGTGTTCCTGCCCGTAGGGGGTGGTCTCAGGCGCCGGGGATCAGAGCTGGCCGAGCTTCGGGATGATCTCGCTGAGCACCCAGAGCGCCAGACCGAGTGCGAGCAGGTTGACGCGCGCGCCGCCGATGTTGAAGGCGGACAGGACGAAGCAGGCCAGGGCGAGGATGAGCAGGATGAGAGTGATCATGCCGTGTTCCACTTCTGTAGCTGGGGTGGTCGCACAGCGCTACCCGTGATCATCCGATGTAGGCATGACCGGCGAGTCGGAGGAAGTGGATCGCGGTGTTGGCTCGGCAGCCGATGCGTTCGTAGACCGGCTGCCCGGCCGGCGTGGCGTGCAGGACCAGCCGCCGGTGCCCGCTCCGCCTGCCGCCTTCGTGGATCGCCTTGCGGGTGACGGCCTCGCCGTACCCCTTGCGCATCTCCTCCGGCAGGGTGGCGACCAGCGCCAGGAAGATGGAATGCGGCCCGGCGACGGTGGCGGCGCAGGTCACGGGCCGTCCGTCGCGGTATCCGAGGTAGGCGTGCACATCGCCGCGCCACAGTTGGGAGCCGGCCAGGGCGAGCCTGCCCGCCTCGGGCGGCATGCCGTAGGCGCGTGCGTTGATGTCGCCGTACGCGGCGAGGTGCTCCTCGTTCTCCACCCGCCGGAACTCCAGGTGCGGATGATCCGGCTCGGGCACGGACAGGTCGCCCGCCATGCCCCGGCCCGAGAACGCCGGCTCCAGCCCGGCCTCGGCCGCGCGCCGGAACAGGCTCTGTCGCGCCTGGGGGCTCAACAGATCCTCGAAGACCCACAGATATCCGCTTTCGGACCTGCCCCTCATGAAGGACGCCGCCCGCGCGAGCCGCTCGCCGAGCGCGTCCGCGGGGATGCCCGTACCGGCCAGGGTCACGGTGTTCCAGAAGCCGAAGGGGCTGTCGGCCCACATGTGCACGACGCCGTCGTCCGTACCGATCCGGCCGCCTCTGTCCCGTACCAGCTCGCTCCAGACGGCGACGAGATGATCCCTGGACTCCACGGCCTCTTCGAGCGACGACACAACCGGCCCCTTCCCGAGGAGACACCACGAGCGACCCAAGCGGATCGTACGACGCGGAACCCCCGGCCGGGCCACTATCCATGATGACCTTCCCTGCGGTACCCGGCTGTGCTTCCCTTGGGGGTGGCGACCGAAGGGTGGTATCTCGAAGAGATGAAGCGCGATGACTCCCGCTCCATCAACGCCTTGCGCGCCACGTCCCAATTCGCCGCCTTGGAACCGATCTGGGCCGGCATCAGCTCCACCATGCAGCTGCGGGCCCTGCTGGTGTTCGGGGCGCTCTTCAACGAGCGGGTCTACGTGCATGACACGCAGCTCGTGGACAACCCCCGGGTCGTGGGCGACTTCAGCAGGTCGGACCTGCGGGAGAACAACTTCTACCGCCTGCTCAGAGATCTCGTCGCGGGAGGCGTCGTCGCGGTCGGGCTCCGCGCCCACAACTACCTCTACCAGGAGGACCGGCTCGACCCCTGCGACTCTCTGGCGGACGTCCTGGACAGCTGGAAGCGGAACAGCCCCGACGGGAAGGGATGGGTCGTCTCGCCGGTCTCGGCCGCCCGCGACCGCATGATCAGGGAACTCGACGGCGTTCTCGCCGGAGACGGTTCCGTCGTCGTCCGCTATGACTATGTCACCGCCAAGGACGACTTCATGCGGCAGGTCCGCGAGGCCGCCAACTCGCCTGACTCCGTCCTGACCGGCCTGCTGTCGGCGCAGCCGATCGAACTGAGAAGACGGTACGACGACATCCTGTCGAGGCCGCGGTTCTCCCACACCCCCATCTTCGCGCTGCTCCACGACTCCGGCCTGCCGGTGAGCAGCGAGCTGATCCAGATCCACGGCCTCTTCGACGAGACCGCGCACGCACGCGCGTTCAACGCGAGGATCATGGGCTCGGACTGGAACTCCGGGGACGCCACCGGCCTCGCCGAGGCCGTCCTCACCGGTGCGCAGCGTGCGCCCAGCCGGCCGGATCCCCAGTTCGACGTGCGGGAGCTCGTCGAGACGGCCTATCGGATGGTCGAGGGTCCGCCGCCCGACCTGCTGGCCATGCTCCGTTTCGAGGAGATCGTCGAACTGCGCGAACAGGCCAGGGAGCTGTTCGAGATCCAGTCCTACCTCGAAGTCTCGAACGCCCATGACGCGGACGACGTGCTGGCCGCGGCCCTGGCCGACTGCGCCGCCGACTACTGGCAGCGCATCTGCGACCACATCCGGGCGACGCGTCCTCATCTGGCGGTCAAACCCACGAAGCTCGGCATCTTCCTGCGCAGGAAGATGCCCGGACTGGCGAAGGTCGCCGAACGGTTCGCGATGACCGGCCTGTCGACGCTCACCGAAGTGGCGGTCAACGCGGTCCCGCTGGTCGGGGGCCTGCTGGGCGAGGAGGCGAAACACAGCATGCTGCGGCGGGCCAACCTGGAGTTCGTCTTCTTCACGGACTCCTCGCGCATGCGGGAACTCAGGAGCTACTACCCGCACCGAAGCTGGATCTCCTCCGACGCGAGAACGATCACACGTGGGTGAGCGCGGAACACCTCCCCGGGAGTCCTGATGTCGACGACACCTTCCCTCTCGCAGCGCGACGGACTCACCTGGGCCCTCCGGCCCGCCAGCGGTGACCGCGTCGGTCCGGGGCCGCACGAGCAGGACATCTGGCGCCTCCTGCAGTCCTTCGCCGAGCCGGGCTCGGCCTTCCTCGACGTCGGCGCCCACGTCGGCCACTACGCCCTACGGATGGCCAGGGCCTTCACGACGGTCATCGCCGTCGAGCCGAACCCCGTCGCACTGCGCGCGCTGCACCACAATCTGCAGCTCAACGAGATCGGCAACGTCGACGTCCACCCGGTGGCCGCGCACGACTCCGGAGCACGACTGCGACTCTGGGACCCCTACGACGTCACCGCCGGCCCCTGCACCCGTACGCTCGCCGCCGGCGAGCCGGCGACCATCCCCGCCGACTGCGTCACTTCCACCCTCCACCACGGCGAGGAGGGGTACGGCGCGTTCCTCGGGGAGGCCGACGGCCTGCCGATCGACGTCATGGCCTCCCGGTCCCGGGAGAGGATCCGGCTGGTCAAGATGGACATCGAGGGTCATGAGGGGAGGGCGCTGGCGGGCGCGGCGGAGACGATCGCCCACCACCAGCCGGCGCTCCTGATCGAGATGCACGACTCCATGTACGGCGCACACATCAGGGAGGAGGTGATCGAGCAGATCATCCGGCACGACTACGCCTGGTGCGACTTCTCGCTCTACCAGCGATCGAAGATGACCCGGTCGGACATGTGCCCCTACGTCTACGCCGAGCCGGTCAGCACGCGGCGGATGCGGGACGTCCGCGACTTCGCCGTCCGGGCGAACGAGGGCGCGGCGTCACGCTGGGTGACGACTCCGTGAGACGGTCAGGATCACCAGGCTCATCTCGTCGTGCCGCACCCAGCACAGGGCCTCGAAGTCGCCCATCTCCGCCTTGAGCAGGCCCGCTTCCTTGTCGATCGTGCGCAGCAGGCCCGAGTCGAGGTCGGTGGAGAGATACTCCAGGCCGTTGAGGACGAACGTGGCGGCCATCGGCTCCGCGGCGTGCACGGCACGGATCTGCCGCACCGCCGATGACGAGAGCTGGATCTCGTAGTAGCCCTTCATGAGGCAAGCTCACGGCGCAGGTCGCTGAGCCGCATCGTCTCCATGCCGGCTTCGAGCTCCGCGATCAGCCTGAGCCCCGACAGCCGGTCAGCGGCGTCCTGGGCCTCGTTGAGCAGCTCGACGCCGGCGGCGGCCACCTCGTAGGGCACCACCGCGGCCACGAGGCGGCCGTCCTGCTCCAGCAGGACGACCTCTCCCGCCGTCGCCTGGTCAATGGCTTCCTGGACGGCGGCCGCGGTGGCGGGGATCCGCAGCGTGCGATTTCGCATGGCAGGTGGCTCTCCGTTCACGGACTGCGCAGCCCCTTCGGCTTAAGAGCCCTTACCCCGGGGACCTCCACCACAATACTTCGCCGCCGCTACGGAGAAGTCGCAGTCAGTGCACATCGACCTGGCGATCGGACAGTGTTCCCGCCCGGCCCGTGCCGCATCCGCTCCTTGCCGCTGACCAGCCCCGGCTCGCCCGGCCTCGGATCAGGACTTCAGCTTCAGCCTCTTCCTCGACGTGCCCGGGAACACGACGACCAGGTGCTCCTCCCCCGCCTCACCGATCCGCACGTGGACACGGATCCGGTAGCGGCCCTTCCCGGCGATCGCCAGGTTCGGCATCGGGGCGCCCGCCCCCACGTCGCCGCCGTCGGCCATCTCGGGCACCGCGAGCCGGCCGCCGCGGCTGACGACCGGCACCTCGTGGACCTGATCCCACCCGGCGGTCCGCAGTGGCGGCGCGGCGCGGAAGGCCTTCACCGTGAGGCACAGATCGACGACGTCCTCGACGTGCCCGATGAGCGCCGTGCCGCCGGCCACCCCGATGAGGGCGCCGTCTTCGTAGGACCGGGCCGTGGCCAGCCCCGCCTCCTCCATGGCCGACTCGCCCTCGCCGTCCTGGACCAGATATCCGGGATCGCCGTCGACGAACAGGAAGTACTTGGCCGTGGCCTGGACGACACCCTTCGTCCGGGGCCACGGGTCCCGGCACGTCGCGTTCTCCCCGGCGATGTGGGCCGCGTTCGCCGCCGCCTCCTCCGCCGTCGACCGCAGCAGGTCGGGGCGGGTGGCGCCGACGATCTCCGGGCAGACGTAGACGAGCTCATCGGGGTCCACCCGCCAGGCCGCGCGGGCGCTGCCGGCCCGCGTCAGGATCGCCTCCTGCTCGCCGGCGTCCTTGGCACGGCACAGTGCCCGTCCGTACGCGAGGACCGCCTGGTCCGACGTGGTGTCGGGGAACATGGGCGGAGTCGCGCCGTCTGTGCTCCGCGCCCGGCACAGGAACACGGCGTCGCGTTCCGCGGGCTGCACGTCGCCGAAGCTGGGCCGGTCGTAGCAGTCCGCCGACCCGGCGGTGTAGGTCAGGCGCGCGTCCCGCTCCGGATTGATCAGTACGACGGGCGACAGCACGGCGACGGCCGCCACCGCGACGCGGAACCCGCGCCGCCGGACGGACGGAAGATCCGCCGGGCGGCCCTCGGCGGGCAGCTCACGAGCGGTGGCCGCGATCCACACGGTGGTGACGAGCCCTATCGCGTCCATCGCGATCACCATCGCCAGACCGCCACCGAAGGGTCCTCCGACGAGGAGGTTGAACGGGATCGCCAGCGCGTAACCGCCCACCGACGCCACCCCGGCGATCAGCGTGCCGCGGCTCCAGCGGCCGTCACGCCACTGCCCGAGGACGGTGACGAGGGTCGCCAGCACTCCACCCCCGATCAGGACCGCCTGGATGACACCGCCCGGTCCGAGCTCCGGGAGGTCGAGGTCGTCGAGCAGGTCGTCGGCCGCCCCGGCCAGCTCGACCGCGAACAGCACTCCGGCCGCCCCGCGCAACAGGCGGGACCGCCACCGGATGACGAGCAGGTAGAGGATGTCGATCGCGGCCCACAGAACGAGCGTGAACGCCGCGTCGACCGTGTCCGGGAGCAGCGCGATCGGGAACCACAGCACGAGCGCGTGGGCCACCGCCAGGTACAACAGCCGGCGCAGCGCCCTCTCCCCGCGGTCCAGCGGCCCCCGTTCCGGGGTGCGCAGAATCAGCCACAGGAGCGCCGCCTTCACCAGGGCGGCCCCGAACAGCGCAAGACCGACCGAGGCGTCGGACCCGTCGGCCGTGTAGAGCTCGCCGAAGGTCGGCGGCGACCACTCGGCGGCCACCCAGAGCCAGGTGTCGCCGAGCACCAGCCCCGCGACCGCCGCCAGAAGAATCAGACTTACTAATCCGATCCTGATAAACCGCCATAAATGTTCCGAAGACACGGCACGCGATCTTAGTGCGATCTTGGTGCGGCACTCCTACACCGGCCGGCACGACTACACCGGCCGCCACGGCTACACCGGCCGGCACGGCGGAACAAACGATGCCGTACCGGTGTCGGCCAGGCGCCCCCATTCACCGGACGATCTGATTTGATCATCACTGTTCGACCGGCATCGGCACGCACGGGAGACCGCCTTGACCGCAGACAGCCGCACCAGGAATTCACGCAGAACCGGGTACGTCATCGTCGTCATACTCGTTCTGCTCGCCTGTCTGGCCGAAGGCGTGCACCTGTTCGGCGGGCGCGCTGAACGCATGCGCGAGGTTTATGGCGGCGCCTTTCAGGTGGCGCATCCGGAGTACGACGTCATCGTGGGCCACGAGGTGGGTGTGGGCCCCCTGTCGATGGGCGTGACGGTCAGCACTTTCGAGACGCATCCGAGTCTGCGAGGTCGTCCAGCACACGAAGAGATAGTGACCGACGTGCTGGGCACGACCTCCGCTCCGGCCGTGCCGGAGGCGATGATGAGCCCGTTGCTGCGCTCGTTCCACGGCGGCGAGGGAGTGGACGAGCCGGCCAAAAGCCAGGCCCGCCAGGCGATTGCGGCCCTGGGCAGGAATGACTTCTCCACCGCCGTCGTGGAACTGACCGCCCCCATGACCGAGAACGAACTGACCACCACCCTGGGCGTGCGAGGAATCCGATCGGACGCCGTGTTCCTGTTCCTCTCCCGATCGCGCGGGGACGCCGACAAACCGGTCTACTGGCGGTCGTGCGCGGTCTATGAAACCGAATGCGAGAACACGTCACCGATCGGGCTGTACAGACGTTGGGCGGCCAAGTTGCAGTGGACCGACGCGCTGAACCTGAAGTCGTTCGGGCTCGATCTCCGCCGTTTACGTCAAGCGGCACATGAAGGCAGGATCTATGGATTGGTCGTCTACGGACACTCGAAACCGGCACTCGCCGAGCTGATCGGAAAACCCGGGGTACGCACGATCAAAATCGTTGGCTCATCTCGCAGAGGGCCATGACCACCCCGCTCGGCGCCCCGCCTCAGAACGACAGCTTGAACCCGTCGTGACTGCGGACGAAGCCGAGAGAGTCGTAGAAACGATGGGCCTCGGTGCGTCGCTTGTTGCTGGTGAGCTGGACCAGGGTGCAGCCGCGGGCGCGTGCCCGCTCGATCGCCCAGGTGAGCAGTTCGCGCCCGAGCCCTGCCCCACGTCGATCGGCACGCACCCGGACCGCCTCGATGAGCGCCCGCTCCTGCCCGTGTCGTCCCAGGCCAGGGATGTACGTCAGCTGGAGGCAGCCGACGACCGTACCGTCTCCCTCGTCCATAACGATCATCTCGTTGCGCTCGTCGGTGTCGACGGCCTTGAAGGTTCGCTCGTACGCCTCGTCGACCTCAACCGTCCGGGGATCGACCACGGTGTCCTCATCAGCCAGGAGCGCGATGATCGCGGACAGATCCCGGCGCGTCGCAGTACGAATCGTCACGCCACAGAGCATGCCAGCCACCTGAGCCCCGTCGAGCACCACGCCGCCGCCGCTGACGCAGAGATCGGGAAGAGCTCCCGCACCGACTGATCCCCCGTTGACGGCACGAAGCCTCGTTGCCACAAATGGAAACGGGGCTGCCCCCTGGCGCTTGTCGTCCCCCTGGCTGAGCCAGACGTCTTCCCGGCTCAAGCCTCGCCATGAAATGATCCACTGCGGTTGGATCCACGTAAGGACTGGCATGTCTCCCAGAGCGATGGCGTTTGTCGCCTTCATGTTAATCGGCTCGGGCATTCTCACCGGCCTGATGTCCGTTACGTCAGGCGGTGAATCTTGCGGCTCGGCCTTTGTCGGAGTTACCTGGACGCAACTCGATCCGTCCTCCGCCTTGGCCGACAGGCTGCACCATTTGGACAACTGCACAGACCTGCGGAGCCTCGTCAGGATTCCCGCGACCGTACTGATCGCTGCGGGTGGGGCCTCGTTGTTCGCTGCCTTCCTTTCACGGCGACGCGTATCCCTTTCACGCGGATAGGGTGGCCGACCACCAGGAGGGCACCCCTTCCAGCGTGCGCAGATGCCAAGGATGTTCTACGCGATCACGAGGATGACCTTGCGATCACACAACTAACCACACCGTCGCAGACGCGCTGAATTGCCGGCTGACCAACGGGCGCCCACGTTGGCCCGGGCGGAACCCGTCCCGAGGGCGGCCGCGAGCGGCTGGGATCACAAAAATTCGCCGAGCCTACCAGTCGTACATCGTGGAGTTCTACAAGCGATACGACTTCGGAAACGGCCGCGAGAATCGCGGCCCGGACCCCCGAGTTCGAGACTCCCAGCGTGCGATCTCGAATCTGCACACAGTCGGGCCGGCTCGGGGTTTCACTCTCTACGGGTCGATACGGTCGACCCGGGCCACGCCTGACATAAACCCACAGGATGCACGGTGCGGTGTCATGTCGGAGTCTCTCCGCCCTGGAGCCCGAAATTACGCGATTGCAGGACTTGAGCGGTCCTGTCGTGTAACGGTGCAAACCGCACCCGCTGTCGACGCGTCTTACGCACGCACCCCTACTCCCTCAGGAGCCCCACATGGCGTATCCCGGCCCGCAGGACCAGGACGGCCAGCCGTATCCCCACCAACCATCACAGCCGTACGGGCAGCACTCTCATCAGCCGCCTCTGCCAGCCCCGGCAATGCGCAACTGGGCAGGTGTCGTCGGCCTCTGCCTCGGCATCCTCGCCCTCCTGCTCGACGTGACCATCGGGTTGGCCCGCGTCGGGATCTGGGTGTCGTACGTGGCCATCTTCATGTCGGGGTTCGGCATGGCCAAGGCTCGCGTCGGGACAGCCACCAATCGAACCCTGCCAATCGTCGCGATGCTCCTGAGCGCGACAGCGTCGGCGCTGGCCATCGTCGTCCAGTCCATCTGGCACTCTGTCTGAGCACCGACCGGACCTACAGGTGACGCGGAACAGCAGCCCCGGAGGGCTCTCCGTGTACTCGCTCTTCCTGCGCTCCAGAGGAAAGCAGGCGTGGCACCGTATCGGGGGTGCAGCCTCGTACCTACCTTCGCTTTTCGGGTCGGTCGTCTTCGGGGGAGGGCCAGCCCACAGCCAGTGCATTCGCCGTTCTCCGTTCCGCCGATGAGCCTTGCGTATATGACACGCACGCTCCTGGCCCGAACTGCCCGAGCCGCGAACCCCTGCCGATAGCAAGATCGCCGACGCCATGAACGCAAAGATCAAGGAAAGCCCTCGCACCGGCTAATGGCACGAAGCCCCGTTTCCGCGACGGGAAAAAAGGGGCTGTTCTACGAGGTGGGCGGTACTGGGTTCGTACCAGTGACTCCTCGCTTGCAAGGCTCGCCGCAAGAGGGTGGACCTCGGATGATTCGGGGCCCCACCTCGGCGAACGTTCCGCCCTGGCCCTCGATCGTCCACGCTCGTCCTGGGCCGTTGTCACTCAGATAGTCACTCAGTGGGAGCGGCCTGGCCATGCTCCAGATAAACGGTCCTGCCAAGCTCACGTGCAATGGCGGCGGCCTTGACGCGACGGGCAAGCCTTTCGATCAAAAGCCCGTCCAGTTCCTCGACGGGATGAAACTCATAGGCGCTCAGCTCGTTGTCCACGAACCTGATCTGCTTGAGCAACTCGCCGCCCAAGGTGCCGCCATCGAACACGAACAGGACCTTGTCGCCCTCCTTAGGGAGAGGCGCCCAATCGACCACGAGGAGGCGACCGATGGCCGGCCGAATGCCCAGTTCCTCTTGCACCTCTCGAACGCACGCCTCATACGGGGTCTCCCCCGGCTCGACGTACCCACCCGGGATGTCCATGGAGGGCTTGTACGTAGGACGGACGAGAAGCACACGGCCACTGTCATCGAAGAACAGCGCGCCAGCGGCGGCACGGGCCTGGGCGAACGGCGGAGCTTCCTGATCGTTCACAGCCCGACCTTACGCCACAGGGACTGCCTTCACACGATGTGCAGTCGCCGGGCGAGAGCTGCGAGTTGGAAACTGGGTTTGCCCTTCTGCCTTCTGATCCACGACATCGTGAGCTGGCGACTGAGGTAGTGATGGCGCACCTGCTCGGGAGCGATCGTCTCGGCCTCCAACAGCGCGGCCATCGCGTCGTCGGTACGGTTCCACAGGCTCAAGGCATGCGCCACGGCCAGGCCATGACGAGCGCGACGTTCGATCGGAAGCCCGCTGGTATCCAGCTTCGGCCCGAGCTCCACAGCCACCTGGATGTCCCCCAGCTCGATCGCCGTGGCCACCTGATGGATAAACGTTCGTCGGCCCGAACGCGGTCCAGACATGGTTGGCGTCACCGCCGAGCCGCACCGCCGCTTCCTGCGCCTCGGCGAGGAACGCGCGTGTCGTGCTGCGGTCGTCGTCTCGCGCCGCCGCCATCGACCCGGCGAGGTACAGCGTGCCGTACACCGAAAGCAGCTCAGCCGTGAGGCTGTCACGAGCTGATCACCGGATTGCCGTGCGAAGGACAGTCCCCGCTCAGCGGCGATCCAGGCGAGATCAGCCTCACCCGCCTTGGCCAGGATGCTGGCAGCCGCGTGGTAGACCCGCCCGAGCACTCCCAATCCGGCCATGCGCGCGCCACCGTTCGCTGCGCGCGCAGCATGATGCGCCTCTCCCAGGAGTCCGGGCAGAGTCCGGATCACGTAGCTGTACCGGGCTCCCTGGTACGCCCGCCACACCTTGGCAAGGGCACGTCGCAGGTCGGCCCGATCGGAGGGTTCCGCGTTCTCCACGAGCCCGGCCATCGGCGAGAGCTGCCGACTGAAACGGCCCTGCCCCACGCCGGGCACCACCACAGGCAGCAACCCCGGTGAATCGATGGCAACTCGCCCCGGACCGCGCACCTCCAGGCCCGAGCACCGGAAGCGAGGCGGCAGAAACTTGGAAGCTCATCGTCGAGGATGCCGGCCAACGTGCGGTGGCGGGCACGAACGGCCCCCCGCTGCACACGCAAGCCCGCCAAGCGGGCCGACGGCCCCGTGGCGCCAAGGCTCATGCCACCTGGCTACCGGTGGCTGAGCCTGGTTACCGAGACCGTCTACCGGCACCAGATCCGGGACTTAGTCACTCGGGCGCCGTTTTCAAGACCAGAGATTGTACGTTTACGCTGGTGGGCGGTACTGGGTTCGAACCAGTGACCCCTCGCTTGTAAGGCGAGTGCTCTACCGCTGAGCTAACCGCCCCCTGATCGGCACTAACCTTACGACACCAGAGGGGCCGATCGCACATTCACCGTCCAGCCGGGGCCCAGTTCGGGGCGGCCGGCGGCTCGCCAGCCCAGCAGGGCGGCGCCCAGCATGCCGGCGTCGACGCCCAGCGCGGCCGGGACGAGCGGAGGCGCGTCGCGGAAGGCCAGGCGCTTGACCAGGCGGGTACGTACGGGATCGAAGAGGGCGGGACCGGCCTCGGCCAGACCGCCGCCGAGGACGATCACCGACGGGTCCAGCAGCAGCGTGTACGTCGCCAGGGCGAGCGACAGGGCCTCCACGGCCTCGTCCCACACCTCGATGGCGATGGGGTCGTCGGAGGCGACCACCTGCTCGGCGCGTACGCCCTCCACGCCCGCGCGCTGGCTGTAGCGGCGGCCGACCGAGGCCGCCGAGGCGTACGTCTCCAGGCAGCCGAACTGGCCGCACGCGCACTGTTCGCCGTCGGGGAAGACGGGGGTGTGGCCGATCTCGCCGGCCCAGCCGGAGGAGCCGCCGTACGGGTCGCCGTTGATGATCGAGGCTCCGGCGATACCGGTGCCGATCGGGAGGAAGAGGAAGTCGGAGACGCCTCTTCCGGCGCCGAGGATGCTCTCGGCCAGACCGCCCGTGCGGACGTCGTGGCCCAGCATGACGGGGATGTCCAGGGTGGTGAAGTTCGAGGCGGGGACGTCACGCCAGCCCAGGTTCGCCGCATAGAGGGCCGCGCTCTCGGACACCAGCCCCGGGACGGCCAGACCGACGCCTGCCGGTTCCCCGTCGCCGGAGGAGGCCAGGTGGCCGATGAAGTCTGAAATGGCGGACACGACCGCCTCAGGGCCCTCCTCGCGAGGAGTGTGGCGCCGCTCGCTCAGCAACACCTCACCGGACTCGCTGACCAGGCCGCCCTTCATGGACGTGCCACCGACGTCGAGCGCGACGACGAACGAACTCATAGCGGACACGAAAGGAGACGATAGCGCAGGTCAGCAAATGTCTGAAAAGGCGCTTGAGAATCTCTCAGCTGGACGGAGGGCGCCGCGCCGCGATCCAGGCCGGCGACACCAGGGCCCTGAACTGGCGATCAACCACACGACGCCTGGGCCTCGAACTCAAGATCACCCAGGCGGTCAGGCCCTGCCCAGCACCCGGTTGAGCGCCGCCTCGACCTCCGCCGACAGCCCGGGCGGAGCCCCGGACCCCACGTACGCCCCCTGCTCCTCGAACCCCTTCGGCTCCCGGGCCTGCCGGACGGCGCCGCAGCCGCGGCACTCGATCTCCCCCAGCCGGCAGATGAGCGCGGTGGACCCGCAGGTGGCGCAGGAGTCGAGATCGAGGTCGTGCAGCCGTTGACAGTCCGGGCAGATCAGCACCTGGGACTCGTTGCGCACCCCGCGCTGCCACGGGCTGGCGCCACGGACCGGGTCGGTCTGCCGGGCCCCGCATCGGTAGCAGGGCATCGTTCCCTCCGAAGTCAGGAAATGTCGGCGAGTGCCTTCACGTAGTCGGCGACGTCACGTGCCGAGGAGATCGGACTGATCACCGACCACCGGATCACGCCCTCGCCGTCGATGACGAAGGTCCCCCGACGTGCGAGCCCCTTCGCCTCATCGAACACACCGTACGCCTGGGCGACCTGTCCATGTGGCCAGAAATCGGAGAGTAGGGCGAATCCGTAACCTTCCCGATCGGACCAGGCACGCAAGGCGAACACGGAGTCGACCGACACGGCGAGCACCCGCGCGTCGAGAGGCTGGTCGCGCAGCGCGGTGAGCTCGCCCTCGCAGATCCCGCTGAAGGCAAGCGGATAGAAGACCAGCACGACCTTCTCGCCCCGGAACATGGACAGTCTCACCGGGGCGCCGTGCTGGTCCTGCAGCTCGAAATCCGGAGCCAGTGCGCCGACCTCGGCAGGATGTGCGTTCACAGCCCACCATCCTGCCGTATCGGCCGGCCTCGGAGTTTCCTAACGTCGGCCCTTCGGGGCGACGAGCCTGGTCCCGGACCAGTCGGGTGCGGCTGAGATGCTGCTGGTCTGCGAGAGACCCGCGGTAGCGGCATCCTCCCCGATGTCGCTCGGCTCCACGTGGCCATCGCGCCCGGCCTTGGGAGTCAGCAGCCAGATCTGGCCGGCTTCGGCGAGTGCTCGCATGGCGTCGCTGAGGGCGTCGAAGAGGTCCCCGTCGCCGTCGCGCCACCACAGCAGCACCACGTCGACGACGTCGTCACTCTCCTCGTCCAGCAGCTCGTTGCCGGTCAGGTCCTCGATGGAGTCGCGAAGCTCGTCGTCGACGTCCTCGTCCCAACCGATCTCCTGCACCACCTGACCCGGCTTGAGGCCGAGTCGTTCGGCCAGGCCGCGCTCGCCCTGCGCCTGACCCGCGGTCGCGCTCACGTTTATCCCTCCTGCTTGAGTGGCCCCGCTCTATGCGGTTTATCGCTTCGGCACAGTCCACACGCTGTGACCCTCAGTCGTCAACGGTCGCCACGGGTACGGCCGTAGTCGGCCAGAATCAATCTGACAAAAACGACAGGCGAACCTGGCGTTGCGTGTTGTCGACATTGAGGTCGACCAGCGCGACGGACTGCCATGTGCCCAACGCCATTCTCCCGCCCAGCACGGGGATCGTGGCGTACGGCGGGATCAGCGCGGGCATGACGTGTGACCTGCCGTGACCGCGCGAACCGTGGGCATGACGCCAGCGGTCGTCGGCCGGGAGCAGGTCACGCAGCGCGGCGAGCAGGTCGTCGTCGCTGCCGGAGCCGAGCTCCAGCAGCGCCACGCCCGCGGTCGCGTGCGGCACGAAAACGTGCAACAGGCCGTCTTCTCCCTGCGCGCGCACGAATTCAGCGCATTCAGCGGTGATGTCGTGCACGGTCTCGCGTGAACCCGTGGCCACGGAGATGATTTCTGATCTCACAGGGAAATCCTACTGAGGCACAACGACCGCATCAGGGCCGGGAAAGACCAGCCCGGTGTGGCCGTCGTCGAACCGCACCATGTACGGAGGCTCGCCGTCCGTGCCGTGGACCTCGGTGATGACGCCGCTCCGCTCCTTTTCGCCGACGGTGTTGCCGTGCATCAGGAGCCGGTCTCCTGCCGTCGCATTCATACCTTCCACATTGGTACGACGAACGGCCCGAGAAAAGAGCGGATGCCCGGGACGGCGATTTTTTGCCCGGTCTTCATAGGGGCCGAAAATGATGACCGAAACGTTACGCGGCACGGGCGCGGCGTTTCAGCCGGCACGGCCGGACCGTGGTCGTCGGATCACCTGACCACCACGGCGTTACGGCTGGTCAGGGGCAGGACGGCGGGGTCGCGTCCGGCTCTGTCGCCTGATGGTTCCGATATGGCCTCATTTCGGCAGCGGCCCGGCCGAGGGCCGTTTGTGCACTTGCGCGGAGGCAGCGGCGGGATGCGCGACAGAGGGTCGGCTCGACAAGAGAGACAAGGAGAGAGGCGTCCAGGGAGCCGGCCACACAGCTCCGGGCGAGCCGACAGGATGCGGGCCCGGCTTCGCGACGGCCCGACGCTCCCTGAGTGCCCAGGAGGTCACCCTCCGCGTTCTCCAACGGGACACACACGAGACAAGGCCGCACGGCCCGCGGCCCGCCCGAGACCGCCGTCCGCCGTCCGCCGTCCGCCGCGATGGCGATGGCGATGGCTCCGAGAGGGGCTCCGAGAGGCGGGTCCGAAGCGCGTACAGAAGCAAGGAGAAGAGGTGTGCGCCTCGGCCCTCCCGGCGGACGCCGCCCCGCCCGCCCCCGCCAGGAAGACGGTGGCTAGACTCGCGCGGCGCGGCGCGGCCGCCCCCTCCGGGTGAGGACCGCCCGGTTCGGGGGAGGGTTGAGGGCGGAGGCCGACCCACCGGGCCAGCCCCCTAGGATTGGGGGGAAATTTCGTCCGTTTTCTAGTCTTGTTAAATTGCTCCACCGATGTAACCTTTGGTGGCGATTCGTCCTACCATCGGTGGTCTAGGCCACCAACATGGCCCTGCCAGCAGGGACGCTCTGGTTACCCGTCAGTAGAGATGCGTTTTCTACGACTAGCGACCAGGATGGAAGGCGACCCAGACCAGACTTCAGTCATTCTCGGAAGGCGAGACCCAGTGGCTTCCGGACGCCAGCGATTCTCGATCATCAGCGACGGCCTACCCAGCCAGCTGCCTGATGTCGACCCCAGTGAGACCAACGAGTGGCTCGAGTCTCTCGACAATGTCGTCAAGACCGAAGGCCGCACCAGAGCCCGCTACCTCATGCTCCGCATGCTGGAACGGGCCCGCGAGCACCAGGTCGGCGTGCCGGGCCTGCGCAGCACCGACTACATCAACACGATCCCGCCGGAGCGCGAGCCCTGGTTCCCGGGCGACGAGCACGTCGAGCGGCGCATCCGCGCCTACATCCGGTGGAACGCCGCGGTCATGGTGTCGCGGGCCAACGCCCGTACGAACGTGGGCGGCCACATCGCCACCTACGCCTCGGCGGCCTCGCTCTACGAGGTGGGCTTCAACCACTTCTTCCGTGGCAAGGACCACGGCGAGTCGGGCGACCAGGTGTTCTTCCAGGGCCACGCCGCGCCGGGCATCTACGCCCGCGCCTTCCTGGAGGGCCGCCTCAACGAGGCCCAGCTCGACGCGTTCCGGCAGGAGCTGTCGCACGGCTTCCGCGGCCTGCCCTCCTACCCGCACCCGCGGCTCATGCCCGACTTCTGGGAGTTCCCGACGGTCTCCATGGGCCTCGGCCCGATCGGCGCGATCTACCAGGCGCGGTTCAACCGCTACCTGCTCAACCGCGAGCTCAAGGACACCTCGCGCAGCCACGTGTGGGCCTTCCTCGGCGACGGCGAGATGGACGAGCCCGAGTCGCTCGGCGCGATCGGCCTGGCCGCCCGCGAGGAGCTGGACAACCTCACGTTCGTCATCAACTGCAACCTGCAGCGGCTCGACGGCCCGGTACGCGGCAACGGCAAGATCATTCAGGAGCTGGAGTCGTACTTCCGCGGCGCCGGCTGGAACGTGATCAAGGTCGTGTGGGGCCGCGACTGGGACCCGCTGCTCGCGGCCGACGTCGACGGCGTGCTGGTCAACCAGATGAACACCACGCCCGACGGCCAGTTCCAGACCTACTCGGTCGAGACCGGCGGCTACATCCGCGACCACTTCTTCGGCGGCGACCCGCGCCTGCGCAAGATGGTCGAGCACCTGTCCGACGACGACATCCGCAAGCTGTCGCGCGGCGGCCACGACTACCGCAAGGTCTACGCGGCCTTCAAGGCGGCCCGCGAGCACGTCGGCCAGCCGACGGTGATCCTCGCCCAGACCATCAAGGGCTGGACGCTGGGCAAGGACTTCGAGGCGCGCAACGCCACCCACCAGATGAAGAAGCTCACCAAGGCCGAGCTGAAGGAGTTCCGCGACCGGCTCTACCTGCCGATCCCGGACTCGGCCCTGGAGGGCGAGCTGCCCCCGTACTTCCACCCGGGCGAGAACGACCCCGAGATCCAGTACATGAAGGAGCGCCGCGCGGCGCTCGGCGGTGTGCTGCCCAAGCGGGTCATGCGCGCCAAGCCGGTCAAGCTGCCCGGCGACGACGTCTACAGCCAGTTCCGCAAGGGCTCGGGCAAGCAGCAGGTCGCCACCACCATGGCGTTCGTGCGCCTGCTGAAGGACCTCATGCGCGACAAGGAGATCGGCCACCGGTTCGTGCCGATCATCCCCGACGAGGCCCGCACGTTCGGTCTCGACGCCATGTTCCCGACGGCCAAGATCTACTCGCCCCACGGGCAGACGTACGAGGCGGTCGACAGGGAGCTGCTGCTGTCGTACAAGGAGGCCGTGCAGGGGCAGATCCTGCACGAGGGCATCAGCGAGTCGGGCTCGATGGCCTCGACCATCGCGGCCGGCACCTCCTACGCCACGCACGGCGAGCACATGATCCCGGTCTACATCTTCTACTCGATGTTCGGGTGGCAGCGCACCGGCGACCAGATGTGGCAGATGGGCGACCAGATGGGCCGCGGCTTCCTGCTCGGCGCCACCGCCGGCCGCACCACGCTCAACGGCGAGGGCCTGCAGCACGAAGACGGCCACACGCCGCTCATCGCCTCGACGAACCCGGCCGCGGTCTCCTACGACCCGTCCTGGGCCTTCGAGGTCGCCCACATCGTCAAGGACGGCCTGCGCCGCATGTACGGCGAGCAGCCCGAGGACGTCTTCTACTACCTGACCGTCTACAACGAGCCCTACCTGCAGCCCGCGCAGCCGGCCGACCTCGACGTGGAGGGCCTGCTCAAGGGCCTGTACAAGTTCGCCGAGGGCCCGCAGACGCAGGGGCCGAAGGCCAACATCCTGGCCTCGGGCGTGGCGGGTCCGTGGGCCATGGAGGCCCAGCGCCTGCTGGCCGAGGAGTGGGGCGTGTCCGCCGACGTGTGGTCGGCGACGTCGTGGTCGGAGCTGCGGCGCGACGCGCTGGCGTGCGAGGAGCACAACCTGCTCAACCCCGACGCCGAGCAGCGCGTCCCGTACGTGACGCAGGCGCTCTCGCAGGCCAGCGGCCCGTTCGTGGGCGTCAGCGACTACATGAAGGCGGTCCAGGACCAGATCGCGCAGTGGGTGCCGGGTGACTGGTCCTCGCTGGGCACCGACGGGTTCGGCCTGTCCGACACCCGCTCTGCGCTGCGTCGCCACTTCCACGTGGACGCCGCCTCGATCACGCTGGCCGTGCTCACCCGGCTGGTCAAGCGGGGCGAGCTCGACGGCGAGGTGCTGCGCGAGGCCATCGCCCGCTACCACCTGAAGAACGGCGTCACCGAAGCCGGCGGCGCGGAGAGCAACGACACCCAGTCGATGGGCGTCTGAGTCATCCGGAAGGCGCGCTCCCGCGAACTGTCTCTCGCGGGAGCGCCGTCATGTCCGGGCCTGCGCTCCGTTCGACGGATGAGGCGGCACGTCCAGGAGGGGTACGTGCCGCCTCACCCAGGGCCGCCTCACCCAGGTTCGACGCGAGGTCCCGTATCGTGGGCACTACTTCCCCCGAAGACACGAAGGGGAATGTTCGTATGCGACGCGTCCTAGCCGCCGCCCTGCTCGTAACGGCCGCGGGCTGCGCGAGTGCACCCGCAGAGCCCGCCACCGACGGGCCCGCCGCCGACACCGACAAGATCGCGTGGGGGCCGTGCACCGACATCAAGCGCCCGGACGGCGAGCCACCGGCACAGCAGGACGCCTCGGTGCGCTGCGGGAAGCTGGCGGTGCCCCTCGACTACTCCCGCCCCGACGGCGACAAGCTGGAGCTGGCGCTCATCAAGCTGACGGCCACCGATCCGAAGAAGCGGCTCGGCTCGATGGTGTTCAACTTCGGCGGGCCGGGCGCCTCCGGCGTGGACACCCTCGACCAGGCCGCCAAGGTGCTCACCACCCTGCGCGCCCACTACGACCTGGTCAGCTTCGACCCGCGCGGCGTCGAGCGCAGCGCGGGCGTGCGCTGCGGCGACAGCGCGCAGATGGACCGGTTCGTCTCCCTGGACACGCTGCCCACCAACGCGCAGACCCGTCAGGAGAGCCTGGACGCCAACAAGGAGTTCGCGCAGCTCTGCCAGCAGCACTCCGGCAAGGTCCTCCCCTACGTCGGCACCGTCAACGCCGCCCGTGACATGGACCGCATCCGCGCCGCCGTCGGCGACCCCAAGCTCAACTACGTCGGCATGTCGTACGGCACCCAGCTCGGCGCCGTCTACGCCACCCAGTTCCCCAAGAACGTGGGCCGGATGCTGCTCGACGCGCCGCTCGACCCGACGGTCACCTTCGAGCAGCGCACGCTGACCCAGACCCGCGGCTTCCAGCAGGCGTACGAGAGCTTCCTGCGCAGCTGCGTCAAGGGCGGCTGCGAGGTCGGCAAGGACGTGACCGCCGCGAACGCCAACGTCGAGAACCTGATGAACCAGCTCACCAGCAAGCCGCTGAAGGTGGACGGCCGCCAGCTCACCCAGGGCCTGGCCTCCACCGGCGTGGCCGCCGCCCTGTACTCCGAGCTGACCTGGCCGTTCCTGGAGAAGGCGCTCGGCGAGGCGCTGAAGGGCCACGGCGAGGCGCTGATGTACCTGGCCGACTCCTACACCGGACGCTCGGAGGACGGCACCTACTCCACGCAGATGACCAGCTTCCCGGCCATCACCTGCGTGGACACCGCCGAGCGGCCCAGCGAGGCCGAGCTGCGGCGCACCGAGGCGGCGGCGCTGCGGATCTCGCCGCTGTTCGGCAGCGAGGGCTCGGGCGGGCTGTGCCGGGTGTGGCCGGCCAAGGGCAGCAACGAGGCGCGGCACGTCAACGCCACCGGGTCGGCGCCGATCCTGGTCGTGGGCGGCAAGGGCGACCCCGCCACGCCGTACCAGTGGGCGCCGCGGCTGACGGCCCAGCTCAGGACCGCGCGGCTGGTGACGTACGAGGGCGAGGGGCACGGGGCGTACCTGTCGGGCAGCAAGTGCGTGCAGGGGCTGGTGGACGCGTACCTGGTGGAGGGCAAGCTGCCCGCCAAGGGTGCGACCTGCCCGGCGGCCTAGTGTGTGACGGGTGACCGACAACGACACCTTCATCGCCCGGATCGAGGGCGAAGCCGCGCGGCTGGCGGCGCTGGCGACCGATCTGTCCGTCCCGGTGCCGACGTGTCCGGGATGGACGATCGGCGATCTCGTCACGCATGTCGGCCGGACCCATCGCTGGGCGACGTACGTGCTGCGCAACCGGGTCCAGGAGCGCGTCTGGTCGCGCGAGGTGCCCAGCGGCCTGGCCGAGGGCGCGCACGGCGACGCCGCCTGGCTCGTGGAGGGCGCCGCCGCCCTCCTGGACGTGCTGCGCACCACCGACCCGGACCTCGCGGTGTGGACGTGGGGCCCGGACCGGCGGGCGGGATGGTGGGCGCCCAGGATGCTCTTCGAGCTGGTGATCCACCGGGCCGACGCCGAGCTCGCACTCGGCCTCGACCCGGAGATCCCGGCGGCGACCGCCGTCGACGGCGTCGAGGAGTTCCTGCACAACCTGCCGTACGCGACCTGGGTGACCAAGTCGCTGGCCGGGCTCGGCACGGAAGGGGCCACGATCCACCTCCACGCGAGCGACCTCGACGGCGAGTGGACCATCACGCAGGGCGCCGACGGGGCGGTCAGCTGCGAACGCGGCCACACCAAGGGCGACGCCGCCGTACGCGGCCCGGCGAGCGAGCTGCTCCTGGTGCTCTACGGTCGGCGGCCCCCGCGGTCGCCGGCCGTCTTCGGCGACCACGACCTGCTGACCCGCTGGCTGGCGGCCGCCGCCTTCTGACGCTTCTGACACGACCCCCGGGCCGGGGGAAGGGGCCCTGGACGCGCCGCCGCTCGGCGATCGGCGGCGTGTCCAGGGCGGGTGAACCGCTCTCAGGCGGGACGGCCCGCGTCGCGCGGCCTCGGTTCGGCGGGGAAGGTGCTTCCCCGGGGGGCGCGATCGCGGCGAGGTCCCGCGAGCTCCGGCGGCGTCCGCCGCCGAAGGGCTCACCTGCGGTGGAAGACTCCGAACAGGCTCCCCGAGACGTCACGCAGATAGGCGAAGTCGGTGCCGGCGCCGTCGTCGATCACCTTCATCTCGACCTTGCCGCCGAGCGCCTCGCTCTTGGCGCACGCGGCCTCGACGTCGGCGACCTGCACGTGGAACACCGCGTGGGCGGGGAAGTCGCCCTTGTTGTTGAACAGCCCGCCGCCGGGCCGCTCGCCGCCCGGGTAGCCGATCATGCGGTAGTCGAGCGGGCCGTCGTCGTCGCGGCTGAACGACCAGCCGAACAGCTCGCCGTAGAAACGTTCGGCGCCTTCGGGGTCGTCGGTCGCGATCTCGAACCAGGTCACCGTGTTGTCCATCATCGTCTCCTCGTCTTTCGAACAAGACAACGATGTATCGCTATGGCGACAACCCTATGTCGGTGTTTTCGCATGATTAATCGAGCATGGTTCCGCGGACCACCATCTCCGGCACGTCGGGGGCGAACCCTTCGAGCGGCCGTTCGGGGCAGCGCTCGACGGTGACGACGGCCGCGGCGATGCGGTCGAGCCGGAAGACGCGGACGTCCTCCCGCAACCGGCACCACGCCACGAGGTACCAGAAACCGCCGCGCCCGCCCAGGAACACCCCCGGCTCGACGTCGCGCGAGGTGAGCGCGCCCTTGGCGTCGGCGTAGTCGAGCCTGAGCACGCGCCGCCGCAGCAGCGCCTCCTCGATGGCCCTGGAGATGCCCTCGGCGCCGAGCGGCCGGCTCGGGGAGCCGGGCTCGGGCGGCTCGCTGACGAGCTGCACCCGCCGCGCCAGCTCCCTGGCCAGATCGCCCTCGGGCCCCGGCATGGCCGAGACCACCTTGCGTAACGCGCTGCGGGCCTGGCGGCCGAACGGCTGGTCGCCGGCCTGGCTGAGGGCCACCGCGATGGCCACCGCCTCGGCCGGGGTGAAGTTGAGCGGGGGCAGCGACATCTTCTTGTCGAGGGCGTAGCCGCCCCTGCGACCGGGCTCGGCGTAGATCGGCACCCCGGACCCCTGCAACGCGGTGATGTCGCGCTCGATGGTGCGCACGCTGACCTCGAACCGCTCGGCGAGCTCGCGGGCGGAGCGGCAGCGTGGCGCGATGGCGCGCAGGTCCTCGACGAGCGCATAGAGCCGGTCGGTACGGTTCACAGCCGGAACGCTACGCGCCGCCACCGACAATCACCGGCCCCGCGCGGCCCCCGCGACAACGACCTGGCTCCGCCGCCACCCAGGGCTCACCCCGCCGTCCACTCCAGCAGCCGGTCCAGGGGCCAGGTGTTGACGATCCGCGCGGCCTCGATCCCGCACCGGGCGGCCCGCTCGCAGCCGAAGCGCTGCCAGTCGAGCTGGCCGGGCGCGTGCGCGTCGGAGTCGATCGAGAACACGCACCCCGTCTCGTACGCCAGCCGCATGAGCCGCTTGGGCGGGTCGAGCCGGTCAGGCCTGGAGTTGATCTCCACGGCGACCCCGAACCGCCGGCACGCCTCGAAGACCAGCTCGGCGTCGAACTCCGACTCCGGCCTCTTGACCCCGCGCTCGCCGCCCGCCCGCACGACCCGCCCCGTGCAGTGGCCGAGGACGTCGACCAGGGGGTTCGCGACGGCGGTGACCATGCGGCGGGTCATCTCCTCGCGGTCCATGCGCAGCTTGGAGTGGACGCTGGCCACGACCACGTCGAGCCGTCCGAGCAGCGCCGGGTCCTGGTCGAGCGAGCCGTCGAGGTGGACGTCGACCTCGATGCCGGTCAGGATCCGGAAGGGCGCCAGCCGCTCGTTGAGCCCGGCCACCACGTCGAGCTGCCGCTCCAGCCGCTCGGCCGACAGTCCCTTGGCCACGGTCAGGCGCGGCGAGTGGTCGGTCAGCGCCCAGTACTCGTGCCCGAGCCCTCTGGCGGCCTCGGCCATCTCCTCGATCGGCGAGCCGCCGTCGGACCAGTCCGAGTGGCTGTGCAGGTCGCCCTTCAGCGCCTCGCGCAGGGCCGCGGTCTCGGCGTCCAGCTCGACGCCCTCGGTGGCTCGCAACCTACGCAAATACGTCGGAACCTGACCGTCGAGCGCTTCGTTGATCACGAGGGCGGTGACCTTGCCGATGCCGGGGAGGTCGCCCAGCCCGCCGGCTCCGGCCAGCCGCGCGAGCTCCCCTTCCGGCAGGTCGTCCACGACCGCGGCCGCGCGACGGAACGCGCGGACCCGATAGGTGGGCTCACCTGCGCGTTCGAGCAGGAAGGCGATCTCGCGCAGGGCCTGGACCGGTTCCATGAGTCATTCATACCCGAGCGGACGACGACCGGCATTGAACAGGGGCGAAGCGCACCGATAGGCTGATTCGCCCAGGAAAGCAGGAACCACATGGCACAACCGCCGCGCATGCCGGCTCCCCCACCTCCGCGCAAGTCGTCCAAGGCCGTCCCACTGACCATTCTCGGGGTCCTGTCGGTGATGCTGGTGGGCTACTGCGCGGCGACCCAGGACGACGACGACGTCACCGCCGACTGCGTAGTGCAGCTGGAGGACGGCACGTACGAGGTCGTCGACGACGACTACTGCGACGACGACGGCGGCAGCGGCGGCGGGTCCCACTACTACGCCGGTTCGCGCGGCGCGTACATGTGGTACTACGGCGGCCGCCGGGTCGGCAACCGCATGCAGGGCGGCACCACGTACCGGCCCTCCGACGTGAACATCTCCAGCCGCAGCGGCAAGTCGATCCAGCGCGGCGGCTTCGGCAACAGCTGGGGCGGCGGGAGCTGACGTGCGCCGCGAGCATGGCATCGCCCGTCCCGGCTGGGAGAAGACGATCGAGAGCCAGGGCCTGGCCTACCACCGGGTGGCCCACCCCGAGGGCCTGAGCAGGCCCTACTGGGACGAGTCGGTCCACTACGTCCTGTCCCTGGAGGAGGTGGAGTCGCTGGAGGAGCAGGTCGAGGAGCTGCACGGCATGTGCCTGCGGGCCGTCGAGCACGTCGTCTCCACCGGCCGCTACGCCGACTTCGCCGTCCCCGAGTGGGCCAGGGACGCCGTGGCCCGCTCCTGGGAGCGCCGCGACCCCCACCTGTACGGCCGCTTCGACCTGCGCTACGACGGCACCGGCCCGGCCCGGCTGCTGGAGTACAACGCCGACACGCCGACGTCGCTGGTGGAGTCGTCGGTGATCCAGTGGTTCTGGCTGCAGGACGTCCACCCCGGCGACGACCAGTGGAACTCCCTGCACGAGCGGCTCATCGAGCGCTGGCGCGAGCTGCCGCTGCCGCCCGGCCCCACGCACTTCGCCTTCACCAACGCCGACGAGACGGGCGAGGAGGCCATGACGGTCGCCTACCTGCAGGAGACCGCCGAGCAGGCGGGCCGGCGGACGGTCGCCGTCGCCATGGAGGACATCGGCTGGGACGAGCTCAACCGCCGTTTCGTCGACGCCGGGGAGGAGATGATCCGCTCGGCGTTCAAGCTCTACCCCTGGGAGTGGATGCTCGCCGACGACTTCGGCCGGCACGCGGTGCGCCACTCCACCTGGATCGAGCCGCTGTGGAAGTCGCTGCTGTCGAACAAGGCGCTGCTCGCCGTGTTGTGGGAGCTCTACGCCGGCCATCCCAACCTGCTGCCCGCCTACCTCGACGGGCCGCGCGAGCTGACCTCCTACATCGCCAAGCCGCTGCTGGGCCGGGAGGGCGCCTCGATGCGCGTCGTCACCCCCGAGGGCGCCCAGGAGACTCCGGGCCGTTACGGCCGGGAAGGCTACGTCTTCCAGGAGTTCGAGGCGCTGCCCGCGTTCGAGGGCCAGCGGCCGGTGCTCGGCGCCTGGGTGGTCGCCGACGAGGCCGCCGGGCTCGGCATCAGGGAGACCACCGGCCTGATCACCGACGACACCTCCTCCTTCGTCCCTCATCGCATCGCGAACTGAAGCACCCCCGTGATTGGAAATGACGTGACCCTTCTCGAAGTCCTGGCCCGCGGCGCCGGCGCGATCGCCGCGTACGCGGCCGTCGGCGTGATCCTGCTGATCGTCGGCTTCTACGTGATCGACTGGGCCACGCCCGGCAAGCTGAGCGAGATCATCCGCACCCAGCGCAACGCGAACGCGACGCTGCTCACGACGTCCGCGCTGGCGGCGATCGGGCTCATCGTGGCCGCGTCCATCTGGTCCTCCGGCGGCCGTCTGGCCGAGGGGCTCGCGGGCACGGCCGTGTTCGGGCTGGTCGGCATCGTGGTGCAGACGGTGGCGATGCTGGTGTTCGACAAGGTCGTCGGGATCTCCGTACGCGAGCTGGTGAAGGAGCCGGAGCTGCAGCCCGGCGCGCGCCTGCTGGCGGTCACCCACGTGGCGATCGGCCTGATCACGGCGGTTGCGGTCATCTGAAACACCACCGTTCCGGTCATCGGAAGCGACCTGGCACTCTAGGAGGCGTGACAGACCGGACCCGGGAGGACACCACGCGAAGGCTCGAGCGCGCCATGGGCGCGCTCGGCACGGCGGCGATGGCCCGCATGGACGACCAGCTCCCCTGGTTCCGGGCGCTCAGCGCCGAGGACCGCTCGTGGGTGGGCCTGGTCGCCCAGGCCGGCATCGCCGCGTTCGTGGAGTGGTTCCAGCACGCCGGCGAGAACCGGCCGACGCCCAGCATCGAGTTCTTCGGCACGGCCCCACGCGAGCTCAAGCGCTCGATCTCGCTCCAGCAGACGGTCGACATCGTCCGGATCGTGGTCGAGGTGGTCGAGGCCCAGACCGACGAGCTGGCCGCGCCGGGCGGCGAGGACCAGCTCCAGCAGGCCATGCTGCGCTACACCCGCGACGTGGCCTTCGCCGCCGCGCACGTCTACGCCCGCGAGGCCGAGGCCCGCGGCTCCTGGGACGCCAGGCTGGAGGCGCTGATCGTCGACGCGCTGGTGCGCGGCGAGGTCGACGACGGCCTCCACTCCTGGGCCGCCGCCCTCGGCTGGACCTCCTCCCCCGTCGTCGTGATCGCCGGGCACGCCCCCGACGACGACCCGCGCGCGGTCATCGACGGCCTGCGCGACAAGGGCCGCCGCATCGGCATGGACCTGCTGGCCGGCGTGCAGGCCGACCGGCTGATCGTGATCGTGGGCGGCGCCGACAGCGTCCACGACGCGGCCCGGCAGGTCGTGGCGCGCTTCGGCGTGGGCCCGATCGTCATCGGTCCCGAGGTGCCCGACCTGCACGCCGCCGCGCGGTCGGCGCGGGCCGCGCTGGCCGGGCTCAAGGCGTCCGCGGGCTGGCCGGACGCCCCCAGGCCGGTGCACGCCGAGGACCTGCTGGCCGAACGCGCCCTCGACGGCGACGCCGACGCCAGGGAGCAGCTCATCGAGAACGTCTACCTGCCGTTGGCCGGCACACCCCTGCTCGATACGCTGGCCACCTACCTCGAACAGGGCACCTCCCTGGAGGCGACGGCGCGGCTGCTGTTCGTGCACCCGAACACGGTCCGCTACCGTCTGAAGAAGATCACCGAGCTCACGGGCTACCAGCCCACCGAGGGCAGGTCGGCCTTCACGCTGCAGGTCGGTCTCATCCTGGGCCGGCTTTCCGAAGGCGCCGCGGCATGGCGGGCCCTAACGTAACATTCCCGAAATCTTCACTGTAGGGTTCCTACAAAGCACCCGGGACAAAGTTCGTACGGATCTCCATCCGCGTGTCGAAGTTCTACAGGGCATGGTGGTTTTTGTGCTTGTACTCGTCGCTCCGGGCCAAGGCGCCCAAACCCCAGGCTTCCTGACCCCCTGGCTTGAGTTGCCCGGTCTGGCCGACAGACTCGGCGCCTGGTCGGAGGTCGCCGGGATCGACCTGGTGGCCTACGGCACCACCGCCGACGCCGACGAGATCCGCGACACCGCCGTGGCCCAGCCGCTGCTGGTGGCCGCCGCGCTGGCCGCCGCCGAAGCGCTGGGGGCCTCCCCCGACGTGCTGGCCGGCCACAGCGTGGGCGAGTTCGCCGCGGCCGCGCTGGCCGGGGTGCTCACCTCCGAACAGGCCCTGGGCCTGGTCCGCGAGCGCGCCCAGGCCATGGCCAAGGCCGCCGCCGTCACCGAGACCGGCATGACCGCCGTGCTCGGCGGCGTGGAGGCCGACGTGCTGGCCGCGATCGAGCGTCACGGGCTGACCCCGGCCAACATCAACGGCGCGGGCCAGATCGTGGCGGGCGGCACGCTGGAGCAGCTCGCCGCCTTCAAGGACGACGCGCCCGCCCGCGCCAGGCTCATCCCGCTCAAGGTGGCCGGCGCGTTCCACACCGAGCACATGGCCCCCGCCGTCGACGCCCTGCGCGAGGCGGCCTGGAACGTCGTGCCCGGCGACCCGCAGGTCACGCTGCTGTCCAACGCCGACGGCCGGCCCGCCGCCGGCGGCGCCGAGTTCGTCCAGCGGCTCATCTCGCAGATCAGCAGCCCCGTCCGCTGGGACCTGTGCATGGCGACGATGGCCGAGCTGGGCGTGACCAAGATGATCGAGCTGCTGCCCGGCGGCACGCTGACGGGGCTCGCCAAGCGCGGCCTGCGCGGCGTCGAGACCGTGGCGCTGAAGACACCCGACGACCTCGACGCGGCCAGGGAGCTGATCAAGTGAGGATCCCCGACATCGCCCCCGGCGCCCGGATTCTGGCCCTCGGCCATTACCAGCCGGACAACGTCGTCACCAACGACGACCTGGCCAAGACCATGGACACCAACGACGAGTGGATCCAGTCCCGCGTCGGGATCAAGGAGCGCCGGGTCGCCTCGGCCACCGAGTCCGTCGAGGACATGGCGGTCCAGGCCGGCGGCAAGGCGCTGGCCGCCAGCGGCCTGACCCCCGACGAGGTCGACCTGGTGATCGTGGCCACCTGCACGCTGGAGACCCAGATCCCCAACGCCGCGGCGGTCGTGGCCCACCGGCTGGGCATCAAGTCCCCGGGCGCCTTCGACGTCAACGCCGCCTGCGCCGGCTTCTGCTACGCGCTGGCCACCGCCAGCGCCGCCGTCCGCGGCGGCGCGGCCAGGAACGTGCTGGTCGTCGGCTCGGAGAAGCTGTCACAGTGGGTCGACTGGACCGACCGGTCCACGGCCGTGATCTTCGCCGACGGCGCCGGCGCCGCGGTGGTCGGCCCGACCGACACGCCCGGCATCGGCCCGGTCGTCTGGGGCAGCGCCGGCGACAAGTCCGAGGCCATCTCCATCGCCGACCGGACGAAGTTCCTCTCCCAGGAGGGCCAGACGGTCTTCCGCTGGGCCACCGCGCTGCACCCGGTGGCACTGGAGGCGTGCGCCCGCGCCGGGGTCGACCCCTCGGAGCTGGCGGCGTTCGTCCCCCACCAGGCCAACCTGCGCATCATCGAGGCCATCGCGCGCAAGCTCGGTGCCGACAAGGCCGTCATCGGCCGTGACATCGTCACCGCGGGCAACACGTCGGCGGCCTCCATCCCGCTCGCGCTCTCGCGGATGCTGGAGCGCGGCGAGGTCCGCTCAGGCGACCTCGCGCTCATCCTCGGCTTCGGCGCCGGTCTGACCTATGCGGGCCAAGTGATCGAGATTCCGTAGGATCCGGTACGGCTCCCGCCGTACCTCAGCTCGTACGGCGGAAGCCGTACAGAAACCAGAAAATGAAGGAGAAGTAGCGACATGGCTGCCACCGAGCAGGAGATCCTCGCGGGCCTCGGCAAGATCATCAACGAGATCACCGGCATTCCGGCCGGCGAGGTGACCCCCGAGAAGAGCTTCGTCGACGACCTCGACATCGACTCCCTGTCCATGGTCGAGATCGCCGTGGCCGCTCAGGACGAGTTCGGCGTCGAGATCCCCGACGACCAGCTGAAGAACCTGAAGACGGTCAAGGACGTCCTCAACTTCATCCAGGCCTGACACCCAGCAGTTCTGACCAGTAAGGAGCGCGAAAACGTGAGTGCGAACCGGGTACGTGTCGTCGTCACCGGGCTCGGCGCGACGACGCCCGTCGGTGGAGACGTCACCTCGACCTGGACGGCGCTCCTCGCCGGTCAGTCGGGTGTGGAGACCCTCACCACGGAGTGGATCGACTCCGTCCCCGTGCGGTTCGCGGGGACGGCGGCGGTCGACCCCACTGAGGTGCTGCCCCGCCCCGAGTCCCGCCGTCTCGACCGCAGCGAGCAGTTCGCCCTGGTCGCCGCCAGGGAGGCCTGGCAGGACGCCGGCGCCCCCGAGGTGGCCCCCGAGCGGCTGGGCGTCGTGGTCTCCAGCGGCATCGGCGGCATCAGCACCACCCTGACCGCCTACGACACGTGGAAGGAGCGCGGCTGGAACCGGCTGTCGCCCTTCACCGTGCCGATGCTCATGCCCAACGGCCCGGCCGCCTGGATCGGCATCGACCTGGGCGCCCAGGCGGGCGTGCACGCCACCGTCTCCGCCTGCGCCTCCGGCGCCGAGGCGATCGGCTACGCCATGGACATGATCCGGCTCGGCCGCGCCGACGTGGTGGTCGCCGGCGGCACCGAGGCCGCCATCCACGGCCTCAACATCGCCGCCTTCGCCGCCGCGCGGGCGATGTCCACCCGCAACGACGACCCGCAGGGCGCCTCCCGGCCGTGGGACCGCGACCGTGACGGGTTCGTGCTCGGCGAGGGCGCCGGCATCGTGGTGCTGGAGTCCGAGGAGCACGCCAAGGCGCGCGGCGCGCGCATCTACGCCTACGCCTCCGGCGTCGGCTACTCGGCCGACGCCCACCACATCACCCAGCCCGAGCCCGAGGGCCGCGGCATCATCATGGCGATGACGCAGGCGCTGACCGACGCCGAGATCACCGGCCTCGACGTCAAGCATGTCAACGCGCACGCCACCTCCACCCCGGCGGGCGACGTCGGCGAGGTGCAGGCCGTGGCCAAGGCCATCGGCACCCACCCGCTGGTCACCTCGACCAAGTCCATGACCGGTCACCTGCTCGGCGGCGCCGGCGGCATCGAGTCCGTCTTCACGATCAAGGCGCTGCAGGAGCGGATCGTCCCGGCCACCATCAACCTCGACAACCTCGACGACGGCATCGAGGTCGACATCGTCCACGGCGCGAACCGCTCGCTGCCGCAGGGCGACATCGCCGCGGTCAACAACTCCTTCGGGTTCGGCGGGCACAACGTGACCGTCGTCTTCAAGGGGGCTTGATGACCGTACTGGACAGCCGGGTGGTGGGTGAAGGCTCCGGCCAGGAGCCCGCCGACCCCCGCGATCCAGTCGTCCGCCTGGCAGCGCTGCTCGACGAGGGCTCGCTGCGGCTCATCACCCCGCAGGACAACAGCGGCGTCCTGGCCGCCATGGGCAGGATCGAGGGCGTGCCCGTCGCCGCCTTCTGCAGCGACGCGCGCTACCAGGGCGGCGCGATGGGCAGCGAGGGCTGCGAGCACATCGTGCACGCCTACGACGTGGCCGTCCGCGAGCGGGTGCCGGTCATCGGCATCTGGCACTCCGGCGGCGCCCGGCTCGCCGAAGGCGTCGAGTCGCTGCACGCCGTCGGCCGGGTGTTCGCGGCCATGACCAAGGCGTCGGGCGTCGTGCCGCAGATCTCGGTGGTCGTCGGCCCGGCGGCCGGCGGCGCCGCCTACGGCCCCGCGCTCACCGACCTGGTGATCCTGGCCGACACCGGCCGCATCTTCGTGACCGGCCCCGACGTCGTGCGCAGCGTCACCGGTGAGAGCGTCGACAGCGAGGCGCTGGGCGGCCCCGAGCCGCACAGCAGGCGCAGCGGCGTCGTGCACGTCGTCACCAAGACCGAGGCCGAGGCCTACCTCCAGGCGCGCCGGCTCGCCACGCTGCTCGGTCACCAGGGCCGGGTGCGGCCCGGCGCGGTCGAGGAGGTCGACTTCTCCTCGCTGCTGCCGGAGTCCGCGCGCCGGGCCTACGACGTCAAGCCGCTGGTCAACGGCCTGCTCGACGAGGCCGGCGTCGAACTGCACGCCAAGTGGGCGCCCAACGTCGTCACGTCCCTGGGCCGTCTCGGCGGCCGGACGGTCGGCGTCGTCGCCAACAACCCGTTGCGGCTGGGCGGCTGCCTCGACGCCACGTCCGCCGAGAAAGCCGCTCGCTTCGTACGTATGTGTGACGCGTTCGGAGTGCCGTTGGTTGTCCTCGTGGACGTACCCGGTTACCTGCCGGGCGTCGGCCAGGAGCACGACGGCGTCGTCCGGCGCGGCGCCAAGCTGCTGCACGCCTTCGCCGAGGCGTCGGTGCCCCGGGTCACCGTGGTCACGCGCAAGGCGTACGGCGGGGCGTACATCGCGATGAACTCGCGGGCGCTGGGCGCCACCAGGGTGTTCGCCTGGCCAACCACCCAGGTGGCGGTCATGGGGGCGGTGGCGGCGGTGCGCGTGCTCAAGCGGCGCGAGCTCGCCGCCGCGTCCGAGGAGGAGCGGCCCGCGCTGGAGCAGCGGCTCGCCGAGGAGCACGAGCAGCTCGCCGGCGGCCTGGCCCGCGCCCAGGAGCTGGGCGTCATCGACGAGGTGATCAAGCCCGCCGAGACGCGCGGCGCCATCGCCAAGGTGCTCGCCCAGGCCACCCCGGCCAGGGGCGCCCACGGCAACATCCCGCTGTAGAGGACGGTTCCACGCGAAAGGCCCCGCACCGCGACCCGGTGCGGGGCCTTTCCGTTGTTCGGGAAGCCGGACGGCTCCAGGGCATGACGTGCTTGCCGCGGGCCGCCCCGGCAGGCGCTCGGCGGGAGGCGGGAGGGGTCAGACGGCGGCGTGCAGCCAGCGGACGGGAGCGCCGTCGCCGGCGTACCTGAACGGCTCCAGCTCTTCGTCCCACGGCCGGCCGAGCAGCTTGTCGAGCTCGTCCTCCAGCACGCACCGGCCCTGGGCGGCCATCATCATGGCGGCACGCAGGCGGTCTTCGGGGATCATGATGTCCCCGGCCGCGCCGATGACCGCCGTGAAGGCGCCGAGCGTCGGCGTGTAGGCGTGTCTGGAGCCGTCGACGCCGGGCGAGGGATCCTCGGTGATCTCGAATCTCAGGCGCTGCCAGCCCATGAGGGAAGAGGCGATGGCCGCCGCGATGCCGGCGCGGCCCTCCCACTCCGCCTGCGCGCGCACGACGTTCGGCGCGGCTGGTTGCGGAGTCCACGTCAGATCAACGGGCACGCCGAGGACACCCGCGACTGCCCATTCGATGTGAGGGCACAGCGCGGGCTGAGCCGAGTGGACGTAAAGCACGCCACGAGCAGACACCGGACCTCCCGTTTCGGTACGAGGTGCGCCTTCCCCAACGGCCTCGCCCCGGGATGATCACAAGTGACTAGGGGAAGACTACCGTCGGTCGCCATCGGACACCAGAGGGGGGCCATACCAAGTTGGTGCGGGCGTGTCACGTGACAGTTGTGGCGGGCGGGGAAACAACCGGCTCATGGACATGCAATCTGTCGGCGAGGCGTTCATCCGGCCAGGTCAGGTGCTGGTCGACCGGGGCGCGGTGTCGGCCGCCGCCCGCTGGACGCAGGCGGTCTCCGAGGCCGACGGGGTCACCGTCCTGCATCTGTCGGCCGGGGTGGACCCGTGCGAGATCACCGCCGAGCTTCGTGACCGGGGCTTCCGGGCCTCGCCCAACCACGTGCTCACCGGCCAGCCGTTGTTCTTCGGCGGACCGGCGTCCCGGCCGTTCCCCACTCCGCCCATATCCTTCAGGCCGGCCAGGTCGCGTTCGGACGTGGTCGTGGCCCTGCTCGACACCGGCGTGGCCAAGCACCCGTGGTGGTCGGGCAGCGACTGGTACTCCAGGCTCGGCCCGGAGAGCGCCGACGCGGCCCAGGGGGCGCAGGCCGGGCACGGCACGTTCGTCGCCGGCCTGCTGGCCCGCCGGGCCCCGGGCGCCAGGCTGCGGGTCCGCCGGGTGCTCGACGGCGACGGCCTGGGCGACGAGGCGACCGTGGTGCGCACCCTCCACCGCATGCGCGAGGACCCGCCCCAGGTGCTCAACCTCTCCTTCGGCTGCCACTCCTTCGACGACCGGCCGCCGCCCCTGCTGGCCGACGCCATCGGCGCGCTGAAGGACACCGTGACGGTGGCCTGCGCCGGCAACACCGCCTCCGACCGGCCGTTCTGGCCCGCCGCCCTGCCGTGCGCGGTGGGCGTGGCGGCCCTCGACGCCGCCCAGGAGCGCCGCGCGCCCTTCTCCGGGTACGGCACCTGGGTCGACGCCTGCGCCCGCGGCGACTGGCTGACCAGCAGTTTCCTGGACACCGGCGAGTTCGCCGGCTACGCGGCCTGGAGCGGCACGTCGTTCGCCACCGCGCTGGTGTCGGGGGCCGTGGCCGACGCCGCCCGGCGCGAACCCGCCAAGGAAGCCGTCGAACGACTGCTCGACCCCCGGCAGTCCCGGCAAATTCCCGATCTGGGAGTTCTCGTACCCACGAGTCTGTAGAGTTTACGCTCAGTCCTCGGCCAATCACGGTGAGGCAGAATGACCTCCCCGTGCGGGACGAAAGGAGGCCGCATGAGCGACTTGCGCGATCCGGCGGAGCTGCTCCGCGACGCGGCCGACGGCGACCGATCCGCCTGGGACGAGATGGAGTCCCGGTTCGGCCCGCGCATGTGGGCGCTGGCCCGCTCGTGCGGGCTGGGCGAGGCCGACGCCGCCGACGCGGTCCAGGGCGCCTGGCTGCGGCTGCTCCAGCACATGCACGACATCCGCGACCCCTCGCGGGTGGGCGGCTGGCTGATGACCACCACCCGCCGTGAGGCGCTCCTCCTGCTCCGGAAGGAGCCGTCGGGCCTGCTGGTCGCCGATCCGGAGGGCAGGCCCACCTTCGGGGCCGTCGAGGAGCCCGATCCGGCGTCCGCCGTGCTGGAGGCGGACGGCAGGCGGCTGCTGTGGAAGTCGGTCTCCGCCCTGCAGGAACCCTGCCGCACGCTGCTGCAGCTGGTCGCGACCGATCTGGGAAACCAGCAGATGGCGATGCGGCTCGGGTTGCCCGTGGGCAGCGTGGGGCCGACCAGGGCCCGCTGCCTGGAGAAACTGCGCACTCTGCTCTCACTACAGGAGACAGCGCAATGATCAACGACGAGTACTTCCTGGCGGCGCTCCGGCTGGCCGCCGGCATGGACCCGATGCCCGGGCACGTGTCGGCCGCCGCGCGTGACATCTACGGGCTGCGCGTCCCCCAGGCGGTGACCGCCAACCCCGTCGACCACGGCGGTGGCCGGGCGGCGCGGTCCGGTGCGCCCGACCGCGACGACGGCTCGCATCTGGTGCGGTTCGTCACCGACGGTCTCACCTTCGACCTGGAGGTGACCGTGGGCGACGGGCTGATCGACGTCGCCGGGCAGATCTTTCCCGATCCCGGGGAGGGCACCGCCATCGACGTGCGCACCCCCCACCTGACGCTCACCCGGCAGGTCGCCCAGGACGGCCGGTTCGCCGCCACCGGGCTGCCGCCCGGATGGCTGAGCATCGTGTGCCACCGTCCCGGTCATGCCCCCGTCCAGACCAGGTGGGTGCGCATCCGGCCGTGACGCCGCCGCCCACGCAGTACGTCCCCACCCCTCCTCCCCGCCGGTCAGCCCCCCATGAGCGTCACTTCTCCCCCACCGGGATCAGCACCCGACCACGGCCCGCTCGTCGAGGCGGCCGAGGCCGCCGTGCTGCGCGCGCACGTCGATCCCGAGCAGGCCCTTTACGCCGGCCGCACCGTCCTGGCCGCCGCCCGCCGCGCCGAGGCGCCTGAAGCCGAGGCGATCGCGCTGCGCGCCATGGCTCTGGCCGCCCGCGAGCTGGGCGACCTCCTCAGCGCCGAACACTGCCTGCGGCAGGCCATCGCCACTCCGGGCGCCCCGGCCGAGCGCCAGGCCCAGGCGCGGCTGTCGCTGGTCACCGTGCGCACCGAGCGCGGGCACCCGCTCCAGGCCCTGCGCGTGGCCGCCCTGGCCTGGGCCTACCTGTCGCCCCTCGACCGCGCCAAGCTCGACACGCAGCGCGCGGTCGCCCTGGCCCACCTGGGCCGCCACCAGGAGGCCATCGCCGCCTGCGACCGCTCGCTGCGAGCCCTGGTGGCCGCGCCCGGCACGGTCGACGACCGGCGCTTCCTGGCCGGCGGCCTGCTCAACCGCGGCCTGATCCACGCCTACCGCGGCGACTGGGACGCCGCCATGCGCGACATCGCGGCCTGCCTGCAGATCGCCCAGTACGCCGGCCTGCGCCACCTGGCCCGGCTGTCGGCCGCCAACCTGCCGTTCCTGGCCGTGCGGCGGGGGGACATCGCGGGCGCGTTCGAGCACTACCGGGCGGCCGAGGACACCCTGTTCGGCTTCCCCGAGCGGCTGGCCACGATGCGGGCCGACTTCGCCGGCGCGCTGCTGGCGGCGCACCTGCCCGGCGAGGCCAGGGCGATGCTGAGCCTGGCCGTGCCCGATCTGGAGTCCTCCGGCGCGCAGGTGGCGCTGGCCGAGGCGCGGCTGAAGCTGGCCCAGGTCGAGCTGCTCACCGGCGACCCCCACCGGGCCCGGCAGGTGGCCGAGCAGGCGGCGCGCGAGCTGGCCGAGCAGGAGCGGCTGTCGTGGCTGCCGCTGGCCGGCGAGGTCGTCCTGCGCGCCAGGCTGGCGATGGGGCCGGTCACGTCCGAGCTGGTCACCGATCTGATCAAGTGCGCCGACGAGCTGGAGGACGTCTCCTCGCACGTGGCCGCCGCCGCGGCGCTGCGGCTGAGCGCGGCCGAGGCGGCGCTGGCCGTCGACGACCATCCGGTGGCCTCGGCGCAGCTGCGCAGGCTCACCCGGCACGCCGAGCGCGCCGAACGCTGGATGCCGGCTGGCACCCGCCTGACCTCGCTGGCCCCCGAGCCGCAGACCACGCAGCTCGCGCAGATCCCGGCGACCGTCCGCCAGCACGCCCTGGCTCTGGAGGCGGCCCTGCGGGAGGACGTCACGGGGGCGCTGCGGGCGGTCCGCGACGGGCTGGCCGAGGTGAGCGGGCAGGTGGAGACGTTCGAGGATCCGGCGCTGCGGGCGCACGCGGCCCGGTCCGGTGAGCGGCTGGCCGCCTTCGGGCTGGGCCTGGCGGTGCGCGACGGGTACGCGGGCGAGGTGTTCGAGTGGGCCGAGCGGTGGCGCGCGGTCGCGGCGCCGGAACACGCGTGCGGCCTGGTGGAGATCGACCGGGTCCGGGCGGCGCTCGACGGCGCGGCGCTGGTGGAGTTCGTGGCCGAGGAGGAGACGCTGCTGGTGGTGCTGATCACCGCTGACCGGCTGATCCTGCGGCGGCTGGGCGGCGTGCGGCAGGCGCGTGAGGCGATCATGCGGCTGCGCCACGCCCTGCGTCAGTGGGGTGCGGGGCTCGACGTGGCCGGTCCCGCGCAGGCGCTCACCGAGCTGACCGGCGCCGGCGCGGAGCTGGAGCGGCTGCTGCTGGGGCCGCTCGCGGCCGAGCTGGGTGACCGGCCGCTGGTGGTGGTGCCGGTGGGGCCGTTGCACACCCTGCCCTGGGGCGCGCTGCCGGGGCTGCGTGAGCGTCCTGTGAGCGTGGCGGCGAGCGCGGCAGCGTGGGTGGGCGCGCGGCGGCGGGCCCGCGTGCGGGAGGGAGCGCCGGTGGTGCTGGCGGCGGCCGGGCCCGAGCTGGCCCACGCGGAGGAGGAGGTGGCCCGCGTGCTGGCCTGCCATCCGGGCGCGCGGGCGGTGCCCGGCCGCCGGGACGCCGTGCTGGCGGCGCTCGGCGAGGCCGACGTCCTCCATCTGGCCGCGCACGGCGCCTTCCACGCCCGCAGCCCGCTGCTGTCCGGCATCACCCTCGGCGACGGGCAGCTCATGGCCTACGACCTGCTGGGCCTGCACCGCGCGCCGGAGCTGGTCGTGTTGTCGGCGTGCAACTCGGGCATGGCCCGCACACCGGCGGAGGGGGCGCCGCTGGGGCTGCCGGGCACGTTCCTGGCGCGCGGGAGCTCGTGCGTGGTGGCGGGGATGGTGCCCATCGGGGACGAGGCCGCGATGGCCATGATGGGCGCCTTCCACGAGCTGCTGGCCGATGGGCAGGCGCCGGACGCGGCTCTGGCCTGCGCGTCGGCCAAGACCGGCTTGCTGGGGTTCGTCTGTTTCGGGGCGGGCGACCGGCCGGTCCGTCCGGCCGGCTGACCGCGTTCGGGCGTCAGCCGGTGGCCACCGGGCGGGCGGGGTCGGCGACCCAGTTCGACCAGGAGCCGACGTAGAGGGCCGCGGGCACGCCGGCCAGCTCCAGGGCCAGCACCTCGTGGGCGGCGGTGACCCCCGACCCGCAGTAGGCGCCCACCGGGACGCCCTCGCGCACGCCCAGCCCGGCGAAGCGGTCGCGCAGGACGGCGGGGGCGAGGAACCTGCCGCCCTGGTCGACGTTGCCGGTCGTGGGCGCGCTCACCGCGCCGGGCACGTGCCCGGCCACCGGATCGACGGGCTCGACCTCGCCCCGGTACCGCTCGGCGGCGCGGGCGTCGAGCAGCACGCCCTCGGCGGCCACCGCGGCGGCCTCGTCGGCGGTCAGCGTCGGCATGCCGCCGGGCCTGGCGGTGAAGTCGCCCGGCGCGACCTCGGGCTCGTCCTTCGTGATCGGCAGGCCGGCCTCGGCCCAGGCCGCCAAGCCGCCGTCGAGCACGCGTACGGACCGGTGGCCGAAGTAGCGCAGGGCCCACCAGGCGCGGGCGGCGGTCGTGGAGCCGGCGTCGTCGTAGACCACGACCGGGCGCCCGTCTGACACGCCCAGCGTGCGCATGGCCCGCTGGAACTCGTCGGCGCCGGGCAGCGGGTGGCGGCCGGCGGGACCGGGCGGCGCGGCGAGGTCGGCGTCGACGTCGCAGAAGACGGCGCCCGGGAGGTGCCCCTCGCGATAGAGCTGCACGCCGGGCGGGCCGCCGAGCCGCCAGCGCACGTCGAGCACGGACACGTCGGGCAGCGCGGCGAGCTCGGCGGGCGTGATCAGCGCACTCATCGGGTGGATACCTCCAGCAGCGGGACGTTGAGCTCGGCGGCGGTCAGCGAGCCGTGGTAGCCGGTGAACAGCGCCTCGATCGGATGACGGGTGGGGGCGGTGAGGGCCAGACCGGCGCGGGGCACGGCCACGACGTCGCCGATGCGGCCCAGCCACGCCTCGCGCACCCGGGGCCCGAACCAGCCGGACTCGACCGCCTCCTGCCTGGACACTACCCAGGCGCGGTCGCCGAGCGTCGCGCGCCACGCCTCCATGACGTGCCCGGCGGCTCCGGGTTCGGCGTAGACGTGCCTTGCCCGGGCCTCGCCGCCGAGCAGCGCCACGCCCTCGGTCAGCGCGGGCACCCGCTCGGCGTCGAGCTTCTCGGTGGCGTTGACCATGCCGTGGTCGGCGGTGACGTAGAGGGCCGAACCGGGCGGCAGCGACTCGGCCAGCCGCCGGGCCAGGCCGTCGACGACGGCCAGCTCGCCCAGCCACTCCTCGCCACCCCATCCGGACATGTGGCCGACGGCGTCGAGCTTGCCGTAGTAGGCGGTGACGTGGGCGCGGGGCGCGGCGCGCAGCGCCTCGCCGACGCGGGCGACGATGTCGTCGACGCCGTCGGCGGGCACGTGGCGCACGCCTCGGTACACGGCCCTGGTCAGGCCGGAGCCCTCGAACTCGGCGGGGGCGACGTAGACGGCGTCGACGCCCTGGGCCGCGGCTCGCTGGTAGACGGTGGGGGCGGGCTGCCACTCGTCGGGGTCCATCGTCCGGCCGCCGGGGAGGGTCCAGCGCAGGCAGTTGAACAGGTGGCCGGTGCCGGGGACGGCCAGCGTCAGGCCGACCATGCCGTGCTCGCCCGGGGTCAGGCCGGTGCCGAGCGAGCACAGGCTGGTGACGGTGGTGGCGGGGAAACCGGCGGTGAGGGTGCGGGCGGGCAGGGCGGACAGGAAGGGGGCGGTCTCGGGGTGGGCGCGGAGCAGCTCGGCCCCCAGGCCGTCGACCAGGAGCAGGCAGACGCGCGCCGCGGGGTCGAGGGCCAGCGGGTTGGGCTCGGTCAGGCCGAGGGCGGCCAGCAGCGAACCGGGGAGGTCCGCCAGCGACCCGGCGCCGTAGTCCGGCAGCATCCCCACATCCTAGTGGCCGGGGGTGGTCAGGCGGCGGCCCTGGCGGTCATCTGGGGTGGCCGCGCGATGCGCCGAACGGCGGGCCGTCGTGGTCAGGCGGCGGCTCTGGCGGTGGCCTCGGACAGGGCCTTGGCGAAGGCCAGCACGTGGGTCACCGCCTCGGGGCCGTCGGCCGCCTCGCTGACCCGCAGCGACAGGTCGTCGGCCGTGATCGCGCCGGTGTAGCCGTGGTCGGCGTCGCAGTTCTCGTCGCCGCAGGTGGCCGGCTCCAGGTCGACGTGGGAGATCGCGCCCCAGCCGATGGTGAGGGTGACCTCCGTGGGCGGGACGCCCGGCACGTAGGAGGCCGGGTCGGGCACCACGCGGGTGACGGCCACCGACTGCACGCGGCTCAGCCGGACCGCCTCGGTGGTCGTGGACGCGTGGGAGGCCGAGACGCCCTCGACCGCCGGGTGTTCGTCGGTGTGGCAGACCAGCAGCCTCGTCGTCGACAGCACCAGGACGGTGACGTGCCTGCGGACCTCCATCGCGGGATCGAAGGTGGCCTCGTGGTGGACCACGAACGCGGTCACGGCCTCCTTGCCCAGCGCGGATTCGACCGCATCGGTGACGAGGTCGGGGTAGTAGCCGCTGCGCTCGATCGCTTCACGCAGGCCCGCGGCTGAGACTCGGGTTTCCCTCATGCCTCCATCCTGCCAGGGCCGCGCAGTGCACTCACCCGCCAGACATAACGCTCTATGAACGTCTTTGTCTAGACATGAACGACATTGTGCGCGCGGTCAGGAGAGCCTTCTCGGGCCGCCGTCCAGGCGTGGTCCGGCCGGGGTGCGCAGGGTGGCGCGGGCGCCCAGGATCAGCACCTCCGACTCGCCCACCAGCACCTGGTCGAGGTCGAGCCGGGCCACCTGCGGCAGGTCGTTGGCCAGGCGGCCCACGCGGACGAGCAGCTCCTCCAGGGCGGGGACGGCGACGGGCGGGTAGCCGTACTCGCCGAACAGCAGCGGGGCCGCGCGTACGGAACGCACCAGGGCTGCGGCGTCCTCGCCGGTCAGCGGCGCCAGCCGGAAGCCCTGGTCGAGCAGCAGCCGGGCGGTCACCTCGCCGAGCCCGAACGAGACCACCGGCCCGAACGCGCGGTCCTCGACGACCCCCACGACGGTGGGCACGGCCGGCTGCGGCGCCATGCGCTGCACGGCCAGCTCGACCCGCTCGCCGAGCTGGTCGGCGAACTCGGCGTAGGCATGGCGCACCATCTCGGGGCCGGTGAGCCCCAGGCGTACGGTGCCCGCGCGGCGCGAGGCCCCCGGGTCGGCCACCTTGAGCACCACGGGCCAGCCGAGCCGTTCGGCGGCGGCCACGGCCTCCTCCGGCGAGCGGACGACCTCGGCGGGCCAGACGGTCAGCCCGTAGGACGACAGCAGCTCGGTGGCGTCGATCTCGACCGGCGGGCCCGGCTCGGCGAACCCGCCCGGCTCCTCACCCGCCGGGGCAGGGGCGCCGGACAGCGCGGCCAGCACCAGCTCGCGGGCGCGGGCGGTGTCGAGGCCGTCGAGCTCGGGCGGCGGCACGGCCGGATGCGCCCGCCAGGTGGCGTACCGCACGACGTGGGCCAGGGCCCTGACCGCCTCCTCCGGAGCCGCGTACGACGGGATGGAGCCCCGCGCGGGCGTGCCGCCGGAGCCGCTGGGCACACGCAGCGACGGATGCATGCCGAGATGCCCGCGGAACGTGGCCAGCACCGGCTTGGCGGACCCCTGCGAGACGCGCAGCAGCTCGGCCGCCACCTCGTCCGACTCGCCGGGGATCGGCGGCATGTAGATGACGACGGCCGCGTCGACCTCGTCGGCGGCCAGCTCGCCGGCGAGCGCCGCGCCGAACTCGGCCGGCCCGGCCGCGGCGCCCAGGTTGACCGGCGGGCGCGGTTCGAGGCCGGCCGCCAGGCAGGAGTCGGCGGCCAGCAGGCCGAGGGCGTCGGAGTTGGTCACGAGCGCGACCCTGGGCCCGGCGGGCAGCGGTTGGTAGGCCAGCAGCTGGCCCACGTCGAAGAGCTGGATGAGGTCGTCGACCCTGATCAGGCCGGCCTGGGCGAACAGGGAGCTGATCGCGGAGTCGGGCAGCCCGAGCTCCTCGGCCGAGTGGCCGGCCGGGGTGCCGCCGCTCTTGACCACCACGATCGGCTTGTTGCGCGCGATGCGCCTGGCCAGCCGGGTGAACTTGCGCGGGTTTCCCAGCGACTCCAGGTAGAGCAGGATGACCTCGGTCGCGGCGTCCTCCTCCCAGTACTGCAGGAGGTCGTTGCCCGAGACGTCGGCGCGGTTGCCGGCCGAGACGAACGACGAGATGCCCATGCCGCGCTGGGCCACGCGCTGGAGCAGCGCGGTGCCGAGCGCGCCCGACTGGCTGAAGAAGCCCACCCTTCCGCGGCCCGGCACGGTGGCGGCCAGCGTGGCGTTGAGCTTGACGGCCGGGTCGGTGTTGGCGATGCCCAGGCAGTTGGGGCCGACCACGCGCAGGCCGTAGGAGCGGGCGATGCGGGCCAGCTCGTCCTGCCGGGCGCGGCCGGACGCGCCGGTCTCGCCGAACCCGGAGGAGACCACGACCAGCCCGTGCACGCCCTTCTCGGCGCACTCCTTGACCACGTCGAGGACGCCCTCGGCGGGCACGGCCACGACCGCCAGGTCGACCTCGCCGTCGATCTCGGTCACGCTGGGATAGGCCCGCACGCCCGCGACGGCCCGCACCTGCCGGTGGACGGGGTAGACCGGGCCGGTGAAGTCGGCCGCCAGCAGGTTGCGCAGGACGGTCTGGCCGACGCCGCCGGGCTCGCGCGAGGCGCCGATGACCGCGACCGAGCCGGGGGCCAGCAGGCGCGCGATCGACCGCGACTCGGCGCGGTGCTCGCGCGAGGTCGTCACCTCGGCCGAGGTCTCGGTCGGGGTCAGGTCGAGGGTCATGCGGACGACGCCGTCGGCGAACTGGCTCTGCGCGGTGTAGCCGGCCTGCCGCAGGACGCCCATCATCTTCATGTTGGCGGGCAGCACGTCGGCGACGAACCGCTCGATGCCGCGCTCGCGGGCCGTGGCCGCCAGGTGCTCCAGCAGCACGGAGGCCACGCCCCTGCCCTGGTGGGCGTCCTCGACCAGGAAGGCGACCTCGGCCTCGCCCGGCTCGGTGCGGTCGTAGCGGATGACCGCGACCATCTCGGCGCCGATGGTGGCGATGAGGGCCACGCGGTTGACGTAGTCGACGTTGGTGAAGCGCTCGACGTCGCGGTCGGACAGCCGGGGCCGTGGGCCGAAGAACCGGAAATAGATCGACTCGGCCGACAGACGGGAGTAGAAAGCACGCAGACGGTCGGCGTCGGCGGGCCTGATGGGGCGCACGTGCGCGGTGCCTCCGTCGGCCAGGACGACGTCGGCCTCCCAGTGAGCCGGATACTGTGCCTCCACGCCACGAGCGTAAACCCGCATCCCACATGCCAAGACCGGCGGGCCTCTTGGGCAACGCTTGTGCATCGACTGCTGCCCGGTGTCCGGGGTCAGCCCCACGAACAGCCCGGAAGCTGTTAGTTTTGCCGTGGCCAGGGTCGTTCTGAAGGCAGCAAGGTGGTGGCATCATGACGCGGGTCGTCGTGGTGGGCGATCTCATGACCGACGCGGTCGCGCGCGCCCGTTACGCGCTCGCCAGGGCGAGTGACACGCCCGCGATCGTGACGATGCACGGCGGCGGCTCCGGCGCCAACATCGCCTCGTGGCTCGCCGTCGAGGGCGCGGAGGTGGCCTTCATCGGCCGCCGGGGCGCCGACATCACCGGCCGCAACCGCGACATGGAGCTGATGGGCTACGGCGTCGACGCCCGGCTCGTCATGGATCCCGAGCGGCCCACGGGCACCTGCGTGGTGCTCGTCACGCACAAGGGCGAGCGCACGATGCTCTCCGACCCGGGCGCCAACGCCGCCCTGTCCCCCGAAGACCTGCCGCGCGACCTGTTCGCCTCGGGCGCCCACCTGCACCTTTCGGGCTACACGCTGGTCAACGAGGGCTCGCGCGACGCCGGTCTGGCGGCGCTCGACATGGCGCGCCGCACGGGCATGTCGATCTCGGTCGACTGCGCCTCCTCGGCGCCGCTGGAGCGCACGGGCGCCGAGCCGTTCCTCGAATGGACCAACGGCGCGAAGCTGCTGTTCGCCAACATCGACCAGGCCAAGGTGCTGACCGGCCGTGACGACGCCGAGGCCGCCGCCAAGGTGCTCACCGCGTGGTTCCCGCAGGTCGTCATCAAGATGAACGCCGAGGGCGCGCTGTGGTTCAGCAACGGCCGCCCCGACCCGGTCCGGGTGGCCGCCGAGCCGGTCGACAAGATCGTCGACGGCACGGGCGCGGGTGACGCGTTCTCGGCCGGGTTCCTGCCGCCGTGGCTGGCCGGCAAGCCGCCGGCCGAGTCGCTGGCCGCCGCGTGCCGGCTCGCCGCCAAGGCCATCATGCACCTGGGCGCGCGCCCGCCGTTCTGACCCGCTCCCCGGCCGAGCTTCCCCTGCCCCGGCCGGGCTTCCTTCCGCCGGTCAGGACGTGGTGGCCAGCGCGAGCGGCAGCACCGCCGGCGCGCCGGCGTGCCGGATCAGGGCCGCCGCCAGGGTCATCGTCCAGCCCGTGTCCACGCGGTCGTCGATCAGCAGCACCGGGCCGCCGCACTGCGCGATCGCGGCGCCGAGGTCCTTCGGCATCGCCAGCGTGCCCCTGATCGCCTGGACGCGCTTGGCGCTGTTGAACTGCCGGCCGGGCGACCCCGCCCGGTAGCCCAGCTCGCCCAGGTAGGTCAGCCGGCCCACCTGCGCCAGCCGTTCGGCGAAGCCGCGCACGAGCTGCGGGCGCGTGGCCGACGGCACGTTGACCACGGCCACCGGCCGCTCCTGCCAGTCCCACGCCGACAACACCTGGACGACGGCCTTGAACATGTCGTCGGCCATCGGCCCGTCGGCTCCGGCGAGCAGCTCGCGCAGCCGGTTGCCCCAGCCGATGTCGGTCAGCCGGCCGAGCGCGCGGCCCGGCTCGGCGCCGAGCTCGGGCTTGATCCTGCCGGACAGGTCGGCCAGGCCGGTGGGCCACTGCCTGCGCGCCTCGATCTCGACGCCGGGCCTGCTCAGACGCTCGCGGGCGGTCTCGACGGCCTGGGCGGCGATCTCCGGCGAGCGGTGGCGGCCGGTGCAGTTGTCGCAGCGGCCGCAGGGCGTGGCGGTGTCGTCGTCGAGGTGCCTGCGCAGGTACTGCTCGCGGCACTCCTCGGTGGTCAGGTAGCGCAGCATGGCGTCCTGCTCGGCCTTGCGCTCGGCGGCGATGCGGGCGTAGCGCTCGCTGTCGTAGGCCCAGGGCTCGCCGGTGGACTCCCAGCCGCCCTTGACCCGGCGCACGGCTCCGTCGACGTCGAGGACCTTGAGCATCATCTCCAGGCGGCTGCGGCTCAGGTCGACCGCGGTCTCCAGGGCCTGGGTGGACATCACGCCGCCCTGTTCGAGCGCCTGGAGCGTGGCGCGCACGACGGGCTCGGGCGGGAAGGCCAGGGAGGTGAAGTAGGCCCAGATCTCGCGGTCTTCCGTGCCGGGCAGCAGGATGACCTCGGCCCGCTCGACGCCGCGCCCGGCCCGGCCGACCTGCTGGTAGTAGGCGACGGGCGACTGCGGCGCGCCGACGTGCACGACGAAGCCCAGGTCGGGCTTGTCGAACCCCATGCCGAGCGCGCTCGTGGCGACCAGCGCCTTGATCTTGTTGTTGAGCAGCGCCTCCTCCGCGGCCAGCCGCTCGGCCGGGTCGGTCTGGCCGGAGTAGGCGGCCACCTCGTGGCCCTGCTCGCGCAGGTAGCCGGCGATCTCGTGGGCGGCGGCGACGGTGAGCGTGTAGACGATGCCGGAGCCCGGCAGCTCGCGCAGGGTCTGGGCCAGCCAGGCCAGGCGCTGCTCGGCCGAGGGCAGCTTGACGACGCTCAGGTGGAGGCTCTCGCGCTCCAGCGGGCCGCGCAGCACGAACGTGCCCTCGCCCATCTGCTCGGCGACGTCGCGGGTGACGCGGGCGTTGGCCGTGGCGGTGGTGGCCAGCACCGGGATGCCGGGCGGCAGCTCGTCGAACAGCGTGGCGAGCCGGCGGTAGTCGGGCCGGAAGTCGTGGCCCCAGTCGGAGATGCAGTGGGCCTCGTCGACGACCACGAGCCCGGCGCTCTCGGCCAGCTCGGGCAGCACGTTGTCGCGGAAGTCGGGGTTGTTGAGCCGCTCGGGGCTGACCAGCAGCACGTCGACCATGCCCTCGGCGACCTGGCCGTAGATCTCCTCCCACGCCTCGGGGTTGGCGGAGTTGATGGTGACGGCCCTGATGCCGGCGCGCTCGGCGGCGGCGATCTGGTTGCGCATGAGGGCGAGCAGCGGCGAGACGATGACCGTGGGGCCCTCGCCGAGCTCGCGCAGCAGGGCGGTGGCCACGAAGTAGACGGCGGACTTGCCCCAGCCGGTGCGCTGCACGACGAGCACCCTGCGCCGGTCGAGCACGAGCGCCTCGATGGCGGACCACTGGTCGTCTCGCAGCCGGGCGTGGTCGCCGGCCAGGGCCCGCAGCCGCTCCTCGGCCTCTTCGCGCAGCATCGCCGCGTCGGGGGCTTCAATCATGCCCCCCTTATTACCAGCTTCCACCGACGGAACAGGCCCACCGCGCGTCCCCGCCCGGACGAAGGTGCGGGGTCCGCCGTGCGGAACCGGGGGGCCGGACGGAACGTTGAGCAGACGTCAAGCGCTTTCGCCCCCCAGGAGGGCTGATGACGGGGCTTGTCCACACCCCGGTCGTACCGGCGGCGACGCGTCGCCGGAGGAACACGAAAGATCACTTCGAGATGATGGCCCGGGTGGTGCTGGCCGTCATGATCCTCACCACGGCGGGCTGCGCCGGGACCGATGTGAAGGCGTCCTACCACCCCGCCTTCCTGCCGGTGAAGCTGGAATGGGGAAGCGACGGCAAGGTGCAGGTCTCGGGGGAGACCTCGCTGGTCACGCCGGTCGGCATCTTCTCGATCGGCGCCGAGTACAACCTGCCCGAGGCCGACGACGACGCCTTCTACGTCGTCGTCCGCGACGCCCGCAGAAGCCCGGACAAGCCGGACGTGGCCGGCTTCGATCACATCTACAAGGTCAACAGCGGTTCCGGCGAGTTCATGGCCGTGGTGAACGGCACGGCCGTGATCCAGGTCGTCCGCCGGCAGGTGCTCATCGACGTGACGAACGGCGCCGTGCGGACCATCGAGTTCAAGAACGCCCAGGCCACCGTCAAGGAGCGGTCGGCGGGCATCGGGGAGCGCTGGCAGGAGTACTGGGACACCTCCTTCTACTCCCCCATGGCGCTGTCCAGGTGGGCCTACGACGACTCCACGATGTCGAGCTGGTTCGGCCTGGGCTTCCTGTGGTTCCTGGTGCGCCTCGCGCTGGCGATCGTGCTCGGGGTGGTGGACGTGCTCCTCGTGGTCGGGTGCACGCTCGCCGCCGTGGCGTACGTGCTGGTCGGCCCGACCGGACGCAACATCGTCTACGGCGTGGAGACGCTGCTGTTCCTGTTCTTCGCCCTGTCAGGTTGGGCCGCGCTCAAGCTGTGAGGCGCTCCTCGTCCGCGTGCTCGGGGAAGGCGTTGATCGTGACGCGGTGCATGCGGCGGCGTTCGGTGTAGTCGGCGACCGCGTAGTGCTGGGTGGGTCGGTTGTCCCAGAAGGCCAGCGTGCCGGGACGCCAGTTCAGCCTGCACTGGTACTCGGGCGAGCGGATGTGGTCGATGAGCAGCGGCAGCAGGGCCTCGTTCTCCCGGTCGCTCAGCCCCACCAGGCGGGTGGTGGAGGCCCGGTTGACGAACAGGGCCTTGCGCCCGGTCTCGGCGTGCACGCGGACCACCGGGCGCTCCACCGGCGGCCACTTGGCCTGGATCTCGGCCAGGTCGAACGGGTGCCCCTTGGAGATCGCCTTCTTCATCGACATCGTGATGTCGTGCACGGCGGTCAGCTCGTCGCACAGCCGCTGGATCGACGGCGACAGCGTCTCGTAGGCCAGGTAGGTGTTGGCCCAGCAGGTGTCGCCGCCCACGCTCGGCAGTTGCATGCAGCGCAGCAGCGAGCCCATCGGCGGCGTGGGCTCGAAGGTGTTGTCGCTGTGCCATTCGTCCCCGCCCTCGCCCTTCGGGGAGGTCTGGTCGAGGATGTGGATCGGGCTGCCGGAGTCCTTCTTGAACGCCGGATGGTTGATCGTGCCGAAGTTGAGGGCGAACTGCAGGTGCTGCTCGTCGTCGATGTGCTGGTCGCGGAAGAACAGCACCAGGTGCCGCAGCCACCCCTCGCGCAGGGTCGCGACGTCTTCCGGGGAGAGGGGTTTGCGCAGATCGACCCCGGTGACCTCGGCGCCGATGTGCTTGGTCACGGGATGGAACTCGATCATGGCGAAGCCTCCGGAGGCGGGTGGACGGGGTCCTCGCCTCCGACGGTAAGACCCAAGCAATTGCTTGGTCAAGAGCAGGGCGGCGCGCCGACGAGTCGCGGGCACCCGAGTCTCTTCGGCACAATGTTCGACATGGCCCGACGTACGACTGCACCCCCGCCTGAGGACTTCGAGGAGCGGATCGTCGACATCGACGTCTCCTCCGAGATGCGCAAGAGCTATCTCGAGTACGCGTACTCGGTGATCTACCAGCGGGCTCTGCCCGACGCTCGCGACGGCCTCAAACCGGTGCAGCGGCGCATCCTCTACTCCATGAGCGAGATGGGCCTGCGTCCAGAGCGCGGCCACGTCAAGTCCTCGCGCGTCGTCGGCGACGTCATGGGCAAGCTCCACCCCCATGGCGACAGCGCCATCTACGACGCCCTCGTGCGCCTGGCACAGCCGTTCTCGATGCGCCTGCCGCTGGTCGACGGCCACGGCAACTTCGGCTCCCCCGACGACCTGCCGGCCGCCATGCGCTACACCGAGGCCAGGCTGGCCCCGGCGGCGATGCTCATGGTGGAGTCGCTCGACGAGGACACCGTCAACTTCAAGCCCAACTACGACGGCCAGGAGACCGAGCCCACGGTCATGCCGTCGGCGTTCCCCAACCTGCTGGTCAACGGCACCACCGGCATCGCGGTCGGCATGGCGACCAACATGGCGCCGCACAACCTCGCCGAGGTCGTGGCCGCCGCCCGCCATCTGATCAAGAAGCCCGACGCCACGCTCGACGAGCTGATGAAGTTCGTGCCCGGCCCCGACCTGCCGACCGGCGGCTCGATCATCGGGCTGCAGGGCGTGCGCGACGCCTACGAGACCGGGCGCGGCACGTTCCGCATGCGGGCCAGGTGCGCGGTCGAGCAGATCACGCCGCGGCGCAAGGGCATCATCGTCACCGAGCTGCCCTACAACGTCGGCCCCGAGCGCGTGGTCACCAAGATCAAGGAGCTGGTGACCAGCAAAAAGCTCCAGGGCATCGCCGACCTGAAGGACCTCACCGACCGGCACAAGGGCCTGCGCCTGGTCATCGAGATCAAGAACGGCTTCATCCCCGAGGCCGTCCTGGAGGAGCTCTACCGGCTCACGCCGATGGAGGAGACCTTCGGCATCAACAACGTCGCCCTGGTCGACGGCGAGCCGCGCACGCTCGGCCTGCGCGAGCTGCTGCAGGTCTACGTCGACCACCGGCTGGAGGTCGTGCGGCGCAGGTCCGAGTACCGCCGGCGCAAGCGCGAGGAGCGCCTGCACCTGGTCGACGGCCTGATCATCGCGCTGCTCAACATCGACGAGGTCATCCAGGTCATCCGTTCCTCCGACGACTCGGCGCAGGCCCGCGCCCGGTTGATGGAGGTCTTCGACCTGACCGAGATCCAGGCCGCCTACATCCTCGACACGCCGCTGCGCCGGCTGACCCGGTTCGACAAGCTGGAGCTCGACCAGGAGAAGCAGACGCTGAGCGAGGAGATCGCGGCGCTCACCGAGATCCTGTCCTCGGAGGCGAAGCTGCGGCAGGTGGTCTCGGGCGAGCTGGCCGAGGTGGCCAAGAAGTACGCCACGCCGCGCCGTACCGTGCTGCTGGAGGCGCCGGGCGTGGCCCGCACGCCGGTGGCCTCGCTCCAGGTGGCCGACGACCCGTGCTGGGCGCTGCTGTCCTCCACGGGGCTGCTGGCCCGCACCTCCGACGCGGCTCCGCTGGCGGGTGAGGGCGACCGTTCGGCGCACGACGTGCTGGTGTCGGTGGCGCGCACGTCCGTACGCGGCGAGGTGGGCGTGGTGACGTCGTTGGGCCGGTTGATCCGGGTCCAGGTCGTCGACCTGCCGACGCTGCCGCCCTCGGCCAACCCGCCGACGCTGTCGGGCGGCCATCCGGTCTCCGAGTTCGTCTCGCTGCAGCCCGACGAGAAGGTCGTGGGCCTCGGCTCGCTCGACCCCGACAGCCCCGGGCTGGCGCTCGGCACGGCCCAGGGCGTGGTCAAGCGGGTGGTGCCCGACTACCCGGCCAACCGCGACGACTTCGAAGTGATCACCCTCAAGGACGGCGACACCGTGGTGGGCGCCGCCGAGCTCGACTCCGAGGACCACGACCTGGTCTTCATCTCCTCCGACGCCCAGCTCCTGCGTTACCCGGCCTCGCTGGTGCGTCCCCAGGGGCGTCCGGCCGGCGGCATGGCCGGCATCCGGCTCGACGGCGGCGCCCGGGTGATCTGGTTCGGCGTGGTCGACCCCTCGCGTCCGGCGCAGGTGGTCACCGTGGCCGGGTCCTCGACGGCGCTGCCGGGCACGCAGGTCGGGGGCGGCAAGGTCTCCGACTACGCCGAGTTCCCTGCCAAGGGCCGGGCCACCGGCGGCGTGCGGGCCCAGCGGTTCCTGAAGGGCGAGGACGAGCTGCTGCTCGCCTGGGCCGGCCCCGCGCCCGCCAAGGCCGTGTCGGCGGTGGGCAAGCCGGTGCCGCTGCCGGAGGAGATCGGCCGCCGCGACGGCTCCGGCGTGCGGCTGACCCACACCATCGGCGCCGTCGGCGGCGCCCTGGCTGCGGGGCCGCAGGCCGACGCGCCGGCGCCGCCGGTGACCGAGGCGGAGTGATCCCCGGCCGGCGGAGGGCGGCCTCGGCCCCCTCCGCCGGCTCAGGGAGACCTGAACGGCGGGCGTCCGGTCAGTCGCGGCAGAGGCAGAACGTGTGGCCGGCGGGGTCGAGGAAGACCCGGAAGCTGTCGTCCTCGCTCGGCTGCCGCTCGTGCTTGGTCGCGCCGATCTCCACCACCTGCCGCTCGGCCTTGTCCATGTCGGTGACGGTGACGTCGATGTGGAGCTGCTGCGGCCGATCGCCCTCCGGCCAGGTCGGCGGCCGGTGGCCGGGCACGCGCTGGAAGGCCAGGCGCTTGGGCGAGCCGCCGTCCTCGACGACCACCCAGCTGTCGTCCTCGTACGTGACGGGCCAGCCGAGCAGGCGCGAGTAGAACTCGGCGAGCGCCCGCGGCTCCGGGCAGTCGAGGACCGTCGTGCGGAACTCCGCGATGCCGGCCATCATTCACCTCCTGGACTTGTTTCGCCGGCGCCCCGGCCGACGAGAATGAGGGTCATGGCTGCCAATTCGTTCATGGTTCCCCTGGGCACTCCCGCGCCCGCCTTCGACCTCACCGCCATCGACGGCGGCAGCGTCTCGCTCGCGGACCTCAAGGGCTCTCCCGCCACGCTCGTGGTCTTCCTGTCCAACCACTGCCCCTACGTACGGCACATCGAGACGGGCCTCGGCACGCTGGCCGCGGGCTACGGCTCCAGGCTGTCGGTGGTGGGCATCTGCAGCAACGACAGCGTGAACTACCCCGACGATGATCCCACACACCTGGCCGGACAGGCCCGGCGCGCGGGGTTCCCGTTCCCGTACCTGCTGGACGACACCCAGGACGTCGCCAAGGCCTACCGCGCGGCCTGCACGCCCGACTTCTTCCTCTACGACGGCGACCTGCGGCTCGTCTACCGGGGAGAGTTCGACGGGTCGCGCCCGGGCAACTCGGTCCCGGTGACGGGCTCCTCGCTGCGCGCGGCGGTCGACGCGCTGCTGGCGGGCGATCCCGTCCCGGCCGAGCAGCGCGCCTCGATCGGCTGCGGCATCAAGTGGCGGCCGGGGAACGAGCCCACGGCCTGACAGGGCCTGACCGCAGCCTGAACACGGTCAGGCGGAGGCGGCGGCCTCGATGGCGGCGGGCAGGGCGAGCAGGAGTTCGTGGGGCTCGCCGCCGGTCCACGACCGGATCAGCCGGACCCCGGCCTCCCCCGGGTCGAACTCCTCGCAGCCGAGCGGCCCGTAGCAGCCCGCCTGGTCGAGCATGAGGATGATGGGGTCGTCCTCGGGCAGGCCGGCGGCGTACGCGGCGGTGTCGAGCAGGGCCAGCGCGCATCTGGCGTTGCGCCCGTCGTCGTTGGACTCCACACGGTCGAGGCGGCGCCGGGCCTGAGCGCGGAGATACGCGGCGAGCGATTCGGACCTACTCACGACTGACCTTCTTCGACGGCGTACAGATGGTGACGACATCATCACTCAAGGTGAGTGATTTTCGTGGGACCTTCGGGAACTCGCGCCAGTCGCCACCCCGGAAAGCATCATCTTTGGGACGTAAGGGAAGATCTGAGGCATGACTGCGTTCGACGACCTGTATGCCGCCAACGCGAAGTACGCCAAGGACTTCGGCGACTCCGGGCTCACCGGCCGGGCAGCCCGCGGGCTTGCCGTGGTGACCTGCATGGACTCCCGCATCGACCCGCTGGGCCTGCTGGGCCTGCAGCCCGGCGACGCCAAGATCCTGCGCAACGCGGGTGCGCGGGTCACCGACGACGTGCTGCGCACGCTGGTCCTCGCCGTGTACCTGCTGGGCGTCGAGCGCGTCCTGGTCATGCCGCACACCGACTGCGGGATGACCAAGGTGACGGACGCCGACGTGCACGACCTGACCAGCGCCCGGGGGGTGGACACCCGCAGCCTGGAGTTCCACACCGTCCCCGACCAGGGCGAGGCGCTGCGCCACGACCTCACCCGCATCCGCACGACCCCGTTCCTGCCCGCCGACATGCCGGTGACGGGCGCGATCTACGACGTGCGCACGGGCCTGCTCACGCCGGTCGGCGACTGATCTCGCCGCGCTCGCGCTGGAAGGTGGCGTACAACCACCACAACGACGGGACCAGCAGGACCGCGCCGACGGCCAGCGAGCCCAGGCTGGCCCCCAGCACCGCGTCGGTGGCCGCGGCCTGGTCGAGGGTGAGGCCGGGGAGCAGCACGGGGTACTGCCCCACGCCCCAGCCCCACAGCAGCCCGGTCACGGCCAGCGCGGCGCTGAGGCGTACCGCCAGATAGGCCCGCCGCCACAGCAGCACCAGCGAGGCCAGCCCGGCCAGCACCGACAGCGCCAGCAGCGGCAGGGCGCGGCCGGTGGTCAGCTCGGCGAACAGGGCGGGCGCGTCGGCGCGCAGCACGAGCAGGCTCACCGCCGCCAGCACGCCGACCACCGCCCCGCAGCCCAGCGCCCGCCGCCGGAACTCCTCGGCCAGGTCCTCCTGGCCGCCGCGCTGGGCGTCGCGGGTCAGGTAGACGGCGGCCAGGTACGCGGCCGTGCCGACGCCCAGCGCGCCGACCGCCATCGACGTGGGGTTGACCCAGCTTCCGACCAGGTCGCCCTTGGCGACGCCGGGCGGCACCCGGCCGGAGGCGATGCCGCCCGCCGCGGCGCCGAGGAAGAACGGGGTCACCACCGAGGAGAAGGCGAAGGTGGCGCCGAACAGCCGCCGCTGCCAGAGCCGCGCGGAGACCTTGCGGAACGCGAACGCCGCGCCGCGCCCGATCACGCCCAGCGCCACCAGCGTGAGCGGGATGTAGAGGGTGGAGGCGACCGAGGCGAACACCGACGGCACGCCGGTCCAGGCCAGCACGATCACGAAGATCAACCAGACGTGGTTGGCCTCCCAGACCGGGCCGATGGAGTGCTCCACCAGGTCCCGCCGCCGCCGGCCGCGTTCGGCGCCGCCCGCCAGCAGGTCCCAGACGCCGCCGCCGAAGTCGGCGCCGCCGAACAGGACGTACGCCGTCAGCCCGACCCACAGGACGGCCAGCATGATCTGCGGCAGCGGCATCGTCACACGACCTTGTAGCCGGTGACGTCGGGCTCCTGCGGCGCCAGCGGCACCGGCACGTCGCGGGACAGACGGCGCATCACGTACACGGTGGCCACGGTCAGGGCCACATAGACGGCCGTGACCAGCGCGAACCCGTACACCAGGCCCGGCGCGGGGTTGACCGCCTCCGCCGTGCGCATCACCCGGAACACGATCCACGGCTGGCGTCCGACCTCGGTGACCACCCAGCCGCTCTCCAGCGCCAGCACGGCGGCCACGCCCGACAGCGCGGCGGCGCGCAGGAACCACGGGGACTCCGGCAGGTCACGCCGCCGTTTCCAGGACAGCGCGAGGCAGGCCCCGAGCAGCAGCAGCCCGAAGCCCACCAGCACCATGATCTGGAACGCCCAGTGCACCATGTTGACCGGCGGCCGGTCGGCGAGCGGCACCTGCTCCAGGCCGGCGATCTCCGCGTGCGGGTTCCAGTGGGCCAGCAGGGACAGGCCGTAGGGGATCTCCAGGGCGTACTTCAGCTCGCCGTCCACCGCGATCCCGCCCAGGTGCAGCGGCACGCCCCGGCCCGTGCGGAACACGCCCTCCATGGCGGCCAGCTTGACCGGCTGGTACTCGGCCACGAAGTGCGCGGCCCAGTCGCCGACGCCGATCTGCACGGGCGTGACGGCCGCCGCGACCGTGAGCGGCAGCAGCAGGCCGAGCCGGTGGTAGCGGTCGCGCCGGCCGCGCAGCATGGCGAGCGCGTACACGCCGGCCATCAGGAACCCGGCCACCATGAACGCCGCCAGGATCATGTGCACGGTCTGGGGCGGCGTGGCCCGGTTGAACATCGCCGCCCATGGATCGACGGCCACGATCCGGCCGCCCGCGACCTCGTACCCCGTGGGCTGCTGCATCCAGGCGTTGGCGGCGACCACGAAGAACGCGCTGGCCACCCCCGCCAGCACGATCGGGATCCCGGTCAGCAGGTGCGGGACGGGACGCAGGCGGTCCCAGGCGTACAGGTAGATGCCGAGGAAGATGGCCTCGACGAAGAACGCGATGCCCTCCAGGGAGAACGGCAGGCCGATGACCTCGCCGTACACGCCCATCATGCCCGGCCACAGGAGGCCCATCTCGAACGACAGGATCGTCCCCGAGACCGCGCCGACCGCGAACAGCACCCCGAGCGCCCTGGCCCAGCGTCGCGCCAGCAGCCGGTAGTTGTTGTCCCCGGTGCGATGCCCGCGCCACTCGGCCAGCAGGGTGATGGCGGGCATGCCGACGCCGAGACAGGCGATGATGATGTGCCAGCCGAGGGACAACGCCATCTGCATGCGCGCCGCCCCCAGATCCACCGCCGCCCCCGCGGTCACCCCCATCGCCGTTCCTCTCCCCCCGCCCATCGGGGCCGTGAACTTCGTCGGGGGATCTGGCAGGGCTCGTCCCAGGAGGTAATCCGCGAAACGGCTGCGTCCCGCCCGTACCCCGCCCACCCGTGGATGACACTACGTAACTGGCGATCACCGTCCGCAAGGGTTGCGTGCGGAAGTCCACGAGGCCCCAGGAGCCTCCAGAACGCCCTACTAGCACGCGGACCCCAGCCGTGACCTCAGAAGCCCTACGTGAGGCTCTGAGAGCCTTGGGGCCAGTGCCGGTGCGACGCCGGACGACGAAGCTGGTCCAAGGCCCTCGCTGACCCAGGCGCGACATGCTCTTACCGGCGGCCACCGTGATGACCGGCTCCCACGTCCTGCGCGGGCACACCGAGGCGGCGCAGGTTCCGGGTGACGCCCCAAGCCGACACGCCCACAGCACCGGTCGGGGCTCTAGGCGGAGCCATGAACGGGCCCGAGCGGCCCACACCCGCTGCGCATCTCTGCAGCGGACACAGAACCTGAGGCGCGCTGCGCTGCCAACGAAGCCCATCCCAGCCGGCCGAACCGTCGGTGGCGGGCGAGACCGAGGTGCCTGCGAAAGACCACGTGCGACAGAGAGCGCATCACCGCAAGCGCCCCCTGAACGCCCTGTGACCGGCGTGCCGCCAGGGCGGCCGTCTGGCGGCGGAAGCGACGGGCCCCTTCCGACCTGGGCAGAACCCTTCGAGACGGGGTCGCCGGGGTTGCCAAGCAGCCCCGCGCCCTACCAAACGTGCAGCGCCCGAGCATCGGCCGGGAGCTCCGCCCGACCTCCCATGAGGACTTCCTCAAGCCAGCCCGCGCGCCATCCGCCGGCAACGCCACACCTCCTTGGGCCAGAAACCCTGCTGCCCGGGGGCGTTCCGAGGCCCTGCATGTCCTCCTGAACCCGATGCCGGCCTTGAGCCCGATGCCGCCCCAATCCGGCGTCCTCCTGAGCCCGGCGTCGCGCTGGCCCGATGACACCCGGAATCCGGCGTCCTCCCGCCTGGCCCGATGACGCCGCCATCACCTTGAGCCCAGGGGCCAGATTGAGGCGCGGTGACGTGACATTCGGCGGCCCCAGTAGCTCCGTCGCGTTGGAACCCGGTGGCGTTCTGCCGGCGAGGTTGCAGCACGGCAGCGCCGCGGACATGGGCGCAAGGCCCCTGAAACCTGGGCCCTTGCTTGAGCCGGTGGCAGCGAAACCCGGGGCCAGATACGTGACCCCGGGTGAGAGCCTCCAGGCTCAGGCGTCGATGTGGTCGCGGTCGACCTCGGCCGCGCTGCTGACGATGAACTCCCGTCGCGGCGCCACGTCGCTCCCCATGAGCAGACTGAAGATGGCCTCGGCCCCCTCGGCGTCCTCGATGCGGACCCGGCGCAGCACCCGGTGCCGCGGGTCCATCGTGGTCTCGGCGAGCTGGTCGGCGTCCATCTCCCCGAGGCCCTTGTACCGCTGCACCGGGTCCTTCCAGCGCTTGCCCCGCCGTTCCAGGTCGCGCAGGACCTTCTGCAGCTCGGCGTCGGAGTAGCAGTAGATGTACTTCTCCTTGCCGCGCCCGGGGTTGGTGAGCTCGATGCGGTGCAGCGGCGGCACGGCCGCGAACACCCGGCCGGCCTCCACCATCGGCCGCATGTAGCGGTGGAACAGGGTGAGCAGCAGGCAGCGGATGTGCGCGCCGTCGACGTCGGCGTCGGCCATGAGGATGACCTTGCCGTAGCGGGCCGCCTCGATGTCGAACGAACGCCCCGACCCGGCCCCCACCACCTGGATGATCGCGGCGCATTCGGCGTTCTTGAGCATGTCGCTCACGGACGCCTTCTGCACGTTGAGGATCTTGCCGCGGATCGGCAGCAGCGCCTGGAACTCGGAGTCGCGGGCCAGCTTGGCCGTGCCGAGCGCGGAGTCGCCCTCGACGATGAACAGCTCGCTGCGGTCGACGGCGTCGCTGCGGCAGTCGACCAGCTTGGCGGGCAGCGCGGAGTTCTCCAGGGCGCTCTTGCGCCGCTGGTTGTCGCGGTGCTCGCGGGCCGCGATGCGGGCCTTGGCAGCGGCGACGATCTTCTCCAGCACGGCCCGCAGCGGCTGCTTGAACCCGCGCGGCGGGTTGGCGAACAGCTCCTTGAGCTCGCGCGAGACCACGTGGGAGACGATGCGGGTGGCCGCGGAGGTGCCGAGCACCTCCTTGGTCTGCCCCTCGAACTGCGGCTCGGGCACCCGGACGGTGACCACGCCGGTCAGCCCCTCGGAGATGTCCTCCTTGTTGACCGGGTCGTCGCCGCTCTTCAGCAGCCGGGTCTCGCGCAGCAGCTCGTTGATCGTGCGGACCAGGCCGCGCTCGAAACCGGTCAGGTGGGTGCCGCCCTTGGGCGTGGCGATCACGTTGACGAACGAGCGCACGGTCGACTCGTAACCCTTGCCCCACCGGACCGCCACGTCGACGGTGAGCTCGCGCTGCACCTCGGTGGGCGTCATGTGGCCCTGGTCGTCGAGGACCGGCACGGTCTCGTGGAAGTGGCCCACGCCCTGCAGCCGCAGCACCTCGCAGACGGGCTCGTCGCGGGCCAGGAACTCGGTGAACTCGGAGATGCCGCCGTCGAAGCGGAACTCCTCGCCGGTACGCTCCTCGCCCCTGCTGTCGAAGACCGCCAGGGTCAGGCCGGGCACCAGGAACGCGGTCTGCCGCAGGCGCACGTGGATCTCGTCGAGCGAGACCTCGGCGTCGGGCAGGAAGATCTGCTTGTCGGCCCAGAAGCGCACACGGGTGCCCGTGACGTTCTTGGGCAGGTTGCCGCCGATCCGCAGCCCGGACTTCTTCTTGAACTTGGCCGTGGGCCCGTCGCCGTCGAAGACGCCGGGCACGCCGCGCCTGAAGCTGATCTCGTGGACCCGCCCGTCGAGGTCGACCTCGACGTCGAGCCGGGAGGACAGGGCGTTGACCACGGAGGCGCCCACGCCGTGGAGGCCGCCGGAGGCGCCGTAGGAGCCGCTGCCGAACTTGCCGCCGGCATGGAGCTTGGTGTAAACGAGCTCGACGCCGGCCAGGCCGGTCTTGGGGTGGATGTCAACGGGGATGCCGCGGCCGTTGTCCCGCACCTCGATGGAGCCGTCGGCGTAGAGCTCGACCTCGATGCGGTCGCAGTGGCCGGCCAGGGCCTCGTCGACCCCGTTGTCCACGATCTCCCAGAGGCAGTGCATGAGCCCGCGGCTGTCGGTGGACCCGATGTACATGCCCGGCCGCTTGCGTACGGCCTCGAGGCCCTCAAGCACCGACAGGTGACGAGCTGTGTAACCCGCCTCCACTACCGTCACTCTTGCTCCCCTGGTCTAAGCATCGAACACGTGTGCGTAGCCTACCGTTCTTCCCTCAGGCGCGCGTACAAGCTTGCCATGGCGACACGTTTGCCGTTACCAACCGGCTGATCACCATTACTTTCGGACACATTCTGCTCTGGGCGTAGCGAGGCGGAGGTTGGGAACGTCCACGTCCGGTTAGATGTTGTCTCAAGTGACTGACGCCAGATCCTCGCTTCGGCGGGGGTGACCCGAAAGGCGATACGTGACTGGAGCTCTCGCCCCCGTTAAGCCGCTGACGGCCCTCGACCGCTGCGACCGCTGCGGCGCCCAGGCCTACATTCGCGCGACCCTGCCTGTTGGTGGGGAGCTGCTGTTCTGCGCCCACCATGGGCGTCAGCACGTCGCAGCGCTGCGCGAAAAGGGCGCCGACATCCTGGACGAGTCGGCTCGCCTCAGCGAAACCCCGTCAATGAACCCCAACGACGACCGCTGACGCGTTCGTTGTGATCACATAACCACATATTGCACGACCAGTTCGGCGATCCCGGCACACCACGCCGGGATCGCCGTTCTGCGTTCAGCCCCGTCGTTCAGCCCTGTCCAGGCGGTGGTCAGAGCGCCCGCAAGCGATGGTTCAGGTCACACGCACGTAGGTGGCCAGACCGCGCACAGGCAGGGCTGGGTGCGCGAAGGCGGTCGCCGGGTTGCGCGAAGACGGTGGTCCAGGGCACACGCAGGCGGTGAATCAGGCCACACGCAGGCGATGTCCGGGCGCACGCAGACTGTGGCCCTGGACACACGTACACGCGGATCCAGAACGCGGACGGAGACGGGGCGCAGGTGGCCGTGCCTGCCGTGTGCCAGGCCCCCGCACGGTGGTCAGAGGGCCGCCCGGGCGCCGGAGCCAAGACCCTCCGCACGCGGCGTGGTTCGGGCCGTGCACACGCCTTTGGTCCAGGCCGGTCGTACGGCTCAGGTCACGGTGTTCGCACGCGGTAGTGGTATCGGCCGATGGTCTGGAAACCCTCGCCGCGGTACAAAGCCTGAGCCCCGTGGTTAGGCTCGGTGGTGACCAGGTACGCGCTCTTCGCCCCGGCATGCCTGGTCAGGGCGCGCAGCACCGTACGGGCCAGCCCGCGCCGCCGGGCCCGCGGCAACGTCGCCATGCAGAAGATCCCCGCCGTGTCCCCCTGCGGCACGACCCGGCCGACCGCGACCGGCACGCCGTCCTCCTCGACGGCCCCGTACCAGGCGGGCACGCCGGTGCAGATGCGGGCGGCCTCCTCCAGGCCGGCGCCGTACCTGCCGTCTACGGACCACCAGGTCTCCAGCCATTCCGGCCACGGATGGTCCTCGATCCGCACCGGGCCGCGCGGCTCGGCCGACGGCGATCCGGCCATGACGACCGTCGGATCGACCAGCTCGTACCCTCTGCGGGCCAGCTCGGCGTCCAGGCCGGCCCAGGTGCCGGGGCCGACGGAGAAGGCGCAGCTCTGTCCCCGCTCGCCGTAGAACGCCTCGGCGGCGCCGATCGCGGCGTCCAGGTCGGCGGGGGCGTTCAGGGCGAGCACCGAGTTCGCCCGTTTGGTCACGCCGCCGGCGGAACGCAGCACCCAGCCGTCGTGGACGCGCTGCTCGTAGGCCGGCCACGCCTGGTGCACCAGCAGGTCGACGTTCATCCGCGCAGCCTAGCCGACCAGCGCGAACACCCTCTGACCGGCCCGTTAGGGTGTGGGGTTGTGCTGATTCTGCTGCCGCCGTCCGAAGGAAAGGCCGCCGAGGGGAGCGGTCCGCCGCTCGGCGAGCTGTCCTTCCCCAAGCTCGACCGTGCCCGCAAGCGGGTCGTGACCGCGCTCATCCGGGCCTCCAAGCGCCGCGACGCCGCGCAGGTGCTCGGGCTGACGCCCGGTCTGGCGGGCGAGGCGGCCAAGAACACGGCGCTGAAGACCGCGCCCACCCTTCCCGCCGCCGACCTCTACACCGGCGTCCTGTACGACAACCTCGGCCTGAACACCCTGGACGACGCCGCCAGGGCCAGGGCGGAGGAGTCCGTGCTGATCTTCTCCGGCCTGTGGGGCGTGTTGCGCGTCTCCGACCGGGTGCCGCCGTACCGCCTGTCCATGGGCGTCAGCCTGCCGCCGCTGGGCGGCCTGGCCGCCTACTGGCGCACGCACCTGGCCAAGGAGCTGGACCGGATGCCGGGGCTGGTGGTGGACCTGCGCTCGGCCACGTACGCGGGGGCCTGGCAGCCCGGCGACCGGTCGGTGTCGGTACGCGTCTTCCGCGACGGCAAGGTCGTCAGCCACATGGCCAAGGCCACGCGAGGCGAGATCGCCCGCGTCCTGCTCCAGCAGGAGGAGGCCCCCGGCACGCCCGGCGAGCTGGCCAAGACCCTCGACAACCTGGGCTGGACGGTCGACCTCGCCGAACCCGCCCGGCCGAACCGCCCCTGGCTGCTCGACGTGCACGTCACCGACCCGGCCTGACGCCCCCGGAAACGGCGATCGCCCCGCCCGGAGGGTTCCGGACGGGGCGATCGACGAGGTGGCTCCTAGTCCAGGTAGTCGCGCAGGACCTGGGACCTGGACGGGTGACGCAGCTTGGACATGGTCTTCGACTCGATCTGGCGGATGCGCTCACGGGTGACCCCGTAAACCTTGCCGATCTCGTCGAGCGTCTTCGGCTGCCCGTCGGTGAGGCCGAACCGCATCGACACGACGCCCGCCTCCCGCTCCGACAACGTGTCGAGAACGGAGTGCAGCTGCTCCTGCAGCAGCGTGAAGCTGACGGCGTCGGCCGGCACGATGGCCTCGGAGTCCTCGATGAGGTCACCGAACTCGCTGTCGCCCTCCTCACCCAGCGGGGTGTGGAGGGAGATGGGCTCGCGGCCGTACTTCTGGACCTCGACGACCTTCTCGGGCGTCATGTCCAGCTCGCGGGCCAGCTCTTCCGGCGTGGGCTCGCGGCCGAGGTCCTGCAGCATCTGCCGCTGGACCCGGGCCAGCTTGTTGATCACTTCGACCATGTGGACCGGGATGCGGATGGTCCGCGCCTGGTCGGCCATGGCACGCGTGATCGCCTGCCGGATCCACCACGTGGCGTAGGTGGAGAACTTGTAGCCCTTGGTGTAGTCGAACTTCTCCACGGCCCTGATCAGACCGAGGTTGCCCTCCTGGATCAGGTCGAGGAACAGCATGCCGCGCCCGGTGTAGCGCTTGGCCAGCGAGACCACGAGCCGGAGGTTGGCCTCCAGCAGGTGGTTCTTGGCCCGGCGGCCGTCTTCGGCGATCCATTCGAGCTCGGCCCGGACGTCGACCGGCAGGCTGTCGGTCTCGCCGCCGCCGAGCTGCTCCTCGGCGAACAGACCGGCCTCGATGCGCTTGGCCAGCTCGACCTCCTGCTCAGCGTTGAGCAGGGGGACCTTGCCGATCTGCTTGAGGTAGTCCTTCACCGGGTCGGCGGTGGCGCCGGCGGCGGCCACCTGGGCGACCGGGGCGTCGTCGTCGTCGTCGGACAGGATGAGGACCTCGTCCTCGGTCTTGTCCGCGGTGGCGGCGACGACGTCGGCGGCCTTGGGCTCGTCGTCGGAGTCGTCGTCGGAGTCGGAGTCACCCTCGGAGTCGGAGTCGTCCTCGGCCACGATGTCGTCGACCTCGATGTCCTCGAGGTCCTCCAGCTCCACGTCGCCGTCGAGCTCGAGATCGTCGTCGTCGGAGTCGGTCGCCTTGAGGCCCTCGGGTGCCTTCGGCTTGGTCTCGGCAGGCCCAGCGCTGACTTCTGGCTTGGCCTTCTTGGCGGCGGCCGGAGCCGCCTTCTTCGGAGCGGGAGCGGCCTTCTTGGCCGGAGCCGGCTTCTTGGCGGCCGGCTCGGCCTCAGCGGCGCCCACGACCGCGGTCACGGTCTCGGGCTGCTGCTCTTTGGCGGCCGCTGCCGTCTTGGTCTTGACGGGGGCAGCGGTGCGGCGCTTTGCTGGACCACGAGACTTCTTCGGCGCAGCCGAATCCGCGGCGGTCACCACCACGGTCACGCCCTCTTTGCTGAGGTTCCGCAAGAACGCGGCGGCGTGCGACATGGGGATGTCCGCCTCCTCGAAGGCCTGACGGACATCCTCAGACTCGAGGAAACCCTGCGAGCGCCCACGCTCGAGCAGTCGCTGAATGACGGGCTCGTTCAGCTCTTGTGGCTTCGAGCGAGTCGAACTTGCAGGCGACACGAACACCTCTCGAACGAACGCGTGGCGACAATGGACCCAGATGCCCGCTGGGGGCTGTTGCCTCTCTCGGAGATCGGTGAGGCCGTGCGAAGCGCGACGGACCTGACACAGCATTGTGGCACGACCCCGCACTCCATACGGCCACCTCCCGGCGGTTGTCCTCCACCCTAGGCCGACCAAGACAGTAGTGCGTACGTAAGCGGGGCACTGATACCCGAAAGCAACCGTTATGACTGTTTCATTCAGTCACTCTTCGTGGCCGGCGGGACGTGAATTGCGAGCGCGGTAACGTCATCATCCTGTTCATATCCAGACAACATCCGGTCAACCAGGAAGTCCAGCAACATGTGCGGACTGCTGACCACCTCAGGCGGCGCTTCGGTCACAACACTGCAAATCTCTGCGAGACCGGCGTCAAGCCCTCGCTTCCTGTTCTCCACGAGACCGTCTGAGTAGAGCACCGCGGTGTGTCCCGGCGGCACCACGAACCGGAACTGCCGGCGGCTGGTCGGCCAGCCCAGCGGCGTGCCGGGCTCGGCGTCGCACAGGATCGCCGTGCCCTGGGGCGAGACCAGGACGGGCGGCGGGTGGCCCGCCATGGCCAGCGTGCCCTCGCCGGTGACCGGCTCGACGACCATGTAGGCCAGGGTGGTGACCTGCTCCTCCTCTTCCGTGGCCTCGAAGACCCGGTCGAGGCCCGTGAGCACGGCGGCGGGCGGCGGGTTGGTGAGCGCGAGCGCCCGCATCGCGTTGCGGATGCGGCCCATGCCCGCCGCGGCCTTGACGCCCTTGCCCATGACGTCGCCGACGACCGCCGCGACACGCCCGTCCTGCAGGACGAACGCGTCGTACCAGTCGCCGCCGACCTGGACGTGGCGGCTGCCCGAACGGAAGCGCTGGGCCAGCACCAGGCCCTTGACCACGGGCAGGCGGTCGGGCAGCAGGCTGCGCTGGAGCGTCTCGGCGGTGCGGTGCTCGCGCTCGAAGAGCGTGGCCCGCTCGACGGCCAGGGCGCACTGTCCGGCCAGCGCCTCCAGGAAGACGCCGTCCTCCTGGGAGATCTTCTGCGGGCGCGTGAACGAGAAGCGCAGCGCGCCGAGCGCCCGGCCGGCGGCCAGCAGCGGCAGGCCGACCCAGGCGCGCTCGTCGCCCTGGCTGATGAACCCGGCCAGCGCCTCCTCGTCGTCGCCGGCCTCCAGCAGCTGCGCCTTCAGCGACTCGGGCGACTCGGCGAAGACCGGACGGCGGCTGTTGACGGCCATCGTCATCACGTTGGAGTGGGACAGCGGGATCTCGTCGCCCGAGCCCTGGACCTCGGGGATGCCCTCGCCGTTGACCAGCTTGAGCGCGGCGCGGTCGGTGTCGAGCAGCGCCACGGCCGAGCGGTCGGCGGCCAGGGCGGTGCGGCCGACGTCGATGATGACCTGGACGACCTGCTCGACCGTCAGGGCCTCGGCGAGCTGGGCCGTGGCGCCCTGGAGCCGGGCGGTGCGCAGGGCGGCGGCGCCGAGCTGGTCGGTCAGCCTGCCGCGCATCTCCTCGGCCTCGCGCTGCGGGGTGACGTCGGTGTTGGCGCCGACCCACTCCACGACCCTGCCGTGCCTGATGATCGGCACCGCGCGCACCTCGAAGTGGCGGTAGCCGCTGGCCCGGGTGCGGACCCGGTAGTTCCACTCGAACATCGTGCGGCCGCGCAGCGCCTCGCGCCAGGCCTCCTCGGTCTGCTGGCGCTCCTCGGGGTGGACCACCTCCAGCCAGCCGTTGGCGAGGTACTCCTCCAGCCCCTGGCCGGTGATGGCGCGCCACTGGGGCGCGTCCTCGACGACGGCGCCCGTGGGCGAGGTGATCCAGACGAGCTGGGACTGCGCCTCCACCAGCGAGCGGTAACGCTCCTCGCTGCGGCGCAGCGCCTCCTCGGTCTGCCGGCTCTCGGTCACGTCGAGGCCCACGAGCGCGATGGCGCGCAGCTCGCCCGCCTCGTCGTGGACCGGCGAGAACGACAGCGACCAGTGGCGGGTGTCGCCCTCGGCGGACCGCACGCGCACGCGGCCCTCGGTGACCGGCGCGTCGCTCTCGATGACGGCCTGGACGGCGTGGGTGATGATCTGGCTCAGGTCGGCCGCCAGCACCTCGACCGGCAGGCGGCCCACCAGGCGCTCGGCGGGCACGCTGACGACGTCGCTGAACACGTCGTTGACCCGCTGGACGCGGCCATCGCCGTCGAAGAACGCGAAGGCGAACTCGGCCTCCGACAGCATGCCCTTGAACAGGGCGGAGTCTGAGATGTCCACATCCGACTCCCGGGGACGGGGAACGGAGGTCTCGGCGCTCATGGTCGGCACCTCCGTCGCGTGCCAGGGTCTCCCACGCGGCACATCTCCATAACTGTGTATCGGCGTAGCGCAGCTCCGGGCGACCGGATTCTGCAGTACATCATCGGCGATGGGCATGCGCCGACGGAAGCCCCCGCCGCCGCCCGGTCGCCATAAGGGTCAACGCATCCTGTCAAAGTCGCTCCACATTGCGCAGCAAGATCAGGTTACTCGCCCTTGGCCGCGCGCTTGGCCTCCTGCTTGGCGGCGCGCACCCGGCCCAGGCTGTCGGTGTCGACCACGTCGGCGACCGAACGGTATGACCCCTCCTCGCCGTAGAGTCCGGCTGCCTCACGCCAGCCTGACGGCTGGACCCCCAGCTGCTTGCCCAGCAATGCCAAAAAGATCTGGGCCTTCTGCTTGCCGTATCCCGGAAGGGCCTGCAGTCGTTTCAACAAGTCTTTCCCGTCGGCCGCGTCGCTCCAGATGAGCTCGGGCCGCCCGTCGTAGTGTTCGACGAGGTAGGCCGCGAGCTGCTGGACGCGGGCGGCCATCGACTTGGGGTATCGGTGCACGGCCGGCTTCTGCGCCAGGAGCGCGGCGAACGCCTCGGGGTCGCAGGCGGCGATCTCCTCGGCGGTCAGGTCGTGCCCCAGGCGCTCCGAGATGGTGTACGGCCCAGTGAACGCCCATTCCATGGGAATCTGCTGGTCGAGCAGCATGCCGACGAGCAGGGCGAGCGGGCTGCGGCCGAGGAGCTCGTCTGCCTCGTCCCGCTGGGCGAGCTGGATGCGCATGGAAACAGCTTTGCACGAGAAGCGAACACAGGCGCCTCAGAGCCTTGACACAAGGCCGAGAAAAGATGAAATGGGAGCGCAAGTCACCCTGCATACGTTCCTGGGGGTTTGCTCCCGGGTCTCCAGAGGAATCTCACATCTATGCTCGCTCTGGCCACACGCTTCCTCAGGGAGCCGGTCAGTCTCCGGCTGGCCGAAGAGTTCCTGACCGTACCCGTGGACACGATCGACCGGTGCGTGGCCGACGTGTGCGCGTGCGCCGAGCATCTCGGCGTCCCGCCCACACCGGAGGTCGTGGAGCGCATCGCGCGCGAGCATCTGCTCGCCATCGTGAACTCCGCCCCGCCGCCCCGAAGTCCCCGCTGATCGCGGCTCCACCGATAACATCGGGGTCACCAGGCCGAGTTCTCTTCACCGTTTGCGCCTGGAATACGAGAGAGTGAGGGCGTGCGCCGACACCGACGAGATCCCCGGGAGAGCAGCCCGCCCGACGACGTGTTCCAGGAGATGGTGCAGGCGGCCCGCGAGCTGCTCGCGGTGCGCAGCCCGCTCGACGCGGAGCTGATGGTCTCAGACATGATCGGGGCCTGGTGGGGCAGGCGGGTCAGGGGCGGTGACGTGGAGCAGGTCCTCGGGGAGGGCCTGGTCGACTACGCGGCCAAGGCCGGCACCCCGGCCTCCCTGACGCTGCTGGTGTGCCTGGCCTACCTGGGCACCGCCCGCCAGGGCGCCAAGGCCGAGGGCGCGGCGCTGGCGATGATGGAGTCGGGCGTGGCCAGGCCGGGCTGGGCCGACAAGGTCGGCGCGGTCAAGCCCACCGGCTGCTACGTCTCCCGCGACGCCTACGGCGACCAGGACACGGTGATCTGCACGTTCGCCTACCGATGGAACGAGGCATCGGTGCCGAGCGACCGGCACGCGCTGGTGGTGGTCGTCGACCACAACATGAACGGCATGGCCCGCGACGCGTGGGTGTCCTCGCACGTCGACAAGCTGCTGGAGCAGGCCAGGGCCGAGGCGGCGGGCAACCCGATGCTGCTGTTCGAGGAGATCCAGCCCGAGCAGGCCAGGGCGCTCCTGGACTCGGCCATGAAGGCCACCAGGGAGCCCAAGACGCCGCCGCCGGTGAGCGAGAGCTACAGCGCCTACCACGCCTTCGCCCGCGCCCGGCTCAAGGCGCTGCCGCCGGGCCGCAAACGTCCGGCGCCGCTGCACATCGAGGCGCCCTACAGCCGCGAGCGGCGGGCCATGCTGGCCGCCGAGTTCCTGGCCTCCGACGCGGCCGAGCACCTGTCCGACCCGTCGGCGGCCTCGCGCTGCGCCGACCACATCATCGACTACGGCTGCGAGCGCGACTTCAACCGGCCGCTGCGGGTCAGCCCGACCAAGTGCGAGACGTTCCTGCTCGACTGGCTGCCGCGCAAGGTGATGCTGAGCTCGGCCGAGCAGGAGGCGATGCCGCACGTGCTGTCGGCGTGGGTGCGCTTCGCCGCGCGCCGCACCGGCCTGCCCGAGCAGGGGCTCAAGGCCACTCTCGACGCGGTGTGGGAGGCCACGGGCAAGTTCCCCGAGGCCTACCGCGACCCGACGTCGTTCGGGCTCGACCGGCCGCTGCTGGAGCGGCTGCTGCCCGACGGCGACCTGTCGGCGCTGGCCAGGCGGGTGTTCGCGTTCCCCTACCTGCAGGGCGTGCACAACGGCATCGACCTCGACCGGCTCAACCCGGCCGACGAGGCCGACCGGCGCACGTTACTGGAGATCGACCACGGCGGCGTCATCGACCAGGAGCACCTGGCCTGGCACGAGGAGATCGCGACCCGGCTGTGGGACGGCGACCCGCCCCAGCTGTGGGAGGCCGCCCAGCGCCTGCTCGACCTCGGCCACGACCGCCACGACGTGCTCCACGTGCTGATCGAGATCGCCGAGCGCATCGGCGGCGACCCCGACGAGCTGGCCGCCGCCCTCGACGACATCGCCGACATCCCCGACGAGATCTAGAGTCCGTCCCATGTCGATGTACCGCCGGCTGGCCATGGGCCGCTACCTCGCCTCCGAGCACACCCAGGGGCCGTGGGACCCGGGCTCCCAGCACATGGGCCCGGTGACCGCCCTGATGGTGCACGAGCTCGACCGCACCGCGCCGCTGCCCGGCCTGGCGCTGTCCAGGCTGGCGGTCGACGTCTTCGCCCCGGTGCCCGTGGCCGAGCTGGAGGTCGTCACCGACGTCGTCCGCGACGGCAAGCGGGTGCAGTGCCTGTCGGCGGCCGTGCTGTCCGGCGGGCGCGAGTACGCCAGGGCCACCGCGTGGCGCATCCGCGAGGCCGACACGCCCGCCACGCCGGCCGCCGGGCCGCCCGCGCCCGTGCCGCCGCCCTCGCCCGAGCACGCGGCGTCCTACCTGGTGTCGGGCTTCGGCTACGGCAGGGCGTTCGACTGGCGGTTCGCCCGCGGCGGCCCGATGCTGCCCGGCCCGGCCACGGTGTGGGGCAGGCTGACCGTGCCGCTGGTGGAGGGCGAGGAGATCACCCCGTTCGAGCGGCTGGCCGCGTTCGCCGACAGCGGCAACGGCGTGAGCCCGGCCGTCGACTTCGCCACCCACGTCTTCGTCAACGTCGACCTGACGATCTCGCTGTTCCGCACCCCGGTGGGCGAGTGGACCTGCATGGACGCGGCCACCGCGATCGGCCCCTCCGGCCGCGGCCTGACCCGCACCACCCTGTACGACGAGCGCGGCGAAGTCGGCGCGGCGACTCAGACGTTGTTCGTCGCGCCGAGGTAGCGCTGCGCCATGATGGTGGGATGGTGATCGACCTCAACGCCGACCTCGGTGAGGGCTTCGGCATCTGGCGGCTCGGCGACGACCTCGCGCTGCTCGACATCGTCACCAGCGCCAACGTCGCCTGCGGCTTCCACGCGGGCGACCCGGTGACGATCAGGCGCACGTGCGCCGCGGCCGTCGACCGCGGCGTGTCGATCGGCGCCCAGGTGTCCTACCGCGACCTGGCCCACTTCGGCCGCAGGGAGATGGAGGTCGAGCCCGAGGAGCTGTGCGCCGAGGTGCTCTACCAGCTCGCGGCCGTCGACGGCATCGCCAGGGCGATGGGCGGCCGGGTCTCCTACGTCAAGCCGCACGGCGCCCTGTACAACCGGGTCTGCCGCGACGAGGTGCAGGCGGCGGCGGTGATCGACGCGGTCGCCGACTACGACCCGTCGCTGCCGGTGCTGACGCTGCCGGTCTCGGTCGTGCACGAGGTGGCCGCGGCGGCGGGCGTCCCGACGGTGAGCGAGGCGTTCGCCGACCGGGCGTACACGGCGGCGGGGGCGCTGGTGCCGCGGCGCGAGGCGGGGGCGGTGATCCACGACGCGGCGGCGGTGACCGCGCGGGCCCGCCGGATGGCCCTGGAGGGCTCTGTGACGGCCGTCGACGGCAGTCAGGTGTCCGTCTCCGCCCGGTCGCTGTGCGTCCACGGAGACACCCCTGACGCCGTCGGGCTGGCCCGTGCCGTGCGCAACGACCTGCTGGCGGCCGGAGTGGTCCTGCAGGCGTTCGCGTGATCCGTCCGGCGGGAGAGCACGCGCTGCTCGTCGAGACCGGGTCGCTGGCGGCCTCCCACCGGCTCGACGCGGCGCTGCGGGCCGAGCGGCCCGAAGGGGTCGTGGAGGTCGTGCCGGGGCCGGAGACCGTGCTGGTGGTGGCGCCGGGCGCCGACCGGGAGCGGTTGCGGGCCAGGCTGACGGCCTTGACGGGATCGGCGCGCGAGGCGGCGGCCGGGGCGGACGCACCGGCCGGACCGGTGGTGACGATTCCCGTCGTCTATGACGGGGCCGATCTCGATTCCGTCGCGGCGCTGGCCGGGATCTCGGCCGAGGAGGTGGTCGCCCGGCACACCGGGCGCGAGCTGGTGGTCGGGTGGCTGGGGTTCGCCCCGGGGTTCGCCTATCTGACCGGGCTCGACCCCGTGCTGGAGCTGCCCCGGCTGGACACGCCGCGCACGTCGGTGCCGGCCGGCTCGGTGGCGGTCGCGGGGCCGTACTCGGCGGTCTACCCGACGGCCTCGCCCGGCGGGTGGCGGCTGCTGGGGCGCACGGAGACGCGGGTGTGGGACGTGACGGCCGAGCCGCCGTCGTTGTTCCGGCCGGGGATGCGCGTGCGGTTCGAGCGCGCATGATCGAGGTGATCGCGCCCGGCCCTTACGCGACCGTCCAGGATCTGGGGCGGCCGGGCCTTGCCCATCTGGGCGTCCCGCGCTCGGGGGCGGCCGACGCGGCGAGCCTGCGGCTGGCCAACCGGCTGGTGGGCAACCGCGAGGACGCGGCGGGCGTCGAGGCGACGTTCGGGCTGGCGCGGCTGCGCTTCCACGAGGGCGCGTGGGCGGCGCTGACCGGCGCGCCGGCGGAGGCGCGGATGGGGGCGCCGTTCTGGGTGCCGCCGGGGGGCGAGCTGCGGCTGGGGGCGCCGAAGTGGGGGCTGCGCACGTACGTGGCGGTGCGGGGAGGCATCGCGGTCGAGCCGGTGCTGGGCAGCCGGTCCACCGACTCGCTGTCGGGGCTCGGCCCCGAGCCGTTGCGGGCCGGGACGCTGCTGCCGGTGGGCGGATCCGCCGCCGGGGAGATCTCGGTGGACCTGGCGCCGCCGCCGGGGCCCGCGCCCGCCGTGCTGCGGGTGCTCGCCGGGCCGCGGGACGACTGGTTCGCCCCTGGGGCGCTGGAGGCGCTGTGCGGGGGGCCGTACGAGGTGAGCCAGGACAGCAACCGCGTCGGGGTGCGGCTGCGCGGCCCCGGGCTGACGCGGGCCAGGCAGGGCGAGCTGCCGAGCGAGGGCATGGTCACCGGCGCGGTGCAGGTGCCGCCGAGCGGGCAGCCGATCGTGTTCCTCGCCGACCACCCGCCCACGGGCGGCTACCCGGTGATCGCGGTGGTGCGGCAGGCCGACCTGCCGGTCGCGGCGCAGCTGCGGCCCGGCGACGAGGTGCGCTTCACAACGCGACCTGGCCGCTGACGCAGGTGACGACCGACCCGCCGACCCACACGTCACGATCGTCGGCGGTGATCCGCACGCGCCCGGCGCGGCCGAGCACGGTCCCCTGCCCCGCCGTGTACGGCGCCTTCGCCCGCCCCGTGCGCAGCAGGAACTGCGCCAGGGACGCGTGCAGGCTGCCGGTCACCGGATCCTCGACGTCGGGGGCGAAGACGCGCACCTCGTAGGCGTACGGCGAGCCCTCCGGGCAGGGCCCCGCCACGCCGACCATGTGCTCGATCGCGCCCGGCCGCAGCTCCAGCACCTCCTCGGCGGCGGCGAGCAGCACGACCACCCAGCCGGGCCCGTTGTCGGCCCATTCGACGGCCAGCATGCGCTCGCGTCCGATGCGCAGGGTCTCGGCCAGCCGCTCGGCGAGCTCCTCCTCGACCGGCCCGGACCGCAGCAGCTCGGGCGCGGCGAAGGCGAGCCCGTCCGCGGTCCTGCGCACCCGGATCAGCCCGGCGTCGCACTCCTGGACGATCTCCGCCGTGTCCCGCGGCCGGCCGCCGCTCTCCAGCCAGGCGTGGCAGGTGCCGAGCGTGGGATGCCCGGCGAAGGGCAGCTCGCCGCCCCCGGTGAAGATCCGGACCCGGTAGTCGGCCCCGGGCACGGTCGGGGGCAGCACGAACGTCGTCTCGGACAGGTTCGTCCAGGCGGCGAAGCGCCGCATCTCCTCGGTGTCCAGCCCTTGGCCGTCGAGCACGACCGCGAGCGGATTGCCGCGATAAGGGACGGAGGTGAACACGTCGACCTGACGGAATGCACGTTGCATACGCGCAGTCTGGCCGACGGGTCTTCCGCCGGTAACCCCGCGCGCTCACACTGGGCGATGTGGCGGACTACGACGTGCTGGTGCTCGGCTCCGGTCCCGGCGGGCAGAAGGCCGCCATCGCGGCGGCGAAGCTGGGCCGGCGCGTCGCCATGGTCGAGAAACGGAACATGATCGGCGGCGTCTGCATCAACACGGGCACGATCCCGTCCAAGACGCTGCGCGAGGCGGTCCTCTACCTCACCGGCCTCAACCAGCGGGAGCTGTACGGCGCCAGCTACCGCGTCAAGGACGAGATCACGGTCGCCGACCTCGGGATGCGCACCCAGCACGTGATCGGCCGCGAGATCCAGGTGATCCGCAGCCAGCTCGGCCGCAACCACGTCACGGTCCTGCCCGGCACCGGACGTTTCCTCGACCCGCACACCATCGGGATCAGCGGCGACGAGGAGCGCAAGGTCACCGCCGACCGGATCGTGATCGCCACCGGCACCTCCCCCGCCCGCCCGGACAGCGTGCAGTTCGACGAGCGCACGGTCATCGACTCCGACGCGATCCTGCACCTGGACCGGGTGCCCGAGACCATGGTCGTGGTCGGCGCCGGGGTCATCGGCATCGAGTACGCCTCCATGTTCGCCGCCCTCGGCACCAAGGTGACCGTGGTCGAACGGCGCGAGCGCATGCTGGAGTTCTGCGACCTGGAGATCGTCGAGGCGCTCAAGTACCATCTGCGCGACCTGGCGGTGACCTTCCGCTTCGGCGAGCACGTCGCCGCCGTCGAACGCCGCCCGCGCGGCGCGCTGACCCTGCTGGAGAGCGGCAAGCGCATCCCCGCCGACTGCGTCATGTACTCGGCCGGACGCCAGGGCAGGACGGCCGAGCTGAACCTGGGGGCCGCCGGTCTGGCCGCCGACGACCGCGGCCGGATCCGGGTGGACGAGCACTACGCCACGGCCGTGCCGCACATCTACGCGGTCGGCGACGTGATCGGCTTCCCGGCGCTGGCCGCCACCTCGATGGAGCAGGGCCGGGTGGCCGCCCAGCACGCCTGCGGCGAACCCGTGGCGGAGGTGCGGGAGTTGCCGCCCATCGGCATCTACACGATCCCCGAGATCAGCTTCGTCGGGAGGTCGGAGGACGAGCTGACCCGCGACCGGATCCCGTTCGAGGTGGGCATCTCGCGCTACCGGGAGCTGGCCAGGGGGCAGATCATCGGCGACTCGTACGGGATGCTCAAGCTGCTGGTCTCCTCGGAGGACCGGCGGCTGCTCGGCGTGCACGTGTTCGGCACGGGGGCCACCGAGCTGGTGCACATCGGCCAGACCGTGATGGGCTGCGGCGGGACCGTCGACTACCTGGTCAACGCGGTGTTCAACTATCCGACGCTGGCGGAGTCGTACAAGGTGGCGGCGCTGGACGCGATGAACAAGATGCGGGTGGTGGCCCGGCTCACCGCCGACATGTGACTTCTCCCAATTGTCGGTCGTGACCGCTACGCTCCTCGATGGTTCATCTACAGGAGGCGTACGTGCGCAGCGAGGCCACGGGGAGGTGGCTGCCCGCGTTCCTGCTGCTGGCCGCCATCTGGGGCAACAGTTTCTTCTTCATCAAGATCGCCGTCGGCGCGCTGCACCCGCTGCAGGTGTCGTTCGGCCGCATGGCGGTCGGCGCGGTCACCCTGCTGGTCGCGCTCGCGGTGACCAGGCGGCCGCTCCCCCGCGACCCGCGGCTGTGGGGGCACTTCCAGATCGCCTCCGTCGTGCTCACCACACTGCCCTTCACCCTGTTCGCCTACGGCGAGCAGTACGTCTCCTCCGTCGTCGCCGCGATCTGGAACGCCACCACGCCGCTGTGCACCCTGGCCTTCACGCTGGTGCTGCGCGCCGAGCGGGCGACCGCCGCGCGGGCGGCCGGGCTCGGTCTCGGGTTCGCCGGCGTCATGGTGGTGCTCGGGGTGTGGCAGCCCATGGCGGGCGGGCAGCTCGGCGGCAGCCTGGCCTGCTTCGGGGCGGCGCTGTGCTACGGGGTCGGCGGGGCGTACATGGGGCGTTTCATCACCGGGCGGCGGTCCGAGCCGCCGGTGGTGCTGGCCGCGGGGCAGCTCCTGACCGGCGCGGTCCAGCTCGCGGTGATCACGCTGGTGGCGGGCGTGCCGCTGGTGGACACCGCGGCGCCCGCCGAGGTCTGGTGGAGCCTGCTGGGCCTCGGCGGCCTCGGCACGGGCGTGGCCTACCTGCTGCTGTACCGGGTCCAGGCCCTGGCGGGCGTGACGACGACCTCGACGGTGACGTACCTGCTGCCGGTGTTCGCGGTGGCCTCCGGCGTGCTGCTGCTCGACGAGACGATCACCTGGAACCAGCCGGTGGGCGCGCTGGTCATCCTGCTGGCCATCGCGCTCACCCAGGGCGCGCTGCGCGTGCCCGCGCGCTCAGCCGTCCGCTGAGGGACGGCGTCCGCGGGGCGCGGGCTTCTTGCGGCCCGCCACCAGCGTGTCGCCGGGCACGGGGGCCGGCGCGGGCTCCTCGGTGGCCGGCGGGCCGGCGGGCCGCGTGCGGGGCCGGGGGTGCGGCATGGTGTCCGTCATGGGCGAGGGCGCGTCCCCGGCCTGCTGACCGGCCCCCTCGGAGACGGCGTCCTCGGCCGGTCTCGACCGGCGGGCAGGCGGGACGGCGTCCTCGGCCGGTCTCGACCGGCGGGCGGGCGGGGCGGCGTCCTCGGCCGGCTTCGACTGGTGGGCGGGCGCGTCGGCGTCGCGCAGGGAGGCGATGACCCGGTCGGCCTCGGCGTCGGCGGCGAACTCGTTGGCCGCCTCCGTCTCCCGCCTGCGGATCACCACCATGTGGTCGACCGACAGCCGTCCGGCGCCCACGACGGCGAGCAGGATGGCGGCCGCCCCGAGCAGGATCAGCTCGTTCATGCTGATGGGGTTGAGCGGCGGAGCCACCAGGAAGACGCCCAGCGCCTCGGCGAACAGGATCAGCCCGGTGACGGCGACCCCCAGCCCGGCGATCAGCAGCGCCCCGCCGATCAGCTCGGTGAGCATGGTGACCGTGGCCCACGCGCCCGGCGCGGGCGCGCCCTGCTGGAGGAACTTCGCGCCGGTGGCGGTGAGCCCGTCCTCCAGCTTGGTCCAGCCGTTGGCGAAGAAGATGCCGCCCACGCCGACGCGGGCGACTAAGGCGGCGACATCACGCAGGGCCTGTTTCACGATATTTGTCTGCCCTGTCCGGGGCACGGCACACCTCAATCACGGCTGAGCAGCATGGCCACCGCGACGGCGGTCAGGCCGAGCAGGACGACGCTGACGACCACGGTCGTGTGCAGGGCGTTGACGAAGGCCCAGCGTGCGGCGTCGAGCAGCGCGTCGCCGGTGCTGCCGCCGATCTCGCGGGCGACGTGGGCGGCGCCGGCCAGCGACTGCCTGGCCTGGTCCATGCCGCCCGCGGACACGCCGGGCACGGCGGGCAGGGCGGGCGCGTAGGCGAGCGTGGTGATCGTGCCCAGCACGGCGACGCCGAGGCCCGCGCCCAGCTCGTACGCGGTCTCCTCGATGGCCGCCGCCCCGCCGGCCCGGGACTCGGGCACCGAGGACATGATCGTGTCGGAGGCGGCCAGCAGCGCCACCTGGACGCCGAACCCGATGCCCACGAAGCAGACCGCCAGCATCACCGGATGGCCCTCGACGCCCCAGCCCAGCGTGGGCGTCAGGGCCAGCGCGACGAGCCCGAGCCCGCCGCTCATCGTGGCGCGCATGCCGATCCTGGGCAGGATGTGGGCCGCCGCGAGCCCGCCGGTGACGGCCGACAGCACCAGCGGCAACATCCTGACCGCCGCGCGCACCGGGCTGTCGCCCAGCACGAGCTGCAGGTACTGGGCCAGCATGAGCTGGAGCCCGACCAGCGCGAACACGCCCAGCAGCACGCCGGCCACGCCGGTGGTGAACTCCCGCCGCCGGAACAGGGCCAGCTCCAGCAGCGGCGCCGGCAGACGGGACTGGCGGCGGACGAACGCGACCAGCAGCCCCGCGCCGCCGAGGAAGACCAGCACCGAGGCCCAGAACGGCAGCAGGGTCCCCGACCCGGCCTCCTTCAGCCCGAAGGCCAGGGCGAGCAGGCCGAGCACCGACAACACGGCGCTCGTCGCGTCCCAAGGACGTTCCCTGCGCAGCGGCGACTCCGGCAGCAGCCGGACGGCCAGGGGCAGCAGCACCAGCAGGATCGGCACGTTGATCAGGAAGACCGCGCCCCACCAGAGGCCGACCAGCACGCCGCCGATCAGCGGGCCCACCGCCGCCCCGGCCGCGGCGACCGCGCTCCAGACGCCGAGCGCGACGGCCCGCTCGCGCCGGTCGGTGAACACCTGGCGGATCAGCGAGAGCGTGGCCGGCATGATCATCGCGCCGCCGACGCCGAGCAGCGCCCTGGCCAGGATCAGGGTCAGCGGCGTGGGTGCGAACGCCGCTCCCGCCGAGGCCACGCCGAACAGCACGAAACCGCCCAGGACCAGCCGCTTGCGGCCGTAACGGTCGCCGAGCGTGCCGAACACGATGAGCAGCGGCGCGACGACGAGCGAGTAGCTGTCGATGATCCACAACAGCTCGACGGAGGACGGTTCGAGCGCGGCCGTGAGCGCGGGCACCGCGATGTGCAGGACGGTGGCGTCGACCGTGATCAGCAGCAGGCTCAGGCAGAGCAGCACGAGGACGGCCCAGCGGTTGTCCCGTCGCGGGCGATCGGCACGCCGTACGAGGGGTGCGGCCTGGGTGACGGTCATGGGCCTCCTTGCAGGCCGATCCGGTCACCAGGGCCTGCACGTGCAGAACGGTCGAAAGCGGGGGAACTCACGGGGGGCGGTCTCGCGCCCTCTCCTGCCGCGGCTCTCCACTCCGGCTTGCGTGGCAGCTTAGGCCATGCCAGGCGCTCGGCATAGCGGTATGGGCCGATCCGCGAGGCCCCCCACCTCTCTAGTGAGATACAGCCATATGTCCGGATCTACCCAACCTCCATCCGCCACCCGATCATGGGAGCCGTGGGGAACGCTGGAAGTGCCGGTAAAGATGATATTTCCGATAAGTCCTCACGCGAGTGGTGCACCGAGGCCCTGACCAGGCTGAACGCGGGCCGTCCCGAATCGGCGCTGGAGGCCGCGCGCCGGGCGGCCGACCTCGACCCCGGCGACGAATGGGCCTGCCGCCTCATCAGCCTGGCCCACGAGCGCCAGGGCCGCGACGCCGACGCCCTCCCCCCGGCAGAACGCGCGGTGGACCTCGCGCCCGGCTCCTGGTCGGCCCGCCTGCGCCTGGCCGCGATCTCCCGCCGGATCCCCGGCCGCTGGCCCGCGGCGGTCGCCGACGCCGTGCTGGCCGCGCGGTTCGCCCCCGAGGAGGCCGACCCCGAGGTCCTGCTCGGCGACCTGGCGCTGCTGCGCGGCGACCATCCGCGGGCCGGGCGGGCCTACCGCGCCGCGCTCGCCACGGCTCCGGCCCATCCGCAGGCCCGCGTGAACCTGGCGCTGTGCCTGCTGCGCTGGGACCGTCCGCGCCCGCACCACGATCCCGCCTGGCCGGTCGATCCGCGCCAGACGGGACGGGCCAGGCGGGCGCTGGAGGTGTGGGCGCGCCAGGCCCGGCTGCTGCTCGCCCTGGCCACGATCGCCGTCACGGCGGCCGCGCTGACCCTCGACTCCGCGGGGTGGGCCCGTTGGTGCGGGTTCGCCGCGCTGGCCGCGCTGGTGCCGCTGACGGTCCGGCAGGCGCGACGGGTGGGGGTCTGGGCGTACGTGCCGGCCATGGCGGGGCGTGATCCCTGGCTGGGCGCGGCCGTGGTGTCGGCCGGGTTGTCGGTGCCGGCGTTCGCGGGGTGGCTGCTGCTGGGCGCGGCGCACGCGGCGCCGTCCTGGCGGGATCCGGTCTGGGCGGGGCTGGCCGGGATCGTGGTGCTGATGTGGCCGGCGCTGACGGTCGTCCGGGTGCTGGCGGATTCGTGGCGGGGGCGGCCGATGCCCGCGCTGGCCGAGTTGGCCCGCGTCACGGGCGAGCGCACGGCGGCCAGGAACGCCGGCGTGACGTTGTGGATCGTGCTCATCAGGACCTGGTCGGTGCTGGTGCCGCTGGTCGGCGGGGCGCTGGCGGTCGAGCCGCGGGCCGCGGTGGCGGCGGTGGCGGTGCCGTTCCCGATGGTGCGGGCCTGGCTGCGGGCCCGCCGCGGGGGCGACGGCTGGCTGCTGGCCGCGGGCGGTCTGGTGGCGCTCGCCGCCCTCGGCTGCGCCGCCGGCGGCGCGCTGGGGTCGGCCTGGGGCTGGCGGGCGGGGGTGGGCGCGCTCGGCGCGGCGATGACGGTGTTCGCGGCCCGCGCCCTGCGCGCGTGGTGGCGCGGCGCGCCGGGGCCGTGGCGGGCCTCGCTCGTCATGTGCGACCTGCCCATGGGCGGCGCGCCCTCGGTGGCCCTGACCCCGGAGGCGCGCCAGGCGTTCTCCTACGCCAGGAGCCTCGTCCTGTCCTACGGCGACCCCGCGGGCCCCCGGGTCGTGGGCGCGGCCGGGTCCGTCACCTCCTCCGGCGAGCTGCGGCTGATCGCCGGGCCCGAGGCGTGGGAGGGCGTGGCGGCCGACCCGCGCGTCGCGGTGTTCGCGGCCGACCCGTTGCAGCGGCGGTTCTGGGTGGAGGTGCGCGGCATCGCCCTGGCCGGTCCGGACGTGCTGCGCGTCACCCCCAAGCAGGTGCTCGTCGGCGAGTTCCCCGGCAGGCACCAGCGACGGTGAATAGAGTTTTGTTCTATGCGGACCCTGCGCACCCCCGAAGAGCGTTTCGCGAACCTGCCCGACTTCCCCTACGAGCCCCGCCACGCCGACCTGCCGGACGGCCCGCGCATGGCCTACGTCGAGGCCGGCCCCGCGGACGGCGAGCCGGTCGTCCTGCTGCACGGCGAGCCGAGCTGGTCCTTCCTCTACCGCCACGTCATGCGCGAGCTGGCCGCGGCCGGGCTGCGCGCGATCGCCCCCGACCTGATCGGCTTCGGCCGCTCGGACAAACCCGTGGACCCCGCCGACCACACCTACGCCAGGCACGTCGAGTGGACCCGCGCGCTGCTGTTCGACGCGCTGGCCCTGGACCGCGTCACCGTCGTCGGCCAGGACTGGGGCGGCCTGATCGGGCTGCGGATCGCCGCCGAGCACCCCGAGCGCGTGGCCAGGATCGTGGCCGCCAACACGGGGTTGCCCTCGGGTGACATTCCCATGCCCGACGTCTGGCACCGCTTCAGGGACACCGTCGCCGGTGCCCCCACGCTGGACATCGCCCGGCTGGTCCAGGCGGGCTGCCGGACGCGCCTCAGCGACGAGGTGCGGGCGGCCTACGACGCGCCGTTCCCGGACGAGTCGTACAAAGCGGGCCCGCGTGCCCTGCCCGGGCTCGTGCCGATCACGCCCGACGACCCCGCCGCGCCCGCCAACCGCGCTGCCTGGCAGATCCTCACTACGCTCGACCGCCCGTTCCTGGTGGCCTTCTCCGACGGCGACCCCATCACCGGCGGCATGGCGCCCATCATGCTCAAGGCCGTCGCGGGCACGGCCGGGCTGTCCCATCCGGTGATCGCCGGCGCCGGCCACTTCCTCCAGGAGGACGCCGGCACCGAACTCGGACGGCGGATCGCCCTTTTCGTGACCTCCACCTAGCGTGTCAGGCCCGCCCAATCGTCGGTCGGGTGCGGTATAACCGGGGGCGGACCGGGGAGGCGTGATGCGTGAGTCCGACAGGGCCCAGGCCGCGGGGCGGGCCGCGGCGCGGGATCTGTTCGAGCAGGTGAGACTGCGTTATTTCCAGATTCCCCCCGCCGTGCGCCGGGTGCTCTACGCAGTCCTGCTCATCGTCGTCATGGGCGTGGGCGCGGCGCTCGGCTGGGATCTGCTGAAGACGTTCCCCCTCGTCCTGATGGCGCTCGCCTTCGTGGCGCTGACCATGCGCTTCCCGCGGGCCGCCGCGACCGCGCTGGTCGTGGCCGGCTGGGTGGTGCTGGCGCTGCCGCTGTTCTCCTGGCGCTTCCCCCCGGGCTCCATGGCGCTGCACGCGATGGTCGCGCTGGCCCTGCCCGTGGCCGCCGCCGCCCACCTCATTCGCTGGGTCACGCCGTGGGTGACCACGCTGGCCGCGCTCGTGCCCGCCGGGGTGCTGGCCTTCGGGCTGTCCTTCCTGTCGGCCGCCGTCGCGCTCTGGGGCGCCTGCCTGGCGGCCGTCGTCGTGCTGGTCCACCGGTTCCTCCAGGCGCGCCGGGCCAAGGCCGAGCTGTCCGCCGAGGAGCAGCAGGTGCGCGTGCGCGCCCGCGAGGGCCGGCCCGAGCCGCAGGCCGACAAGGCGGGCGCGCCGCCGCAGATCTCCGTCGAGGAGGCGCTGGCCGAGCTGGAGGGCATGATCGGGCTGGCGCCGGTCAAGGAGCAGGTCCGCTCGATCGCCGCCTCCATCGAGGCCACCCGGCTGCGGGCCGAGGCCGGCTACACCGCCGAACGCCCGACCAGGCACTTCGTCTTCGTCGGCCCGCCGGGCACCGGCAAGACCAGCGTGGCGCGCGCGCTGGCCAAGATCTTCTACGCGTTCGGCCTGCTGGAGACCCCCTACGTGGTCGAGGCGCAGCGGGCCGACCTGGTGGGCGAGTTCCTGGGCGCGACCGCGATCAAGACGAACGAGCTGGTCGACCGGGCGCTCGGCGGCGTGCTGTTCGTCGACGAGGCCTACAGCCTGGTCAACTCCTCCGACGGCCAGCCCGACAGGTTCGGCGCCGAGGCCGTCCAGACCCTGCTCAAACGGGCCGAGGACGACCGCGAGCGCCTGATCATCATCCTGGCCGGCTACGAGCAGGAGATGGCCTCGTTCCTGTCCAGCAACCCGGGCCTGGCCAGCAGGTTCGCCACCCGGGTGCGCTTCCCCAGCTACTCCGCCCCCGAGCTGGCCGAGATCACCGAGGTGCTCCAGCGGCGCAGGGGCGACACGATGGCCCCCGACGCCAGGCGCGCCCTGCTCGGCCTCTACGAGGACGTCCAGCGGCGCGGCCTGGTCGACGAGCTGGGCAACGCCCGCTTCGTGCGCAGCCTGGTCGAGGCCGCCGCGCAGGCCAGAGACGTGCGCGTGGTGGGCGCCGGCGGCACCCCGACCACCCACGACCTGGTGACCACCACCACGCCGGACGTGACGAAGGCGTTCGAGGAGCTGACCGCCCGCTTCCGCGGCTACGTGGCCACGCCCACGCTGGAGGAGGCGCTGGCCGACCTCGACGCGATGGCCGGTCTTGAGCCGGTCAAGCGGCAGGTGCACGCCATCGCCGCCCAGCTCCAGGTGGCCCGCATGCGGCAGGAGCGCGGGCTGCCCACGCCGCCCCAGATGCGGCACTTCGTCTTCGCCGGGCCGCCCGGCACCGGCAAGACCACCGTCGCGCGGGTGCTCGGCCGCGTCTTCGCCGCGCTCGGCCTGCTGGCCAGACCCGACGTCGTCGAGGCGCATCGGGCCGACCTGGTCGGCCAGCACCTCGGCGCGACCGCGATCAAGACCAACGAGCTGGTCGACCGGGCGCTCGGCGGCGTGCTGTTCATCGACGAGGCCTACAGCCTGGTCAACCCCGGCTACGCGGGGGGCGACGCCTTCGGCTCCGAGGCCGTCCAGACGCTGCTCAAACGGGCCGAGGACGACCGCGACCGGCTGGTCATCGTGCTGGCCGGCTACTCGCGCGAGATGGACTCCTTCCTGGCCACCAACCCGGGCCTGGCCAGCCGGTTCAACCAGCGCGTGGCCTTCCCCAGCTACTCGCCGCGCGAGCTGTCGCAGATCGCGGTGCTGCTGGCCGGCAAGGCCGGCGACAGCTTCGACGAGCAGGCCCTGCGCGACCTCGACGAGGTGTTCGCCTGGGTGTGCGAGGAACGCCTGATCGACGGCCTGGGCAACGGCCGCTTCGCCCGCTCGTTGTTCGAACGGGCCGCGATGCGCCGCGACGTGCGCCTGGCCGCCCACGCGTCGGGCGGCGGGTCGGCCAGCGCCGCCGACCTCACGACGATCACCAGCGACGACGTGCGCACCGCCGTGGACGAACTTTCCGGACGTTAACCCCTCTTTGGCATTTCCCCGCGCCACGATGCTGCTGGGTGTAGCAGTATGACTACCTATCGTGCGCGTCCGGGAGGGGGACGATGGCGGGGTTCCTGGCCCGCAGGCTGCTCAACTATGTGGTGCTGGTCGGCGTGGCCGCGAGCCTGGCGTACCTGCTGGCCGCCGGGGCGCTCGACCCGCGTTCCAACTACGCCGACCGCACCCCGAAACCGCCGCCCGCCGTCGTCGACGCCCAGCTCACCGCCCTCAACCTCAACGACAAGACCCCGCTGCTCCAGCGCTACGCCACCTGGGCCGCGGGCGTGCTGCACGGCGACTTCGGCAAGACCGTCACCGGCTCGCCCGTGAACGAGGACCTCAGGCGGCGGATGGGGGTCACGTTCCGGCTGGTCATCCTGGGGCTGCTGTTCGGGAGCCTGCTGGGGGTGCTGGTGGGCGCGTACGCGGCGGTGCGGCAGTACGGCTGGTTCGACCGGCTCTCCACGGGCCTGTCGTTCGTCGTGCTCGCGGTGCCGGTCGTCGTGCTGGCCAACATGCTGATCCTGGCCGGCGCCTGGGCCAACGACAACCTCTTCGGCCGCCAGGTGCTGCTGGTCAGCGGCGAGTACAGCGCCGGCCTGCAGACCGGGTTCTGGGGCTACGTGCTCGACCGGGTGCAACACCTGATCCTGCCGACGATCTCGCTGTCCGTCGGCCTGGTCGCGGTCTTCAGCCGCTACCAGCGCAACATGATGCTCGACGTGCTCGGCGCCGACTTCGTCCGCACGGCCAGGGCCAAGGGGCTGAGCAGGGGCCGGGCGCTGACCCGCCACGCGCTGCGCACCGCGCTCATCCCGGTGGCCACCTACTTCGCCTTCACGTTCGGCACCCTGCTGACCGGGGCCACCTTCACCGAGAAGATCTTCGGCTGGCACGGGCTGGGCGAGCAGCTGATCAACTCGATCTTCACCAACGACGTCAACACCGTGGCGGCGATCTCCTTCCTGGCCGCGGTGGCCGTGTTGTGCGCCGCGCTCGCCTCCGACCTGCTGCACGCCGCGCTCGACCCCAGGGTGCGGGCGTGATGACGCTCTCCGACGAGGAGCTGGCGGAGGAGCTGACCGGCGACCTGGGCCGGGCGCCGTCGCGGCTGCGGGTGGTGGCCGGGCGGTTCTTCCGCTCGCCGCAGGGGCTGGTCGGGTTCGCGGTGCTGGCGCTGATGTTCCTGCTGGCGTTCGCGGGCCCGCTGTTCAGCCCGTGGTCCTACACCGACAAGGACTTCACGGCGTTCCTCCAGCCGCCCTCGCCGCGGCACTGGTTCGGAACGCTCCAAACAGGCTCCGACGTCTACGCGGTGACCCTGCGCGGCATGCAGAAGTCACTGATCGTGGGCCTGCTGGCGGCGCTGGTGTCCACGGCGGTGGCGGCCGTGGTGGGCGCCTTCTCCGGCTACTTCCTGGGCTGGACCGACCGGGCGCTGAGCTGGGTGACCGACCTGCTGCTCGTGCTGCCCGCGTTCCTCATCCTGGCGATCATGTCGCCGCTGTTCGGGGCCGGGCAGTGGGTGCTGTTCGTGGTCATGCTGGCGCTGTTCCTGTGGATGGTGACCTCGAAGATCGTCCGGGGGATGACGATCTCGCTGAAGGAGCGCGAGTACATCCACGCCGCCCGTTTCATGGGGGTGCCGCCGGTGCGGATCATCTTCCGGCACGTGATCCCCAACCTGTCCTCGCTGCTCATCGTCGACGCCACGCTCAACGTCAGCGCGGCCATCCTGACCGAGACCTCACTGTCGTACTTCGGGTTCGGCATCCAGCCGCCCGACGTGTCCTTCGGCACGCTGATCGCCGACGGCTCGCGCACGGCGGTCTACGCGCCCTGGACGTTCTGGTTCGTGGCCGGGCTGCTGGTGGTCACCGTGCTGGCGGTCAACCTCATCGGCGACGCGCTGCGCGACGCCTTCGACCCGGCGGCGCGGCGATGAGGCCGGCGGCGAACCCCGTCCTGGAGGTCAGCGACCTGCACGTGTCCTTCGGCGACGTGCGCGCGGTGCGCGGGGTCACCTACTCGGTGAGCCCGGGCGAGGTGCTGGGCATCGTGGGCGAGTCCGGGTCGGGCAAGTCGGTCACCTCGGCCGCGGTCATGGGCCTGCTGCCGCCGAGCGCCCGGGTCACCGGGTCGGTGCGGCTGCACGGCAAGGAGCTGATCGGCGCCTCCGAGCGGGAGCTGACCCGCTTCCGCGGCAAGACCGTGTCGATGGTGTTCCAGGACCCTCTGTCGGCGCTCACGCCCGTCTACCGGGTGGGCGACCAGATCGCCGAGGCCGTCCGCGTCCACCAGCGGGTGAGCAAGGAGAACGCCGCGGTCAAGGCCGTCGAGCTGCTGGAGCTGGTCGGCATCCCGTCGCCGAGCGAGCGGGCGCTCGCCTTCCCGCACGAGTTCTCCGGCGGCATGCGGCAGCGCGTGATGATCGCGATGGCCATCGCCAACGACCCCGACGTGATCATCTGCGACGAGCCCACCACCGCGCTCGACGTGACCATCCAGGCGCAGGTGCTGGAGGTGCTGAAGAAGGCCCAGCGCAAGACCGGCGCGGCGATCATCATGATCACGCACGACCTCGGCGTGGTGGCCGGCTTCGCCGACCGGGTCCTGGTCATGTACGCCGGGCGCCCGGTCGAGGTGGGCGACGTCGACGACATCTACTACCGGATGCGCATGCCGTACACGGCGGGGTTGCTGGCCTCGATCCCGCGGGTCGACCGCGGCGGCCGTCAGCCACTGCTGCCGATCGCCGGGAACCCGCCCTCCCCCGCGGCGCTGCCGCCGGGCTGCCCGTTCGCGCCGCGCTGCCCGCTGAAGATCCACGAGTGCGACGCGGCCGAGCCGCCGCTGTTCGAGGTGGCGACGGGCCACCGGGCGGCGTGCATCCGCTGGGAGATCGTCCGGCCCCAGGGCCCCGGCCGCCACGCGGCCGGGGAGCCCGTCGCCCCCGCGGTCCGCGCCGAGCAGCCGGTGCTGGAGGTCGACGGCCTGGTCAAGGACTACCCGCTGCTCAAGGGGGCGCTGTTCAAGCGCAGGGTCGGCACGGTGCACGCGGTGGCGGGCGTCAGCTTCGACATCCGCCGGGGCGAGACGCTGGGCCTGGTCGGCGAGTCGGGCAGCGGCAAGACCACCACGCTCACCCAGATCCTGGAGCTGGTCCCGCCGCAGGAGGGGCGCGTGGTCGTGCTCGGCCGCGACACCGCCCGGCTGGACGGCCCCGGGCGCACCGCGATCCGGCGCGACATGCAGGTCGTCTTCCAGGACCCGATGGCCTCGCTCGACCCGCGCATGACGGTCTACGACATCCTGGCCGAGCCGCTGCGCACCCACGGCGAGCGCCGGCCGGGCCGGCGGGTGGGCGAGCTGCTCGCCCTGGTGGGCCTCGACCCGGCGCACGCCGCCCGCTACCCCCAGGACTTCTCCGGCGGCCAGCGGCAGCGCATCGGCATCGCCAGGGCGCTGGCGCTGGAGCCCAGGCTGCTGGTGCTGGACGAGCCGGTCTCCGCGCTCGACGTGTCGATCCAGGCCGGGGTCATCAATCTGCTCGGCTCGCTGCGGTCCAGGCTCGGGCTGTCGTACCTGTTCGTCGCGCACGACCTGGCGGTGGTGCGGTACATCGCCGACCGGGTGGCGGTCATGTACCTGGGCAGGATCGCCGAGATCGGGCAGGTCGACGCGGTCTACGGGGCTCCGGCGCATCCGTACACGCAGGCTCTGCTGTCGGCGATCCCGCTGCCCGACCCGGCGCGTGAGCGCGTACGCGAGCGCATCCTGCTCGAAGGCGACCTGCCCAGCCCGGCCCACCCTCCGACCGGCTGCCGCTTCCGCACCCGCTGCCCGAAGTTCCGCTCGGTGCTCACCCACGACGAGCGCGCGCTCTGCGTGGACGTCGAGCCCGAGGTGCTGCCGGTGGGCGACGACCAGGGCGCGGCCTGCCATTACGCCGAGAGGCTCGACGTCGTCTAGTTCAGGAGGAATGCGCTCGATGAAAGCTTCACGTCTTGTCGTGGCCGTCGCCGTGACCGGCTCGCTGTCGCTGGTGAGCTGCGGCGGCGGCTCGGGGGGCGGCTCGGCGAGCGGCACGGAAGGCGCGCACAAGACCATCAAGGCCTTCGACATCAACCCGCAGCCGCGCGACAAGGTCAAGGACGGCGGCACGCTGCGCTGGGGCATCAACGAGTTCCCCACCCAGTGGAACCGGAACCACGTCGACGGCAACCTGGCGATGGCGGCCGTGATCAGCAACGCGTTGCTGCCCTCGCCGTTCGTCTCCGACGAGAAGGCGGAGATCACCGTCGATCCCGACTACGTGCTCGACGCCAAGGTCACCGACCAGAGCCCGAAGCAGGTCGTCACCTACACGCTCAACCCCAAGGCCAAGTGGTCGGACGGGCAGCCGATCACCTGGGCCGACTACCAGGCCCAGTGGCAGGCGCTCAACGGCCGCAACCCCGAGTTCCACATCGTCTCGGCCACCGGCTACCAGGACATCGAGAAGGTCGAGCGGGGCAAGGACGACCACGAGGTGAAGGTCACCTTCGCCAAGCCGTTCGGCGACTGGCAGTCGCTGTTCGGGCCGCTGCTGCCGGCCGCCACGAACCGGACGCCGCAGGCCTTCAACACCGCGTGGCTGAACAAGATCCCGGTGACCGCCGGGCCGTTCAAGTTCAAGGGCTTCGACCAGACGGCCAAGACGATCACGATCGTCCGCGACGACGCCTGGTGGGGCAACCGGGCCAAGCTCGACCAGATCATCTACCGGGCCTCGGAGCAGGACTCACTGATCGGCGCGTTCAGCAACGGGGAGCTCGACCTCATCGACGTCGGGCCGTCGGCGCCCGACTACGCGCGGGCCAGGGCCACGCAGGGCGCCCAGGTGCGCCAGGCCGCCGGGCCCGACTTCCGGCACTTCACCTTCAACGGGTCGAGCGAGCCGCTCAAGGACGTGAACGTGCGGCAGGCCATCCAGCTCGGCATCAACCGGCAGGCCATCGCGCAGTCCGACCTGCAGGGGCTCGACTGGCCGATCGCGCTGCTGAACAACCACTTCTTCATGAACACCCAGGAGGGCTACCTGGACAACGCCGGAAGTCTCGGCGTCTACAACCCCGAACGCGCCAAGCAAATGCTCGACGCGGCCGGCTGGAAGCTGAACGGGGCCGTCAGGCAGAAGAACGGGCAGCCGCTCGACCTGCGGTTCGTGGTGCCGTCCGGGGTGCAGCTCAGCAAGTCCGAGGGTGAGCTGGCCCAGAACATGCTGGCCCAGATCGGGGTGAAGCTCACCATCAAGGCGGTGCCGAGCGACGACTTCTTCACCAAGTACGTCATCCCCGGCAACTTCGACATCACGCCCTTCGCCTACATCGGGACGCCTTACCCGATTTCGAGCAGCTACGGGATCTACGCGAACTCGGCGAACGGCAAGACGTGGAACGCCAACTTCGGCCGTACCGGCTCGCCGGAGATCGACCAGGCCATGGACAAGGCGGCCCAGAACCTCGACCCGGCCGGCGCCCGCACCCAGACGAACGAGGCCGACGGGCTGATCTGGAAGCTGGTCAACGTCCTGCCGCTCTACCAGCGTCCGCAGAACGTGGCGGCCAAGCAGACGCTGGCCAACGTCGGCGCGCGCGGCTTCTACGACCTGCGCTACGAGGACATCGGCTTCACCGGCTGACCGGCGTTCAACGCTCCACGGCGAGCTTCACGCCGAGCCCGACGAAGATGCCGCCCGTCGCCGTGTTCACCCGGCGGCGGGCGACGGCGCTGCGGCGCAGCCATCCCCCGATGCGCCCGGCCAGCACGCCCACTGCGCCGTCCACGACGAACTCGAAGGCGATCAGGACGGCGCCGAGCACGGCGAACTGCAGCCACATCCGCCCCAGCCCCGGATCGACGAACTGCGGGAGGAAGGCGACGGTGAAGGTGACCATCTTGGGGTTGAGCAGGTTCGTCAGCAGGCCGCTCAGGTAGGCCCGGCGGCCGGACATCCCGGTGCCCGGCTCGGGCATGTCGCTCACCCCGCCCTTGCGGTCCCGCAACATCCGCACGCCCAGGTAGATCAGGTACGCGGCGCCGCCGATCCGTACGACGGTGAAGGCGACCGGCACGGCCGCGAAGAGCGCGGCCAGCCCCGCGGCGGCCACGGCGACGTGGATCGCCTCGCTGGTCGCCACCCCGGCCGTGGCCAGCAGTCCGGCCCTGGGGCCGCCCCGCATCCCGCAGCCCAGGACGAACAGCATGTCGGGGCCGGGCGTGATCATCGCCACGATGGTGGTGACCGCGAACAGCGCGAGAAGATGACCGTCGAGAGGCACGCTTGATCCTCTCATATCCCCTTTTTTCGCCCAATGTGCGGAATGTCGGTGGGAGGCGGTAGAAGTGACGCATGACGATGGAGCTCACCTGGCCGCAGATCCTCTCCTGGCGCCTGCGCAGGCAGTTCGTGGCGGCGGCCGACGGGCCGGACGCGGTGTCGGTGGCCCGCCGGCTGTGCGGGGTGCAGGCCCAGGTCGCCTCCTCGGCCCAGCTCGCGGTGGCGGTCAGGAGCGCCCGGCCCGACCCCGGTGAGATCGACCGGGCCCTGTGGAGCGATCGGACCCTGGTCAAGACCTGGCTCATGCGCGGCACCCTCCACCTGGTGCCCGCCGACGAGCTGGCCGGCCTGTGCGCGGCGCTGAGCACGCTGCGCTTCTGGGAGAAGGGCTCCTGGCAGCGCGGGCACGGCGTGACCGCCGCGGAGATCGAGGCCGTCATCGAGGCCGTTCCCGAAGCGCTGAAGGGAGCGCCGCTGACCCGCGAGGAGCTGGTCGACGCGATCGTGGCGCTGACCGGCGACGCCCATCTCCGCGAGGCGCTGACGTCCGGATGGGGGGCGCTGCTCAAGCCGCTGAGCCGCCTGGGCGAGCTGTGCTACGGGCCGCCCCGCGAGGGCAAGGTGACCTTCACCGCGCCGCGGTCGTGGGTGCCGGGCTGGCCTGGGGAGCTGCCCGGCCAGGAGGAGGCGGGCGTGCGGGTGCTGCGGGCGTTCCTGGGGGCCCACGGGCCGGCCACGCCGGAGATGTTCGACACCTGGCTGTTCGGCGGCGTGGCCAGGAAGGCGGTGCTCAAGGCGTGGGTCAAGGGCCTGGCCCCGGAGCTGGTGGAGGTCAGGGCCGACGACGGCACGACCCTGTACGCGCTGGCCGAGCACGCCGACGACCTGGCCGCCACCCGGCCCTCGCAGGAGGTCCACCTGCTGCCGGGCTTCGACCAGTTCATCCTGGGGGCGCCGCGGACGCTCGCCCCGCTCGTCCCGCCGTCGCTCAAGCCCAAGGTCAGCCGCCAGGCGGGCTGGATCTCGCCCGTCGTGGTGCACGAGGGCCGGGTGGCCGGTGTGTGGGAGGCGAAGAACGGCGCCATCACCCTCGACCTGGCCGCGCCGGTGCCCCAGGACGCGCTCGACCGCGCCCTGGGCCGCATGCGGTCGCTGCTGGGCCCGGCCTGACGCCGTCCGGTCAGGCGGACGAGCTCGCCATCACCCGGTCGACGATGCCCTTGTTGCCCTCCTCGCGGGCGCAGTGGGCGCAGCAGTACCAGTGCTCGCCCGACTGGACTCCGTGCCCGATGACCTTGGTGCCGCAGTGCTCGCAGATCGGCGCCATGGCCTCGATCGCGCACTGGAAGCAGTCGAAGGTGTGCACGGCCCCCTGCGCGTGCACCTCGAAGGCCATGTCGTAGTCGTTGCCGCAGTTGTCGCAGACGGCCATGGTGATCCCCTCTTCACGTCCGAATCACCTGGGGCAATACCCCGAACCGTGGTGCGCTTTCCCCAACGAAACGCCATATTCACGCCGAGTCACCGTCGATGATGACGAAACGTACGATCAGCGGCAGCCCCAGGAGGCCGAGCGCGGCGAGCGCGACGGGCAGCCCGAACGGTCCGGTCAGCCCCGCCACCAGCAGCGGGCTGACGACGAACCCGGCGTAGGAGACCATCGAGACGCCCCACACCAGCGTCCCGGTCGGGTCGTCGGCGGCCGAGCGGCTGAGCAGCGCGGGCACCAGCGGCCCGAGCGCCAGCCCGGTCAGGGCGAAGCCCGCCATCGACAGCGGCACGCCGTCACCGAGGCCGGCCAGGCCGATCCCGGCCGCGCCGCCCACCCCGGCGACCAGGTACAGCGCGCGCAGGGGCACCGGAGGCAAGGTCTGCGCGGCGATCCGGCCGGCCGTGAGCGCGGCCATGTAGACCGAGGGGGCCAGGCTCGCCATGAGGGGCGTGGCGGCCCGGTGCTCCTCCAGCAGGAGCACCGACCACTGCTCGACGGCGTTCTCGATCACCAGCACGCATCCGGCCAGCGTCCCGAGCAGCAGCGCGACGCCCCACAGCCGGCGCCCCGCGTGGTGGTCGCCGGAGGGGGCGGCCCGGCCGCCGCCCACGGGCAGGGCAGGCAGCGTCAGAGACGTCGCCGCCACCAGCACCGCGATCACCAGCAGCACGGCCCGGACGTCCAGGCCGAGCGACCGGGCCAGGCCGGTGAGCGGGGCGGCCACGATGACCGCGAGCGGGAAGGCCGCGTGCACCGCCTGGAAGAGCCGCCGGCCGCTCTCGCGCTCGACGCGTCCCGTGGTCAGGTTGAGCGCCACGTCGAGCGCCCCGCTGGCCGCGCCGAGCAGCAGCAGCCCGGCCACGAGCGGCCAGTACGCGGTGACCGCGGCCAGGCCCGCCACGGCCAGACCGAACAGGACGGTCGTCGTCATGAGGGCATGGCGCTCGCGCCCGCGGGCCAGCCGGCCGGTCAGCGCCATCGCGGGCAGGGCCCCGACGGGCACCGCGCTCAGCGCCGTGCCGAGTTGCGCCGCCGAGACGCCGAGCTCGTGCTTCACGGCAGGCAGCAGAGCCGCCCAGGACCCCCAGAACACCGCCCAGACGGCGGACACCGCGATGAGCGGCATTCACCAACCCCCTTGAATTGCGGTCAAGTCTCGGTAAAGATCGACGACGTCCTTAATGTCCCCCGCCGAAGGGAATATCGTGCTGACGCGAACGGTCATCGCGGCCGGACTGGTCGCCGCCGGTCTCGCCGCCACCCCCTCCGCCGCCTCCGCGGCCACCGCCCCCGAGACGCCCGAGCGCGTCTGCGGCGCGGGCTACCACCGGGTGCAGGACGGCCACCGCGCGATGAAGACGCGCGACGGGAAGGTGCTCGGTCACGTCTACCTCATGTACGACAAGCGCGCCGGGAAGAACTGCGTGGCGGCGATCAAGACCGCCTTCCGCGGCACCCCTACGGTCACCGGCGCCTCCATCGAGGTCCGCGGCGGCGGCCGCAGCGAGGACGTGCAGCGTTACCGCTTCTACGCCGAGACCGGCCACATCGACGGTAGCTGGAAGTGCGTGAAGTACGCGGGCTGGACGCGCACCCCGGACAACCGTGTCGAGGCATGGGGCGGCCGCGGCTCGTGGGGCAACTGCCGGGGCTGAGAACGAATCCGGTCCTCCCGCCGGAGCTGTCACATCGAACCGGGCCGTCTCGTCGTGTGTCATGGAAATGACGACACAGGGAGGATCACCATGACCCAGCGCATCGACATCGCCAAACTCGCCCCGGAGGCGTACCGGGGGTTCCTGGCGGTGGAGGCGTACATGCACGGCAGCGACCTGCCCGCGGCCACGATCGAGCTGGTCAAGCTGCGGGCCAGCCAGATCAACGGCTGCGGCTACTGCGTGCACATGCACAGCGGGGACATGAAGAAGGCCGGGGAGAGCGACGAGCGGCTGTGGTCGGTCGCCGCATGGCGGGAGGCCACGGTCTTCACCCCGGCCGAGCGGGCGGCGCTGGCGCTGACCGAGGAGGCGACCCGCCTGGCCGACCGCGGCGAGGCCGTGCCGGACGAGGTGTGGCAGCAGGCGGCCGAGCACTATGACGACAAGCAGCTCGCCGCCCTCGTCGTCTCCATCGCGATGATCAATGCCTGGAACCGGATCGGCGTGACCGCCCGCCTGGTTCCGGGGACGTGACGCGGGCGCACCCGCACGCGAGGCCGTAGAAATGCGTTGAGCGGTCCCGGGAGCCCCGGTTAGGTTGGCGCGCAAGGCGGGTGGCGGCACCCGCCGAGCCGCCGTCAGCCGGCGGCGGCCCGGAAGGGGGAAGACCGTGAAACGTGTCAGAGTCCCGAAATCGACGGCCATCAGGCGTCCGCATCCGTCGGCCGAACCCGATCTGCGCACCCCGTCAGGGCGAAAGTTGCCCTATTAGCTACCCTTTACAGCGAACTTACGGCTGTATCGGTAGATAACAGAGGTAACAGAAACATCACGGGGGGCTCACATGAAGAGGCTTGCGGTGGTGCCGCCGCACATCGCCAGGCACAAGATCCGCGACATCCGGGCGGCGGTCCGCCGCCGAAGGACCGAGGCCACCGACCCCAAGGTGGTCGACCTGCGGGCCTACAGCGGCCGGAACGTCATCCGCTTCCCCGGCGGACCGACGCCGGCCGCCTGAACCGCACGGATTCACCGCACCGCTGAGGCCCGACACGACCGGCTCCCCCCGCCGGCCGTCCGGTCTCAGCCGTAGAGCCTCTTGGCGTAGCCCTCGCCGTAGTACGACTCCAGCTGCTCCAGCGTCTCCTCGACCACCTGGACCTCCTTGATCAGAGTGGCGTGCGAGGGCAGGACGGACGGGTTCCAGGAGTCGGGCGCCCAGAGCTGCGAGCGCAGGAACGCCTTGGCGCAGTGGAAGAAGATCTGCTCGATCTCCACCACCAGGGCCAGCCGCGGCCGGTGGCCCTTGACGACCATCTCGTCGAAGAACGGCGCCTCGCGCACGAGCCGGGCGCGACCGTTCACCCGCAGGGTCTCGTTGCGGCCGGGGATCAGGAAGATCAGGCCGACGTGCGGGTTCTTCAGCACGTTGAGGAACCCGTCGGCGCGGCGGTTGCCCGGCCGGTCGGGGATGGCGATGGTGGTGTCGTCGATGACGTGGACGAACCCGGCCGGGTCGCCCTTGGGCGAGACGTCGCAGTTGCCCTCGGCGTCGGACGTGGCGATCAGGCAGAACGGGGAGGCCGCCAGCCAGTCGCGGTCACGCGCGTGCAGCCGGACCCGCTCCTTGGTCACGGCCCTCGGCATCACCTCGCCCAGCAGTTCCCGCAACTCCTCCTCGGACCCGATCTCCGCCCAGCTCATCTGATCTCCTTTCGAGGGGTACCGCTCGATTTTGTCAGGAGATCGGAGCAAGCATCCTGTGGGGTGCCCTGAGCAGAACGCTGACCGGATCATCACGGTTGTCCGTCAGGCCGGGGCCGGGGCGCACCTCGATGTCCTCCAGTCCGACGGCCGTGCCGCACGACGGGCACCGGGACACCGGGTCGAGCCGGGCGCCGCAGGCGGCGTGGTGGAACAGGCGGCGCGGGCCGTCCCCGCCGAGGTTGCGCTCGCCCCACTGGGACAGGGCCAGCATGGGGACCCACAACTCGCGGCCCGTGGCGGTCAGGACGTACTCGTCGCGGGGCGGGTTGTCCTGGTAGCGGCTTCTGGCCAGCACGCCGGCCTCGACCAGCGCCCCGAGCCGCTGGGACAGGACCGCCCGCGGGATGTCGAGGTGGGCGAGGAAGTCGCCGTAGCGGCGCACGCCGTACATGGCGTCGCGGACGACCAGCAGCGTCCACCGTTCGCCGATCACTTCCAGGGCCCTGGCCAGCGAGCAGTCCTGGCCTTCGTAGTTCTTGCCGAGCGCCATGGGAGCCATGTTAGTTCATTCACCGAACCGTGATACGTTGCGCCGCATGAGTTCAATGACCGAACTGACCCGGGTCCGGCCGGGCACGCTGGCCGTGGCGTCCTCGGCGCCCCTGCTCGTGCTGACGAACTACACGGTGCCGATGGTGACGTTGCCGCAGACGGCCGCGTCCCTGGACGCCGGGCCGACGGGGCCGGTGTGGATGCTGGGCGGCATCTCGCTCGGGCTGTCGGCGCTGCTGCTGGTCTCCGGCGGGCTGGCCGACGACCACGGGCGCAGGCGGGTGCTGGTGTGGGGGTCGGCCGTGCTGGCCGCCGCCGGCGTGGCGGCCGCGCTGAGCACGTCGGTGCCGGTGTTCGTGCTGGCCAGGCTGGCGCAGGGCGGGGCGAGCGCGGCGATGCTGGCCGCCAGCCTGGGCATCGTCGGCCACGCCTTCCCCTCGGGCGCCGCGCGGGTGCGGGCCACCGGGCTGTACGGCGCCATGATCGGGCTGGGCACCGCGCTCGGCCCGCTGGCCTCCGGCGTGCTGGCCACGGCGGTGAGCTGGCGGGCGGTCTACTGGGTGTTGTCGGCCGTCGCGCTCGCCCTGGCGGTGGCCTCGGCGCGGCTGCTGGCCGAGTCCCGCTCCCCCGCGCCGCGCCGTTTCGACGTGCCCGGCGTGGTGCTGCTCAGCCTGGGCGTGGGGGCGCTGGTCGCGGGGGTCACCGAAGGGCGTGCCGGGTGGGGGCGTCCGGTGGTGATCGGGGCGTTCGCGCTGGCGGCGGTGCTGGTGGCGGCGTTCGTGTCGGTGGAGCGCCGGCGTCCGGAGCCGCTGCTCGACCTGGAGCTGTTCGGACGGCCGGTGTTCCTGGTCGCCACCGGTGGCGCGCTGGTCGTCGGGGCGGCGGTGGTGGGCCTGCTCAGCTACCTGCCGACCGTGCTCCAGACCGCGCACGCGCTGACGCCGCTGCAGACCGGCCTGCTGTTCTGCCTCTGGTCGGGCACGTCGTTCGCGGTGTCGCTGGCGTCCCGGCTGGTACGCCTGCGCACCGCCGCCCGGCTGGCCCTCGGCCTCGGCCTGACCGCGCTCGGGTTCGCCGGCCTGCTGGGCGTGGGCGGCTCGCTGGACCTGCCGCTGGTCATCGCCGGGCTGGTGGTGAGCGGCGCCGGGTCCGGGCTGATCAACTCCTCGATCACCCACCTGGCGATCGAGAGCGTGCCGGCCCACCGGGTCAGCATGGGGTCGGGCGCCAACAACACCGCCCGCTACGTCGGCTCCTCCCTGGGCGCGGCCGGCGTGGCCGCGGTCGTCGGCGCGTTCGGCGTGGACCGGGGGGCGACGGTCGCGGTGGCGGCCTGCATCGTGCTGGCGGCGGTGACGGCCCTGGCCGCCGTGCTCACGCGCCCCTGAGCCCGCCGCCGGGTCCGGCCCTGAGCCCGGTCCCGGCTACCAGCGGCGGGCGTGGGCCATCGAGGTGAGCAGGGCGTCGCGTTCCATGGCGAACCTGGCCGGGTCCATGCCCTGCCGTTCGGCCCGCAGGTGCAGCACGGTCAGCTCGGTCGCCGCCTGCTGGTAGTCGCTCATCGCGCGGCCGAGCCCGGCGCCCCTGGCCCACCTGCGGGCCGCCTTGCGGGCCTTGAGCGTGCTGAGCATCTTCAGGTCCGCCGCCGTGACCAGGCCGGTCTGGCCGTAGCCGGGCAGGTAGACGCCCATCTTCGAGACGAGCTGGCGGCGTTCGACGACGGTGACCACGATGAGCAGGACCAGCGCCACCATGATCACCAGGTACGCCGTGCCCAGCCAGGCCAGCGACTGCGTGGAGGCGGCGCCGTTCCACAGCCCGTGCAGGACGACCGCGCCCAGGTAGCCGAGCGGGATCGCGGCGAACCTGGCGGGCGTGCGGCGGGTGAGCGCGTAGGCGACGCCGAGCCCGATCATCGAGGTGTAGATGGGGTGGCCGAGCGGGTCGATCAGCCCTCTGAGCACGAACAGCCGGACCGCGGCGCCGGTGCCGTCCTGGCCGAACGCGATCAGGTAGTAGCCGATGTTCTCCACGGCGGCGAAGCCGAGCCCCGCCATGGAGGCGTAGACGATGCCGTCGGTCAGGCCGTCGATCTCCTGCTTCCTGCGCAGGAGCAGCAGCAGCGCCGACCCCTTCAGCGCCTCCTCGATCACCGGGGCCAGGAACACGGTGCCGACGTCGTTGACGAGCTGGGCGCCGTACCCGGCCCGCAGGAACAGCGCCTGTCCGGCCAGCGTCAGCCCGACGCCGAGCACGATCGCCAGGCCCGCGCCCCACGCGAAGGCGAAGGCCAGGTGCAGCTTCGGCTCCGGCTCCAGCCGGTCGAGCGAGAGCACCGCGGCCAGCAGCACCGGCAGCGGCGCGAGCCCGAGCACCGCCGACAGCCCGAACCCGACCGGCCCGCCTTTGTGCAGCATGAGACCGAGGACGATCAGCGCGAGGACGCCTGAGACGACGAGTCCGATCAGGAGCGCCTTGCTGGGTCTCCTGGCGGGGTGCGGAGCTGTCATGGGGGGCGCCTTTCTCCGACTCAGTGCACCTACTATGAGCGTTCCCGGCCGTCGCGCACTTGACAGTCGCCTACATCACCGTGACTCGCGGTAATAGGGATCGGCCACGACGGATTCCCCGTCCACGTAGGAGTACACCTCACGTCCGGCGATGAACACCCTCAGCGCCCGGCTCATCACGTCGAGCGGGTCGCCCGACCAGATCACCACGTCGCCGTCGAGGCCGGGGCGCAGCGAGCCCACCCGGTCGTCGAGGCCCATGATGCGGGCGGGGTTGACGGTGATCGAGCGCAGCGCGGTGTCCCGGTCGAGCCCTTCCTTGACGGCGAGGGTGGCCTGGTGGACGAGGAAGTGGATGGGCACCACCGGATGGTCGGTGGTGATCGCCAGCTCGACCCCGGCCCGCGCGAGGATGCCCGGGTTGCGCAGGGCGCGCTGCCGCAGCTCGACCTTCGACCGGCTGGTGAACAGCGGGCCGATGATGACCGGCACGTTCCGCTCGGCCAGCGTGTCGGCCAGCAGGTGGCCCTCGGTGCCGTGGTTGAGGATCAGCCGGTGGCCGAACTCGTCGGCCAGGCGCAGCGCGGTGGCGATGTCGTCGGCGCGGTGCGCGTGCTGGCACCACGGCAGCTCGCCGTCGAGCACGCGGACCAGGATCTCCAGCGTGCCGTCGCGGTCGAACGGCTTGTCCTCGCGCTCGGCCGCGGCCTTCTTCGCCTTGTAGTCCTGCGCCTTCATGAGGGCGTCACGGATCACCGCGGCCACGCCCTGCCGGGTGGAGGGCAGCTTCTTCTGGTCGCCGTAGACGCGCTTGGGGTTCTCCCCCAGCGCGCTCTTGACGCTCACCGGCTCTCTGACCAGCATCTCGTCGACCGACCTGCCCCAGCACTTGACCGCGACCGTCTGGCCGCCGATCGGGTTGCCGGAGCCCGGCTTGATCACGACCGTGGTGACGCCGCCGGACAGCGCGTCGGCGAAGCCCTGGTCGGCCGGGTTGATGGCGTCGAGGGCGCGCAGCCGGGCCCCGTTGGGGTCGGTCATCTCGTTGGTGTCGTTGCCCGCCCAGCCCTCGGCCTCCTCGTACACGCCGAGATGGCCGTGCGCCTCGACGAAACCGGGCAGCACCCAGCCGCCGTCCGCGTCCACGACGGTGGCGGAGTCGGGGATGGTCACGTCCCGCCCCACGGCGAGGATCTTCCCGTCGCCGACCAGGACGGTGCCGCCCTCGATGGGATCTCCGTCAACCGGCACGACATATCCGTTGATGATGGCGAGAGTCATAGCGGCAACTTACCGTTGCCATGCTTTCCCCCGTAAAGCCTGGACCGATAACCAGATTTCGGGCATGCTTGTCGAGATCTTCAGTCAAGGCCAATCGAAAGGGACGTACTGGTGCGCATGCCCGCAAAGGCAATCCTTCTGACGGCGGCGATCGGTCTCAGCGGCGTTCTCGCGACCCCGGCGAACGCCACGGCCGCGAGCACCCCGCAGGGCGTCTGCGGATCGGGCTTCGGGCTCGTCTCCGGCGGCGCCAAGCCCGTCAAGACCCAGGGCGGCAAGCGCTACGGCACGGTCTACCTCCTGTACAACCGCGGCACCGGCCAGAACTGCGTGGTCACCATCAAGTCCAGCTTCATCGGCTCGAAGACGCAGATGAGCGCCAGGCTCACCGTCATGCCCAAGCCGCACAAGGACGAGAAGCAGGACCCGATCGTGCGCATGGACGCCGGCAAGTTCGGGCAGTACGCCGGGCCGGTCAAGTACTGGGCCAAGAGCGCCTGCGTGAAGTTCTGGGGCACGATCCAGGGCACCGACGGGTCCATCGCCGGCGGCGGCCGTACCAGCTGGGGCAACTGCGGCTAGGGGCCTCCCGCGCGGGTAGTCCTGCCGCCATGCTGACCGAACTGTACGAGCGCTGGCTGCTCGAACTGTGGAACGGCGACTTCCCCCTCGCGCACGACCTGGTGACCCCCGAGTTCGTCGGCCACTGGCCCGGCGCGGACGTGCACGGCCCCGACGGGCTGATCGAGGCGATCCGGCAGGGCCACGAGCCGTTCGACGACGTCCGGGTCACGCTCGACGTGGGCCCGGCCGTCGACGGCGACCTGGTCGCCGCCCGGTGGACGTTCACCGGCGCCTACCGGGGCGGCCTGCCCGGCGCGAGCGCCCAGCCGGGCACCCCCGTCTCCTTCTCCGGGCACGACCTCCTGCGTGCCACGGACGGACGATTCTCCGAATACTGGGTGATCTCCGACGTCCAGTCGTTCTCCCGGCAACTCGGGATAGGCTGACATATTCGCATCACGACGGGGGGCGAAGGATGTCACAGGAGGCAATGGGGGCGATGGGCTCGATGGGCTCGATGGGCGCACAGCCGCTGGAGCTGCCCGAGGAGGACCTGTCGGCGCTGCTCGCCGGCCAGCGCTTCGGCGCGCTCGCCACGAACGGCGGCGGCGGCCGTCCGCAGTTGTCCACGGTGGTCTACACCTGGGACCCGCCGCGGCGGGTGGTGCGGATCTCGACCGTCGCCGACCGGCTGACGGTGCGCCGCCTGCACCAGGACCCCCGCTGCGCGCTCTACGTCGCCAGCGACGACTTCGGCTCCTACGCCGTCGCCGAGGGCGAGGCCGAGCTGTCCCCCGTGAGCGACCGGCCGGGTGACGAGGTGGGCCTGGAGCTGCTGGCCATGCAGCCGTCCTTCGGTGACGCCGCGGGCGAGCTGGCGTTCCTGCACCGCATGGTCGCCGACCGCCGGCTGGTGGTCAGGATCCAGGCGAGACGGCTCTACGGGGCCCTGCTGCCGACGCCCTGACCGCGCGCCGCCGGTTGTAGGCCACCATCGCCACCACCAGCAGGATCAGCGCCAGGTCGATGGCCGCCGACCAGCGCATGGCCCGCGCGTGGTGGCCGCCCTCGGCGACCGCGAAGTAGACCGCCCCGATCACCGCCACGCCGCCCGCGCCGGCGAACTGCTGTGCCGTGCTGAGCACGCCCGACCCGATGCCGGCCTGGTGCGGCGCGACCTCCACCAGCGCCGCGCCGATGAGCCGCGGCAGGACCAGGCCGTTGCCCGAGCCCACGAGCATGAGCGCGACCATGACGTACGGCAGCCCCCACCCGGCCCCGGCCACCAGCAGCGCCAGCCCCAGGGCGGTGACCAGGCCGCCGATCATGACGACGACCAGCCCGTACCGGCCGACCAGGCGGGTGCCGAGCAGCGAGGTCACGGTGAACAGCACGCCCATCGGCGCGAAGGCCAGGCCCGCCTGGAACGCGGTGAGCCCGAGCCCGCTCTGCAGCAGCAGCGTCAGCGTGAACATGAACGAGGCGAAGTACGCCATGAACGCGACGATCGCCCCGACGCCCGCCAGGTAGGAGTGGACCTTGAGCAGGCCGAGGTCGAGCACCGGCTGCCCGCCCCGGGCGGCCAGCGTCCGCTGCCACCACCAGGTCAGCGCGAACACCGGCGCGCTCGCCGCCATGGCGGCCCACGTCCAGGCGGGCCAGCCCAGGCTGTTGCCGAGGCCGAGCGGCACCAGCAGCAGCGCCAGCCCGGCGGCCAGCCCCGCCGCGCCCGGCAGGTCGAACGCGACGGGCTTGTGCGGGTCGGCCTCGGGCAGCAGCCAGCGGGCCAGCGGCACGACGACCAGCCCGACCGGCAGGTTGATCAGGAAGATCACCCGCCAGCCGAGGCCGAACACGTCGGCGGTGAGCAGCAGGCCGCCGAGCACCTGGCCGGCGATGGAGCCGAGGCCGCCGGCGGCGCCGTACCAGCCGAGGGCGCGGCCGCGGCGCTCCGGCGGATAGACGGCCGAGATCATGGCCAGCACCTGGGGCACCATGACGGCGCCGGCCAGGCCCTGGAGCAGCCGGGCGGCGACCAGCCAGGCGGCGCCGGGCGCGAGGCCGCACAACACCGAGGCGACGGTGAACCCGGCCACGCCGAGGACGAACAGCCGCCGGTAGCCGTAGCGGTCGCCGAGCCGGCCGCCGGTGATCATGCCGGCCGCGTACGTGAAGGCGTACCCGGCCACGATCAGCTCCAGGGCGGCCGGACCGGCGCTCAGGTCGTGCTCGATGGCCGGCGCGGCCACGTTGACCACGAAGAAGTCGAACTGGGCCATGAACCACGCCGACAGCAGGACCGGCAGCACCCCTCGCATCTTGTCAGGCTAGATCAGACAGGCTCTTGCAAGTTGAGTGGGAGGGGCTTACGATCCGCGTAATTGTTAGGAAACTTTCTTTAAAGAAAGGTCCTTGACGTGCGCCGATTAGTCACCCCCCTGATCGCCGTCCTCGTGATCATCGGCATGTGCACCCTTCCCGCACAGGCCGCGAGCCGCCTCATCGCCACGTTCTCCCTCTCTGGGAACACCGGCACCTTCCTGGTGAGCAACCCGGGCACGACCGCCGTCAGCGGCTGGTCGATCGTCTTCGAGCTGCCGTCCGGGGTCACCGCGAGCAACCCCCAGAACGCCACCATCCGCCAGAACGGCACCAAGGTGACGCTCACCCCCGCTTTCTACATCAACACCGTGCAGGCGGGGAAGAACACCGAACCCTACAGCCCCAAGGTGACGCTGAGCTCGGCCGTCCAGCCGACGAGCTGCCTGATCAACGGCGCCAACTGCGACGGCACCGGCGGTGACCCGCCCGCCAAGCCGCCGGTCAGCGCCACGTACGACGTCAACGGCACCTCGGCCAAGTTCATCGTCGCCAACAACAGCACCACCGCGCTGAACGGCTGGTCGATCGTGTTCGAGCTGCCCGCGGGCGTCACCGCGAGCAACGCCCAGAACGGCTCACTCACCCAGAGCGGGCGGACCGTCACCCTGACCCCCGTCCACTACAACACCACCGTGAACGCGGGCGCGACCACCGAGCCCTACAGCCCGAGCTTCACCGTGAGCACGGCCAACGCCGAGCCGACGAGCTGCCGGATCAACGACGTCAACTGCGACGGCACCCCCGACGCGCCGCCCGGCGCCCCCGGGAACCTGCGCTCGCCGGTCAAGACCACCAAGACGGTCTCCCTCGCCTGGGACGCCGCCACCCAGGGCAGCCTGCCCATCGTCGGGTACGAGATCTACAACGGCTCCGCCCTGGCCGCCTCGGTCACCGAGACCTCCGGCACGGTCTCCGGCCTGACGCCGAACACCGAGTACACGTTCACCGTCAAGGCCAAGGACCGCAAGGGCACCCTGTCGGCCGCCTCCGCGCCGCTGAAGGTGACCACCCGCAACCCGGCCGACGACTCGCAGGCGCCGTCGGTGCCGTCGGGACTGCGCAGCACGGCCAAGTCCTCCAGCAGCGTCACGCTGGCCTGGACGGCCTCCACCGACAACACCGGCGTGGCCAACTACGACGTCTTCGCCGGCTCGACCCTGGCCACGACCGTCACGGGCACGACGGCGGTCGTCTCCGGCCTGTCCCCCTCGACCGAGTACTCCTTCACGGTCAAGGCCCGCGACCTGTACGACAACCTCTCGGCCGCCTCCACCCCGGTGAAGGTGACGACGTCGGACATCGTCGAGACCGGGTACGCCCGCGTCGGCTACTTCGTCCAGTGGGGCATCTACGGCCGGCAGTACTTCGTCCGCAACCTGGACACCACCGGGGCCGCGGCGAAGCTGACCCACATCAACTACGCCTTCGCCAACATCGACCCCAAGAACCTGACCTGCCTGCAGGGCGTCACCAAGGGCACCACGTCCGACCCGCAGGACCCGAACCAGGGCGACGGCGCCGGTGACGCCGAGGCCGACTACGGCAGGCCGTTCAGCTCCGCCCAGTCGGTCGACGGGGTCGCCGACACCGGCTGGGAGAAGCTGCAGGGCAACTTCAACCAGCTCAAGAAGCTCAAGGCGAAGTACCCGAACCTCAAGGTGCTGATCTCGCTCGGCGGCTGGACGTACTCCAAGTACTTCTCCGACGTGGCGGCGACCGACGCCTCCCGCAAGAAGTTCGTGTCCTCCTGCATCGACACCTACATCAAGGGCAACCTGCCCGACTACAACGGCAAGGGCGGTCCGGGCACGGCCGCGGGCATCTTCGACGGCATCGACCTCGACTGGGAGTGGCCGGGCGCCGAAGGGCACGCGGGCAACCACATCGGCCAGAACGACAAGGCCAACAACACGCTGCTGATCGCCGAGTTCCGCCGCCAGCTCGACGCGCTGACGACGACGACCGGCAAGCGGTACCAGCTCACGGCGTTCACCCCGGCCGACCCGGCCAAGATCGCCGCCGGCTGGGACCTGCCCGAGGTCGCCAAGTCGCTGGACATCTTCAACATCCAGGGCTACGACTTCCACGGCGCGGGCAGCGACAACTCCTGGGAGCCGAACCGCACCGGCCACCAGGGCAACCTGTACCTCGACGCGGACAGCCCGTACAACCCGGACTTCAGCGTCGAGAAGGCCGTGGACGTCTACCTCCAGGCCGGCGTCAACCCGCGCAAGCTGACCATCGGCCTGGCCTACTACGGCCGCGGCTGGCAGCAGGTGACCGACGGCGGCAAGGCAGGCGAGTGGCAGGACGCGCACGGCGCCGCTCCCGGCCAGTTCCAGGAGGAGGCGGGCACGCGCGGCTACAGCAACCTGCTCGCCATGGTGCCCGGCTGCACGATCCGCCACGACGAGGTCGCCGTCGCCACCTACTGCTACACCGGCAACAACGGGCAGTGGTGGACGTTCGACGACGCCTGGTCGATCGGCAAGAAGACGGCCTGGCTGAAGAGCAAGGGCCTGCTGGGCGCGATGATCTGGGAGATGTCCGGCGATCCGGGCGTCCTCACCACCGCGCTGGACGCCGGCCTGAAGTAACCCGGGTTCGGTGACAGCCGAGGGCGGGCCGCCGCGGGCGGCCCGCCCTCAGGCATGTCCGCGTGTCGAAGCCTCATCGGATGGGCACCGCTGCGTTACTCTGCCCTCAACTCACGGTCATCATTGCTGGTCATGGTCGGGGTTGTCGGTCTCTCCCCCACCGAGGAGATCCATGTTGCGGCGACTCGCCCTGTTCCTGCCCCTCGCCCTCCTCCCCCTGGCCTCCCCGCCCTCCTCCGCCGCCACTGTGACCACAGTGGTCAACGTCGCCCATAGGGGCGCCTCGGCGTACGCGCCGGAGAACACCGTCGCAGCCTTCCAGCTCGCCGCCCGTCAGGGGGCCGACCTGTTCGAGCTGGACGTCCAGGAGACCAAGGACCACGAGCTGGTCCTGATGCACGACACCACCCTCGCCCGCACCACCGACGCCGAGCGCGCCCTGCCGGGCCTTGCGCCCTGGCGGGTGCGCGACCTCACGCTCGCGCAGATCCGCAGGCTGGACGCGGGTTCCTGGTTCGACCGGGAGTACACCGGCGAGCGGGTGCCGACTTTGCAGGAGGCGCTGCGCGCGACGGCCGGGTCCCGCGCCGGCATGCTGCTGGAGGTCAAGGAGCCGAAGCTCTACCCTGGCATCGAGGCCCGCATCGTCCGCGCGCTGCGCGCCGAGCCCTCCTGGCTCGCGCCGGGGCGGCTGGTGGTTCAGTCGTTCGACTGGGACTCGATGCGCGCCTTCCACCGGCTGCTGCCCGACGTGCCGATCGGGCTGCTCGGCACGCCGAGCGCCGCCGCGCTGCCCGGCCTGGCCAGGTTCGCCGACCATGTCAACCCGCCGTACGCCGCGCTCACCCCTTCGTACGTGAAGCTGGCCCACGAGCACGGCATGAAGGTCTTCGCCTGGACGGTCGACAGCCCCGACGTCATGCAACGCCTGCTCACGTACCAGGTGGACGGCATCATCACCGACAAACCCGACATCCTGCGCGACCTGCTGACCGGAGCCTGACCCCAGAACCCCTGACCGGAACCTGACCCCGAACACCTGACGGGAACCCGACCCCGGAAAGCCGATGAGGGCGCCCGTTCCCGGGCCCCCTCATCTCAGTTCAGCGCGGATCAGCTGCAGCCGCTGGTCGAGCCGCAGCCCTCGCAGACGTAGCAGCTTCCGGCCGGCCGCATCTTGGTGCCGCAGGTCATGCAGAGCGGCGCGTCGGCGGTGAAGCGCTGGTGGCTCTCCAGCGTCAGCTCCCGGACCGGCTCCTCCTTCGGCTCCTCCTTGGGCTTCTCGATGGGCGCCGACTGGGCCAGCGCCTCCCGGTCGACCGCCTCCGGCAGCGCCGCCGGGTCCTCGCCGCGCTGCTGCGCGGCGCGCTCGGCCGCCGAGAAGATGCCGAGCGCCGCCCGCTCGTCGTAGGGCAGGTGGTCGAGGGCCAGGCGGCGGAAGATGTAGTCCATCACCGACGTGGCCATCCGGATGTCCGGGTCGTCCGTCATGCCCGCCGGCTCGAACCGCATGTTCACGAACTTGCTCATGTACGTCTCCAGCGGCACCCCGTACTGGAGGCCGATGGAGATCGCCACCGAGAAGGCGTCCATGACGCCCGCCAGCGTCGAGCCCTGCTTGGACATCTTGAGGAAGACCTCGCCGAGCCCGTCGTCAGGGTAGGACGAAGCGGTCATGTAGCCCTTGGCGCCGCCCACGGTGAAGCGGGTGGTCATGCTGGGACGCTGGTTGGGCATGCGCCGCCGGGTCGGCCGGTTGACCTCGATGACCTTGACCTCGGGCTCGGCCTCGACGGCCTTCGGCTCGTCCTTCTTGGCGCCGTTGCCGGCCGACAGCGGCTGGCCGACCTTGCAGTTGTCGCGGTAGACGGCCAGCGCCTTCAGGCCGAGCTTCCAGCCCTCCAGGTAGACCTGCTCGATGTCGTCGATCGTGGCCGACTCCGGCAGGTTGACCGTCTTGGAGATCGCGCCGGACAGGAACGGCTGGGTCGCCGCCATCATCCGCACATGGCCCATCGGCGCGATGGCCCGCTCGCCCATCGCGCAGTCGAACACCTCGTAGTGCTCCTTGCGCAGGCCGGGAGCGTCGACGACGTGGCTGTGCTCGCCGATGTACTCGACGATGGCCTCGATCTGCTCCTGCTGGTAGCCGAGCTGCTTGAGCGCCCGCGGGATCGTCTGGTTGACGATCTGCATCGAGCCGCCGCCGACCAGCTTCTTGAACTTGACCAGCGCGAGGTCGGGCTCGATGCCGGTGGTGTCGCAGTCCATCATCAGGCCGATGGTGCCGGTGGGGGCGAGCAGGCTGGCCTGGGCGTTGCGGTAGCCGTTCTTCTCGCCGACCTTCAGGCACTCCGACCACTGGCGCGACGCCTCGGCGTGGATCTTCGCGTCCATGGTGCCGACCGTGCGCAGGTTGTCGTTGGCGGCGGCGTGCTTGCGCATGACCCGCTTGTGCGGCTCGGCGTTGCGGGCGTAACCGTCGTACGCGCCCACCACGCCGGCCAGCTCGGCGCTGCGCCGGTAGGACACACCGGTCATCAGCGACGTGATCGCCCCGGCCACCGCGCGGCCGCCGTCGGAGTCGTAGGCGTGGCCCGTGGCCATGAGCAGCGCGCCCAGGTTGGCGTAGCCGATGCCGAGCTGGCGGTAGGCCCGCGTGGTCTCGCCGATCTTCTCGGTCGGGAAGTCGGCGAAGGTGATCGAGATGTCCATCGCGGTGATGATCAGCTCGGTCAGCTTGACGAAGTCGGCGACGTTGAAGGTGTTGTCGTCCTTCAGGAACTTCAGCAGGTTGATGCTGGCCAGGTTGCACGAGGAGTTGTCCAGGTGCACGTACTCCGAGCACGGGTTGCTGGCGGTGATCCGGCCGGTCTCCGGCGTGGTGTGCCAGTCGTTGATCGTGTCGTCGTACTGCACGCCCGGGTCGGCGCACTCCCAGGCGGCCTTGGCCATCTTGCGGAACAGGTCCTTGGCGTCGACCTTCTCGATGACCTCGCCGGTCAGGCGGGCACGCAGGCCGAACTGGTCGCCCTTCTCCACCGCGCGCATGAACTCGTCGGAGACGCGCACCGAGTTGTTGGCGTTCTGGTACTGGACGGAGACGATGTCCTTGCCACCCAGGTCCATGTCGAAGCCGGCGTCACGCAGCGCGCGGACCTTGTCCTCCTCGCGCGCCTTGGTCTCGATGAACTCCTCGATGTCGGGGTGGTCGACGTCGAGCACGACCATCTTGGCCGCCCGGCGCGTCGCGCCGCCCGACTTGATCGTGCCCGCGGAGGCGTCCGCGCCGCGCATGAAGCTGACCGGCCCGCTGGCCGTGCCGCCGCTGGAGAGCAGCTCCTTGGACGAACGGATGCGGGACAGGTTGACGCCCGACCCCGAACCGCCCTTGAAGATCACGCCCTCTTCCTTGTACCACTCCAGGATCGACTCCATCTGGTCGTCCACGGAGAGGATGAAACAGGCGCTGACCTGCTGCGGCGAGGCGGTGCCCACGTTGAACCAGACCGGCGAGTTGAACGCGAAGACCTGGTGGACCAGCGCGTGCTTGAGCTCGTGGTCGAAGATCTCGGCGTCCTCGTCGCTGGCGAAGTAGCCGTGCTCGACGCCCGTGCGGGTGTAGACGCCGACCACCCGGTCGACGAGCTGCTTCAGGCTCCACTCGCGCTGCGGCGTGCCGACGGCGCCGCGGAAGTACTTGGTCGTCACGATGTTGGCCGCGTTCACCGACCAGAACTCGGGGAACTCGACACCCCGCTGCTCGAAGTTGATCGAGCCGTCGCGCCAGTTCGTCATCACGACGTCGCGGCGCTCCCACTGGACCTCGTCATACGGGTGCACGCCGGGCTTCGTGAAGATCCGCTTCATCCTCAGCCCCTTACGCGGCCGCTTACCCCCGCGCGCCACTGAACCGCTGGCCGTGTCCGTCATGACTCCCCCTTCTCCGCCTTCAACTGTGAGATCTCGGCCTCGAAGTCCGCCAGGCTCTCGAAACCGCGATAAACCGATGCGAATCGCAGGTAGGCCACCTCGTCCAGCTCCCGGAGCGGGCCGAGGATCGCCAGGCCCACCTCGTTCGACGGCAGCTCGGCCGCGCCCTTGGCCCGGATGGCCTCCTCTACCCGCTGCCCGAGCTGGGCCAGCGAGTCCTCGCTGACCGGCCTGCCCTGACAGGCCCGCCGCACGCCCGCGACGACCTTGTCCCGCGAGAACGGCTCCGTCACCCCGCTACGCTTGCTCACCATCAGCAGGACGGTCTCCTGCGTGGTGAACCTGCGCCCGCACTCGGGACAGGTGCGCCGGCGCCTGATGGCCGCGCCGTCGTCCGTGGACCGGCTGTCGATGACCCTGGTGTCAGGGTGGCGACAGAACGGACAGTGCACGGCTTCGCCTCCTCGACCCGCCCGGCCCACCACACGCGTAAAACCCTCGCCGCGGTACGCTCGCGCACGCCCCACGGCTCGCCATGGTGCGGTCACGGAAACACAAGGTGTGGTGAACCGACATCGGTGTAACTACTAGATGTTGTGGTCCAACCGTAGAAGCGCGCGACCATGAACGCAAGTTGAGCAACACCGTGGAGCTGAAGTCGCTGATCAGCCCCCGCGTCACACGGGCCCCGGGCGTGTCGCCCCGGCCGGCCCCTCGCGCGCCTCACCCGACCGGACCCCTCACACCCGACGGCGACCAGCCCAAACAGGCCCCACAAAGGTACCGGAGCTCACAGCCTCCCCCCACCTCCCACCACCCCCGAAGCCCCCTCCCCTACCCCCACAAAACACCGCGGAACCCCCACCCCGGCACTTCGCTTGCCTCCCCGTCCTTCGCTTGCCTCCCCGGCCTTTCGCTTGCATCCCTGCCCCCCTGAGCCCCGCCCCTGAGCCATGCACGCGGCAGCAGTGGAAGGCCGGCTCCTTGAAGACGACCACCCAGCCGTCAGGGGCAACGCTGTGGCTCGCGGCCACCGCGCGATCTTCGGCTGTCTTCACGAGCTCCGAATGATCACGCGGTGGCCGTCTCCATGCGACCCCAACGCCTCAAGATCACCAAGCGTCACTGGAGTCGTGGAGGGTCATCCCACGGGGTGGCGGACGGAGCCCGTCACGGGCACTTGGCGCGCATCGTGGGGCTCCAGCCGTTGTGGACGACGTACTTGCTTCCCGCGTAGTAGCTGACCTGGCCCTGCAGGCGGTAGGTGAAGGTGTCCCCCCGCTTGCAGCCCTTGTACAACGTCCTCTTGCCGGCCCCGTACCAGGAGGCGCTGGAGATGTTCTGCCAGCCCCACCAGCGCTTGCGCTGAAGCATGATCTTGACGCGCTGGTTGCTGGAGCAGCCGATCGCCCAGCCGGTCGCGGCCACGTGCCCCTTGCGCATCTCCGGACGGTACACACGCACCTCACGGCAGGACATCGTCGCCGAGCCGGCCGCCGCGGCGGCCGTGGTGACGGCGGTGAGGGAGGTCTGGGCGCCGGTCTGGACGGAGGCCTGCGCCGGGGCACCCGCGGTCAGAGCCGCGGCGGCGACCGCCGCACCGACGACCATCGTGTTGAACGTTCGCATCGAGTTCTCCTTGGTGCTCGTCGTACTGGACACCGCGAAGGTAGCCAGGCCGATGTTGAGAACCTGTGGAGTGCCTGTTGAGCGACCGATCGGCTAGCTGTCCTCCAGTGACACATCGCGCTCATGGTGGGGATCCGCCCTGGCAGTGGCAGTGTCGGACGGCTGCCTGATGATGACGCCACCACCCTGACCAGCGCACGACGTCCGTGATCGTGCGGGTCGTGGTCAAGATGAGCACGGCCGGTAACCGCCAGATCTGAAGGGCCGTCAGCAAGACGCCGTCATCAGTACTGAGCGGCCGGGCGGCGGCGATGGCCGCGCAGGGCCGGCGCGAGCAGAGCCAGGGCGTGCAGAGCCAGGGCGTGCAGAGCCAGGGCGATGTGCCGGTGTCAGGCTGTCCAGTGCCCGCCTGGTGGTGGCCCAGGCTGGCCTGACCCTTGGCGCCTTGGCAGGACTCCTTGCCCCCGTTCTCTCGAGGCCAGGCCACCTGCCCGCTTGCCGCTTTCTTGAGGCCAGGCCAGCCTGCGCCCGTTCCCGTGGGACCCCGTTTGTGCCTGCTTGCTGGGCCTGGGCCCATCAGCCTGGGCCCATCCCCGCCCACTTGGGCCGGCCCCCGGAGCTCTACCCCCTGCGTCCGGCGTCCGGCGATCCCCCGCAGGGAGTGCCTTCAGCCGACCTCCGCCCCCGGCTACCCCGCCCGGCTGGGCAGCCCGACACTCACAGCCGCGTGGCCAAGCACCCCGACGCCCACAGCCGAAGCGCCGGGCGCCCCGGCCCCCACAGCCGCATGCCCGGCCGCCCGCGTCCCGAGCCAGAACCCGCCCAGGGACAGCAACACCATCACCACCACCAGCAGCACGATCCGCCCCCGGCGGGTCAGCCGCACCGGAGGAGCCGCAGCCTTGACGCCAGCCCCCGCGGGAATCACCCCGACACCCCGCCCACGGCCCCGCCGCCGCCGCCGCCGCCGCAAGACCGTAGGGGTCGTACGACCATTCCGTGCAAGCCCTGCACCGTCACCGGCCGGAGCACTTTCCGCCCCCACAACGCGTCCCAACATCTCCCGCCCCCCGCGAGCCTCACCGTCACCAGAACCCCCGTTCCTCCGCGCCCCCTGGCGCCGCGAGCCCCCCGGCCCGCTCACCACCTGCCCCCGATCCCGGCCCTTGGCCTCCCCAGAGCGCCGCCCCCGTACCGAGAACCGCTCCGCCACCCGTCCCGACCGCCGCCCCCGCCTGTCCGACCGCTCGGCCGACTGCTCCGAGCGCCGCCCTGGCTCGCCCGGCCGCTCCACCGACTGCCCCGAGCGCCGCCCCTGCTTGCTGGACCGCTCGACGGCCTCCTCCCGGCGTCGCCCCTGCTCGCCCAGCCGCTCGCTCCTCGTCCGGCGCCGCCCCTCAGCTTCGGGCTGCTCGGTCGAGTCGCCCGAGCGGCGCCTTCGCGTCTCGGGTCGGGCCGTGGGCTCACCAGAGCGCCGCCTACGAAGCTCGGGCCGGCCCGTGGCCTCCCCTGGACGCCGCCGTTCCCAGGGGCGGTCCGCCCGGGCCTCCGCCCGGCGCTCCCGCTCCCCTTCCGGCACGATCGCCGAGTTCCGGCCCGCCGGTCGCGCCGCACGGCCCCCCTGACCTCGCCTCCCCGACGCCTCCGCCAGACCTCGGCTTCCTGACATGTCGGCCTCGCCGCGCCTGCCCGGCCCCTCCGCCTGACCTCGGCCTCGCCGCCCCTCCGTCTCGTCTTCCGTATGCCGTCCGCTCGCTTCGGGCGGCCGTCGGCGCCAGGTGCCGGGCTCGGGCGGACGGGCGCGGGGTTTTGTCACGTCCGTGCCGGGGGTGCCCTGTTCGCCTTCGGGGCGGCGGCCAGTCAGTGTGTCGTCGGCGAGAGGCTGTCCACCGCCCTTCTGAGGCAGCGTCCGGTCGGCGCCCGTGTCCGTGTCCGCGTCGGGACGCGGGGAGGGGACCAGCCACAGCCGGGGGCGGCCCGAGCCTTGGACGGCTCCCCCTGAGCCGCCGGCGCGGCGCCGCCGGGTGTTCGAATCGGGAGCCGGTCGTTTTCCCGGATTTTCGTGGCGGCCGGAGCCGGTGTGCGGGTCGTCTCCCCGTCGGCCCGCGCCCCGGGTGGCGTCGGCGATTAGGGTGAGCCGGTTGGCGTCTTCGCTGGTCGTGTCGGTGCTCGGGGTCGTTCGCACGATTGACCTCCCGCCGTCTGGCCCGAGGAAACGGCCAAAATAAGATCAGCAAATCGAACACGGTGTCGATCGAACTCCCGTACGATGTTGTACACCACGCTGGCGACAATTTCGAGGAAGACTCGAACAATTGTTTGAAGATGATCTTCAACAGCGATACGGTCGCTGTGTGCGACATCAAGACCACGGACCGGGAGGTTCGCCGGTGAGGCGGGCCGCCGCCAGGCGAGGAGGAAGAGCATGAGCGAGCGGGAAGACGCTAACGGGGTCACAGACCTCGCGGTGCGCCGGCGCGACTCCCTGGGCCTGACGCCCAGGCAGCGCAAGATCCTCGAAGTGATCCGCGATTCGGTGCAGCAGCGCGGCTACCCGCCATCGATGCGCGAGATCGGCGAGGCCGTGCAGCTGACGAGCACGTCCAGCGTGTCGCACCAGTTGACCGCCCTGCAGCGCAAGGGATACCTGCGCCGCGACCCGCACCGGCCGCGCGCCCTGGAGGTGCGCCTGCCCGGCGAGCCCGTGCTGTGGGTCGACCCCGACGCCACCGACGACGAGGCTCCGGTGAGCCGGCCGACCGCCGCCTACGTCCCGCTCGTGGGCCGCATCGCCGCCGGTGGCCCGATCCTGGCCGAGGAGAGCGTGGAAGACGTCTTCGCCCTTCCCAAGCAGCTCGTCGGCGAGGGCACGCTCTTCCTGCTCCAGGTGGCCGGTGACTCGATGATCGAGGCCGCCATCGCCGACGGCGACTGGGTGGTCGTCCGCCAGCAGCCGGTCGCCGAGAGCGGTGACATCGTGGCCGCCATGATCGAGGGCGAGGCCACGGTCAAGACGTTCAAGCGCAAGGACGGGCACGTGTGGCTGGTGCCTCATAACTCGAACTACGAGCCCATCCCCGGTGACGAGGCCAGCGTGCTGGGCAAGGTGGTGGCCGTCCTCCGCCGCCTCTAGTCCGTCCGCCGGCCGGCCGCCCTCCTTGAGGCTGCGGCCGCCGTTCGGTTTCTCCGCGATCCGGCTTCCCTCACACGGGGGCTGTGGTCGTCGGCGCCATGTGGCGATTCCTCGCAAGTCGCACGCACCGAACGCCGCCCTCCAACGTCGAGGCCCTTCCACCCCGGCCTCGCGTGGAGGGCGGCGTCGCATCGCCCGCTCGCCTTTCTCCCGGGACGTTCCTTCGGGCCCCGGAACACAACGCGCCCACCCCCGCGCAGCCGCCCACGCCCCAGACGGCAGGCACCGGCATAAGGCCCCCCATACCGCCACACCGCAGACTCCTAGACTGTGCCCGTGACCGACACGAATGCCCCAAAAGAGACCCCCGCCTCCAAAGAGATGAAGGACCTCAAAGAGACGCATGACGGTCTCAAATGGGCAATCACCGCCCCCGGTGTCGTCCCCGCCTGGATCGCCGACATGGACCTGTCCACCGCCCCCGAGGTGATCGAGGCCCTGACCCGCCGCGCCGCCGGCGACCTCGGCTACCCGACCTGGCTGGACAAGCCGCAGGCCGGCCCCCTGGCCGAGGCGTTCGCCGAGCGCATGGCCGTCCGCCACGGCTGGACGGCCGACCCTTCGCACGTCCACACGTTCAGCGACATCAACCAGGCCCTCCAGGTGCTGCTGCACCTCTGGACCAAGCCGGGGGACGGCGTCGCGCTGCACACCCCCGCCTACCACCCGTTCCTGACGACCCTCGATGTCATGGAACGTCCGCTCGTCCCCATCCAGCTGGAACCGGACGGCGACGCGTGGCGGTTCGAGGTGCCCGACCTGTCCGGCTGCCGGGTGCTGCTGCTGGTCAACCCGCAGAACCCGACGGGCCGCGTGTTCACCCGCGCCGAGCTGGAAGGGCTGGCCGAGCACGTCGAACGCCACGACCTGCTGGTGCTGGCCGACGAGATCCACGCCGACCTCACCTACGCGCCCCACCGGCACATCCCCTTCGCGACGATCCTCCCCGAGCGCACGGTCACCCTCACCTCGGCCACGAAGGCGTTCAACCTGGGCGGCATCCGCTGCTCGGTCGCCCACATCGGACACGCCGGGATACGCGCGGCCCTGGCGGCGCAGCCGCCGTTCCTCTTCGGCTCGACGCACCTGTTCGGGGTGGAGGCCACGGTCGCGGCCTGGCGGCACGGCGACGCCTGGCTGGACCGGACCCGGGCGCTGCTCGACCGCAACCGCCGGCTGATCGCCGAGCGGCTGCCGGACCGGTTCGGGTACCGGATGCCCCAGGCCACCTACCTGGCGTGGCTGCACACCGGCCAGCCCGGCATGGCCGAGGTCATCGAGCGGGAGGCCAAGGTGCGGCTCAACGACGGCGCGTCGTTCGGGCCGGGCGGCGCGGACTACGTACGGCTGAACTTCGCGACGACCGAACCGGTGCTCTCGGAGATCCTCACCAGGCTGAACTGAGGCGGGCCCGGCGCTCTTCGAGACCGCCAGGCCGGGCCGGCAGACGGCCGGACCGGCCGCGCTCCGAGATCCCGCCAGGCTGAGGGGCGGCCCCGACGGGCCGCCCCTCAGGACGGTCAGCTCAGCGGCGGCAGGTCCGGCGGGGTGGCGGCCGGACGCTCCTCCAGCGCGGCGAGCGCCAGCTCGACCGCCTTCGCCAGCTGCGGGTCGCGGCCCGCCACCCGGTCCTGCGGCGTGATCACGACCTCGACGTCGGGATCGACGCCGTGGTTCTCCACGCCCCAGCCCGGCCCCTCCAGCCAGAACGCGTACCGCGGCTGGGTCACCACGGTCCCGTCCACCAGGGAGTAGCGCGAGTCGATGCCGATGACGCCGCCCCAGGTCCTGGTGCCGACCAGCGGGCCGAGGCCGCGGTTCTTGATCCCGGCGCTGACGATGTCGCCGTCGGACCCGGCGAACTCGTCGGCGACGGCCACGATGGGCCCGCGGGGCGAGTCCTCGGGGTAGCGCATCGGCTCGTAGCCGCGGGCCCGCGCCCAGCCGGTGACCTTGCGCGACAACTTCTCCAGCACCAGCTCCGACAGATGCCCGCCGCCGTTCTCGCGCACGTCCACGACCAGCCCCTCGAAGGCCATCTCGGTACGCAGGTCGCGGTGGAACTGCGCCCACCCCGAGGCCACCATGTCCGGGACGTGCAGGTAACCGAGCCGCCCACCGGACGACTCGCGGACGAAGGCCCGCCGGCTCTCCACCCAGTCGTGGTAGCGCAGCTGGCTGTCGTCGGCGAGCGGGGTGACGACGACCCGGCGCGTCGAGCCGCCGGCCGCGGGCCGCACGGTCAGCTCCACGGGCTGGTCGGCGGTGCCGGACAGCAGCGCGAGCGGGCCGCGTACCGGATCGACCGGACGCCCGCCCACCGCCACGATCGCGTCGCCGGGACGGATCGCGACGCCGGGCGCGAGCAGCGGCGAGCGGGCCGCGTGGTCGGAGGTCTCGCCCGGCAGGATGCGCTCGACCCGCCAGGTCCCGTCCTCGTCCTTGGCCAGGTCGGCGCCGAGCAGGCCCTGGCGGCGGCGCGGGTCGCTGACGCCGTCGTGGCCCCTGGCGTAGGCGTGCGAGGTGCCGAGCTCGCCCTGCACCTCCCACAGCAGGTCGATCAGCTCGGAGTGGCAGCCGAGGCGGCCGACCAGCGGCTCGTACCGGTCGAGCGTGGCCTGCCAGTCGTGGCCGCCCATGTCCTCGCGCCAGAAGTGGTCGCGCATGAGCCGTCCGGCCTCGCGGTAGCCCTGGAGCCATTCGGCGACCGGGTCGATCTGGACGGTGATGCGGTCGAGGTCGATGGTGACGACCTCGTCGCCCTCGCCGGCCGCCCGCGTCTGCAGGCCGTTCTTGCCGTTGGTGACGAGCCTGGTGCCGTCGCCGCTGACCTCGAAGGCCCGCACCTCCTTGCCGAGTTCGGCCTTGGCGCGCTTCTTGAGGTCGTAGCGTTCGAGCACGGTCTCGTTCACCGGCTCGGTGCCGTCGCCGAGCTGGCCCGTCAGGGGGTGGCGGAGCCAGAGCAGCGCGTCCTTGGCGGTCCTGAGGTTGCCGTAGCGGCCCGCCGGCACGGGTACGGGCACCACGCGGGAGGCCAGCGCCTCCGGGTCCACCTCGGTACGCGGCGGCGCGTCGTCCTTCTTGTCGTCCTTGCCGGGCTTGTCGTCCTCCCCGTTGAACCCCCGTCCCTGCAACGACGGGTCGAACGGCGACGGCGTGGCGGCCTGCAGCGGCACGATGTACGGCCGGCAGCCCGCCGGGAACGACAGGTCGAACACGTGCGCGTCGTACACCGGGTCGAACGTGCGCACCGACAGGAAGGCCAGGTGCTTGCCGTCCTTGGTGAACACCGGGTCGTAGTCGGAGAAGCGCAGCGGCGTCACGTCGATCACCGATGTGCCGTCCACGCGGCCCATCTTGATCTGCGACAGCGGCTCGTGGTCCGGATGCACCCAGGCCAGCCAGCCGGAGTCCGGCGAGAAGGTGACCCCGCTGATGTCGCCCTGGGTGGTGCGGTCGAGCTCGCGCAGGTCGCCGGACTCCAGGTCCACGACGAGCAGCCGCCCGTCGTGCGTGGCCACGGCCGCGTGCTTGCCGTCGGGGGCGGCGGTCAGTTCGAGCACCCTGCCGAGCTGCCCGCCGGCCAGGCTCCTGATCTCGCCGCCGGGGGCGCCGGTCTCCAGCCCGTCCTCGCCGCCGGCGTCGGAGACCCACACGGCCCGGCCGTCGGCGCCGAGGGCGCGCGGCAGGCGTACCCGCACGCCGGGTTCCACCCGCAGCGTGCCCGCGGGCCCGTCGCGGTGGGTCACCCAGTGCGCGGTGCCGCGGATCTCGACCGCGCTGGCCCGCCCGGTCGTGTCCGGGGAGAAGGCGCCGACGCGCGTGGGCGCGGGGCGGCGCGCCCGTCCCGGTCGCGGGCCGCCGAGCTTCACCTCCAGCTTGTACGGCTCGGCGTCCAGGCTCTCCAGCAGCCACAGGTCCCCCGCGTGGCTGTAGATCACCCGCTCGCCGTCGCTCGTGGCGTGACGGGCGTAGAACTCGTCGTGGCTGGTGTGCCGGCGCACGTCGGACCCGTCGGGAAGGGCCGAGTAGAGGTTCCCCACGCCGTCCGCGTCGGACAGGTAGACGATCCGGTCGCCGACCCAGTTCACCGCCCAGTGCTGGGCGGGGCTGTCGGCGAACAGCCGGACGAACTCCCCGTCGCCGTCGGCGTCGACCCAGATCTTGGCCGCCGTCCCGCCCCGGTAGCGCTTCCACTGGGACGGCTCGCGCCAGACCGGCGACACCGTGGCCACCTTCGCGCCGTTGACGGCCGCGTCGCTGACCCAGCCGTACGGCAGCCGCCCGGCCGGCCCCCCGTCGAGCGGGACGGCGTACGCCCACAGCCGGGTACGCGACGCCTCCCCGGTGGAGCTGACCGCGAGCACGGCTCCGTCCGCGGTCCAGCCGCGGACGCCGGTCATGGCGTTGCCCCAGTGCGTCAGCCGGGTGCCTTCGGCGCCGTCGAGCTCGGCCGCGAACACCTCGGGGGCGCCCTCCTTGCCGCTGGTCCACGCGATGCGCGAGCCGTCGGGCGAGAAGCGCGGGGTGGAGACCGGCACGCGGTCGGCGGTGAAGCGCCAGGCCCGGCCGCCGGCGACGGGGGCGAGCCAGACATCGTCGTCGGCGACGAAGGTGACCAGGTCACCAGACAGATGTGGATATCTCAGGTATGCGCCATATGTCACAGCTAGACACTAATGCGAGACACCAAACCAGCTAAAGATTTTCTCTCAGAGCGGCGGTCCACCGTCCGCGAACAGCCAAGACCGTCCGATGTCCCGGATGTGCGGGGAACGGCAGGGAAGGAGCCAATCGCCACAAATCACACGCTGTGAGGAATCATGCGATTTTTCGTCCGCCCACACCAGGTCCCGGGCCGCCTGGCCGCCGCCGCCATCATCCTCAACTCCGGGATCGGCAAGACCAAGGCCGACGAGCAGACGGCGGCCGGCCTGCACGGCATGGCCGCGGGCACGTACCCGTTCCTGCGCGGCCAGGACCCGGTGGCCTTCACCCGGCTGCTGTCCAAGGGCGAGCTCGCCCTCGGGGCCGCGCTCGTCCTGCCGTTCGTGCCGTCGCTGCTGGCCGGCGCGGGGCTGACCGCGTTCGCCGCGGGCCTGCTCGGGCTCTACCTCAGGACGCCGGGCATGCGCGAGGAGGGCAGCCTGCGCCCGAGCCAGCAGGGCATCGGCCTGTCCAAGGACCTCTGGCTGCTGGCCATCGGCCTCGGGCTGGTGATCGAGGAGCTGCGGAGTGACGATTGATCTCCGGACGCCCGACCCTAATCCGGACAAACGTGGGTAGCCCGACCGCATGGTACAAATCGGCTACACCTTGATGTCCGAGCAGACCCCGGCCCGCGAACTGGTGGACTACGCCGCCACCGCCGAGCGCGTCGGCTTCGACTACGCGGTCATCTCCGACCACTACTTCCCGTGGATCGAGGAGATGGGCCACTCGCCGTACTGCTGGTCGGTGCTGGGCGCGGCGGCGCAGGTGACCGAGCGCCTGCCGCTCATGACGTACGTGACCTGCCCCATCATGCGCTACCACCCGGCCGTGGTGGCGCAGAAGGCGGCCACGATGGGGGTGCTGAGCGAGGGCAGGTTCACCCTGGGCCTGGGCGCCGGCGAGAACCTCAACGAGCACGTCGTCGGCGAGGGCTGGCCGCCGGTGGACACCAGGCACCGGATGTTCGCCGAGGCCGTGCAGATCATCAAGGAGCTGTTCAGCGGCGAGTACGTCACCTACCAGGGCGAGTTCTTCGACGTCGACTCCGCCAAGCTCTACGACCTGCCGGACGAGCAGGTGCCGATCGGCATCGCCGCCTCCGGCGGCCGGTCGGCCGAGCTCGCCGCGGAGCTGGGCGACGTGCTGGTCATCAACGACCCGATGCCCGAGGTGGTGCAGCAGTTCCACGCCGCGGGCGGCCAGGGCAAACCGGTCTACGGCCAGCTCCCCATCGCCTACGACACCGACCCCGAGGCCGCCAAGGAGCGGGCCCACCGGCTGTGGCGCTGGTCGGGCGTCGGCGGCTGGAAGGTCATGGCCGAGCTGCCCGGCCCGGTGAACTTCGCCGCCGCGGCCGGCTCGGTGCGCCCCGAGGACGTCGCCGAGAGCGTGCCCTGCGGCGACGACCTGGACGCCGTCGTGCAGGGCGTCAAGAAGTTCGCCGACGCCGGGTACACGCACGTGGCGCTCGTGCAGATCGGGCACGACCAGCAGGAGCCGTTCTTCGACTGGGCGGAGAAGGAGCTCCTGCCGGCCCTGCGCCGGATCTAGCCGCCTACGGGACGATGTTGACCAGCTTGGGCGCGCGCACGATCACCTTGCGCGGCGCGCCCTGGAGGTAGCCGGACACCTTGTCGGAGGCCAGGGCCAGGGCCCGCAGCTCGTCCTCGGAGATGTCGGGGGCGACCTCCAGCCGGTCGCGCACCTTGCCCGCCACCTGCACCACGCACGTGACCGACTCCTGCACCAGCAGCGCGGGGTCGGCGACGGGCCAGCCGGCGAAGGCGACCGGACCGGTGCGGCCCAGGCGCTCCCAGCCCTCCTCGGCGACGTAGGGCGCCACCAGCGACAGCATGACGGCCAGCGACTCGGCGGCCTCGCGCACCGCCGGGTCGGCCGCGCCGGGACCGGAGTCGATGGCCTTGCGGGCGGCCGAGGTCAGCTCCATCATGCGGGCCACCGCGACGTTGAAGCGCTGCGACTCGACCAGCTTGGTGACCTCGTCGATCGTGCGGTGGGTGACCTTGCGCAGCTCGGCGTCGCCGCCCTCGAACGACACGCCGGGCTCGGCGGTCGCCTCCGACATCACGCGCAGCACGCGGGCCAGGAACTTCTGCGAGGCGGCCGGCGAGACGTCGGCCCAGTCGATGTCGTCCTCCGGCGGACCGGCGAAGATCATCGTCAGGCGTACGGCGTCGACGCCGTACGCGTCGATCTGCTGGCCCAGGTCGATGCCGTTGCCCAGGGACTTCGACATCGCCTTGCCGCCGTTGATCACCTGCCCCTGGTTCAGCATGCGCAGGAACGGCTCGGTGAAGCTCACCATGCCCATGTCGTGCAGGACCTTGGTGAAGAAGCGCGAGTACAGCAGGTGGAGGACGGCGTGCTCGATGCCGCCGACGTACTGGTCGATCGGGCCCCACTTGCGCACCTGCTCGGGGTCGAACGGCCCGTCGGTGTAGCCGGGCGAGGTGTAACGCAGGAAGTACCAGGACGAGTCGACGAACGTGTCCATCGTGTCGGTGTCGCGCTTGGCCGGACCGCCGCACTTGGGGCACTCGACGTTGACCCACTCGGTGGCGCTGGCCAGCGGGGAGACGCCCTTGGGCGCCAGCGCCTCGCCGCGCAGGTCGGGCAGCGTGACGGGCAGCTGCTCGTCGGGGACGGGCACCTCGCCGCAGTCGGCGCAGTGGATGATCGGGATCGGCGTGCCCCAGAACCGCTGACGGGACAGCAGCCAGTCGCGCAGCCGGAAGTTGACCGCGCCGGTGCCCCGGCCCTCGGCCTCCAGGATCTCGATGATCTTGGCGATGGCCTCGGCCTTGGTCAGCCCGTCGAGCGGGCCGGAGTTGACCAGCGTGCCCTCGCCGGGCGTGGCCTCGCCGGTCTCGCCGGGATCGGCCAGGCCGGTGTGGACGACGACCTTGACCGGCAGCTCGAACTTCCTGGCGAAGTCGAGGTCGCGCTGGTCGTGGGCGGGCACGGCCATGATCGCGCCGTGGCCGTAGTCGGACAGCACGTAGTCGGCCGCCCAGACCGGGATGCGCTCGCCGCTGACCGGGTTGACCGCGTGGCGGCCCAGGAAGACGCCGGTCTTCTCCTTGTCGGTGGACAGGCGCTCGATGTCGCTCAGCTTGGCGACCTCGGCGCGGTAGGCCTCGAAGGCCGGGCGCTGCTCGTCGGTGACGATCTCGTCGGCCAGCGCGGCGTCGACCGCGACCACGAAGAACGTGGCGCCGTACAGGGTGTCGGGGCGCGTGGTGTAGACGTGGACCGGCTCGTCGCGGCCCTCGATCTCGAACAGCACGTCGGCGCCCTCGGAGCGGCCGATCCAGTTGCGCTGCATGGTCAGCAGGCGCTCGGGCCAGCCGTCGAGCTGTTCCATGTCGTCCAGCAGGCGCTGGGCATAGTCAGTGATCTTGAAGTACCACTGCGTCAGCTCGCGGCGGATGACGTCGGCGCCGCAGCGCTCGCACTTGCCCGCCACGACCTGCTCGTTGGCCAGCACCGTCTGGTCGTTGGGGCACCAGTTGACCAGGCCGCCCTTGCGGTAGGCCAGGCCGCGCTCGAAGAAGCGGTTGAACAGCCACTGGTTCCAGCGGTAGTACTCGGGGTCGCTGGTGTGCAGGCGGCGCGACCAGTCGAAGGAGATGCCGTAGCGCCGGAAGGAGTGGGCCTGCGTCTCGATGTTGGCGTAGGTCCACTCGGCGGGGTGGGCGTTGCGCTTGATCGCGGCGTTCTCGGCGGGCAGGCCGAAGGAGTCCCAGCCGATCGGGTGCAGGACGTTGTAGCCCTGCTGCATCCAGTAGCGCGCGACGACGTCGCCGATGGCGAACACCTCGCCGTGGCCCATGTGGAGGTCGCCCGACGGGTAGGGGAACATGTCGAGCATGTAGCGCCGCTCCCGGGTGTCGGCCGCGTCCTCGCTCGCCCGGTAGGGCTCCTGTTCCTCCCATCGCTGCTGCCACTTGGCCTGCAGCGCCTGCGGGTCGTACTCACTCACGGCTACTGTCCTTCTGGCTTGACTCGGACCCATAAGAAAACCCCTCGTGCACGACGAGGGGTAGCCGCGACGGCGAGACCTCTCAGGGCCGTCGCGGCCCGCTAAGAAGCAGGGTCGCGGAACGCATGTGTCAAGCCTAGCGCACGTCTTCGACGGAATGCAGATACTCCGGGGACCGGCGCAGGCACAATAGACCCTTCAGGTCCAGCGAGACCTGATGGTGATGTATCCGTTGTGACCTCATATGTCCCTTTAGAATACTGTCGTCGCGTGGTGTACCCAGCTGAGCCAGATCGACCGGAGGGCGACCTGCCGCTGCAGGATCCGCCAACCGATCCGCACGGCTTCGCTCGTTTCGCTGCGAAACCAGCCGTATCTCCTGGAAAATCCCATGAGATCATGCCTGGTACGTCAAATCCGGATATAGCGGCACATCCGGACACAACCTCGGGAGGGCCGGCAGCAATGGCAACGGAGAATTCCGCGAGCTCCGGAGCGTCGCACCTGCCACCGTCCTGGCCGGAGGTCCGCAACGACGTGCCTTCCTCCTGGCCGTCCGGCGGGCAGGAGTCCTCCGGCGTGCCGATGTCGTGGCCGGAGGCCGCCCCGGCCCAGCCGTCCTGGCCCGAGGCCCCGCAGGCGCCCTCCTGGCCCGAGCCGCCGCGCCCCGACCCCTCCTGGCCCGACGTCCCGCGCAACGATTCAGCGCGGACCGGCTCACCGCGCAACGACTCACCGCGCAACGACCCGTCTCGCAACGACTCCCGCGCGCAGCAGCGGGGCGGCGACGCGTCGTGGCCGGAGCCGGCGCGGCCGTCCTGGCCCGACCCGCCCCGGCAGGAGCAGGGCTGGCCCGAGGCCCCCCGCCAGGAGGTCCCCGTCTCCTGGCCGGAGCAGCAGCAGCCGGCCCAGCCGCAGGACCCGGTGCCCGCCTGGTCGCAGCCGCCGACGCCGTCCCCCGGCGCGTGGTCCAACCTGTCCACGCCGGCGCCCTGGCCCAACAGCCCCGCCCCCGCCCCGTCGGCGTCCGCCGCCGACCCGCTGGACCGCACGGTCACGCTGGGCCGCGCGCCCGGCCCGCTCGACGCCCCCGTCCAGCCCGCGCCGTCGCCGCTCGACGGGCCCGGTGGACCTGGCGGACCTGGCGGACCTGGCGCGCCGTCCGCCGGCCCGGCCGACGAGCACACCGTCATGTACGGCGGCCGGCAGGCCGACACGATGGTGGGCGACCCCGCGATGCCCCCGGGCCCGCTCGCGGCGGCCCACGTCGGAGCGCCTCCGGCCGGACCGGGCATGCCCGGCGACGGCCACCCCGACCACCCGCGCCCCGGCTCGAACCTCAACCGCGACCCCTCCGACCCCGACCGCCGGTTCGTGACGGCCGGTCAGATCAGCGGCTCGCGCACCCCGCCCCCCGACCGCCAGCAGGAGCTCTGGAACAACGTCTTCGGCGACGAGTACCAGGGCGGCGACCACGACTCCCTGGACGACGAGCCGGGCAAGCCCATCTGGATCTACGCGCTCGGCGGCTCGGTCGTGATCGCCCTGGTCGCGGCGCTGCTATGGGCCTTCCTCGCGGGCCCGCTGGCCGGCGAGGACACCCCGGAGGGCAAGACCGCCTCCTCCCCAGCGGCCTCGGCCGGCCCCACGAAGGCGGGCACGGGCAAGCGCTCCACCACGATCCCCGCGCTGCCCAAGTACCCGGGCAAGGCGTCCCCGGTGACCGGCCGGGTCGAGGACGCGGCGGCCGGGGTCTCCCTGCCCCGCCTGGGCGGCAGCTGGCAGCTCGACCAGCGGGCCACGGTCAAGTCCACGTTCGGCTACGACACCCGCCAGTACACGGAGGTCGCGCCCGACAAGTACGCCCAGGTCATGTCGGGCCCGCTGCCGGCGAACCTGTCCTCCCTGTACCAGGAGGACGACCTGGAGCCGGTCATCCGGCGCATGGTGCTGCAGGCCCGCAAGGACTTCTACCCCGACGGCAACAAGGTCAGGAAGATCGCGCAGCAGCCGATCAAGGTGGGCGCCTCCACCGGCCGGCTCATCGCCTACGCCATGACCGCCGGCACGGAGAAGGCCACGATCGTCACGATGGCGGTCAACACCGGCGGCAGCGTGCCCGCCATCGTGTTCGTGTCGATCCCGGACGAGGGCAAGCAGCTCCTGCCGGACATCCGTACCGTGATGAACCAGCTCAAGCTGAGCGCGCAGTCCTGAGCCCCGGGCGCCGCCGCGCCCGGCTCAGAACGTGCACTCCATGTGCTTGATCCCGTTGATGAACGAGGAGTGCAGGCGGTCGGGCCTGCCGCCCTCGATCTGCGGCACCCGGCGCAGCAGCTCGCGGAACATCACCGTGATCTCCCGCCGGGCCAGGTGGGCGCCGAGGCAGAAGTGCGGCCCCGGCCCGCCGAAGCCGACGTGCGGGTTGGGGTGGCGGGTGATGTCGAAGCGGTACGGGTCGGCGAACACCCGCTCGTCCCGGTTCGCCGCCCAGTAGAACAGCACCACCTTCTCGCCGGCGCGGTAGAGGTGGCCGTTCATCTCGTGGTCGCGGGTGACCTTGCGGCGCATGAAGTTCACCGGCGAGGCCAGCCGGACGATCTCCTCCACGGCCCCGGGGGCGCGGCCCTCGACGTCCTCCAGCCACAGGGCGCGCTGGTCGGGGTTCTTGGTGAGCAGGCGCAGGCCGTAGGAGATGGCGTTCCTGGTCGTCTCGTTGCCCGCGACCACCAGCAAGATGAAGAACGACCCCAGCTCCTGCATCGTCAGCCGCTCGCCGTCGATGTTGGCGTTGACCAGCGAGGACGTCAGGTCGTTGGTGGGGTTGGCGGTGCGGTGGGCGGCGAGGTCCTGGACGAGCTGCTGCAGCTCCATCCCGGCGGTGAGCAGCCGGGTGGCCAGCTGGTCGAGGTCGCCGCCGGTGTACTCGGGGTCGAAGCCGCCGAGGATGATGTTCGAGCGGTCGAAGACGAACCGGTAGTCGCGCTCGGGGATGCCCATCATGTCGCAGATGATCTTCAGCGGAAGGCGCGCGGCCACGTCGGTGACGAAGTCGCCGCCGGGACCGGCGGCCACCAGGTCGTCGACGATGCGCACGGCGGCGGCCTCGACGTCCGACTCGAACTGCTTGATCATCTTGGGCGTGAAGGCCCGGGAGACGATCCTGCGCAGCCGGGCGTGCCGGGGGTCGTCCATGTTGATCATGGAGCCGAAGTACTCGGTGAACTCGGCGGGCATGTCGGGGATGTTCGTCGCGCCGCCGTCGCCGGAGCAGAAGACCTCGGGGTTGCGGCTCGCCTCCAGGATGTCGGCGTGCCTGGCCAGCGCGTAGTAGCCGGGCCCCTTGGGCGCGACGGCCATCTCCATCTCCTCGAAGAAGGCCGGCGTCTCGCGGGCGCGCAACCGGTCGAACGCCGCCTCGCGCTCGCTCATGGGCCTGGCCCAGAAGTTCCGGTCCGAAAGGTCGAAGTCCAGGACGGTCATAGGGCCATCATTCGGAAAGCGACCACTTACGTCAATGGGTTCGACGTACACCGTACGTGGCGGCCGGAAAAACCGGTGGCTCGCGCGGACGGGGCTTTGTAGGGTGCCGCGCATGACGTTCTTCTTCCTCCTCGGCTAGCGATCCGCCGGCGGGCCGTGGGCTGACCCACCGCCGGTGATGCGGGGCGGCCTGCCGCCGTCCCGGGTCGCTACGTGGGAGAAGAACAGTTGCTCACCTTGGCGGTGGCCAGGGCGGTGCGTGGCACCGAGCCCTTGGTCGCGGCGGAGATTCGGCGTGCCCGTCTCGGGGTCGTCGTCGGCGTCCGCCATCGGGAGGTGTGGTTCGAGGTCCGGCCCGGCGCCGGGCTCCTGGGATTGCGCACCGCGGACGACGTACTGCTGGCCGCGGCCGTGGTGGACGGGGTCGGCCACGGCCGCTCCGCGCTCGCCCGGCTGGCGCGGGCGGCCCGCGGGATCGACCTCGGCCCGCCCGGCGGCCCCGACGTCGAGGTCTCGGCCTCGTTCGTGGGACGCCGCAACTACACCAGGCACGAGATCGAGGACGCCGTCGGGACCGAGCTGGCCCGGTCGTGGCGGCTGCGCTACCACTCCCGGCGGGACGGCGGCCGGCCGCCCGCGGGGGCGACGGCGTGGCGGGTGACGATCGAGGGTGACCAGGCGGTCATCGCCCGGCGGGCCGGTGACCGGCCGCTGCACCGCAGGCCGTACAAGACGGCCTCGATCCCGGGCACGCTGCACCCGCCGCTGGCGGCCGCGATGGCCCAGCTCGCCGGGCTGGGCGCGGAGGGCTTCCGCGGCGTCGTGCTCGACCCCTGCTGCGGCGCGGGCACCACACTCATCGAGGCCCACGCGCTCACGCGCGCGCCGCACACCGGGCCCGCCGGGCTCTCCGGGCTCGCCGGGGGTGTCGGGGGTGTCGGGTTCGTCGGGTTCGACCGCGATCCGGCCGCCGTCGCGGCGGCCGCCGCGAACGCGCGGGCCGCCCTGCCACCGGACGGTCCTGGCCCGTTCCGCTGGGGGCTCGCCGACGCCGGGCGGCTCCCCGTGGCGGACGGAAGCGTGCGGCGGGTGCTGGTGAACCCGCCCTGGGGACGTCAGGTGCCGCCGCGCGGCCTGCTCGGGCCCGGCCTGGACCCGTTGTGGCGGGAGGTGCGGCGGGTGCTGGAACCCGGCGGCCTGGCCGTTGCGCTGCTCCACGACGATCCCGGCGCCGGCGGGACACCGGGCGGCGCGCCGCGCGGGTTCACGATCGAGCAGGCGCTCCCGGTGGGCCTGTCGGGACGCCACCCGGTGATCACCGTACTCAGCAGGCGGGACCGTGCCGGCCGAGGTGCCACCCGGTGATCACTGCGGTCAGGAGGCGAGCCGGTCCCCACCCGGTGATCACTGCGGTCAGGAGGCGGGGCCGAGCCAGTCGAGGATGAGGCCGTTGACTTCGGCGGGCCGTTCCAGGTGCAGGAAGTGGCCCGCGTCCGCCACCAGCTCGACCCGCGACCCCGGCGGCAGGCTGCCGGCCGCGTCCTTGGCCATCTCCACGCCCATGCACCCGTCGCGCTCGCCGTGCAGGTACAGGACCGGGCCCGCGGTGGCGGGGTCGACGTCCGGGTAGCGGCCGGAGGGGGGCGTGGTGCCGAGCGCGGCGCGGTAGTACCCGATGGCCGCCGCCATGTTGGCGGGCTCGCCCAGGCTGCGCCGGACGAACGCCAGGTCCTCGGCCGGGTCGTGGCCGGGCGACCAGTCCCGCCACAGCCGGTCGAGGAAGGCCGGGTCTGCGGCGGCCGGCTCGGCCAGCACGGTCTGGAACAGGAAGATGTAGAACGACCGCTTGAGCTGCTCGTACGCCAGCAGCCCGGGAAGCTGCGCGCCCGGCGGCGGCACCGCGAGCGCGACCGCCCGGCGGAAACGCCCGGCCAGGGCGTAGGCGGGGAAGGCTCCCCAGTCGTGCCCGACGATCACCGCGTTCTCGTCGCCGCCGAGTTCCTCGTGCAGCGCGCGCACGTCGGCGACCAGGGCCGCCTCCTCGTACGCGCCGTCGGCCGGGATCTCGGTGGGCGCGTAGCCGCGGCTGAACGGCGCGACGGCGCGGTAGCCGCGCCCGGCCAGCTCGGGCATCAGGTGCCGCCAGGTGTGCGCGGTGTCGGGGAACCCGTGCAGGCACAACGCCAGCGGCCCCTCCCCCACGGTCAGATACGCGAACTCCACACCGTTGGCGTGGATCGTTCTGATCTCCATGACTGGGAAACCTAGCATTCGCCTCCTTCCGGGAGTACCACTGCACAAGGGGCCTCTCATCGTGAGGAGCAGGTATGCGACGCGGATGGGTTCTCGCTCTCGCCTCACTGACCATCGTGCTCGTGGTGGTGGACCTGACCGCCGTGACCATCGCGCTGCCCGACATCCGCGCCGCCCTGGGGGCGAGCCTGCCCGAGGTGCAGTGGGTGGTGGACGCGTACGCGCTGACGCTGGCCGCCGTCCTGCTGCCCGCCGGGGTGCTGGCCGACAGGTACGGCCGCCGCCGGATGCTGGCCGTGGGCGTGACGGTCTTCACGGTGGCCTCGCTGGCCTGCGCGCTGGCCCCCACGGCTGCCCTGCTGGACGTGGCCAGGGGCGTCCAGGGCCTGGGCGCGTCCGCGCTGTACGGCACCACGACCCCGCTGATCGCCTCGGTCTACCCGGAGGGCCCGGCCCGGGGCCGGGCGCTCGGCATCTTCAGCGCCGTCTCCGGCCTGGCGATGACGCTGGGCCCGGTGGTGGGCGGCGTGCTGACGGCGACGTTCGGCTGGCGGGCCATCTTCCTGATCAACCTGCCGATCGGCGTGTTCATCCTGGTGGCGCTGCGGCAGCGGGTGCCGGAGTCGCGCGGCCGGGGTCACCTGGACCCGCTGGGCGTCGTGCTGATCGCCGCGGCGCTGTTCGCCATCATCCCGGCGCTCATCCACGACGTGCCGCTGCTGCTGGTGGCCGGGCTCGCGCTGCTGGCGGCGTTCGTGTTCGCCGAGCGGCGGACGGCGACGCCGATGATCGACTTCGGGCTGTTCCGGAACCGGGTGTTCGCTGTCGGCTCGGCCACGACGCTGCTCATGCTGGCCGCGCTGCTGGGCGGGTTCACGTACCTCACCCTGTACGTGCAGGGCCCCCTGGAGGCGAGCCCGGTCGAGGCCGGGGTGCGTTTCCTGGCCTTCAGCGCGGCCGCGGTCATCGGCCCGATCGCGGTCGGCCAGGTGCTGCACCGCTGGCCCATGGGCGCGCTGCTGCCGCTGGCCCTGGCGGGCGGGCGGATCAGTCGGTCTCCGGCCAGTCCCAGCCCAGCTGGAGGAACAGGCCCAGCCGGTCGCTGACCGCGCGGATCTCGCTGATCCGCCTCTCGCGGAGGGTGACCAGGAAGATCGCCTCGACGTCGAAACTGCGCCCGGTGGGCGTGGGCATGCGCGGGTGGGCGCCGGAGTGCGTGCCGGTCATGCGGAGCCGGGCGACCAGTTTGTCCCCCTCGGCGACGACCTCCTCGACCTCGATGTGGAACGGGTCGAACGCGTCGAGCTGCATCCGGATGCCCTCGAAGGCGGCGCCGGGCTCGTCCGGCTCACCGAAAATGATCTTGTTGTGGTCGACGACGTCGGGGGTCAGGTAGTCGCCCAGGTCGTCGAGGCGGCGTTCGTTGACGGCGGCGAAGAAGTCGGTGATCACTGTCGACCCTCTCTCTTACGGTGTAAGACGGCAGTATCTTACGGTGTATGAGAGAGCGGATGTCAAGGGAGCGGGTGCTGGAGGCGGCCCTCGGACTCCTCGACCGCGAGGGCGCGGCCGGGCTGTCCATGCGCAAGCTGGGCAAGGAGCTGGGCGTGGAGGCGATGACGCTCTACTACTACGTGCCGAACAAGGACGCGGTCCTCGACGGGCTGGTCGAGCTGGTGCTCTCGCGCGTCACGATCGAGCCCTCCGGCGACTGGCAGGTGTGGATGCGGGCGTTCGCCGAGTCGATCAGGGACGAGCTGCTGCGGCATCCCGCGCTCATGCCGGTGGTCGCCATCCGGCCGGTGGCCACGCCGGGAGCCCTGGGCATGGTCGAAGGCGCCGCCGCCGCGCTGACCCAGGCGGGCTTCACGGCCAAGGAGGCGCTGCACGTCATCAACGCGGTGTCGACGTTCGTGATCGGGCACACGCTGGCCGAGGCGGGGCCGGACAGCCCGCGGCAGCCCGACCTTGACCTGGCGGACCATCCGGTGCTGGCGCGGGCGGTCGCCGACGGCCTCGGCACGCCCGAGGACCACCGGGAGCGCTTCGAGCTGGCCGTGGCGGCCCTGCTCAGCGGATTCGCTCCGCGAACCCCTGAAGGAGGCACTCCAGCCCGAACTCGAACTGGTCGGCGAAGCTGAGGTCGTCGGCCTCGGCCACCCGCCGGTTGAACTCCGGATAGGCGCCGGTGGCCATCACCTCGCGGACATAGGGGCCGATCGTCGCCCGCCACTCCTCCTCCGACAGCCCCGTGCGGCGCAGCGCCTCCTGCTCGGCCAGCTCCTTGGCCACCGCGCCGAGCACGTAGTCGCCGATCACCCCGATCACGGCGGCGGCCCGGGTGATGTCGGAGGTCAGCGGCCGGGCCGCGGACAGCGCGTGCTCCACCCGCCGCAGCGAGTTGGGCCCGAGCGCCGGCCTGCTCGTCATCAGCGCGGCCAGCCACGGATGGCGCAGCACGCCGGCGCGCTGGTCGCGGGCCACCCCGGCCAGGTCGGCCCGCCAGTCTCCGGTCAGCGGACCGGGTTCGCCCTCGCCCCACACCGCGTCGACCATGAGGTCGAGCAGCTCGTCGCGGTTCTCCAGGTAGCGGTAGAGCGAGGTGGTGCCCGACTTGACCTCGCTCGCCACCCGGCGCATGGACACCGCGTCGAGGCCCTCGGCGTCGGCCACCGCGATCGCGGCCCGCACGATCGCCTCGACGCTCAGGGCCTGACGCTTCGGCGCGTACGGCTCGCGACTCCACACCAGTGACATCCGGCTCCCCCCTCTGGCCTTCATCGTACGCCTGTGGTTACAGTGTTCCCATGACGGACACAGTGTTCCCACAAAACGCCGACGTCCTGATCGTCGGCGGCGGCAGCGTCGGGCTGAGCGCGGCCGTGTTCCTCGCCCGCCACGGCGTGCCCGCCCTGGTCGTCGAGCGCGAGCCCGGCCCGCGGGCGCACCCCCGCGCCACCGGCATCGGCCCGCGGACGGTCGAGCTGCTCCGCGAGGCCGGCCTTGAGCGGGCGGTGGACGAGGTGGCCATCGACATGACGAACGCGACCCTCGGCAAGATCACCGTGGACACGCTGGCCGGCGCCGACCTCGCCGCGATCGCGGCCGGTCTGCCCGCCCGGACGCGGATGTTCGACACGGCGGCCTACAGCCCGGCCCGGCTGCGCGGCATATGCCCGCAGAACCGGCTGGACCGGGTGCTGCTCGACGCCGCCCGCGAGCGCGGCGCGCACGTCGCGTACGACACCGAACTGCTCTCCCTGGAGCAGGACGCCGACGGCGTGACGGCGGTCGTGTCCGGCCCGGACGGGACCCGCACCCTGCGCGCCCGCTACGTGATCGCCGCGGACGGCGTGCGCAGCGGGGTGCGGGCGGCGCTCGGCATCGGCGTGACCGGCCCCGGCGCGCTCGGCCCCGAGCTGCACAACGTCATGTTCCACGCCGATCTGAGCCACCTGACCGACGGGTACGGCTTCGCGCTCGCCGAGCTCACCACTCCCGACGCGCCCGGCATGCTCATGGCGATCGACGGCGAGAGCGAATGGGTCTTCCACACCGCCCAGGAACCCAGCCCCGACCTGCTCAGGACCGCGATCGGCGACCCCGGGCTGAAGGTCGAGATCGTCAGCGTGCTGGGCTGGCGGGCCCGCGGCCAGGTCGCCGACCGGTTCCGCGAGGGCCGCGTCTTCCTGGCCGGCGACGCGGCGCACGCCGTGCCGCCGACGGGCGCGTTCGGGCTGAACACGGGGGTCGCCGACGCCCACAACCTGGCCTGGAAGCTGGCCCGCGTGCTGACCGGCCGGTCGGCGCCCGCGCTGCTGGACACCTACCACGACGAGCGGCGGCCGGTCGCGCTGCTGGCGCTGGAGCAGTCGCGGCTGCGGATGCGGGACCTGCGGATGCACTTCGGCTCCGGCCCCGAGGCCGCCCGGCTCAGGGCGGCGGCGGGCGCGGTGAACGCCCCGATCGTGCACGTCGGTTACCGTTACGGCGGCGCCTCGGCGGTCGAGGGCCTGCCCTCCACCGAGGACGTGACGCTCTGCCTCGACGGCTCGCCCGGCTCGCGGCTGCCGCACGTGTGGATCGGCGAACGGTCCAGCCTCGACCTGGTCGGGCCCGATTTCAGCGTGTTCACCGGCGCGCCGGTGCCCGACCCCGGCGTCCCGGTGCACGTGGTCGAGGGCTGGCCGTACGGGACCGTGCTGGTGCGGCCGGACGGGTTCGTGGCCTGGCGCGGCGCGGACGACGGCCTGGCCGAGGCGGTCAGAACGTGTACGGCAGGTGCTTGATGCCGTTGATGAAGTTCGACAGCAGGAAGTCGGGCTCGCTGGCCGTCCTGATGCCGGGCAGGCGGGTGAACAGCTCGCGGAACATCACGCTCATCTCCCTGCGCGCCAGGTGGGCGCCCAGGCAGTAGTGGGGCCCCGGGCCGCCGAAGCCGACGTGCGGGTTGGGGTCGCGGGTGATGTCGAAGACGTCCGGGTCGGTGAAGACGGACTCGTCGCGGTTGGCCGAGTTGTAGAAGAGCAGCACCTTGTCGCCCTTCTTGTACGGCACGCCGTTCATCTCGTGGTCCCGGGTCAGCGTGCGGCGGAACTGGATCACCGGGGTCGCGTAGCGCACGATCTCGTCGCACGCCCGGCCGGCGCGCGCGTCGAAGTCGGCCAGCAGCAGCTCCCGCTGGCCGGGATGGTCGGTGAACAGCTTCAGCCCGTAGGCGATGGCGTTGCGGGTGGTCTCGCTGCCGGCCACCACCAGCAGGATGAAGAACGACCCCAGCTCCTGCGGGCTGAGCCGCTCCTCGCCGCCCACGAGCAGGCTGACCAGGTCGCCGGTCGGGCGTTTGCGGCGCTCGTCGCCGAGGCGGGCGGCCATCCGGTTCAGCGAGTAGCCGGCGCGCAGCAGCTTGGCCAGGCCGCGGGCGACGTTGACGCGGCTGAAGTTCGGGTCGATGCCGGTGTACTCGGGGTCGGCGTTGCCGAGGATGACGTTGGTCCGCCGCAACACCAGGTCATGAAATTTCGGCGGAATCCCCATCATGTCGCAGATGACCCGTACGGGGAGCCGGGCGGCGACCTGCGCCACGAAGTCGCCCGGCCCCTGCTCGATCGCCTCGTCCACGATCTCGGCGGCGGCCCTGGCCAGGTCCTCCTCCATCTTGGACAGGATGCGCGGGGTGAAGGCCCTGGAGACGATCCTGCGCAGGCGGGCGTGGCGCGGGTCGTCCATGTTGATCATCGAGCCGAAGTAGACGCTGAGCCAGCGCGGCATGTCCGGGATGCTGTTGGAACACGGCTCACTGCTGAAGACGGCCGCGTTCCTGCTGGCCTCGGTGACGTCGGCATGGCGCACGAGGGCGTGGTAGCCGGGCCCGCCGCCGATGAACGGCACGGTCTGCTCCGGCACGAAGAGGGGCCGTTCGAGCCGGCGCAGGCGGCGGAAGGTCTCCAAGCGGTCCGCCTGCGGCAGTCCCCAGAACGGTATCTGCGAGATGTCCAGATCCGCGGAGAGCGTCATACCGTACAAGCCTTGGGCAAGTGCTCACTTACGTCAAGGTCCGCCGCATCGCGGCTACCGGTTTCCCAGGATCAACTCGGAGCCCTTCTCACCGATCATGATCGCCGGGGCGTGCGTGTGGCCGCGGTTGAGCGTCGGCATGACGGAGACGTCCACCACCCTGAGCCCTTCGAGGCCGCGCACCCGGAGCGACGGGTCCACGACCGACCCCTCGTCGGTGCCCATCCGGCAGGTGCCGACGGGGTGGTAGAGGGTCTCGCCGCGTTCGCGCACCCACCGGGCCAGCTCCTCGTCGCTCTCCGGACCCCAGTAGGGCGCCATCGGGCCGCCCGCGTACCGCTTCATCGCGCTCGTCGCGAACACCTGCTTGGCCGTCTTCAGCCCGGCGACCAGGCGCTTGACGTCGGCCTCCGCGCTCAGATAGCCGGGGTCGATCAGCACGTCGCGGCCGCTCAGCCCGACCCTGCCGCGGCTCTGCGGCTGCAGCAGCACGACGCCGACGGTCAGGCCGTGGCCGGTCGGCGGGGTGAGCCCGTGATCGACGAACGGGCCGGGGGCGAAGACGAGCTCGATGTCGGGGGCGGGCTCCTCGGCCGAGGTCCGGACGAAGGCGACCGCCTCGCCGACGTTCGTGGTCAGCATGCCCGAACGCAGCACGATGTAGCGCAGCAGGTTCACCAGGGACTCGGCCTTGGTCAGCGTCACCGGCTCCTTGCACTCGACGTACACGCCGGAGGCGAGGTGGTCCTGGAGGTTCTTGCCGACCTCGGGCAGCTCGCGCACGACCGGCACCCCCGCGTCGCGCAGCTCCTCGGCCGCGCCCACCCCGGAGCGCATCAGCAGGTACGGCGAGCCGATCGCCCCCGCCGACAGGACGACCTCCCTGGCCGCTCTGACCAGGGTGCCGCCGCTGTGCTCGATGCCGACCGCGCGGGAGCCCTCGAACACCACGCGGTCCACGGTCGCGCCGGTGAGCACGGTGAGGTTCGGCCTGGCGGCGGCCGGGCGCAGGTAGGCGTCCGCGGCGCTCCACCTGCGGCCGCGGTTCTGGGTGACAGGGGTGGGGCAGTAGCCCTCGTTGGAGCGGCCGTTCAGCTCCGCCAGCCGGGTCAGGCCCAGCTCCTCGCAGGCCCGCAGGAAGGCCGCCGTGGTGACGTTGGGGCTGCGCAGCTCGGAGACGTAGAGCGGGCCGGAGGTGCCGTAGACGCCGCCGTGGTTGCTGCCGACGCGCTGCTCGGCCCTGGTGAAGTAGGGCAGGACCTCCTCGTACGTCCAGCCGGGCACCCCCCACTGGTCGTAGTCCTCCTGGCAGCCGCGCACCCACATCTGCGCGTTGAGCGAGGACGAGCCGCCGATCACCCGGCCGCGCGGCCAGTAGAGCTCGCGGCCGGACATCTCGCCCTGCTTGGCCGTCGTGAAGTTCCAGTCGTAGTCGGTCTTGAACAGCTTGGCGAAGCCGGCGGGCATGCGAATCTCCAGCTTGTCGTCATGCCCGCCCGCCTCGACCAGCGCCACCGACACCGACGGGTCCGCCGACAGCCGGTTGGCCAGCACGCACCCGGCGGACCCCGCTCCGACGATCACGTAGTCGTACTGCATGAGCACTCCAGGGGGCTAAGTAACCTGCCACTTGCTTACTCCAGGTGAGCTGGCGCGTCCATATGCATCTGTAACCTCTGTCACCTACTGCGGCCCGCGTTCAGCGGGCCGCAGCAGGGCCGAATGAAATTCGCCCTACCGGTCGGTATGGGCTGATGCCAAGATGGCGGCAAGCGCGTACAGAGGAGGAAGGCGTTCATGCTCAACTTGTCGGTCGTCCTGGAGGACAGCGCCAGAAACAACCCCGACGGCACGGCGATCGTCTTCGGCGACATGCGCCTGCCGTACGGCATGATCGACACTGTCGCCCGCCAGGTGGCGAACCTGCTGGTGTCGCGTGGCATCGGCAAGGGCGACAAGGTGGCGCTGGCCTGTCCCAACCTGCCGTACTTCCCGTTCGTCTACTTCGGCATCCTCAAGGCCGGCGCCACCGTGGTGCCGCTGAACGTGCTGCTGCAGGGCCGGGAGATCGCCTACCATCTCGACGACAGCGACGCCAAGGCGCTGTTCTGCTTCGAGGGCTCGCCGGAGCTGCCGCTGGGCGAGCGCGGCAAGGCGGGCTTCGAGGCCGCGGACGGCTGCGAGCACTTCTTCGTGCTGCCCGCCACCCCGCTGGCCACCGAGTCCCCGTACGGCGAGACGGTGTGGGCGGCGCTCAACGGCGTGCCGGCCGACTTCGAGACGGTGCAGACCGACCCCGAGGACACGGCCGTGATCCTCTACACCTCGGGCACCACGGGCCAGCCCAAGGGCGCCGAGCTCAGCCACCAGAACATGCTGATGAACGCCCTGATCAGCGACCGGATGTTCCCGCGCAGCGAGGGCGGCGACACCTACCTCGCGGTGCTGCCGCTGTTCCACTCCTTCGGCCAGACGACCGTCATGAACACCGCCTTCATGCGCGGCGCGACGGTCGTGCTGATGCCGCGCTTCGAGCCGGGCGAGGCCCTGGAGCTCATGCGCAAGGAGAGCGTGACAACCTTCGCCGGCGTCCCGACGATGTACTGGGGCATGCTCACGAAGATCCACGCCGAGGGCGCCGAGGTGCCACGCAGCCTGAAGGTGGCCGTGGCCGGCGGCGCGTCCTCGCCGGTGGAGGTGCTGAAGGACTTCGAGCAGACCTTCGGCATCGGCATCCTGGAGGGGTACGGCCTGTCGGAGACCTCCCCCGTGGCCAGCTTCAACCAGCTCGGACGGCCCACCAAGCCCGGCACGATCGGCACGCCCATCTGGGGCGTGGAGATGAAGCTGATCGACGGCGACTGGAAGACGGTCGAGGGCGAGGGCCCCGGCGAGATCGCCATCCGCGGCCACAACGTCATGAAGGGCTACTACGGCCGCCCGGAGGCGACGGCCGAGGTGCTCAAGGACGGCTGGTTCCGCACCGGCGACATCGCCACCCGCGACGCCGACGGCTACTACGCCATCATCGACCGGGCCAAGGACATGATCATCCGGGGCGGCTTCAACGTCTACCCGCGCGAGCTGGAGGAGGTGCTCATGACCCACGAGGCGGTGTCGCTGGCGGCGGTCGTGGGCGTCCCGCACGAGTCGCACGGCGAGGAGGTCAAGGCGTACGTCATCCGCACGCCCGGCTCGTCGGTCACCGAGGACGAGCTGATCGCCTGGGCCAAGGAGAACATGGCGGCCTACAAGTACCCGAGGATCGTCGAGTTCCGCGACGCCCTGCCGATGACGGCCACGGGCAAGATCCTCAAGCGCGAGCTCCGCTGACCGGCCGCGGCGCGGGCCCCGGCCCGCGCCTTCCCGCCGCGCCGCCCCCCGCGCCGCCCCCTGCGCCGATCGTCGAGCCGATCATCAAGGCCCGCCCGCTCGTGCTGTTCGACCTGGACAACACGCTGATCGACCGGCTGGCGGCGTTCCGGCTGTGGGCGGCCGAGTTCGCCGTGGGCCGCGGGCTGGGCCCGGACGCCGTGGACTGGCTGGTACGGCTGGACGCCGACGGGTCCGTGCCGATGGACGTCTTCTTCGCCCGCGTACGCGAGCGCTTCGCGCTTGCCGAGCCCGTCGAGGAGTTGTGGCGGGCCTACCGGGCCAGGCTGCCGTGGCTGGTGGAGTGCCGTGCCGAGGTGCTGGCGGGGCTCGACCGGCTGCGGGCGGCGGGGTGGGCGGTCGGGATCGTGACGAACGGAATGGCCGACAACCAGACGGGCAAGATCCGGCGTACCGGGCTGGCCGAACGGGTGGACGGATGGGCGATCTCCGGCGCGGAGGGCGTGCGCAAACCCGGCGCGCGGCTGTTCCGGATCGCCGCCGACCGGTGCGGAGCCGTGCCGGCGGGCGGGTGGATGGTGGGCGACGACCCGGAGAAGGACATCGCCGGCGGACGCGCGGCCGGACTGCGGACGATCTGGATCGACCGCGGGACGGGCGCGGCGGCTCCCCCGGCGGACCTCACGGTGGACGACGTGCTGGCGGCCATGGAGCTGTTGATCGGGATGCCCGGCGGCGGGGACGGTCGCTAATGTGGCCGGATGCGTGACAAACCCGCGGATCTGGACGAATCGCTGCTGGCGCCCGCCCTGGAGGCGTGGGGGATCAAGGCCGTCGGGCTGGCGCACGCGCCGGTGGGCTTCGGCGACCACCACTGGATCGCGACCGGCGCCGACGGACGACGCTGGTTCCTCACCGCCGCCACCCTGCCCTCCGCGCCGCACACCGCCCCACCCCCCTCACCGGCTCCCGACGGCCTCCTCCAAGAGCCACGGGCTGCCGGTGGCCTGGACGAAGGGGCGCGGGTGGCGTTCGGGGAGCTGGGGCGGGCGCTGGAGACGGCGGCGGCGCTGTCAGCGACCCTGAAGTTCGTGGTCGCGCCCGTGCCGGACCTCGACGGCGGCGCGCTGCTCCGCCCGCTCGCCGCCCGGTACGCGCTGAGCGTCTTCCCGTTCGTCGACGGCGTCACCGGCGGCTTCGACGACGAGCCGGCCGAGCACGACCGCGCCCAGGTCATCGACCTGCTCGCCGAGCTGCACGGCACGTCCCCGCCCCCGTCCACCCCGTCCCGCCCCCTGCAGCCGGCCGGACGGGCGGCGCTGGAGCGGGCCCTCGCCGAGACCGGCCGCCCGTGGACCGGCGGCCCGTACGCCGAACGGGCCCGAGCCCTGCTCGACCGGCACGCCGGAACCCTGCACGCCCGGCTGCGCGACTTCGACCGCGGCTGCCGCGACCTCGGCCCACCCGTCGTCACCCACGGCGAACCCCACCCCGGCAACGTGCTCCGGCACGAGGGCCGCTGCCTGCTGATCGACTGGGACACCGTCGGCCTGGCCGTGCCGGAACGGGACCTGTGGCTGGTCGCCAGGACCCCCGGCGACCTGGCCAGGTACGCGGCCGCCACCGGCCGTACGCCCGACCCCGCCGCCCTGGCCCTCTACCGGCTGCGCTGGAGCCTCGACGACGTGGCCCAGTACGTCGCCCTGTTCCGCGCCCCGCACGGCCACACCCGCGACGCCGAGCTGAGCTGGCACTTCCTCACCCGCACGCTCGACGGCCTGGCCGCCGGCGGGCCCTCCGCCCGCTGAGCGTTCCCGGCGGTCAGGCGCCGAGCAGTTCGGCGAGCACCGCGGCCTCGCTGATCTCGGGCTGCTTGGTGGCGGTGAGCAGGGTCAGCGGGCCCTTCCCGGCGAGCTCGCGCAGGTGGGCGACCGCCTCGGCCCGCTCAGGCTCGGCCAGCTCGTCCCGGTAGCGGTCGCCGAACTCCGCGAACCGGTCGGGGTCGTGCCGGTACCAGGTGCGCAGCTCGGTGGAGGGAGCGACCTGTTTGCACCATTCGTCGAGGTGGGCGTCGGCCTTGGCCAGCCCGCGCGGCCACAGCCGGTCGACCAGCACCCGGGCGCCGTCGTCCGGCGCGGGCTCCTCGTAGACCCGGCGCACCCGAACCTTGTTCCCAGCCGTCACCGTCCGCCCCTCCTTCCGACCGTGAGACCACGCTACGCCGGGCGATGCCAAGCGCCGTTCAGGGACCCGGCCGGGGGACTGTGAGGCCGGCCGTTCGGACAGCGCCTTGGGGGGTGAGACGTGGGGAGAGGGCGAGGGGCCCTCTCCCGCCCGTCACGGCCAGTTGACCGCCGGGCGCAGCTGCACGCCGGACCGGCCGTCGTCGTCGAGCTTGACGCCCAGCACCTGGTGCAGCTGGACCTTGTTGCGCTCGAAGCCCACGATGCAGCCCGCCATGTACAGGGCCCACACCCTGGCCGTGCCCATCCCGACCTCCTGGACGGCCTCGTCCCAGTTGGCGTCGAGGTTGTCGCACCAGTGGCGCAGGGTCTTGGCGTAGTGCTCGCGCAGGTTCTCCTCGTGGCGGATCTCGAAGCCGATGTCCTCCATCTGCCTGATCAGCCAGCCCACCGACTCCAGCTCGCCGTCGGGGAAGACGTAGCGGTTGATGAAGCCGCCCTTGTTGAACGTCTTCTCCTTGCCCGTCGGACGGGTGATGCAGTGGTTGAGCAGCCGGCCGCCCGGCTTGAGCTTGCCGTAGAGGAACTCGAAGTACGACGGGACGTTGTCCTTGCCGATGTGCTCGGTCAGGCCGATGGAGCTGACCGCGTCGAAGCCGGTCTCCCGCACGTCGCGGTAGTCCATGAAGCGCACCTCGGCGAGGTCCTGGAGGCCCTCGTCGGCGATCGCCTTCTGGGCCCACTCGGCCTGCTGGCGGCTCAGCGTCACGCCCAGCGCCTTGACGCCGTAGTGCTTGGCGGCGTGGATGACCATGCCGCCCCAGCCGCAGCCGACGTCGAGCAGGCGCATGCCCGGCTTGAGGTCGAGCTTCCTGGCCACCAGGTCGAACTTCGTGTACTGGGCCTCCTCCAGCGTCGCGCCCTCCTCGGGGTAGGTCGCGCACGTGTAGGCCATGGACGGCCCCAGCACCCACCGGTAGAACCGGTTGGACACGTCGTAGTGGTGGTGGATCGCCTCGGCGTCACGCTGCTTGGCGTGCCGCGAGCCGAGCCGGGCCAGGGCGCTCTGACGCACCTCCTGCGGAGGCGGCGGCACCCGCATCAGCAACGGCTTGACGCCCAGCGACCGTACGGCGGCCAGCTTCTCGCCCGCGGTCAGGTCGTTGGTGGTGATGTTCCACATGCGGTCGAGCAGGGTGTACAGATCGCCGTGCACGTCGATGTGCCCCGAGATGTACGCCCTGGCCAGACCCAGTTCCCCGGGGGCCTGTGCCAGGTAGGCCACCGCGATGGGCGACTTGACCTCAAGACCGAGGTCGGCGCCGTCGGGACCGGCCTTGCTGCCGTCATAGGCCATGAACGAGATGTTCGCGTCAGAGCCGACGATCTTCTCAAAGATGCTTGCGAGAGCCATGCTCACCTTCCCCGTACACACTTTTCGTACAGGTCCAGCAGGCGACCGTTCGGGTCGTATTCCCGCTTGACCGGCCAATAAGCATCACCGTTGTACAGCTCCCAGAACTGCTCACGGGCGTAGAAGGAGGTCGAGTAGAGCGACTTGTGGCCGTCCAGCTCGTGTACCGAGTCCTCGATGAGCCTGTTGTAGTAGCCGTCGAACTGGCCGCGCGGCAGCGGGACCATGCCCCAGAAGCCGAAGTTGACGTAGAGCTTCCCGGGCTCCAGCGGGTACAGCGGCCACTGGGAGCTCGACCGCAGCGGGCACATCCAGACGGGGGTCATGCCCACCTTGTCGTGGAAGAACTCCAGGAACTGCGCGCCGCGCTCGACCGGCACCTCGACGTCCTGGATGACCGACTCCTGGACGGGCTGGTCGCGCCAGCGGTCGATGCGGGCGGTCAGGCCGGTCCGCCGGTCGAGGGCGACGAGCCTGCGGTAGACGTCGGAGCGCATCCAGCGGCGCGGCATCAGCGAGCGGACCACCGGCTGCTGCACGCCGAACGCCCGCGAGCACCAGAACCAGTCGGTGTCCCAGCGCCACAGGTAGTCGTGGATGCTCAGCCAGTCGCGGCTGCGCTGCCTGATCGACTGGTAGTAGATGCGCATGCCGGTGTAGTCGGAGACGTAGGGCGCGCGGTCGGCGAAGCGGCCCAGCGTGATGTACATCTCCTCCGGGTCGAAGAAGACGCCGTCCACGAAGTCGACCTGCTCGCCGTCGTGCACCATGCTGTCGCAGATCTCCTGCATGGCCAGCATGCACTTGGCCGCGTCGGTGAACCTGATGTGCGTCAGGTGCACGTACGGCTGGACCTTGCGGAGCTTGATCCGGATGCGCAGGGCGTAGCCGAGCGTCCCGTAGGAGTTGGGGAAGGCGCGGAACAGATCCTGGTGCTCGTTGTCGTCACGGGCCACGACGATGCGGCCGTCGCCGGTGAGGATCTCCAGTTCCTCCACCGACTCGTGCGGCAGGCCGTCCCGGAAGCTGGTCGACTCGATGCCGAGGCCGGTGACGGCGCCGCCGAGCGTGATCGTCTTGAGCTGCGGCACCACGTACGGCATGAGCCCGTGCGGCAACGTGGCCTCGACGAGGTGCTCGTAGGTGGTCATGCCCTGGACCTCGGCCGTCATCGTCGCCGGATCCACGCTGATGACCTCGTCGAGGTCTCTGGCCGACAGCTTGGCCGTCCTGCCTCCGTCACGGAACCTGAACAGGTTGGACGTGGACTTGGCCAACCGGGGAGCGGCGTCGCCGGGGATCTCGGCGTAGGACTGCCGGATCTGCTCTACTGCCCGTTGGTGTGTCGACATCGTCGTCGTCACGGAAGCACCCCCTTGAGCTGGTAGAGATCGTCCGTAAGACCGTATCTCCCGCAGCCCGGCTCGAACAGACCGGGGTCGTTAAAGACACGAAAACTGTTCATCGTGCCAGGTGAAACGCCTATGTGGCAGGCAAATGCGGAAATCTGCGTCGAACCAGGGGTGAGACCCCATTGAGCACGGCACGCACCTCTCGTCCCTCCAGTGCCGCCGTGAGGTTGTCCAGCACGGCCGTGAGCAGGCGCGTCGTCGCCTCGGGCGTCACCCCGGCGGCGTGCGGCGACAGCAGCACGTCCGGCAGATCGCGCAGCGGGTCGCCGGCGGGCAGCGGCTCGGCGTCGAACACGTCGAGCGCGGCGCCGCCGAGGTGCCCGTCACGCAGCGCGGCGACCAGCGCCGCCTGGTCGACGACGCCGCCCCTGGCCGCGTTGACCAGCAGCGCGCCCTGCTTCATGCGGCGCGGGTCGATCAGCCCGCGGGTCTCCTCCGACAGCGCGATCACCACCACCAGCACGTCGCTGCCGGCCACCAGCGTCTCCAGGTCGGCGCGGCCGGGCGCCTGCCGCGGGGACCTGGTCCAGTAGGAGACCTCGCAGCCCAGGGCGCCGAACAGGCGCACGCAGTTCTCGCCGATCGGGCCGTACCCGACGACGCCGACCCGGCGGCCGCTCAGCTCGCGCGGGCGCAGGCCCTGCTGCGGCCACTCCCCCGCGCGCACGGCGGCGTCGGCGGCCCCCAGCCGGCGCGACAGCGACAGCGTGGCGGCCAGGCACCACTCCGACACCGCGACGGCGCTGACGCCCGGCGTGTTGGCCAGCGGCACCCCGGCCTCGGCCAGGGCGGCCAGGTCGTGGCCGTCGACGCCCACCGAGGGCTGCTGCACGAAGGCCAGCGCGGGCGCGTGCTTGACCGCCTCGGCGTCGAGCACGAGCGTGGAGGTCCAGTCGCCGAGCACGATCTCGGCCTCGGGCAGCGCGGCCAGCAGCCCGGCCCGGTCGCGGGTGGCGGGCACGCGGACCGTCACCCGGTCGCCGAGCGGGGCGAGCAGGCCGCGCGTCGCCTCCTCGGGGAGCGGCGGCAGGGCGAGCAGGTTCCAGGGGCTCATGCCTTCACAGTAAAGCTGTCGATCACCTGTCGCATCAGTACCCTGTTGCGCAGCCACTGGTCCTGGGTGACCGTCCAGGACAGGATGTAGGCCGTCTCGCCGGACACCACCGCGCGGCGCACCTCGTGGTAGGTCATGCCCGGCCTGATCCAGTGGGTGCCGGCGGCGCTGGCGGCGGTCCAGGAGAACTCCCACTCGACCGCCTTGACGCCCCGGTGGTTGACCACGCGGCGGCCGCGGCTGATCACCTCCTGGCCCTCCTGCCGCAGCGTCTCCTCCGAGTCGCGCAGGATCTGGTTGGCGTCGAGGCTGGAGTACAGGGCCTCCACGCCGAGGTGGGCGTTGCCGTCGCGGCGCGTCCACTCGGTCACGGACTCGCGCAGCGCGCCCCGCCAGCCGGTCGGGCGCAGGATCGACCAGCCCTCCCGCGAGGTCCACGCGCGTACGGCCGGGCGCACCCGCCGCACGGTCGTCGTGGGGGTCGCCGACGGCGTCCGGCTCGTCGTGGGCTGCTGCGAGGGTGACGGGCTCAGCGGGCTGGCCGCGGCGGCCGGCTGGGCGGTGCGCGGGGCGCCCTCGGCGGGCGTGGCGAGCTTGAAGTAGGCGACCGCGCCGCCCGCGACGACCACGACGGCGGCGGCGGCCACGGCCAGCACGGCCCGCCCGCGCCCGCTGCCCGGCTTCTTCTCCGGCAGGTCGGTGTAGGCGGGCTTGGCCGCCACCTCGATGGCCGCGAGCAGCCGGTCGGCCTCCTCGGCGTCCACCCGGTCGGCGGGCTCCTTGCGCAGCAGGCCCTTCAGGATCGGGTGCATGATCGGCGGGATGCGCCGGTAGTCGGGCTCCTCGTTGAGCAGCGCGTTGATCGTCGCCATGGCCTCGCCGCGGTCGAAGGGCGAGCGGCCGACCATCGCGGCGAACAGCGTCGCGCCGAGCGACCACAGGTCGGAGGGCGGTCCGGCCTCGTCCGCGCGCACCCGTTCCGGGGCCAGGAAGCTGGGCGAGCCGGTCACCATGCCCGTCCTGGTCAGCGAGGCGTCGCCCTCGACCGTGGCGATGCCGAAGTCCATCAGCACCACGCGGCCGTCGTCGGCGAGCAGGATGTTGGCGGGCTTGACGTCCCTGTGCAGGATCCCGGCCTCGTGGGCGGCCCTGAGCGCCGACAGCACCTGGCGGCCCACGTCGGCCGCCTGCCGCACGGGCAGGGCCCCCGAGGTGGCCACGACCTCTTCGAGCGAGGGGTGCGCGACCAGCTCCATGACGATCCAGGGCCGGCCGCCCTCCTCGACCACGTCGTAGACCGCGACCACGGAGGGGTGGTTGAGCTTGGCCGCCGTACGGGCCTCGCGGGCGGTGCGCATGAGGTGGCGCTCCTGCTCGCCCGGCGACAGCCCCTCGGGCAGCAGCACCTCCTTGATGGCCACCTGCCGGTTGAGCAGCGTGTCGTAACCCTCCCAGACGACGCCCATACCCCCGCGGCCCAGTTCGCGCCGTAACTGGTAGCGCCTGGCGACAAGCCGGTTGCTCTCCGAAACCATGTCCTACCCCTGTAGCGGCGCGAGCGCCTGCTGCAGACAGCCGCTGGACGCCGGCGATCTGTAGACCACCCGAACAGTGGGCAAGTTTCCCATACCTCCCACGAGTTCGCGGGAAGGACGCAAAAGGCCGCTTGCCACGACTTGCCGAATGTTGTTCTACTGAGGCAGGTTCGGAGCCGTGAAGACAACCGTTTGCCTGTGCGACTGTCGAGGAGATGTCCATGTCGAAGGGTAGTGGCGGCCCGCTGGCCGGAGTGCGCGTGCTGGAGCTCGCGGGGCTGGCCCCGGGGCCGTTCGCCGGGATGATGCTGGCCGACCACGGCGCCGAGGTGCTGCGGGTCGACCGGGTGCAGGCCGTCTCCGACCGACCTCGTACGGACGTCATGGACCGCGGCAAGCGGACGATCGGCCTGGACCTGAAGTCGCCCGAGGGCGTGGCCGCCTTCAGGGAGCTGGCCCGCAACGCCGACGTGGTGATCGAGGTCTTCCGTCCCGGCGTCGCCGAACGGCTCGGCATCGGCCCAGCCGACCTGCACGCGGTGAACGAGCGGCTGGTCTACGGCCGGATGACCGGCTGGGGCCAGGACGGCCCGCTCGCGCCCACCGCCGGCCACGACATCGACTACATCGCGATCTCCGGCGTGCTGTCGATGCTCGGCCGCGAGGGCGGCAAGCCGACCCCGCCGATCAACATCCTCGGCGACTTCGCCGGCGGCGGCCTCATGCTCGCCTACGGCGTGCTGCTGGCCCTGTTCGAACGCGAGCGCACCGGGAAGGGCCGGGTGATCGACGCCGCCATGGTGGACGGCGCCGCCCTGCTGTTCTCGATGTTCTACCAGGCCGCGCAGAGCGGCTTCTGGGGCCCGCGCGGCACCAACCTGCTCGACACCGGCGCCCCCCAGTACGACACCTACGAGACCGCCGACGGCGGCTTCCTGGCCGTCGGCTCGCTCGAACCGCAGTTCTGGGACGCCATGGTGAACCTGATGGGCCTGACCGGCCTGCCCGACCGCAACGACAGGACGCAGTGGCCCGCGCTCAAGGCCCGGCTGGCCGAGGAGTTCGCCAAGCGCACCCGTGCCGAGTGGGAGGCCCTGTTCGAGGGCTCGGACGCCTGCGTCTCGCCCGTCCTGTCCATGGCCGAGGCCGCGCGGCACCCGCACAACGTCGCCCGGGGCACGTTCGCCGAGGTCGGCGGCGTGACCCATCCGGTGCCCGCACCGCGCCTGCTCGGCGTGCCGGACCCGGACCTGTCGCCGGCCACCCGCCTCACGGACCTGTCCGCGTGGGGGCTGCCGGCGGCGGAGGCGGAGAAGCTGCGGGAGCAGGGCGTGCTGGCCTGAGCCTTCGTCAGGGGCGGGACGACGTCGCCGGGCGCGCGTGGGCGGCGTAGTCCTTGAGCCGGATCGAGTCGTGCAGGCGCACCCCCTTGCTGCTGATCTTGGTGGCGGCCCTGGTGAGGGCGACCGGCAGGTGGTTGACCAGGCGGATGCCCTGGGTGAGCGCCCACACGTCGAAGCGGCTCCCGGGGACGATCCCCCTGGCCGCGCGGCGGGCGAAGGCGCGGCTGCGGCGCACGTACTCGCCGATCTCGGCCTCGTAGGCGGGGTAGGCCGTGCGGTGGTCGCCGCCGTGCGCGGCCAGCTCGCCCGCCAGCACGTACGCCCCCACGACCGCCAGGCTCGTGCTGCCGCCCACGGCCGGCCCCGGGCAGTAACCGGCGTCGCCGGCCAGCGTCACCCGGCCGCGCGACCAGGAGTCGAGCCTGAGCTGGGTGATGGAGTCGAAGTAGAAGACGGACGTGCGGTCCACCTCGTCCAGGATCCTGGGGACCTGCCAGCCGAGGCCGCCGAACCGCTCGCGCAGCAGTTCCTTCTGCCGGGCCACGTCCCGGTGGTGGTAGTCGAGCGGCTCCGGCGTCCTGAACAGGAAGCCGGCGCGGGCGTCGTCCATGTGCGCGGCGCTGTAGACGGCGGCCATGTAGCCCTCGCCTGCCATGGCCTCCATCCGGCCGTCGAGCCCCAGGAAGTTCGGCACGGAGGCGACGGCGAGGTACGCGCCGATCCAGGCGGCGAAGCGCTCCTCGGGGCCGAAGGTCAGGCGGCGCACGTTGGAGTGCAGTCCGTCGGCGCCGATCACCAGGTCGAAGCGGTTCTGCCGGCCGCTGTCGAAGCGCACCTCGCCGTCCTCGGCGATCGAGGCGATGGAGTCGCCGAAGACGTAGGCGGCGTCGTGCCGGGTGGCCTCGTGGAAGACCTCGCTCAGGTCGTCGCGCATGATCTCGATGTGCCGGTCGGAGACGGCGGTGAGGATGCGGCGCAGCTCCAGCTCCACGGGCCGCGCCCGGCCCTCGCGGTGGACCCGGAGCCGGTCGGTGCCGGTCTTCCTCGCCATGACCGGCTCCAGCAGCCCCATCTTCTCGACGATGTCCATGGCGGGCCGGAACAGGTCCACCGCGTGGCCGCCCGACTTCCTGAGCGCCGGGGCGCGTTCGACCACCGTGACCTCGAAGCCGTACCTGGTCAGCCAGTACGCCAGCACCGGCCCGGTGACGCTGGCGCCCGAGACGAGGACCTTCATGGCCGCCTCCTTACTTAACGGTTGGTAAGTCCACGCTAGCACGCGTCCTTACTTAACGGTAGGTAAGGGATAAACTTCAGGCATGCCCAGTGACACCAAGTCCCGTATCCAGGCGGTGGCCCGCGAGCTGTTCGCCGAGCAGGGCGTGCAGAACACCAGCCTGCGCCAGATCTCCGACCGGCTGGGCATCACCAAGCCGGCGCTCTACTACCACTTCGCCTCACGCGACGACCTGGTGCGCAGCATCGTGCAGCCGCTGGTGGAGGACTTCGAGCGCTTCGCCGCCAGGCAGGAGCCCGGCGACCCGCGGGCGCTGCTCGACGACTACTTCGAGCTCATGTGGCGCCACCGCGACGTGACCGGGATGATGGTGCGCGACATCTCGATCCTGGCCTACCTCGACCTGGGTCAGCGCATGTTCGAATGGCGGCGCGAGCTGATCGCCCTGCTGCTCGGCCCCGACCTCACGCAGGCCCAGCAGATCCGCGCCACACTGGCGCTCGGCGGCATGGCCGACTGCACGGTCGAGTACGCCGGCCTCCCCCTGGAGGAGGTCAAGCCGACGGCCGTCGCGGCGGCGGCCGAGGCGCTCGGCCTGTGACCCCCCGGGCCTAGACGGCCACGTAGAGGTCGGCGCCCTCGAAGTGATGGACCTCCAGGTCCGTGGTGAAGGCGCGGGAGGGCTGGCCGCCCGACTCGGTGTGCTGCCACACCTGCTGCCACGCCTCGATCAGCGCCTGCGGCAGCTGCCCGCGGGCCGCCAGCCGGATCGACTTGGCGGCCGGCACGCGCACCGCCACCATGCCCTCGGGCAGGCGCGGCACCGTGCGCACGCCGATGCCGACGATCTGCGTGTAGGCGCCGGTGTGGTCGCTCTCGTAGTCGGTCAGCACCGCGTAGAGGTTCTCGTCGATGCGGCCCGGCACGTGCGCGAAGGCCCCCGGCGCGCCCGCCCGCTGCCACAGCGCGGGCAACGCGGCCCGCGCCGGATCCGCCTCGTCGGCGTTCGTCGTGCGTACGGCGAAGCCCACGACGGTCAGCTCGGCCCGTTCGACGATGTCCACGACTTACCTCCCCCAAATATGTCCCCGGCCGATCATAAGCCCCGGAGAACGGGGGAAACCCCTTGTTGGACCTGTCACCCCATAAGATGGATGAACGTGAAGTTTCTCAACGACCAAGAGCCTCGTTACGATTTGACTTACAGCGACGTGTTCATGGTGCCGTCGCGCTCCTCGGTCGGATCGCGGCTCGCGGTCGACCTCTCCACGAATGACGGCACGGGCACCACGATCCCCGTCGTCGTCGCCAACATGACCGCGGTCGCCGGCCGCCGCATGGCCGAGACCGTGGCCCGCCGCGGCGGGATCACCGTGATCCCCCAGGACATCCCCCTCGACGTCGTCGCCGACGTGGTCGACTGGGTCAAGAAGCGCGACCTGGTCCACGACACGCCGCTCACCCTCACCCCGCACGACACCGTGGGCGAGGCGCTGCAACTGCTGCCCAAACGCGCCCACAACGCGGTCATCGTCGTCGACTGGGACAACCGGCCCGTCGGCGTGGTGACCGAGGCCGACTGCCAGGGCGTGGACATGTACACGCAACTGTCCGAGGTCATGTCGAGCGAGCTGCTCACGCTGCCCGCCGGACTCGACCCGCGCGGCGCCTTCGACCGCCTGCACGAGGGCCGCCACCGCCTCGCCCCCATCGTGGACGACGAGGGCCGGCTGGTCGGCATCCTCACCCGCACGGGCGCGTTGCGGGCCACCCTCTACCAGCCCGCGCTCGACGCCCAGGGCCGCCTGCGCATCGCCGCGGCCGTCGGCGTGAACGGCGACGTCGCCGCCAAGGCCAAGGAACTGCTGGAGGCCGGGGCCGACTGCCTGGTCGTGGACACCGCCCACGGCCACCAGGAGAAGATGATCGCCGCCCTGCGCGCCGTCCGGGCGCTCGACCCCGGCGTGCCGGTCGCGGCGGGCAACGTGGTGACCGCCGAGGGCGTGCGCGACCTGGTCGAGGCCGGGGCCGACATCCTCAAGGTCGGCGTGGGGCCGGGCGCCATGTGCACCACGCGGATGATGACCGGCGTCGGGCGTCCGCAGTTCTCGGCGGTGCTCGAATGCTCGGCCGAGGCCCGCCGGCTCGGCAGGCACGTCTGGGCGGACGGCGGCGTCCGGCACCCCCGCGACGTGGCCCTGGCGCTGGCGGCCGGGGCGTCCAACGTCATGATCGGCTCGTGGTTCGCCGGCACGTACGAGTCGCCCGGCGACGCCCGCACCGACGCCGACGGGCGCAAGTACAAGGAGAACTTCGGCATGGCCTCCTCCCGCGCCGTACGGCTCAGGACGGCCGAGGACTCCGCCTACGACCGGGCCAGGAAGGCGCTGTTCGAGGAGGGCATCTCGACCTCGCGCATGTACCTCGACCCCAAGCGGCCCAGCGTGGAGGACCAGATCGACGGGATCGTCGCGGGCCTGCGGTCGTCGTGCACGTACGCGGGCGCGGCGAACCTGGAGGAGTTCCACCAGCAGGCCGTCGTCGGCATCCAGAGCTCCTCCGGCTACGCCGAGGGCATGCCGCTGCACCAGAGCTGGTGATCCACCGGCCACGGTGACGTGCCCTTTCTCCCGGCTTCGGGCGGCCCGGCGCCGGGAGAAAAGGGCGGGCATGAACGACGGCCGTACCCCGACGGCATAGAGTCGTCGGGTTATTGTCATCGTCAACAGGAGCACATTCGTGGCACTCGAGAAGCCCGAGATCGACTTCCCCGAGGGCAACCCGCCCGCCGACCTGGAGATCGTCGACCTCGTCGAAGGCACTGGCCCCGAGGCCAAGCCGGGCCACAACGTCAGCGTCCACTACGTGGGTGTCTCGTTCTCGTCCGGGGAGGAGTTCGACGCGTCGTGGAACCGCGGCCAGGCGTTCGAGTTCCCGCTCGGGGGCGGCCGCGTCATCGCGGGCTGGGACCGCGGGGTCGCCGGGATGAAGGTCGGCGGCCGTCGCAAGCTGGTCATCCCGCCGCACCTCGGTTACGGCGACCGCGGCGCGCCGCCGCGCATCAAGGGCGGCGAGACGCTGATCTTCGTGGTCGACCTGCTCGGCGTCAGCTAGACCGGGAACGGGCGGGCCGCCGACGGTGGCCCGCCCGGCTACCCCTGCTTTGGAAAACCCGGCACATATCGGGTGGGGAAATGTCGGCGTGGTGAGGCACGATAGCGGTGTGCTTCTGATCGACGTGGTCCGGACCTCCGACGCGGTGACGCGCACCTCCGCACGGCTGGGCAAGGTCGGGCATCTGGCCGAGCTGCTCGCCCGGGTCGGCCCGGACGAGGCGGAGATCGCCATCGCCTACCTGTCGGGCGACCTGCCGCAGCGCCAGATCGGCGTGGGCTGGCGCTCACTGGAGGACGTCCCGCAGCCCAAACTCGCCGCAACCGCCACCCTCACGACCGTCGACGCGCTGCTGACCCGGATCAAGGCCGTCTCCGGCCCCGGCTCGCAGGCGGCGCGCAGAGCGCTGGTCGCCGAGCTGTTCGCCGGGCTGACCAGCCAGGAGCAGCAGTTCATGCGCAGGCTGCTCAACGGCGAGCTGCGCCAGGGCGCCCTCGACGGCGTGATGATCGAAGCGCTGGCCAAGGCGTCCGGCGCGCCGTCGGCCGATGTGCGGCGGGCGCTCACCCTGCGCGGCTGGCTGCCCGCCGTGGGCGCGGCGGCGCTGACGGGCGGCGTGGCGGCGCTGCACGCGTTCAAGCTGGAGGTGGGGCGGCCGGTCTCCCCCATGCTCGCCGGCAGCGCGCCCAACGTGGCGGCCGCGCTGGAGAAGGCCGGCTCGCCCGCGTCCCTGGAGTGGAAGCTCGACGGCGTACGCGTGCAGACCCACCGCTCGGGCGCGCAGGTGCGGGTCTTCACCCGCACTCTCGACGACATCACCGCGCAGGTGCCCGAGCTGGTCGAGGCGGTGCTCGGGCTCGACTCCGCCGACCTGGTGCTCGACGGCGAGGTCCTCGCGCTGCGGCCGGACGGGCGTCCCCACCCGTTCCAGGTGACCGCGAGCCGCGTCTCCAGCAAGACCGACGTCGCCAGGCTGCGCGAGCAGACCCCGCTCAGCGTGTTCTTCTTCGACGCGCTGCGCGCCGACGGCGCCGACCTGCTCGACCTGCCGTACTCCCAGCGCCAGGAGGCCCTGGCCCGCGCCGTCCCGCCCGGTCTGCTGACGCCGCGACTGATCACCGCCGACGTGGCCGAGGCGGAGAAGTTCTTCACCGACGTGGTCAAGGCGGGCCACGAGGGCCTGGTGGTGAAGTCCCTGTCCTCCCCGTACGCGGCCGGCCGGCGCGGCGCGGGCTGGATCAAGGTCAAGCCCCGGCACACGCTCGACCTGGTCGTCCTGGCGGCCGAGTGGGGCCATGGCCGGCGCGAGGGCAAGCTGTCCAACCTGCATCTGGGCGCGCGCGACCCCGAGGGCGGGTTCGTCATGCTCGGCAAGACGTTCAAGGGGCTCACCGACGAGCTGCTGGCCTGGCAGACCGAACGCTTCCTCGAACTCGCCGACGGCCCCACCGACGAATGGGCGGTCAAGCTGCGGCCCGAGCTGGTGGTGGAGATCGCCTTCGACGGCGTGCAGCGTTCGCCGCGCTACCCCGGGGGGATGGCGCTGCGGTTCGCCCGGGTGCTGCGCTACCGCCCGGACAAACGCCCCGAGGACGCCGACACCGTCGCCACCGTCCGCTCCCTCATGCTCTGACCGCACCCGCCGGCCTGCACGTCCGCAGCGCAGAGCCCGGCCCGTGCAGGTAAGCGAGGGGTCACCTGGAGCTCCCATCGCTTCCACCTGCACACACTCCCGAACGCCTTACGAGTCCGCACCCATGACCGCCGCGCCACCTTCCCGCCAGATCCCCCGCCCCCTCCCAGGGCAGACTGCACGATCAAAGAGCAGGCACCGCGGCGTGAGGATGCCCTCGGTCTCGACCTGAGGGGCGGGTTGGGCAGGTTGGGCGTTCGCGGCCTTAGATCACGGTCAGCCCAGTTGCGGCCTTAGATCAAGTTGCGCCCGTTTGTGGGCTGCGGTCGGGTTGGCCTGAGGCGTGGTGTTTAGACGAGTTCTGTCGTTCTTCGGAAAGCCCAAGATCCTCGGCGTACGCTCGGCGTTCTGGGCCTCTTGCGCCCTTAAGTGAGATATGTCACTGTATGTCGCATTAAGTTGTCTTTACTTGCCGTTTGTCGCATATGTTCGTCCTCGCCCGCCGGATCCCCCATCCCTTGCGGGCGGACAGGCCGTCACACGCCTCCCACCCCCCATGACCTGGCCTTTCCCTTTCCTGTCCCCTAGCTAGGACCGTGGTTTACCTTGGGCCAGCACTCCCACAAATCGTCCCCCAACGACCGCAAGCTCTCCCCGGGCAAGCGCCGCTGGACCGCCATCGCCGCTGGGGCCGCCGTAGTGGCCGCCGCCTCGACCACCGCCTGGGCCGCCGTCGGCAACGATGCCCCCGGCACCACCGCCGCCAAGGACGCCGCCACGGCGACCTCCACCGGCACCCCCAACCCGCCGGTCGCGGCCAACGTCTCCCAGGCCAGGACCACTGCCCCGGCTCCCACGGCTTCGAGCCCCAGCGCCTCGACCTCCACCGCTTCGGGGCCGAGCGCGAAGGGCGTCCCGAACTCCCCGCACGGCGCCAACCCCGCGCCGAAGGCCCCCGCCGCCGCCCGGCCCGACGCCACCGAGACGCCGGCCTCCGACACAGCCTCGTCCGATACGGCGGCATCCGACGCGGCAACGTCCGACTCGGCGAAGAAGACGACCAAGACCGTCAAGCCGGTCAAGCTCCGGGCCACGAAGCCGAAGGTCCGCGTCCTGTCCTCCGGGACGTGTGGCGCCTCGTACTACGGCGAGCCCCAGATGACGGCCAGCGGCGAACGCTTCAACCCCTCCGCCATGACCGCCGCGCACAAGACCCTTCCGCTGGGCAGCCGCGTCCGCGTCACCAACCCGCGCAACGGCTCGGCGGTCACCGTACGCATCAACGACCGCGGCCCGTACGTGGGCGGCCGATGCCTCGACCTCTCCAGGGCCGCGTTCGACGCCATCGGCAGCCTGGGGGCGGGCGTGATGACCGTCCGCTACGAAGTTCTGGCCCGCTGACCGCGTTCGGTCTCTCTCCTCGGCCCCGCCCCCGCTCATTCGTCCGCTGGGGGCGGGGCGGGCCCTCCCCCAACACCGCCCCCCACGAATCCCACAATGCGCCGATCCTGGCTGCCGACACCCCAGCCCCGATCGCCGGTCTCCATCGGAGGGCCGGGGAGCGGAGGAGATGGAACCGCGACATCGGGATCGGGGTGTTCGGGGGACGGACATCGGTCGCCCGGGGGACCGAACCCGGAATGTCGGGGCTGCGACCGCTATGCCTGGAGGGCTGGAACCCGAGAACTGGGCCCGGATGTCCGGGAGCTGCGACCGGGATCCCTGGAGACCTAGGTGGACAACTGGTTCCGGACATCACCGACATCCGTCGGGCCGTTACCGCAGCCCGCGATCCGAACCCCGTGCCCCCTGCTCTTCCAGACGTCCTTGAATCCCTCGGCCCGCTGCCCGGACGTCTCTTCGATGGCGGTCTCGATACCGCGATTTCGATGGCTCGGGCCCCCGACCCGGAATCCCCGCACCCCGATGCCCCGGGGACGCCCCGATGTTCCCGAACGTCCCCCGACGTCCCACGGTCCAGATCCGCGGGTCCAGATCCCCGGGTCCCGATCCGCTGCCATCCCCGGACGTCCCCCGACATCCCGCAGGCCCGCTCCCCGAGCGGCTACCCGATCGCGGGCCCGATACCGCGGTTTCGATGGCTCGGGCCCCGACCCGAAATCCTCGAACCCCGAAATCCTGGGGACGCCCTCGATGTCCCCGGACGTCCCCCGACGTCCCTTGGTCCCGGTACCGCGTGTCTCCGCCCCGGTCCCCCGCGATTCCTGAGACGTCCCCCGACATCCCTTGAGCCCGATCTGAGTTCCCGGGTCTCGGCATCGCTCGGTCCTGATCCAGATCCTTGGACGTCGCGATCCACCTCTCGGGTATCCCCCGATATCCGGTACCCGCGAGACCCCCGCATCTGCGATCCGCGCGTCCGTCTTTAGCCGCCGACGCGCGTCGGCTTCTCTCCAACCCGTGCGCACGCCGCCGTTTCGTCGAGAGCAGGCTCCCCCGCGTGCTGCCGGGAGGCGTTACTTGACCAGGCGGACCGTCAACGGGTAGCGGAAGCTGCTCTCGGCCAGGGCTGAGATGCCACCGACGATGCCCAGGACGACGGCACCGACCCAGATCACCGGCAGCAGCACGATGCCGATGACGGTGAGCGGCAGGATGCAACTCGCCCCCACCACGGTGAGCTGGAAGTTCAGGGCCTCCAGCGCATGCCGCCGCAGGTACGGAGAGGTCTTGGCCGCCGTGAGCAGCAGGATCAACGGGCCCACCACCGGGATCCCGACGGCCATCAGCAAGTGGCCGAGGGCGGCCTGGACGCGTTCGTTGCTCTCCGGAGCCCGCTCCGGACGGACCGGCCGGGGCATCGGCGGCGCGAATCTCGGCACCGCCATCGTCCCGTACAGCTCGTTCATGATGGGCATCAGGTCGCCGTGCGTACGCGCGGTCATCGCACGTTCCAGCCGGTCGTCGAACTCCAGCTTGTCGAAGCGGCCCTCCGCGTAGGCAGCCTTGACGTGCTCGACGACGTGCTCTCGGTCCTGGTGGGTGACGCGCAGATGAGCTGGCGGCACCTGTCCCGGCCCGGGGGTCTTGGGTACCCCAGCCATGATGGTCATGCCTCTCCTTGGAATCGGCAGTCAACTTTCATACTGCGTCCTCGGAGCCGGACGTGCCATCGGGAGAAACCCCGAGCTGTCCCCGAGATCATCCCCGACACCGGCGCTCCGGACGGTATAAAAAGGATCCATGAGATGGCGAGACCGCTACGGTATCCGTCGGCTGCGCGGGCAGAAGATCGCGCGGTTCGACCGCGAGGCGACCGATGCCGACATCGAAGCGCTCATCGCCTTCGCACGTTCGCGGCGTGGCGTCGAGTTCTACGTCGAGCCTGAGACGTTCGCCACCGACACGACCGCTGTGGCGGTGGCCGACGACGGCGAGTGGACCAGGCGCAGGGTCGGGTCGCCCGCGGTGATCCACAAGGTGGCCCGAGATCTGGCGTTACCGGTGTACGACGTGCAGCTGACGGGCTATCCCCCTCGGATGCGTGCTTACAACGAGCGCCGGCGCCGCGAAGAAGGCAGCCTGTAGTTCCGGCGGAAAGGGTGCTGGTGGAGGCCACCGGCACCCTTTCTTCATGCGCTCCCGCCCGGCCCCCGGTGCCGGTCGGGCCCCGGCGGGGGCGGCACGTCGTCGAGCAGGCCGAGCATGGGGATCAGCCAGCCGCCGTTGGCCGTCCCCATGGCGGTGTCGAGCTCGGCGGGGCTGGGCAGGCGGTCTCGGACGACGGTTGGTGAGAGCAGGCTCTGCAGGGCGTGCATCAGGAGATTGGCCATCGAGTAGTGGGGGTCGGTGGTGAGGGCGCGTTCGAGGGCGATGGTGGCCAGGATGTTGTCGCCCGTACGCCAGGCCGCCATGGCCAGCAGAGAGGCGGCCGGCGGGACGAAGCGGGGCTCCAGGCGGCGGGTGAGGTCTTTCCACAGGGGCAAATGGGCCTCGCGCATCATGGTCCAGGCTTCGTCGCGGACTCTGATCACGGTCAGGGCCAGGCCCAGGCGGGCGGCTGCGATGTCGTCGAGGCGGGTGCCGTCGGCGTGGGCGGTCAGGGTCGCGCGGACTTCGGCGAGCGCCTCGGCGACGTAGCCGCGGGCGAAGGTGTCCAGGTCCGGGGCGGCCACCAGGCGGGCGCGGACCTCGGCGACGGCGGTGGCGGTGGCCTGTCGCATCGCCATGCGGACCGGGCCGGCGGCGGGGGCGATCGTGCGTTCGAGACTGCGGCGGTCGGGGAGGGCGACCAGGCCGCGCACGGTGGCCTCGGCGGCGATCTGGCTGGTGGTCGGGTCGTATGGAGTGCCTTCGGGCGGGCAGCACCGGGGCAGGTCGCAGATGTAGGACCAGTAGCGGCCCTCGTGGGCGCGGAGCGCCTCGCCCACGCGGATCTCCGATGCGGCGGCGAGCCGCCTGGCCTCGTCGACGGCGGGTGTGACCGTGTCGCCTCTGCCGTAGCCGACGATGACCAGCTCGGTGACGCCTTCACGGGACAGCAGGCCGGGGAGGGGGTCGAGGGTGCCCCGGGGGAACGGGAGGTCCCACCTCGCGGCCACCTTGGCCTGGCCCCGGTGGAGGCCGACCACGACCAGGCTGTCGTGGGGATGGAAGCCGACCAGGTAGGGTACGGCGGCCAGGATGTCGGCCGGGCTGATGAGCGTGAGGCAGGGGGCCGAGGCGTTGGTCGTCATGAGCGTCAAGGGTGCCGGGGAGGCACGCCTCGCAAACGCCCGAGCGCGGTTCTGTGGATGACGAGCGCCCCGACGGCCCACCCTGTGGACGACCTCGCACGAATGGAACAAACCGGCAGGTCAGGCGGCGAAGCGGGGAGGGGGATCAGGCGGGTGGGAGGTCACGCAGGTGGGGAGTCAGGCCGCTGGGGTGACGCGGGTGGGGGCGCGCGGGTGAGGGGCGCGCGGGTGGGTTATGCCGGTGGGGTCAGGTGGGTGGGGTTGGTGGGTGGGGTGGGGGTTGTGCGGGCGCGTACGAGGAGGGCGGCGCCGGCCACCGCGGCCGGCATGGCCACCACCGCCACGAACGGCACCAGGAACAGCAGGAACCCCACCACCCCGAACCCCAGCGTGGTCGCCATGTTCCGGCGCAGCAGCGCGAACCGTTCCTTCCTGGCCACCCCCCGCCTTTCGAGGGCCAGCGTGGTCAGCTCGACCGTCAGGAAGAACCCGGAGACGAAGGCGCCGACCACGGGCACCACCGTCTGGCCGATCACCGGCACGAACCCCAGGAAGAACAGCGGCACGGTGAACAGCAGCACGTAGAACAGGGTGATCAGGCTGTCCCTGATCGAGCGGGGCAGCGTCCGCCACCACGGCTGCTCCACCGCGCCGGGCAGCGGGTCGGCCTCGGCCGAGAGCCGTTCGTAGAACGGCTCGCCGATCGCCAGCGTCAGCGCCGTGAACGTCAGCACCGCCAGCGCCAGCCCGCCGAGGAAGATCGCGATGCCGACCAGCGTGCGGAACAGGTCGGCCCAGCTCCACGAGTCGGCGAACGGGGTGAAGAACTCGGCCACGTCGCGCGCGTGGGTGCCGAGCAGGATCAGCGCCGCCACGTAGACGGCGAACGCGATCACCGCCGGGATCAGCCCGAACAGCCACCACCGGCCGTGCCGCGACACCCATCCGAGACCCTGGAAGAAGAAGCCGACGCCGGCGGCGAAGTCGCGCAGAGATCGCATGCCCGGCAGGCTAGCGCCAGAACGACGTGACCGCGTAACCCAGCTCGTCGAACAGCTCGCGCAGCAGCGGCAGGGACACCCCGAGCACGTTGCCGTGGTCGCCCTCGATGCCCTCGACGAACCAGCCGCCGCGCCCCTCGATGCTGAACCCGCCGGCCAGGCCGAGCGGCTCGCCGGTGGCGACGTAGGCGGCGATCTCCTCCTCCGACGGCTGGCCGAAGCGCACCACGGTGGTGGCCACCTGCGCCGCCTGCCGGCCGGCCGGCACGTCGATCACGCAGTGGCCGGTCACCAGGCGGCCGGTGCGCCCTCGCATGATGCGCCAGCGCTCGACGGCCTCCTCGGGGGTGCCGGGCTTGCCGTAGGGGCGGCCGTCGAGTTCGAGGATCGAGTCGCAGCCGATGACCAGCCCCTCCTCCAGCCCGCTCGCGACGGCCTGCGCCTTGGCCTTGGCCAGGACGAGGCTGAGCGCCGCCGGCGAGTGCGCGGAGAAGGCGTCCTCGTCGACCCCGGAGACGATCACCTTGGGGTCGAGGCCGGCGTTGCGCAGAACGGTGAGGCGGGTGGGCGAGGCAGAGGCCAGAACGATCACCGTCCCAGCTTACCGAAGGCCCGCGCGGTCACCAGTCGTGGTTGGGGGTGCCCCTCGCGGGCTGCCGGTCGGCCGGGTCGTACGGGCCGCCCTGGGCCGGGACGGTGCCGCCGAAGATGCCGCTCAGCAGGCCGTCGAGCAGGTGGCCGAGGCCGCCGGGCAGCGAGGCGTGCTCCTCGCGCAGGTCGGCGGCCAGGGCGGAGGCGTCCATGTTGGCCTTGGCGGCGCGGCCGGCCAGGAGGGACATGACCATGGGGGCGACGAGCGGGAGCAGCCGCATGATGGTGCCGGAGCTGACGCCGGCCAGTTGCGAGAGCCCGGCCGCGGCCCGTTCGGTGCCCTGGCCGCCGAGGACGTGGCCGAGGATGCTGTGGCCGTCGCGGGTCAGGGAGGCCACGTCGCCGTTGAAGGGGTCGGCGTCGACGTGGTCGTCGAGGGCGCCGCGCAGGGCCTCGGCGCCGTCGGGGTGCTCGGCGTTGCGGGCCATGCCGCCGATGACGGTGCCGGCCACGGCCTCGACGACCTTGCGCGCCGTGGCCGTGTCGGTGCCGAGCATGCCGGCGATCTGGTCTACGCCTGAGTCGCCGAGCTGGGTGAGAAGCTCGTCATTCAGTGTCAAGGCAGTCCCCCGATCCGAGTCGCGGGAGACGTTCCCCGGCCGTGATCGAGGCAAGGCCGGGGTTCCCCTAAGTCTCGGGAAAGGCGGGTCTCCAGCGGGGCTCAGTCGAGGGCGGGCTGCTTGCTGCCGCTGGCCAGGCCGGCGGCGGCGTACGCGCTCGCCTCGTCGAGCGTCTCGTGTTCGAGCAGGGCCGCCACGATGCCGTCGAGCCGTTCGCGGTTCTCGGTGAGCACCTGGACGGCGCGCTCGTAGCACTCGTCCACGATGCGCCGCGCCTCCTCGTCGACGGTGGCCAGCGTGGCCGGCGACGCCTGCGGCGAGGAGCCGTCGTTGGGCAGGATGGTCAGCGGGCCGATCTTCTCCGACATGCCCCAGCGGCCCACCATGCCGCGCGCGATCATGGTGACCTGTTCGAGGTCGTTCTCGGCGCCGGTGGTGATGATGCCGTAGACGACCTGCTCGGCCGCCATGCCGCCGAGCGCGCCGGTGATGCGCCCGCGCAGGTACGGCTCGTCGTAGGCGTAGCGGTCGGTGTCGGGGGTGGACAGCGTGACGCCGAGCGCCCGGCCGCGGGGGATGATCGAGATCTTCCTGACCGGGTCGGCGCCGGGCTGGAGCATGCCGAGCAGGGCGTGCCCGGCCTCGTGGAAGGCGGTGCGGGTGCGCTCCTCCTCCGGCATCACGATGCTGCGGGCCGCGCCGAGCTGGAGCTTCTCCAGCGCGTCCGCGAAGTCGGACATGTCGACCTTCTCCTTGCCGCGCTTGGCGGCGAGGAGTGCGGCCTCGTTGACCAGGTTGGCCAGGTCGGCGCCGGTCATGCCGGGGGTGGTCTTGGCGATGCGGTCGAGGCTGACCTCGCCGTCGAGCGGCACGCCGCGCGAGTGGACCTCCAGGATGGCCGTGCGTCCTGCCGCGTCGGGCAGGCCCACCTGCACCGTGCGGTCGAAGCGCCCGGGACGCAGCAGCGCCGGGTCGAGGATCTCGGGCCGGTTGGTGGCCCCGATGACGATCACGCCCTCGGCGCCGGAGAAGCCGTCCATCTCGGTGAGGATCTGGTTCAGCGTCTGCTCGCGCTCGTCGTGGCCGCCGATGCCGCCCGCGCCGCCGCGGGCCCGTCCGATGGCGTCGATCTCGTCGATGAACACGATCGAGGGCGCGACCTTGCGGGCCTCCTCGAACAGGTCGCGGACGCGCGAGGCGCCCACGCCGACGATCATCTCGATGAACTCGGAGGCGCTGGCCGAGAAGTACGGCACCTTGGCCTCGCCCGCCACGGCCCTGGCCAGCAGCGTCTTGCCGGTGCCGGGAGGGCCGGCGAGCAGCACGCCCTTGGGCAGCTTGGCGCCCAGCCTGCGGTACTTGCCGGGGTCCTTCAGGTAGTCGACGACCTCGACGAGCTCGTTCTCCACCTCGTCGATGCCGGCGACGTCGTCGAACGTGACGCGCACCTTGTGGGCCTCGACCGGCTTGGCGGCCTTGGACTTGCCGAGCCCGCTCAGTCCGCCGCCCATCATGCTGGCGCCGCGGCGCATGATCCAGATCCACAGGCCGGCCAGCAGCAGCACGGGCAGCAGCGACAGCAGCAGGTTGGAGAAGAAGCCGCGGGTCAGCGGCTTGGACGTGGTCTCCACCTGGGCCGACTTGAGCTGCTGGTCGAGCTGGTCGGTGTTGGCGAAGGCGGGGATCTCGGTCTGGAACTTGGTGTAGGACTCGTTGCTCTCGGGGTTCTTGGCCGCGCTCCTCAGGTCGCCCTCGACCGACAGCCCCTGGGCGTAGATGTCCTTGACGTTCTTCGCCTCGACCTGCTTGGTGAACTCGGTGTAGGAGATCGTCTCGACCGAGTTGTTGTCGACCAGGGAGGAGACGACGAAGAAGCCCGCGTACACCACGAGCAGGGTGACGACGAAGCGCCACCAGTTGATCTTCGGCCGCCCGCCTGGCGAACCGGGCAGGCCTTCCGAGCGCCAGGGCGGCTTGACCTTGCCCTTGTTCGGTGCCTGCGGCGGTCCAGAGCGTTCCACGGCGTCACTCCCCCACATCGCCGCATACATGATCTTTCTAGCCTAGAACACGCACTCCTGAGACCACGCGGCCAATATCACGCCAACGCTTTCTCTGCGAGTCAGGCACTGTGACGAACGCAAGTCCTGGCTTGCTCATTCCCCCGTCCATCACCACGACGGCCGCCCGGGAGGAATGTTTGCCGTATTTGACGCGGTATACGAGCATCCATCCGGTTTTGACGCGTTGTGAGGCGAGCCAACTGATCTTGGAGCCCTTGGGGTGGTGGTTGAGCGTCCAGCGCGCGGCCAGCAGCGCCGTGTCGCGCGGCGACTTCTGCTCCATGATCGGCAGCGGGCAGGTCACCAGCATGCCGCGCAGCCTGCCGCCGCGCACCGCCGGCAGCACCTGCTTGCTGGTGAACGGCGCCGCCCCGTGCGTCTTCCACGGCTTGCCCAGCCGGGGCACGGCCAGGCCGGTGCGCCGGTCCTTCACCAGCCGTTTGGCCGGCCGGGGCAGGGCCATCCGCTTGACGCGGCCGGTCAGGCGGGGCACCCGCGGGTCGGCGTACAGGGCCTGCATGGCGGTGTAGCCGGGCGCGAGCGAGGAGCCCGGCGACGGCGTCGGGGTCGGCGTGAGAGCGGACGTCGGCGTGAGGGAGGACGTCGGCGTGGCGGACGACGTCGGCGTGGGGGTGGCCGACGTCGTGGGGGCCGGCGCGGAGGAGGCGGGTGCGGACGAGGCGGGTGCGGCCGGCGGCGCGGTTACCGGCCCCGCCACGACCTCGTCCGGCCCGGACGGGAGCGCCAGGACGATCACCGTGGCACCGACCGCCACGGCCGCCACGACGGCGAGCCCCCGATATATCGACCGCATCCGGACATCGCCGATGCGGGAGCGCCTGGGCGGTGAAACAGGGTTCGCAGGGCGGTCTGTGGTTCTCACTCGTGAACCCTCGGTCTCATCTTCCCCATGGAGCACGACGGGAGCGTACGACATATCCCGCCATTGCGTGTGTGAAGCGACCGAAGTGCAATCATGGCGGGGTGGAACAGGTGGAACTGCGGTTCGGCGAGGACTCCCGGTTCGCCCAGACGCACACGAATCTCTCCGCGGTCAGGTGGGAGCCGTCGGGACTGTGGGTGGCCGGCGACGAGACCGCCACCGTCGAGCGGCTCACCTGGACCGGCGACCACTTCGGCGACGAGCGCTCCTTCTTCCTGGCCGACTACGTGGACCTGCCCGCCGGACGCTTCGACGAGGCCGACATCGAGGGCCTGGCCAGGGCCGACGGCCATCTGTGGGCGGTCGGCTCGCACAGCCTCAAGCGCCGCAAGGCCAAGCCGGGCAGCCCGGAGAAGTCGATCAGGCGGCTGGGCACGGTCGTCCGCGAGGAGAACCGGTTCATCCTGGTCCGCCTGCCGCTGGACGCGACCGGCGAACGTCCGCTGCCCGGCGCGATCCTGTCCGGCGAGCGCAACGTCGCCGCCATGCTGTCCGGCGACCGCCATCTGGCGCCGTTCCTGGCGCTGCCGGGCAAGGACAACGGGCTCGACATCGAGGGCATCGCGGTCGTGGGGGAACGGGTCTACCTCGGGCTGCGCGGGCCGGTGCTGCGCGGCTGGGCCGTGGTGCTGGAGATCCGTCCGGTGGACGACGACGGCGGCGGCCGGTTACGGCTCGACGGGCCGTACCGCAAGCACTTCCTGGACCTCGGCGGGCTGGGCGTGCGGGACATGTGCCCGCACGGCGGCGACCTCCTGCTGCTCACCGGGCCCACGATGAGCCTGGACGGCCCGGTTCGGGTCGTGCGCTGGCGGGAGCGGCAGGGCGGCGGGCTGGTGCCCGCGCACGACCTGGAGACGGTCCTGGAGCTGCCCTACGGCGTCGGCGACGACCATCCGGAGGGGCTGGCCGTGCTGCCCGACGGCCGGCTCATGGTCGTCTACGACAGCCCGTCGCCCGCCCGGATCACCCCGGCGGGCGGCGTGCTGGCCGACGTCTTCACGATCTAGCGACCCGCCCCAGGAGCCAGGGCGCCTCGGCGACGAACGTGCACGAACCCGGCTCGATCTCGGTGAACCCGGCGTCGCGCACCACGGGCAGCCCGGCGGCCACCTTGGCGTCGAAGTCGTCCCTGCCGGGCGCGGCGCGCACGGAGACCGCCAGGCCGTCCGCCCGCCAGGCGGCCCGCTCGGCCTCGTCGCTGGCCCACCAGGCGAGCTGCGCGGCGTGCCCGGCCTGGGCCATGGCCTTGCCCGCCGACATGGTCAGCACGGGGTTCTCCCACAGGACCGGCGGGCCGGAGGGCGGGTCGCCGGGCTCGGCGGCGTCGCTCAGCTCGGTGCCGCCCACCTGGAGCCGGGCCAGATCCTTGGGCCAGGCGTCGAGCGGGACGGGCGGGTGCACCCGCACCTGCGCCGTGCGGTGCTCGACCGTGCGGCCGGGGAGCGCGGCGGCCCTGCGCCACTCGGCGCCCCTGGCGCGCCGCACCACCTTGCGGATCTTGCCGGTGGACTGCCAGGCGTGCAGCTCGGCGGCCCACTCCCCCGGGTCGTCCAGCAGGCTCAGCACGGCCATGGCGGCGGCCTCCAGCGCGTCGGTGCGCTCGGGGGGAGCGGCCCTCTCGATCCTGACCACGAGGGGGAGGACCATCAGTTCGGTCTCGTTCATCACCGTCTAGCATGCCGGATGGCCAGGGACATTCCCGCAGCCAGCAGGCAGAGGGCGCCGGCGGCGTACCAGGCCAGGTCGTAGGCGCCGAGATGGTCGCGGGTCAGGCCGGCGCCCACGGCGGCCACGGCGGCGCCCACCTGGTGCGAGGCGAACACCCAGCCGAACACGACCGCGCCGTCCTGGCCGTAGATCTGGCGGCACAGGGCGACGGTCGGGGGCACGGTGGCCACCCAGTCCAGGCCGTAGAACACGATGAAGATCAGCATGCTGGGCTCGGTGGTGGCCGCGAACAGGCCGGGCAGCAGCATCAGCGACAGGCCGCGCAGGCCGTAGTAGACGCCGAGCAGCAGCTTGGGGTTGACCTTGTCGCTGAGCCAGCCGGAGGCGACCGTCCCGGCGATGTCGAAGATCCCGATGATCGCGAGCAGGCCGGCGGCGACCGGCTCGGCCATGCCGTGGTCGTGCGCGGCGGGGATGAAGTGCGTGCCGACCAGGCCGTTCGTGCTCATGCCGCAGATCGCGAAGCCGCCGGCGAGGAACCAGAAGGGCCGCGTGCGCGCGGCCGAGCGCAGCACCGTCAGCGCCCGCGCCGCCGCGTTCCCGCCGGCCGGCCCGGTCCGTACGGCGCCCGCCTCGGCGCCGAGCGCCGTCGTGCCCACTTCCTCGGGGTGGTCGCGCAGCAGCCACCAGACGAACGGCACCACCGCGAGCGCGGCGCCCGCCACCGTCAGGGAGGCCACCCGCCAGCCCGGCCCCTCGGCGAGCCAGGCCAGCACGGGCAGGAAGATGAGCTGCCCCGTCGCGCCCGCCGCGGTCAGGATGCCGGTGACCAGCCCCCGGTGCCGGACGAACCAGCGGTCGGTCACCGTGGCGGCGAACACCAGCGCCATCGACCCGGTGCCGAGCCCGATGAACACGCCCCAGAACAGCAGCAGGTGCCAGCTCGCCGTCATGATCACGGTGAGCCCGCTGCCCACCGCGACCAGCAGCAGGGCCAGCGACACCACGCGGCGCATGCCGAAGCGGTCCATCAGCGCGGCGGCGAAGGGCGCGGTCATCCCGTAGAGCACCAGGTTGATCGACACGGCCAGCGAGATCGTGCCCGTGCTCCAGCCGAACTCGTCGTGCAGCGGGGTGATCAGCACGCCGGGGGTGGCGCGGAAGCCGGCCGCGCCGAGGATGGCCACGAAGGCCACGGCCGCGACCCACCAGGCGCGGTGGATCCGGCGGGTCCGCGTGGGGGCGGGGGTGGTGCTCAACGTCATGCGCCAATCCTGATTCATCGCATTTTGACGGCGCGAGTGGCCCGAAAGCCAATATGTGCAAGAATCGGGCCATGGCCCATCGTGTCGCGGTCGTCGTGCTGAACCACTTCGCCCCGCTCGACCTCGGCGTGCCCGGCCAGGTCTTCGAGTCGGCCGAGACGCCGGACGGCGAGAAGCTCTACGAGGTCGTGACCTGCTCCCCCGACCGCGAGCCGGTCCGCTGCACGGCCGGTTACACCGTGCTGCCCGACCACGACCTCGACGTGCTCGACACGGCCGACACGGTGCTGGTCCCCGGCATCCACGCGGGACGGGCGATGAAGGACGGCACGATCACCGCCACCCTGCGCGGGGCCCTGCAAAACCGGCCGCGGGTCATGTCGATCTGCACGGGCGCGTTCGTGCTGGCCGCGGCGGGCCTGCTGGACGGCCGTCCGGCCACCACGCACTGGCGCGAGGCGGCCCGGTTCGCCGCCCTGTTCCCCCAGGTCAAGCTGGACCCCGACGTGCTCTTCGTGGACGACGGCGACGTGCTGACCTCGGCCGGCGTCGCGGCGGGCCTCGACCTATGCCTGTACGTGATCAAGCGCGACCACGGCACCGAGGTGGCCAACCGGGCCGCCCGCCGCTGCGTGATGCCGCCCTGGCGGGACGGCGGCCAGGCGCAGTACATCGAGCGCCCCCTGCCGCACGACGGGGCCGGCGGCACCGCCGCGACCCGCGACTGGATGCTGGCCCACCTCGACGCCCCGCTCGACCTGGCCGTGCTGGCCGCCCACGCCAGGATGAGCGTGCGCACCTTCACCAGGCGCTTTCGCGAGGAGACCGGGATGAGCCCGGCCAAATGGCTGTCCGGCCACCGCGTCCGCCACGCCAGGCGGCTGCTGGAGACCACCGACCTCGGCGTGGAGGAGGTGGCCAGGCGCTCCGGCTTCGGCACGGCGGTCTCGCTCCGGCAGCACCTGCACGCGGCCGTCGGCGTCGCGCCGCTGACCTACCGGCACACCTTCCGCAGCTCCTGAGAGCCCCTACTCGAACAGGTCGGGCTGCTCGCGCACGATCTGGTCGTGCAGCGGCTGGTAGTTGATCCAGCCGACCAGGTCGTTGCCGATCTGCTGGTGGGTGAGCGCGGCGTTGTCGGCCTCGATGGGCACGACCTGCCCGGCGGCCTTGGCCAGGAGCTGCACCTGGGCCGAGCGTTCCATGGTGATGAACCACCAGGCGGCCGCGTCGACCGTGTCGCCGACGGTCAGCAGGCCGTGGTTGCGCAGCACGAGGGCCTTGTTGCCGCCCAGCGTCGCGGCGATGCGCTTGCCCTCCTCCAGGTCGGTCACGACGCCCGTGTAGTCGTCGAACAGCGCGTTGTCCTGGTAGAAGGCGCAGGCGTCCTGGGTGATGGGCTCGATGGTCTGGCCGAGCGCCGACAGGGCGCGGCCGTGGATCGAGTGGCTGTGGGCGGCCGCGACGACGTCGGGACGGGCCTGGTGCACCTGCGAGTGGATGGCGAAGGCGGCCTCGTTGACGTGGTAGCGGCCCTCGACGACCTGGCCCTCGTGGTTGACCAGGATGAGGTCGCTGACCCTGACGTGCTTGAACGACATGCCGAACGGGTTGACCCAGAAGTGGTCGCTCAGCTCGGGGTCGCGGGCGGTGATGTGCCCGGCCACGCCCTCCTCGAACCCGAACCTGCCGAAGATGCGCAGCGCCGCCGCGAGGCGTTCCTTGCGGTGCCGCCGCTCCTCCTCGATCGTCTCGAACGTCGGCGGCAGGCGGAAGATGAGGTTGTCCGGCATGGCTCTCCTCGTGCACAGAATGTTGTTCTGACCGCAGACTAACGCCTGAACGGCACGCCCGCCGTCCGCGACCTGGCCAGGATCACCAGGGCCTCGCCGAGCAGGCCGACGCCGATCGACAGCGGGATCGAGCGAACCTCCTCATGCATGCCGGTGGCCAGCGCCAGCGCGCCCACGCCGAAGCTGATCGCGAACGTCACGACCCACACGACCAGCGTCCGCCAGGTGTAGCGCTGCCAGAGCACGCCGTCCTTGGGGAAGACCTGCGTGGTGGCCGCACGCAGGGCGCCGAAGGCGACGCCGATCAGGGCGGTGACCGCCAGCCACATGATGTCGAGCGCGGTGGGGCGCAGGTCGAGCAGGCCGTGGAGGCCGATGCCGATGAGGATGACCGGCGGCGCGTACACGTCCTTGGCGACGAGCGGCTGGCCGATCATGCGGCGGGCCACGGAGTAGACGACGAGTGCGGCGATTAGTAGCACGTCCATGCTAAATAAATTAGCAGGGCCGTGCTATAAAGGACAACATGCCGAAAGTCGTGGATCCCGAGGCCCGCCGCGACGAGGTGGCCGACGCCGTGTTCCGGGTCGTGCGCCGCGCCGGGTTCGAGCAGGCGTCGCTGCGGAACGTGGCGGAGGAGGCCGGGCTCGCCATCGGCTCGGTCCGCCACTACTTCGCCGGGCACACCGAGCTGATGACCTTCGCGATGCGCGCCTCGATCGAGCGGATCAGCGCGCGGCTGGAGGAACGCGTCGGCCCGCTGCTCGCCGCGCGGAACGGCGAGGAGCGGGCCGAGCTGGTGGAGCAGATGTTGTCGGAGCTGCTGCCCCTGGACGAGCCGCGGCTGGAGGAGGCGGCGGTCTGGCTGGCCTTCACGACGGCCGCGCGCACCCGGCCGGAGCTGCGGCCGCAGGCCCGCGAGGCGTACGACGGCATGCGCCGCCTGGTCGGCCGGATCATCGAGGGCATCGCCGCGCACGGCCGCCTGGACGCCGACGTCGAGGTGGAGACCGAACGGCTGTGCGCGCTGATCGACGGGCTCACGGTCGAGGGCGTGCTGCACCCCGAGCGGATGACGCCCGGCCTGATGCGCCGCTGTCTACGCCGCCACCTCGACACCCTTGCCGAACCAGGTCTCTAGCGCCCGCGTCAGCGTCTCGTCCGGCGTGCCCGCCCAGGCCACGTAGCCGTCGGGGCGGACCAGCACGGCCTCGGCCGGGCACGACGGCACGGTGACCGTCTCGACCCGCTCGTGGCGCACGCGCAGCTCGCCGGTGCGGTCGAGCAGCAGCGGACGGGCCCGGGAGGCGGGCTCGGCGGGCAGATCGGCCAGGAACCGGCCGGCGAGGGGATGCCCGCTGCCGGGCGTCGGGTAGGGCAGGTCGGAGCCCGCCATGAGCGCCGCGACGCGCCGCCGGTTGGCGTCGTCGTCCAGCAGCTCGGCGAACAGCGTGCGCAGGGCGGTCACGTCGGGGCCCGGCGCGGCCAGGGCGAGCTGGGCGCTGGAGTGCAGGGCCACCCGCTCGGCGGCGGGCCTGCGCTCGGCGTCGTAGGTGTCGAGCAGCCCCTCGGGCGCCCAGCCCTGGAGCTCGGCGGCCAGCTTCCAGGCCAGGTTGGCGGCGTCCTGGAGGCCGAGGTTGAGCCCGGGGGCGCCCATGGCCGAGTGCACGTGGGCGGCGTCGCCGGCCACCAGGACGCGGCCCGCCCGGTAGCGGTCGGCCACCCGGGTCTCGCGGCCGTTCAGCCGCCGGAGCAGGTGGGGGCCCTCGCCGGTGGGCGGGGCGAGCGGCAGGTCGGCCCCGAGCACGCGGGCCAGGCTCGCGCGCAGCTCGCCGATCGTCATCGGCACGTCGTCGCCGGGGACCTCGCAGCCCCACTCCATCGCGGTGACCGAGAGCTCGCCCGGCCCCGTGGGGAGCATCGCGTACGCGCCGCGCTCGGTCCGGTGCCAGGTGTAGAGCGCGAACGTGCCGTGGCCGGGCGCCTCCATCTCGGCCGTGCCGGGCCGCACGACCGCTCCCGGCACGGTGACGTGGGCCGTGCGGCTGACGACGTCGGGCGCGCTCACCCCCGGGAAGCCGATGCCGGCCCGCTTCCTGACCAGGCTGTGTGCGCCGTCGCAGCCCACCAGGTAGCGCGTCCGCAGCTCGAAGGGGCCTTCGGGGCCCGTCACCGCGAGCGTGACGCCCTCGGCGTCCTGCTCGAAGCCGGTCAGCTCGTGGCCGCGCCGGATCTGCACGCCAAGCTCGGTGGCCCGCCGCTCGAACAGCTCCTCCAGCTCCGGCTGCCGGACGGGCAGCGCGCGCAGCGGGTTGCCGTCGAGCCCGGCCAGGTCGAGCGGCATGGCGCCGAAGACGAACGCGGGCACCGGCGCGGGCGCCGCGGCGAGCCCGCGCTGGTGCAGCAGGCCGACGACCTGGCCGATGATGCCGTTGGCCTTGGGCCGGCCGCTGCGGGCGGGCAGGCGTTCGAGCACGACGGGCCGGACTCCGGCCAGGCTGAGCTCGCAGGCCAGCATCAGGCCGTTGGGCCCGGCGCCGGCGATGACGACGTCCGCGACCGCGGCGTCTGTCGAGGTCATGGGGTCTCTCCTTCCGTTCTGGGGTGGGGGGCGGGCAGCCCCGCGGCCAGGCGGTGCAGCGCCTCGCGCAGCACCGGCACCAGCGGGACGGGCGGGTCGGAGCGCAGCCAGTGGCCGACGGCCACCTGCACGGCGGCGCTCACCGTGGCCGCCACCAGGTGCGGGTAGAGGTCTTCGTCCGGATCGGTGCCCGTGCGCTCGGCCACGGCCGCGGCCAGCTCGCCGTCGGCCGCGAACTGGGCCTTCAGCGCCTCGGCGCGCAACGCGGGCTCCTCGGCCAGCAGCCTGGTGAGGGCCAGCCGGTCGGCGTCGGGCGGCCCCGGGCTGGTCAAGGCGTGTTCCCAGGGCTCGGCGACGGCCGCGATCAGCGCCTCCCACAGCGGCTCGGCCGCCGGGCGGGCGCGCAGCACGGCCACCGTCCGCCGGACGCGGTCGGTGTGGCGGGCGGCGAGGGCCTCGTACTTGCTGGAGAAGTAGTTGTTGAACGTGCGCGGCGACACGCCGACCAGCTCGGCGACGTCCTCCACCCGGACGTTCTCCAGCCCGCGCTCCAGGGCCAGCCGGAGCGCCGCGTCCATCAGCGCCTCGCGGGTCGCCTGCTTCTTCCGTTCCCTCAATCCGGTCACTCTTTCAGAGTACGTATTTTTTCTGATCGCGTAATCTTTCTGAACAAGCAATTCTTTACCTAACGGCCGCCCGATCGAGCAGGCGTTAGATTGGAGAGATGTCCACCACGCTGACCATGGAGTTCGCCGGCACGGTCAGGGCCGACCGCTCCGGGCCCGTCGACCGGCTGCGCGACGCCGCCGCGATGACCGAATGGCTGCGCCAGCACGCGGCCGACCTGGACCTGCCGCCCGGCTTCACCGCCACGGAGGAGTTGCGCGAGCAGACCGTACGGCTGCGCCAGGCCGTCCGGGCGCTGCTGGCCAGGGCGATCGCCCCGGAGCCGCCGAGCGTCGCGGACGCGGCCACCCTGCCCGGCTTCGCCGAGTCGCTGGCCCTGGTCAACGCCACCGCCCTGGCCGCTCCCACGGCCCCGCAACTGTCATGGACCGGCGAGCCGGCGCTGACCATGGCCCCCGCGACCAAGGCGAACCCGTCCACGCGCCTGCGGGGGCGGCTCGCCGTCGCGGCGGTGGAGTTCCTGGCCGGGCCCGACCGCGCCCTGCTCCGCACCTGCGGGGCCCCGCGCTGCGTGCTCTATTTCGTCAAGGAGCACCCGCGCCAGGAGTGGTGCTCACCGGCGTGCGGCAACCGCGCGCGGGCGGCGCGGCACTACCGGGAACACAAGAAATAGCCCTCTCTAACGCCAACGACCCACTTTTGCCGTTATATTGATTTCTAACGGCCAATCAGTCGTGCAACCGTTAGACGAGGAGAGTCGCATGTCATTCCGGACCGGGCACGTCGGGCTCAACGTCACCGACCTCGACAGGTCGAAGGAGTTCTACGGCCGCGTCTTCGGCTTCACCGTCGCCCACGAGTCCGCCGAGGACGGCCGCCGCTACGCCCTCCTCGCCCAGGACGGCAAGCTGGTCGTCACGCTCTGGCAGCAGAGCGACGGCCGCTTCCCCACCGCCCTGCCCGGCCTGCACCACCTGTCCTTCCAGGTCGAGGACCTCGACGCGGTGCGCAGGGCCGAGCAGGTCATCAGGGAGATCGGCGCGAAGCTGCACCACGACGGCGTGGTCCCGCACGGCGAGGGCGCCTCCTCCGGCGGCGTGTTCTTCGAGGACCCCGACGGCATCCGGCTGGAGATCTCCGCCCCCGGCGCCGCGGGCGACCGTCCCGCTCCCACGGCCGGCGCTCCCACCTGCGGATTCTTCTAAATGAGACATCCGGGGGAGATCGCCGTCCAGGCCCGCGCCGGGGTGCGGACGCCGGGCGCGTTCGGCAGCTCGCGCACCCGCCCCGAGATCCCCGAGGTGGCCGCCGCGTTCCTGCGGGCGCAGCACCTGCTGGTCGCGGGCGCGGCCGACGACCTCGGCCAGGTGTGGGCCGACGTGCTGACCGGGCAGCCGGGGTTCGCCGACGCCGACGACGACCGCACGATCACCGTCCGCGCCCTGCCCGCGGCGCCGCTGCGCGGCCTGTTCACGGCGGAACGCGACATCGGGCTGCTGGCCATCGAGCCGCGCACCCGGCGCCGGATGCGCGTGAACGGCACCGCCGTCCAGGCGGGTGACGGCCTGGTGATCTGGACGGAGCAGGTGTACGCCAACTGCCCCAAGTACATCCAGGCGCGCGAGCCCACCGCCGCGCCCGGCGTCCCGGAGGTCGTCGGCGGCGGGACGCGGCTCGCGCCGGGCCACGTCGAGTGGATCGAGCGGGCCGACACGTTCTTCATCGCCACCCGCGCCGCGGGCCTGGGGGCCGACGTCTCCCACCGGGGCGGCAACCCCGGGTTCGTCCGGGTGACCGGGCCGGGGTCGCTGGAGTTCCCGGACTACGTCGGCAACTCGATGTACATGACGCTCGGCAACCTGGAGCTCGACCCGGCCGCCGGGCTGCTGTTCGTCGACTGGGACGCCGGCCGGACCCTCCACCTGACCGGCCGGGCGGAGGTGGACTGGGCCGCGGAGCAGCGGTCGGTGCGGTTCGAGCTGACCGCGTACACGGAGGTGGACGGCACGGTCGGGGCGGGCTGGACCCCGCCGGAACTCCACCGCTTCAACCCGCCCGTCACCCGCTGACGCCGGGCGGCGGGCGGCGGGCGGCGGGCGGCGGGCTCAGAGGTTGTCGGGCATCGAGGTCATGCCGTTCAGGAGCGGGACGAGCTGTTCCTCCTCGTAGTCCAGGTGGGCCTCCAGCTCGGCGGCCAGCCGGTCGAGCTCGTCGCCCGCGCTCGCGTCCGTGCCCCCGTCCGTGCCGGCCAGGTCGCGGACGCGGGCCACCAGCCGGGCCACCACGCGGTGCTCGGCCCCCAGCCGGGCCAGGACGTCGGCCAGCTCGGGACGCTCGGCGGCCAGGTGCGGGAACAGCACCGCGTCCTCGCCCTCGTGGTGGGCGTGCAGGGCGGCGCAGAAGGCCAGGCAGTGCGTGCGCAGGTCGAACCCCTCGCCGCCGGCCCGCAGACGTGCCAGCTCCCGCCGGAAGCCGTCGTGCAGCTTCACCAGTTCGTCACCCCACGCGATCAGGCGCTGTTCCCCGCTCATGCCCACGCCACCGCCCTCGCCCGGTGGACGGCCGCGAACACGGCGGCCAGCAGGGCGGCCCCGGCGGCGACGCCGAAGCTCCAGCCCGCTCCCCCCGCGGCCGACACGGCCGCGCCGACGGCTCCGGCCAGGCTGCTGTCCACGACCCTGACCAGCGCGTTCACGCCTCCGGCCGCCGCGGTCTTGGCCGGTTCGACGTGCTCGACGGCCATCGTGCCGAGCGCCGCGTACACCAGGCCGACGCCGAGGCCCAGGACGGCGGCGGCCCCGTACAGGTCGGCGGCGGTGTCGCGGAAGACCACCAGCCACACCGCGGCGGCGGTGACCAGCGCGGAGCCGCCGGAGACCAGCGCCGCGGCCGGGAAGCGCCGCATCAGCGGCCCGGCCAGCATCGAGACGGCGAGCATCAGCACCGTGGTCGGCAGCAGGTACAGCCCCACCTGCAGCACCGAGGCACCGAGGGCGCCCTGGGCGACCGCCGACAGCGTGGTGATCGCCCCGAACAGCGCGAACCCGATGAGGAACGAGGCCACCGTGGCCCCCACCGTGCCCCGGTGCAGCAGCATGGGGATCTCGATCAGCGGCGAGGCGGTGCGCCGGGCCGTGACCACCCACGCCACCGCGAGCACGACCGCCCCCGCGAGCAGGCCCGACGTCGGCGGCGACGTCCAGCCCCAGGCGCCGCCCTTGCTGATCGCGAGCAGCAGGCAGACCAGCCAGCCGGCGACGAGCACGGCCCCCACCAGGTCGGGACGCCCCGCCCGCCCGGCCGGCACGGCCTCCCGCACCAGCGCCGCCACCAGCACGAAGCTCAGCGCGCCCAGCGCCGCCAGGATCCAGAACATGGCCCGGTGGTCGCCGCCGACCAGCCCGGCCAGGATCATGCCGCCGCCGCTGCCCACGCCGATCGTGGCGCTGAGCACGCCGATCGCCGTGGCCAGCCGGTGGGCGGGGACCGCCTGCCTGGCCAGCCCCATGGCCAGCGGGAGCAGCGCGGCGGACACGCCCTGCAGCACCCGCCCGGCGACGACCGCGCCGAGCGCGCCGGACAGCGCGGCGACCGCCGCACCGGCCACGAGCAGGGCGAGCGCGGACAGGGCAACCGGGCGGCGGCCGTACATGTCGCCGAGCCGGGACAGCAGCGGGATCGCGACCGCGCCGGACAACAGGCCGGCGGTGAGCGTCCAGGAGACGGAGGTGGGTGACGCGCCGAACTGCCTCTGGAGCAGCGGGAGCATCGGGACGACGACGGTCATCTGAAGTGACCCGACGGCGACCGCGAACGCCAGGACCACCACCGGCGTCCAGGGAGATGTCTTTTTATACATGTATAGAAAGTAACATGGCGGCATGCCCGCACGCACTGGAAGGCCGCCCCGGATCTCGCGGGCGGACATCGTGGCAGCGGCGCACCGGGTCATCGAGGCCGACGGCGTCGGCGGGCTGACCATGCGCAGGCTGGCCAAGGAGGTCGGCAGCACGCCGATGGCGCTCTACCACCACGTCCGCGACAAGGAGGAGCTGCTGCTGCTCCTGCTCGACGAGTACGCGGCCGGGCTGCCGCGCCCCGATCTGCCCGCCGACCCGCGCGACCGGGTGGTCGTGGTGGCCCTGGCCATGCGCGACGCGGTGGCCGGCTGCCCCTGGGCGGTGGACGTGCTGCGCGCCGACGACCTGCTCGCGGTCGGCGCGCTGTGGTACCCGGAGAAGATCATCGACGCGGCCCTCGGCGCGGGCCTGACGGCCGAGCGCGCCGTGCACCTCTACCGGATCATCTGGCACTACACGGCGGGCGAGATCGCCGTCCGCGCGGCGGCCGGGCGCAGGCGCGAGGAGGGCGGGCCGACCTACCGCGACCAGGTCTTCGCCGGCCTCGACCCGGCCGCCCTGCCCCGCCTGGCCGAGCTGGGCGGCCGCTGGGCCGAGCTCACCGCCGAGGACACCTACGAGCTGGGGTTGCGCGCCCTGGTGGACGGCCTGCTCCCCCGCCCCGGCCACACGGCGACGGGTTGAGTCAGGGGCCGAAGGCGCGGCGGTAGGCGGAGGGTGAGGTGCGCATCGCGCGGGTGAAGTGGTGGCGGAACGTCGCCGGGCTCTCGAACCCGACCGCCGCCCCGATCTCCTCCACCGGCACCGCCGTCGTCTCCAGCATCGGCAGGCTCGCCGCCACCCGCTGCGAGATCACCCACCGCAGCGGGCTGGTCCCGGTCTGCCGCTTGAAGTGCCTGATGAACGAGCGTTGCGACATGTGCGCCACCGCGGCCAGGTCCGCCACGCCGATCGGCTCGGCCAGGTGGTCGAGCGCCCATCCCATCGCCCTGGCCACGCCGCCGTCGTCGGCCACGGGCGTGACGGCGGCCTCGATGAACTGGGCCTGACCGCCCTCCCGGTGCGGCGGGACGACCAGGCGGCGGGCTACCGCGTTGGCCACGTTCGGCCCGTGGTCGTTGCGTACCAGGTGGACGAGCAGGTCGAGGCCGGCGGCGCTGCCCGCGCTGGTCAGCACGTCGCCGCCGTCCACGTACAGGACCGAGGGGTTGACGCGGACCGCGGGGAAGCGCCGCTGGAGCAGGTCGGCGTACCTCCAGTGGGTGGTGGCCTCACGGCCGTCCAGGAGGCCGGCGGCGGCCAGCGCGAACGCGCCGGAGCAGATCGACACCATCCGGGCGCCCCGGCCGTGGGCCAGGCGCAGCGCCTCGACCAGCTCGCCCGAGACCTCGCCCCGGACGTCGGCCACGCCGGGCACGATCACCGTCCCGGCCCCGGCCAGGACGTCGAGCCCGTGCGCGGCCTGCATGGTGAACCCGCCGACCACGCGCAGCGGCTCGGCGGTCTCGGCGCACACCTTGAGGTCGTACCAGGGAACGTCCAGCTCGGGCCGGGGCAGCCCGAAGAACTCCACGACGCACCCCAGCTCGAACGGCGCCATCCCGTCGAAGGCCAGCACGGCGACCGTGGGCAACCGGGCGGGAACCGGCAGCGGAACCGGAACCGGCGGCGGGGCGGGGGCCGGACGCGGGGCGGCGGGGGTCGAGGGCGGTCGGCCGGAGGACGGAAGCGGCACATCCGCATATTAACCGCCCATATCCGGCGCGAGCAGGTTAGCGCTTCGCTCCCTGCGGCAGGAGTGATATATGCATATTTCGGGGGTAGAGACCGTTTTCCCCGATCACCGCTACGAGCAGGCGGAGATCACCGAAGCGTTCTCCCGTCTGACGGACTGCGACGAGGAGTTGCTGCGGCGCTTCCACGCGGCCACCGGCGTCGTGGGCCGCAACCTCGCACTCCCGCTGGACGGCTACACCAAGCTCGACTCCTTCGCCCGCGCCAACGCCATGTACGTCGAGATCGCCCTCGACCTGGGCGAACAGGCCGTCCGAGGCGCCCTCGAAAAGGCCGACGTGCCGCCGGGGAAGATCGACCACCTGCTGTTCTGCTCGACCACCGGCCTGGCCACGCCCTCGCTGGACGCCAGGCTCGCCCAGCGCCTCGGGCTGCGCGGCGACGTCAAGCGGGTGCCCGTGTTCGGCCTCGGCTGCGCCGCCGGGGCCTCGGGCCTGTCGCGTCTGCACGACTATCTGCGCGGCTGGCCGGACCACGCCGCCGTGCTGGTCTGCGTGGAGCTGTGCTCGCTGACCATCCAGCGCGACGACTCCTCGATCGCCAACATGATCGCCAGCGGCCTGTTCGGGGACGGCGCGGCGGCCGTCGTGGCCACCGGGCGCGGCCGGGGCCCCGAGGTCGTCGCCACCCGCAGCAGGCTCTACCCCGACACCGAGCACCTGATGGGATGGGAGGTGGGCGACCACGGCTTCCACATCGTGCTCGACGCCGACCTCACCCACTTCGTGGACCAGGTGCTGGCCGACGACATCAGGGCCTTCCTGGCCGACTACGGCCTGACCCCCGACCAGGTGCCGACGTGGATCTGCCACCCCGGCGGCCCCAAGGTCATCGACAAGATCGTGCAGAGCCTCGATCTCGATCCCAGGGCCCTGGACGTGACCTGGCGGTCGCTGCGGACGTACGGGAACCTGTCGTCGGTCTCGGTGCTCCACGTGCTCCAGGAGACCCGCGGGCACCCCGGGCGTCCCGCCGTCCTGATGGCCCTGGGGCCCGGTTTCTCCGCCGAACTGCTCCTGCTGCACTGGTGACGCGACCGGCCGACGACCGGCCCGACAACCAGGCGACAACCGGGCGACGGGCGGGCGAAGGTCGATAACGACCGGGCGACGGCCGGTAACGGCGGGGCGACGGCGGCCTCCTCCGGGCCCGCGCGACCGTCCGCGCCGCTCAGCCCCGTCCATCCCATCAATCCTGATTTGTCACAACTGATCACGTGACGATCGCGGTTTGCGCTCGCTTGCGTCTCCGGCCCGGCCGCTCCCACACGGATCTCCGTCATAGGACGCGGAGGTGGTTGTGATGAGATGTCGCCCCTTAGCCATTCGTCCCCTGGCCATCAGCGTCGGGCTCGCCGCGCTTCTCGGACTCGCCGCGTGCGGCGGCTCCGGCGGATCGTCCAGCGGCAGCGCCGCGCGGGCCCCCCTGTCCGACACGCAGCGTCAACCCGCGCCGAGCGCGTCCCCGGCCGGCACCCAGGAATCCGAGCAGGACACGACCAAGGCGCAGATCTCCACCTTCGCCCTGGACGTGGACACGGCCTCGTACGGCTACGCCCGCCGTACGCTCCAGGAAGGGCGCTGGCCCGCGCCCGGCGAGATCCGCCCCGAGGAGTGGGTCAACGCCTTCGGGCAGGACTACGCGCAGCCCTCCGACGACGGCTTCGCCGTGCACGTGGACGGCGCCCGGCTGCCTGGCCGCGACGAGGCCGTGCTCCGCGTGGGCCTGCAGACCCGCGCCTCCGACTCGGCCGCGCGCCGCCCGGCCAACCTCACGTTCGTGGTCGACGTCTCCGGCTCGATGGCCGAGACCGGCCGCCTCGACCTGGTCAAGTCGGCCCTGCACAAGCTGCTCGACCAGCTCGCGCCCGGCGACCAGGTGTCGCTCGTGGCGTTCAGCGACGAGGCGGAGGTGCTGGCCTCCATGACGCCGCTCACCGCCAGGAGCCAGCTCCACGCCGCGGTGGACGAGCTGGCCACCGCCGGCGGCACGAACCTGCAGAGCGGCGTCCTGGCCGGGTACCGGGAGGCGTCCCAGGCGTTCCGGGCCGCCGCCACGAACCGGGTCGTCCTGCTCTCCGACGGCCTGGCCAACCAGGGCGACACAGAGTGGCGGTCCATCGTGGAACAGGTCAAGGAGTACGCGGGCAAGCAGGTCACGCTGCTCACCGTCGGCGTCGGCCGCGACTACGGCGACGAGCTGATGGAGCAGCTGGCCGACAACGGCGACGGCATGGCCGTCTACGTGGACTCCGAGCAGGAGGCCGAGAAGGTCTTCACCACCCAGCTCCCGGCCACCATCGAGGTACGGGCCCGCGACGCCAAGGCGCAGGTCGTCTTCAACCCCTCGGTCGTGGAGAGCTACCAGCTCATCGGCTACGAGAACCGCGCGATGTCGGCCGAGGAGTTCCGTGACGACAGCCGCGACGGCGGCGAGATCGGCCCCGGCCACTCGGTCACAGCCCTGTACGCCCTGCACCTCAAGCCGGGCGCGCGGGGACAGCTCGCCCAGGCGACCGTACGCTGGCAGGACCCCGACACCCGGGCGGCCTCCGAGGCCGGCAAGTCGCTGCGGGCCGACGAGCTGAACGCCTCGATCTGGACCGGTACGCCGGTCCGGCTGCAGGTGGACGTGGTGGTCGCGGCCTTCGCGGTCTACCTGCGCGACAGGAAGGCGTTCGGCCTGGACCTGCCGGCGCTGCGCGAGCACGCCGGGCGCCTGGCGCGGACCTCGGAGGACCCGATGGTCGCCGAACTGGTCACCCTGATCGACAAGGCCCGCTCGGTCGGCTGACCGCCCGGCGGGGTCAGGCGGGGTCGGGAGCCGGCCGGGAGGCGACGAAGCCCTGGTGGGGCGAGCGCGAGACGGGCAGTGTGCCCGCGTAGAGCTCCCCCACCAGCGGCATGGGCTCGGGGTGGCAGAACACCGACGAGCCCGTGCGCAGGATCGCCGGGCTGTTCAGCACCAGCGGCAGCCCGGCCAGCAGGAACGGCAGCGCGTTCGCGGCCTGCTCGGGGGTGAGCTCCTGGCCGCCGACGCTCGGCAGCACCGCCGCCACGCACCGGGCGCGGAACGCGGCGTCCTTGGCGGCCAGCCGCTCCAGCTCCCGCCGGGAGCGCCGGTAGGCGCGGTTGCCGGCCAGCTCGTTCCAGTCGAAGACGGTGGCGTTGGCCGCGCCCATGCCTTCGAGCACCCGGATCACCCGGTTGCGCGTGTTGTTGGCCGCCGACCGCGCCTTGATCAGCGCCGCCCCGGACGGGAGCCCGCGCGCGACCAGCGTGCCGGCCAGCTCGACGCCCGGCACGAGCACGTGCACGCCGGTGAACGTGCGGGTCGCCCACTCCAGCAGGCTGCGGATGGCCCGCAGGGTGAAGAACCCGTTGAACGCGCTGACCTCGACGACGGCATGCTCGCGAGCGGCGAGGATCTTCGCGCACCGCGGGGTCAACGGGACGGCCTGCACGCTGGACATGGCACGGAGAGTAGCAAGATTTGACTCAGCGTATGCCTGGTACGCGCATGTGTGTGGCGGGTCCCGGAGTCCGATACACTTGTGACCGCAGCAAGGGGCTATGGCGCAGTTGGTAGCGCGCCTCCATGGCATGGAGGAGGTCTGGGGTTCGAATCCCCATAGCTCCACCCCTCATCCACCCGGGCGTTCGCCCGGGTCACTTCCGCTCCCGCAGCTCGTAGTCCAGGGTGTAGGAGTGCGAGCCGTCCGGGGCGATGGTGATGTTCATCCGTCCCGTGATGCCGGTCAGCTCGCCGACGCCCGAGTCGGGCACGATCGTGATGATGAGCGACTGGCCTCCGCGGTCGCTCAGCGCCTGGTGCGCCACGACGAAGCCGCCCTTCCTGCCCTCCAAAGCGCCCTCGATGCGTTCCAGCGCCACGTAGGCGCGCGAGTCCTCCACCGGGGTCGAGGCCACCATCAGGTGGACGACGCTCGTCCCGGTCAGGTCGCCGTGGAAGGTCTTGGTCATGCTGACGAGGCCGAGCGCGACGCCGTCGCGGTCGTCGAAGGGCGGCTTGGCGTCCCAGCCGGCGGTGTCGAAGGTTCCCTGTGCGGTCATGGGAAACATCGTGCCGGTCTTACCTGTCAGCTTCCGTCAGGTACCGGCCAGACGTTCCACGACGGGCGCGAAGGCGTCGATGAACTGGGCGTTCACCGTCACGTACGAGATCCCGAGCCGGTCCCTGCGCCGCCTCAGGACGTCGGCCATCTCGTCGGGGGTGCCGGTGAGCAGGCCGGTGGCCTCGGGGCCGAGCGGGCCGAAGCGGCCGGCCAGCCAGGCGGGCGGCTCGCCGCCGGCGGCCACCAGGTTCATGCCGAGCTCCAGGTCGTGGAAGCGGTCGCCGGCCAGCTCGTACAGCTCGTCCAGCTTGGCGGCGACCTGGTCCTCGGTGTGCTGCGGCGGCACGCCGAGCGCCACCGTGTCGGCCGTGCGCGCGGCCAGCCCCAGCACGCGCGCGCCCGTCGCGGCGACCAGGATCGGCACGTCCTTGACCGCGTCGATCGTGGCGGCCAGGCGTGCCACGCGCTCGGCAGGGGTGCCGAACGGCACGCCGAGCGCCGCCGCGTCCTGCTCGGCGCCCGGACGCCCGGCGCCCAGCCCCAGCTCGAAGCGTCCGCCCGTGAGGGTGTGCAGGGTGGCGGTCTCCCAGGCGACGGTCTCGGGCGTGCGGTAGGGGGCGCTGATCACGTACGTGCCGACGCGCAACGTCGTGGTGACGGCGGCGGCCGCGGCCGCGGCGGCGAACGGCGACAGCGTCCCGAGCGTGTCGGGGACGAGCAGGGTGGAGAAGCCCAGGCTCTCGACCCTGCGGGCCAGCCCGGTCCAGGCCTGCGCGGTGGGGGCGTAACCGGCGACGGCCCCGAATCTGAACGGGTGATCGGTCATGCGCTCCACGATGCCGCGACCGCCCGGCCGGCACATCGTCCGCCGGACCGGTGGCCCGCTACGACGGCGGGCGCATGCCCGGCACGGGCCGCTACTCCCCCGGCAGTAGCCGGACGAAGTCGTTGGCGAACTTGCCCGCCGGGTCCAGCCGCCCGGCCAGCTCGCGGAAGCCGGCGGGGCAGCCGGGGCGGCGGGTGAACAGCTTGCCCCAGTGGGGCCGCGGGTCGAAGGGGGCGAGCGTCCGCTCGACCAGGTCGATCGCCGGGAGCACGGTGGCGACGTCCCTGATCCAGGTGAAGTGCACGCCGACGCTGTCGCGGTCGCGGAAGGGGCTGAGCCACAGGTCGTCGGCGGCGATCGTGCGCACCTCCGAGATCTGCAGGGCCGGGCGGACGCGGTCGCCGACGGCGTACAGCTCGCGCAGCGCGGCGACCGCGTGCGCGCGGGGCAGCAGGAACTCCGACTGGAGCTCGTCGCCGGCGCCGCTCGGCGGGGCGTCGGGCCGGAAGTGCGGCAGCCGCTCGTGCCAGGGGCCCGGCACGCCGAGCTGCGTGGTGCAGGCGTCGGCGGGCATCCCGGGCAGCGGGTGGCGGGGCTCGGGGGCGGGGCGGGTGCCGTGCCAGGAGCCGGCGGTGAACTGCTCGCGGCGCTTGAGCCAGATCCGGGTGTCGCGCCAGTCGGTGAACAGGCTGACGCTGTAGCCGTTCGCCATGATGTCGTCGAATCCGTCGAGCGCGTCGGGCGTCAGGCCCTCGCGGACGTACTGGCGCAGCTCGAAGGCCGGTACAAGGTCGAGCGTCAGCGTGTGGACAACGCCGAGGGCGCCCAGCGAGACGACCGCGCCGGCGAAGTCGTCGTCCCCGCGCGACAAGGACAGCAGCGCGCCGTCGGCGGTGACCAGCTCCAGCCCGGACACGGCGGCGGCCAGGCAGCGGTTGGCGTCGCCGGAGCCGTGCGTGCCGGTCGCGACCGAGCCGGCGACCGAGATGTGCGGCAGCGAGGCCATGTTCTCCAGCGCGAACCCGGCCGCGTGCACCGCCTCGGCCAGCCGCGCGTACGTGGTGCCGGCCGCGACCCGGACCTTGCGCGCCGCGCTGTCGATCTCGATCGTCGCGGGCATGCGGTCGAGCACGACGAGGTCGCCGGTGGTGTCGGCGACGTCGTTGAAGGAATGACCGCTGCCCAGGGCCCGCACCCGGTCGCTCTCGGCCACCAGACCGCGCAGCTCGTCGAGCGAGGCGGGATGGTGGACGCCCCGCGCCCGGAAGGCGGTGTTGCCCGCCCAGTTGGTCAACATCACGGCTTCACCCTATTCATCCGGTTTCCCTTGCCGACTCCCCCGCCCGTCACTACGTTCGGCCCCGTGCTGTATCTGTCCGAGGCCATGGGCCTGGCCACCCTCGTGTTGTGGCTCTACTGCCTCTTCGACGTGATCACCACGCCGGACGCGGTCTGCAGAAACCTGCCCAAGATCGTATGGGTGCTGGTGGTCCTGCTGTTCCCGCTGGTCGGCTCGGTCGTCTGGCTTCTGGCCGGCCGTCCGGAACGCGCCCCGCAGGCGGCCTCGCGCCCGAGCGCGTTCCCCGAGTACGACCGCCCGGGGCGGTTCGCCGCCACCGACCCCGACGACGACGCCGAGTTCCTGCGCCGCTGCCGCGAACGCGCCGAGGAGCAGCGCAGGAACGCCCCGAAGAAGCCGCCGGAGGACTAGAAGCCCTGGGCGAGCCGGTAGTACGCCTGGTTCCAGCGCAGCTCCTTGGTGAACTGCGCCGTCGTGGTGTCCTTGTCGATCACCAGCAGCTCCACGCCGAGCATGTCGGCCAGGTCGGTCAGCTCCTCGCGCCCGACGGCCGTGGACAGCACGGTGTGGTGCGGCGCCCCGGCGGTCAGCCAGGACTCGGTCGAGGTGCGCAGGTTCGGCCGCGGCGACCAGACGGCGCGGGCCACGGGCAGCTTCGGCAGCGGCTGCGGCGGCGCGACGACGTCGATCTCGTTGGCCACCAGGCGGAACCTGTCGCCCATGTCGGCCAGGCCGACGACGATGCCGGGGCCGGGCGCGGCGTCGAACACCAGCCGCACCGGGTCCTCCCGCCCGCCGATGCTCAGCGGGTGGATCTCGCACGACGGCGTCCCGGCGGCGACGGACGGGCAGACCTCCAGCATGTGCGCGCCGAGGATGAGCTCGTTGCCGGGCGTCAGGTCGTAGGTGTAGTCCTCCATGAACGACGTCCCGCCCGGCTTCATGGCCTTGAGGGTGCGCAGCAGGACCGAGGTCTTCCAGTCGCCCTCGCCGCCGAAGCCGTAGCCGTCGGCCATCAGGCGCTGCACGGCCAGGCCGGGGAGCTGGCGCAGGCCGCCGAGGTCCTCGAAGTTCGTGGTGAAGGCGCGGAAGCCGCCGCGCTCCAGGAAGCCGCGCAGGCCGAGCTCGATCCTGGCGGCGTACCGCAGCGACTCGTGGCGCTCGCCGAGCAGCTCGGGGGCCACCCGGTACAGCTCGGCGTACTCCTTGACCAGTGCCGACACGTCGGCGTCGGAGGCCGCGTCCACGGCCTCGACCAGCTCGTTGACGCCGTAGGTGTTGACCGAGACGCCGAACCGCAGCTGTGCCTCGACCTTGTCGCCCTCGGTCACGGCCACGTCGCGCATGTTGTCGCCGAAGCGGGCCAGCCGCAGCGCCCGCACCTCGGCCACGCCCCTGGCCGCCCGCGCCCACGCCTCGACGCGCGCGCCGACGGCCGGGTCGCTGACGTGCCCGGCGACGGTCTTGCGCGGCACGCCGAGCCGGGTCTGCACGAACCCGAACTCGCGGTCGCCGTGCGCGGCCTGGTTGAGGTTCATGAAGTCCATGTCGATGGAGCTCCACGGCAGCTCGACGTCGGCCTGCGTGTGCAGGTGCAGCAGCGGCTTGCGCAGCGCGTCGAGGCCGGCGATCCACATCTTGGCCGGGGAGAAGGTGTGCATCCAGGCGATGACGCCGGCGCACTCGTCGTCCGCGTTGGCCTCCAGCATGACGCGCCTGATCGCGGCGGCGTCGGTCAGCACGGGCCGCCACTGCACGGGCACGGGAAGCTGCTCGGCGATGCGCCGCGACTGCTCGGCCACCTGGCTCAGCGTGTCCTCGCCGTACAGTCCCTGGCTGCCGGTCAGAAACCAGATGTTCAACGCGGGCTCCTCTGTCCGTAGACGTTCTGATAGCGGTCGTACAGGCGGTCGATGTGGGCCGGGCCGATGGGCAGCGGCGTGCCGAGCTGCCTGGACACGTGGACGGTGCGGGCCACGTCCTCGCACATCACGGCGGCCTTGACCGCGGCCTTGGGGTCCTTGCCGATGGTGAAGACGCCGTGGTTCTGCATGAGGACGGCCGGCGAGCGGTGCCCCTTGAGCGTCTCCACGACGCCCTGGCCGATGGAGTCGTCCCCGATCAGCGCGAACGGGCCGACCGGGATCTCGCCGCCGAACTCGTCGGCCATCGCCGTCAGCACGCACGGGATGGGCTCGCCGCGGGCCGCCCACGCCGAGGCGTAGGTCGAGTGGGTGTGCACGACGCCGCCGACCTCGGGCATCTCGCGGTAGACGTAGGCGTGCGCGGCGGTGTCGCTGGAGGGCGCGTGGACCCCTTCGACGAGGTTGCCGTCGAGGTCGCAGACGACCATGTTCTCCGGGGTCAGCTCGTCGTAGGAGACCCCGGACGGCTTGATGACGAACAGGTCCTCGCCCGGGACGCGGCCCGAGACGTTGCCCGCGGTCCAGACGACCAGGCCGTAGTGCACCAGTTCGGCGTGCAGCCCGGCGACGGTCGCTCTCATTGCCTCGTGGTTCACTTGGCGGCCTCGTTCCTGATCGCGCGGAGGGTGTGCAGCATGCGCCCGTCCCCGAAGTGGTCGTGCAGGTCGCGGTACTGGGCGTACAGGCGGTCGTAGGCGTCGGCGCGGGCCTCGTCCGGCACGTACGCCGCCCGTGCGCGCTTGCCCATCGCCGCGGCGGCCTCCTCGATGCCCGGGTAGGCCCCGGCGGCGACGGCGGCGTGCACGGCCGAGCCGAGCGCCGGGCCCTGGTCGGAGCCGATGACCGACAGCGGGCGGCGCAGCACGTCGGCGTAGACCTGCATGAGGAAGCGGTTCTTGAGCAGCCCGCCGGCGACGACGAACTCCTCGACCGGCACGCCGGACTTCTCGAACGTCTCGACGATCATGCGGGCGCCGTACGCGGTGGACTCGATGAGCGCGCGGTAGACGTCCTCGGGCCTGGTCGCGAGGGTCTGGCCGACGATCACGCCGGACAGGTCGTGGTCCACGAGCACCGAGCGGTTGCCGCCGAACCAGTCGAGCGCGACCAGCCCGTGCGCGCCGACGGCCTGGCGCTCGGCCAGCTCGGTCAGGCGCTCGTGGCCGTCGCTGCCGAAGGTGTCGACGTACCAGGCGAAGATGTCGCCGACGGCGGACTGGCCGGCCTCGTAGCCCCACAGGCCGGGCACGATGCCGTCCCGGACGACACCGCACATCCCGGGCACCTCGGCCAGCCGGTCGCTGGGCATGATGTGGCAGGTGGAGGTGCCCATGATGGCCACCATCTGGCCGGGTCGCACGGCGTCCGCGGCGGCGGCGGTGACGTGGGCGTCCACGTTGCCGACGGCCACGGCGATGCCCTCGGGCAGGCCGGTCCATCCGGCCGCCCGCGCCGTCAGGACGCCGGCCAGGCCGCCGAGGGGGGCCAGGGTGACGCCGCCGACGTCGTCGCCGACCACGCCGGTGGCCAGTTTGCCGGCGAAGCCGGAGAAGCCGGGGTTGAGCGCGGCGAGGAAGTCCTCGGAGGGGTAGCTCCCGTCCTGGAAGACGCCCTTGTAGCCGGCGGTGCAGATGTTGCGGCTCTCGACGCCGGACAGCTGCCAGACGATCCAGTCGGCCGCCTCGATCCAGCGCTCGGCCCGGGCGTACACCTCGGGGGCCTCCTCCAGGACCTGCAGGGCCTTGGCGAACTCCCACTCCGAGGAGATCTTGCCGCCGTAGCGCGGCAGCCAGCTCTCGCCCCGCCGCGCGGCCAGCTCGTTGATGCGGTCGGCGTGCGGCTGGGCGGCGTGGTGCTTCCACAACTTCGGCCAGGCGTGCGGCTGCTCGGGCGTCTCGAAGCACAGGGGCGTGCCGTCGGCCGTGGCCGGCAGGACGGTGCAGGCGGTGAAGTCGGTGCCGATGCCGATCACGTCCTCGGCGGCGACCCCGGCGGCGGCCAGGGCCCCGGGCACGGCCACGCGCAGCACGTCCAGCCAGTCCTGCGGCGACTGCAGCGCCCAGTCGGGGCCGAGCCGCACGCCGGTGCCGGGGAGCGTGTGCTCGATGACGCGCTCGGCGTACTCGTGGACGGCGCTGCCCAGCTCGGCGCCGTCGGACACGCGGACGACGACCGCGCGCCCCGACAGCGTGCCGAAGTCCACTCCGACCACGAACTTGTTAGCGTTCACATTGCACTCCAGAGAGTTGTCTGTTCGCCTGCCGGCTATCGGGCCGGCGCGGTGCTGGACCTGACGACGAAGCTGGGACGCACCACCATGCGCTCGTACGCCGCCGGCCCGGCGTCGATCTGCCGCAGCAGCACCTCGATGCAGTGGCGGCCCACCACGTCGAAGTCCTGCCGGACCGTGGTGAGCGGCGGGGAGAAGAACTCGGACTCGGGGATGTCGTCGAAGCCCACGACGCTGATCCGCCCGGGGACGGGCACCCCGGCCTCGCTGAGCGCGCGCAGCACGCCCAGCGCCATCTGGTCGTTGGCGGCGAACACCGCGGTGACCCCGTCCATCCCGGCCAGGCGCCGGCCGGCCGCGTACCCGGCGCGCGGGCTCCAGTCGCCGGGCAGCGGCTCGGGCACCGGGCGGCCGGCCGCCTCCAGCGTGGCGCGCCAGCCCTCGACGCGCCCCTCGGTCTCCAGCCAGTCGGACGGCCCCGCGACGTGCCAGACCGTCTCGTGGCCCAGGTCGAGCAGGTGCTGGGTGGCGAGCCTGGCGCCCTCGACCTGGTCGATGCAGACCGCGGAGACGTCGGCGCCGTGCGCGCCCTCGACCACGACCGCGGGCACCCCGGCCGGCAGGCTCTCCAGGGCGGAGGCGGCCGAGCGCTGCGGCGCGACCACCACCACCCCGTCCACGCTCTGCTCGGCCAGGTAGTCGAGCGCGTCGCGGACGCTGGCCGCGTCGATCGACTTCAGGCTCACGATGCTGACGAAGTACCCCGCGGTCCTGGCCGCCTGCTCGATGCCGTAGACCATGCTGGCCGGGCCGTACAGGGTGGTGTCGAAGCTCACCACCCCGAGGGTGCGCGACCGCTTGGTGACCAGCGCGCGGGCGACCAGGTTGCGCCGGTAGCCCAGCCGGACGATCGCCTCCTCCACCCGGGCACGGGTGTCGGCCCGGACGTTCGGGTGGTCGTTGAGCACCCGTGAGACCGTCTGGTGCGACACGCCGGCCTCCTTGGCCACGTCGGCCATGACCGGCGGACGCGGCCTGGGGCTCGGTACCACGGGTTCTCCTTTCGCGGGGCTTGCCGGACCTGCGGTGGTCAGCGGGAGGCGCCGGCGCGCCGCTTGGTCCACACGTCGAACGCGACGGCGGCCAGCAGCACGGCGCCCTTGACGAGCATCACGCGCTCACTGGGCGAGCCGATGAGCGACATGCCGTTGTTGATGACAGCCATGATCAGACCGCCGGTGATCGCGCCGACGACCTTGCCCACGCCGCCCTGGACGGCCGCGCCGCCGATGAAGGCCGCCGCGATGGCGTCCAGCTCGAAGCTGTTGCCCGCGGTCGGGCCCGCCTGGTTGAGCCGGCCGGCGAAGATGATGCCGGCGACCGAGGCCAGCACGCCCATGTTGACGAAGATCCAGAAGACCACCGACTTGACCTTGACGCCGGACATGACCGCCGCCTGCAGGTTGCCGCCGATGGCGTAGATCTGCCGGCCGAAGACCGTGCGGTTGGCCATCAGCGAGTACGCCAGCACCAGCGCGGCCAGCAGCACCAGCACCCACGGCAGGTTCTTGAAGCGGGCGAGCTGCACGACCAGGAACAGAATCAGCGCGGCGCCGGCCGCCATCTTCAGCGCGAACACGGCCATCGGCTCGACCGACTGGCCGTAGCCCCTGCGGGCGTTGCGGGTGCGCCACTGCGCGGCGACCATGCCGCCGATCGCGACCAGGCCGATGAGCAGGCTGAACAGGTCGGCGCCGCCCAGCGGGCCGAGGCCCACGTTGCCGAGGTAGCCGTCGGTGAAGCCGTTGGCCAGCGTGCGGACCTGGTCGGGGAACGGGCCGATGCCCTGGTTGCCGAGCACGGTCATGGTGAGCGCGCGGAACAGCAGCATGCCGGCCAGCGTGACGATGAAGGCCGGGATGCCGAAGTAGGCGATCCAGTACCCCTGCCAGGCCCCGATCAGCGCGCCGGCGGCGACCGTGATCAGCAGGGCCAGCGGCCACGGCAGGCCCATGTTCACCATGAGCACGGCGGCCAGCGCCCCGGTGACCGCCACCACCGAGCCGACCGACAGGTCGATGTGCCCGGCGATGATGACCAGGATCATCCCGATTGCCAGGATCAGGACGTAGGAGTTCTGGACGATGATGTTGGAGATGTTCTGCGGCTGGAGCAACGCGCCGTCGGTGAGCACCGAGAACAGCACGATGATCAGCGCGAAGGCGATGTAGATGCCGCTCGAACGCAGGTTCAGCGACAGGCCGCCCAGCGACACCCGGCCGGGCCGCCGCGGCGCTCCCCCGTCGCCTCCCGCGCCGACCTGCACGTCGGCGGGCGTGATGCTGCTCATCGGAGCTACTCCTGTCCCTTGGTCATGAGATGCATGAGGCTTTCCTGGGTGGCCTCCCGGCGGGGGACCTCGCCGGTGACGCGACCTTCGGAGAGCGTGTAGATGCGGTCGCACAGGCCGAGCAGCTCAGGCAACTCACTGGAGATCACCAGCACGGCCTTGCCCTGGTCGGCGAGGCGGTTGATGATCGTGTAGATCTCGTACTTGGCGCCGACGTCGATGCCGCGGGTGGGCTCGTCGAGAATGAGCACGTCAGGTTGCGTCAGGATCCACTTGGAGAGCACGACCTTCTGCTGGTTGCCGCCGCTCAGCTTGCCGACGACGCTGTTGACGCTCGGCGCCTTGATGTTCATGCTCCGGTGGAACTCCTCGGCGACCTTGTACTCCTCGTTCTCGTTCACCCAGCCGCGGCGGGCCAGGCCCTTGAGCCCGGCGGCGCTGATGTTGCGCTTGATGTCCTCGATGAGGTTGAGGCCGTACCGCTTGCGGTCCTCGGTGGCGTAGGCCAGGCCGTGGCGGATCGCGTCCTGCACGTTGCGGATCTCGATCGGCTCGCCGTCCTTGAAGACCTTGCCGGAGATGTGCACGCCGTACGTGCGGCCGAACAGGCTCATCGCCAGCTCGGTGCGCCCGGCGCCCATCAGGCCGGCCAGGCCGACGATCTCGCCCCTGCGCAGGGTGAGTGAGGCGCCGTCCACGACCTTCCGGCCGGGCTGGCTCGGGCTGTGCACCGTCCAGTCCTCGATCCGAAGCACCTCCTCGCCGATCGTCGACTCGTGCGGCGGGAAGCGGTTGTCCAGCGCGCGGCCGACCATGCCGGAGATGATCCGGTCCTCGGTGACGTGGTCGGTGGCCATGTCCAGGGTCTCGATCGTGCGGCCGTCGCGGATGATCGTGACGGAGTCGGCGATCGCGGTCACCTCGTTGAGCTTGTGCGAGATGATCACGCAGGTGATGCCCTCGTCCCGCAGGCCGCGCAGCAGGTCGAGCAGGTGGGCCGAGTCGTCGTCGTTGAGCGCGGCGGTCGGCTCGTCGAGGATGAGCAGCTTCACCTCCTTCGACAGCGCCTTGGCGATCTCGACGAGCTGCTGCTTGCCGACGCCGAGGTCGGAGACCGTGGTGGTGGGGTTCTCCTGGAGGCCGACGCGGCGCATCAGCTCGGCGGCCTCGTAGTTGGTGCGGTTCCAGTCGATGAAGCCGCGCCTGGCGCGCTCGTTGCCGAGGAAGATGTTCTCCGCGATCGACAGCTGCGGGCTGAGCGCCAGCTCCTGGTGGATGATGACGATCCCGGCGTGCTCGCTGTCGCGGATGCCGGCGAACTCGCAGCGCGCGCCCTCGAAGGTGATCTCGCCCTCGTAGTCGCCGTGCGGGTAGACCCCGGACAGCACCTTCATCAGCGTCGACTTGCCGGCGCCGTTCTCGCCGCAGATGGCGTGGATCTCGCCGCGCCGGACGGCCAGGTTGACGTCCTGCAGCGCCTTGACACCGGGGAACGTCTTGGTGATCCCGCTCATCCGCAAGATGTGCTCGGTCATATGCCCCTCGCTCAGGTGTGGGAAGTGCCCCCGGGGGACCGCGGTCCCCCGGGGCGGGCCCTTACTTGAGCTGGTCCTCGGTGTAGTAGTTGCCGCCGACGATGATCTCCTTGTAGTTGCTCTTGTCCACGATCACCGGGTCGAGCAGGTAGGAGGGGACGACCTTGTTGCCGTTGTCGTAGTCCTTGGTGTTGTTCACCTCGGGCTTGCCGCCCTTGAGGACCGCGTCGGCCATCTTCACCGTCTGCTCGGCGAGCTTGCGGGTGTCCTTGAAGATGGTGGAGTACTGCTCGCCGGCGATGATCGACTTGACCGAGGCGAGCTCGGCGTCCTGGCCGGTCACGACGGGGTAGGGCTGGCCGCTGGTGCCGTAGCCGGAGCTCTTGAGCGCCGACAGGATGCCGATGGACAGGCCGTCGTACGGGGACAGCACGCCGTCCACCTTGGTGCCGCCGGTGTAGGTCTTGGTGAGGATGTCCTCCATGCGCTTCTGGGCCGTGGCCGGGTCCCAGCGCAGGATGGCGGCGGTCTTGAAGTCCTTCTGGCCGCTCTTGACCAGCAGGGTGCCGTCGTCGATCTTCGGCTGGAGCACCGACATGGCGCCGTTCCAGAAGAACGTGGCGTTGTTGTCGTCGGGCGAGCCGCCGAACAGCTCGACGTTGAACGGGCCCTTCTTGCCGTCGTCCACGCCGAGGCCCTTGAGCAGCGAGGTCGCCTGCTGCACGCCGACCTTGAAGTTGTCGAAGGTGGCGTAGTAGTCGACGTTGGGGCTGTTGCGGATCAGGCGGTCGTAGGAGATGACCGGGATCTTGGCGTCGGCGGCCTGCTGGAGCTGCGAGGTGATCGCGGTGCCGTCGATCGAGGCGATGATCAGGAGCTTGGCGCCCTTGGTGATCTGGTTCTCGATCTGGTTGGCCTGCGTCGGGATGTCGTTCTCCGCGTACTGGAGGTCGACCTTGTAGCCCAGCTGTTCGAGCTGCTGCTTGACGTTGTCGCCGTCGTGGATCCACCGCTCGGACGACTTGGTGGGCATCGTGACGCCGATCAGGGCGCCCGCGCCGCCGGCGGCGGCCGACGTGGAGGCGTCGGCGTCGACCGTCTTCTGGCTGGAGCCGCAGGCCGTCATGGTCGCGGCGAGCGCGATGGCGGACACCACGCCCCCGATACGTCCCAACCTCATGTGGCACTCCTTGCAATGGGGGTTGCGGCAGCGGAATGTGAGCGTTAACTGCCGATCTTGCAGAGGACTCAGTCACAGAACGTGCCGAATCAGAACAAAGTTCTCGCTTCGTTCCCGCCGATTGTTATCGCTAACAAAGACGATGTCAACGGTTGAGCATAACCTGGCGGAAACCTTTAGGTAACTTTCGCGGCAGACTCCTCGCAGGTCAGCGCCTTGGACGCGCGCTGAAGATCCGTTGCAGCACGATGAAGACGAAGAGCAGCAGGCCGATGAAGATCTTGGTCCACCAGGAGCTGAGCGTGCCCTCGAAGCTGATGATCGTCTGGATCAGCCCGAGCACCAGCACGCCGAGCACCGTGCCGAGCAGGAAGCCGCTGCCGCCCGTGAGCAGCGTGCCGCCGATCACCACGGCGGCGATGGCGTCCAGCTCCATGCCCACGGCGTGCAGGCCGTAGCCCGAGAGCATGTAGAACGACAGCAGCACGCCGCCGAGCGCCGAGCAGAAGCCGCTCACCGTGTAGACCGTGATCTTCGTCCGGCCCACCGGCAGGCCCATGAGCAGCGCCGACTGCTCGCTGCCGCCCGTCGCGTACACGGCCCGGCCGAGCCGGGTGTAGTGCAGCACGTACGCCGCCACCAGCACGACCCCCACCGCGATGAGCACGCTCGGCGAGATCCACAGACCGGCGAACAGGTCGATCCTGGTCTGCGCGAACGCCGTGAACGTCGGGTCCTCGATCGGGATCGAGTCCGTGCCGATCGTGTAGCACAGCCCTCGGGCCAGGAACATCCCGGCCAGCGTCACGATGAACGGCTGGATGTCGAAGGCGTGCACGATGTACCCCATCACCAGCCCGAGCCCGGACCCGACGGCCAGCACCACCGGCACCACCACGTACGGCGGCCACCCCGGCCCCGACATCAGCGACGCCGAGATCATCGTGGACAGCGCCACCACCGACCCCACCGACAGGTCGATGCCCCCGGCCAGGATCACGAACGTCATCCCCACCGCCACCACCAGCAGGAACGCGTTGTCGATGAAGACGTTGAGCACCACCTGCCCGCTGGCGAACCCCTCGTACCGGAGGCCGCCGACGACGAACATCGCCACGAACAGGCACGCCGTCACCAGCACGGGCAGGTGGCGGGCCGGCAACGCGACCCGGCCCACGGTCATGGTCGTCACAGGGTCACCCGCACTTTCTCCTCGGGAGCCGGGCTGGGCGGCGCGCTGCCGCCGCGCCGGCGCAGCGCCTTCGCGCGGAACGACGGCGACTGCACGAGACAGACCGCCGTCACGACCAGCGCCTTGAACAGCAGGGTCGTCTCGGGCGGCACGCCGATGGAGTAGATCGTCGTGGTGAGCGTCTGGATGACGAGCGCGCCGGCCACGGTCCCGCCCAGCGAGAACCGGCCGCCCGACAACGAGGTGCCGCCGATCACCACGGCCAGGATCGCGTCCAGCTCGATCCACAGGCCGGCGTTGTTGCCGTCGGCGCTGGAGACGTTCGAGCTGATCAGGATGCCGGCGATGCCCGCGCACAGGGCGGCGAAGGCGTAGACCATGATGACGATCCCGCGCGACCTGATGCCCGCGAGCCGGCTGGCCTCGGCGTTCCCGCCGACCGACTCGATCAGCAGGCCCAGCGCCAGCCGCCGGGTCAGGAACGCGGTGACCGCCAGCACGACCGGCACCAGCAGCACCCCGAACGGCACCGCCAGCAGATACCCACCGCCGATCAGCTTGTACGACGGGCTGTTGACCGTGATGATCTGCCCGTCGGTGATGAGCTGGGCCAGGCCCCGCCCGGCCACCATGAGGATCAGCGTGGCGATGATCGGCTGGATGCCCGCCTGCGCGACCAGGAACCCGTTCCAGGCGCCGAGCAGCAGGCACAATCCGAGCGCGAGCGCCACGGCGGCGAGCACGCCGGCGTCCTCGCTGATCCGCAGGCAGGCCAGCGCGCCCGAGATCGCCACCACCGAGCCCACCGACAGGTCGATGCCGCCGGTCGCGATGACCAGCGTCATGCCCAGCGAGACCAGGATCAGCGGCGCGCCGAAGCGCAGGATGTCGATCAGGCTCCCGTACAGGTGCCCGTCCCTGACCTGGACGGACAGGAAGCTGGGGGTGAAGAACACGTTCAGGGCCAGCAGCAGCGCGAGCACCGCCACGGGCCACAACAGCCGCCGCATCAGGGCCGCCCTCCGCTCGCGATCGTCTCCATCAGCACGTCCGTGGTGAGGGCTTCGTCGTTGGGCAGCTCGGCCACCAGCCGCCGGTCGCGCAGCACCTCGACCTTGTGGCTGAGCCGCAGCACCTCCTCCAGCTCGGCGGAGATGAACAACACCGCCATGCCGCCGTCGGACAGCTCGGCGACCAGGCGCTGGATCTCGGTCTTGGCGCCGACGTCGATGCCGCGGGTGGGCTCGTCGAGGATGAGCAGCCGGGGCTCCAGGATGAGCCAGCGTGCCAGCAGCACCTTCTGCTGGTTGCCGCCGCTCAGGTTCCGCACCAGGTGCTCGGGGTTGGGCGGGCTGATCCGCAGGGCCTTGACGTACCGGGCGACCAGCTCGTCCTGCTGTTCGCGCGGCACCGGCCTGGTCCAGCCCCGGGTGGCCTGGAGCGCCAGGATGATGTTCTCGCGCACGGTGAGGTCGGGGATCAGGCCGTCCTCCTTGCGGTTCTCCGAGCAGAAGGCGATCTTGTGGTTCATCGCCGCGCGCGGGGTGCGGAGCGCGGCGGGCGCGCCGCCGACGGACAGCTCGCCGCCGCTCGCGTGGTCGGCGCCGAACAGCAGCCGCGCGACCTCGGTACGCCCCGAGCCGAGCAGCCCGGCCAGCCCCACGACCTCGCCCTCGTGGATGGTGAGCGAGAACGGCTCGACGGCCCCGGCCCGGCCCAGCCCGCGCGCCTCGACCAGCGGGCGGTCGAAGACCCTGGCCTCGCCGTGCAGGCGGTCGAGCGCGGCCAGCTCCTGGCCGATCATCTTGGCGACCAGGTCGAGCTGGGGCAGCTCGCGGGTGAGGTACTCGCCGACGAGCCGTCCGTTGCGCAGGATCGTCATACGGTCCGAAATTTCGTAGATCTGGTCGAGAAAGTGGGAGACGAAGAGGATGGCGATGCCCTCTTCCTTGAGCCGCCGCATCACCCGGAAGAGCTGCCGCACCTCGTCGGCGTCCAGGCTGGAGGTGGGCTCGTCCAGGATCAGCACCCGGGCCTCGATGTCGACCGCCCGCGCGATGGCCACCATCTGCTGCACCGCCGGCGAGTACGCCGACAGCGGCGCCGAGACGTCGATGCTCAGGTCCAGCCCGCTCAGCAGCTCGCCGGCCCTGGCCCGCACGCGTCTCCAGTCGATGCGCCCGAACCTGCGCGGTTCGCGGCCGATGAAGATGTTCTCGGCCACCGACAGGTTCGCGCAGAGGTTGACCTCCTGGTAGACCGTGCTGATGCCGCCCCGCTGCGCCTCGGCCGGGCCGGCGAAGGCGACGGGCCGCCCGCCCAGCTCGATCGTGCCCGAGTCGGCGGGATGCACGCCGGTGAGCACCTTGATCAGGGTGGACTTGCCGGCGCCGTTCTCGCCCATGAGCGCGTGCACCTCGCCGGGCAGCAGCCGCAGGTCCACGCCGTCCAGGGCCTTGACCCCGGGAAACTGTTTGCCGATCCCGTTCATCGTCAGGACCGGCACGGGTGCGGCCATGCGCCTCCCCTTCCGCCTGAAGGGGCCGGGCCACCGGGCCCGGCCCGCGCGATCAGTACTGACGGCTGGACAGGACCTGCTTGGCCTGCTCCTGCGTGAACGTGGTCTCCTCGGTCACCACGCGGGCCGGCACCTGCTCGCCCTTGACGACCTTCTTGGCCAGGTCCATGAGCTGCGGGCCGAGCAGCGGCGAGCACTCGACGATGTAGTTGATCTTCCCGTCGGCCAGGGCTTGCATGCCGTCCTTGACGGCGTCGACTGTGATGATCTTGATGTCCTTGCCGGGCACCTTGCCCGCGCCCTCGATGGCCTCGATCGCGCCCAGGCCCATGTCGTCGTTGTGGGCGTAGAGCACGTCGATGTCCGGGTTGGACTTCAGGAAGGCCTCCATGACCTCCTTGCCCTTGGCCCTGGTGAAGTCGCCGGTCTGCGAGGCGATCACCTTGAACTTCGGGTCGGCGCCGATGACCTGGGCGAACCCGGCCTTGCGGTCGTTGGCGGGGGCCGAGCCGGTGGTGCCCTGGAGCTCGACGATGTTCACCGGGTCCTTGGCGTCCTTGTACTCCTGCACCAGCCACTGACCGGCCTTCTTGCCCTCCTCGACGAAATCGGAGCCGAGGAAGGTCTTGTACAGGGAGGTGTCCTTGGAGTCGACGGCGCGGTCGGTCAGGATGACCGGGATCTTCGCGTCCTTGGCCTCCTTGAGCACCGTGTCCCAGCCGGACTCCACCACCGGCGAGAAGGCGATGACGTCCACCTTCTGCTGGATGTAGGAGCGGATGGCCTTGATCTGGTTCTCCTGCTTCTGCTGGGCGTCGGAGAACTTGAGCGTCACGCCCGCGTTCTTGGCCGAGTCCTGCACGGACTTGGTGTTCGCGGTGCGCCAGCCGCTCTCCGCGCCGACCTGGGCGAAGCCCATGGTGATCGAGCCGTCGCCGCCGCTGCCGCCACTGCCTCCGCCGCAGCTCGCCACCGACATCGCGGTGAGCCCGGCGAGCACCAGCGCCGAGATCCTCTTGAACACGTGGGGGGTTCCCTTCTCATGTGAGCGCTAACAACCGAACCCGGCTGCCGACGCCTTCCTGCCTCGGGGGCCTGCGCGGTCCCGTCGGGCCGTGCCCGTCTCGCGTACCGGCGACCGCGGGGCGCCAGGAGGCGGGCCGCCACCTCGCCTCCTCGGCCGCGACCGAGGGGAGACGACCCCGGACCGATCCCGCGACCGCTCCTTTCCTGGCTTGGCCACGACTGTGAACGTTAACAAGCACATCCGTCAAGGGTCCCCCACATCACGGTCACGTCACGCCGGACACCCCTTGACTCCAGGGGTGTTCCCTCCCTAACGTGACGCCGATCACCTTTGTTAGCGGTCACTTTGACTGGTAGCGCTAACAGTCCCTCGTCCGAGGAGCCCCCCATGAAGCGAACCGTCCCGGCGCCGGGAAGCCCGCGGCCTCCCGGCCCGCCGCCGTCCGCCCTCAGACCGGTACGACGCGGTGGTGGGTGGTGATCCGGCCGTCGTCGTCCAGCACGTGGAAGACGAGCCCCGGCGGGAGTTCGTAGTCGGCGCAGTCGGCCAGCGTGGTCGCGCCCTCCCACGGCAGCCGCAGCGTGGACACCACGCCGGGCGCGGCGAGCAGCGGGCGGCCGGCGAAGGTGGTGGCCGCCGAGGTGTGGGCGTGGCCGACCAGCACGGCCGTCACGTGCGGGTGCCCGGCCAGCAGGCCGGCGAGGCGTTCCGGGGTCCGGAGCATGATCGTGTCGACCGGCGAGTGCAGCGTCGCGGGCGGGTGGTGGAAGGCCACGAGCACCGGCAGGCCGCGTTCCGCGCCGAGCACGCCGTCGAGCCAGGCCAGCGTCTCGTCGTCCAGATGGCCCTCGGGCCGGCCCGGCACGGAGGAGTCGCACAACACGTAGACGGCCCCGCCGGTGCGGTGGACCCGGTTGACCGGCCCGGACGCGGCCGGCTCGGCGAGCAGCACCCGCCGGAACTCCTCCCGGACGTCGTGGTTGCCGGGGCACACGAGGACCGGGTGGCGCGAGGTCAGCAGCTTGCGCGCCTGCTCGTACTCCTCAGGCAGACCGTGGTCGGCGATGTCGCCGGTGACGAGCACCGCGTCGAGGTCGTACGGGAGGGCGTCCAGATAGCGCATGACGGCGTCGGCGCGCTCGACCGACCGCTCCGAGCCGCCGAGATGGATGTCGCTGAGATGGGCGATCACGAGCATGGGCAGAACTTCCTTTCGAGGTACGCCCTCGACGGTAGCCGCCCACCGGCCCACCCGTAAGATCCGGTTTTATGGCGAAATATTGGGCCAGTTCCGGAGTTGACCTGCATCTGGAGCTCGATCCCGCACTCGGGCGGCGACGAGCCGTCGAGGACGCGCTGCGCGCCGCCGTCCGCGACGGGCGGCTGCCGCCCGGCACCCGTCTGCCCTCGACCAGGGCGCTCGCGGCCGGGCTCGGCCTCGCCCGCGGCACGGTGAGCGCCGCCTACGACCAGCTCGCCGAGGAGGGCTACCTCACCACCCGCCCGGGTTCGGGCACCGAGGTCGCCGACGCCCTCCCACCCGCCCCCGCGCCGATCGGCTCCCCTTCCGCCGCCGGACCGGCGCAGCCGATCGGCTCCCCTTCCGTCGCCGGGCCGGAGCCGGTGCACGACCTTCGTCCCGGGCAGCCGGACGTGTCGGCCTTCCCCGCGCGCGCCTGGCTGCGGGCCACCCGCCACGTGCTCGCCGCGGCCCCCGCCGACGTCTTCGGCCCCTGCGACCCCCGGGGCCGGATCGAACTGCGCACCGCGCTGGCCGGCTACCTCGGCAGGACCCGCGGCGTGCGCACCACCCCCGACCGGATCGTCGTCACCACGGGCTTCGTCCAGTCGCTCAACCTGCTGGCGGGCGTGCTCGGCGCGGGCCCGATCGCCATGGAGGACCCGGGCCACGACTTCTACCGCGAGGTCCTGCGCCGCGCCGGCCGCACGATCGTCCCCCTCCCGGTGGACGAGCAGGGCGCCCGGACCGGCGAGCTCACGTCCGGGGTGGCGGCCGCCGTGCTGACCCCGGCGCACCAGTACCCGACCGGCGTCCCGCTGGCCCCGGCGCGCCGCCGCCTGCTGCGCGAGTGGGGCGGCCCGGTCATCGAGGACGACTACGACGGCGAGTTCCGCTACGACCGCCGTCCCGTGGGCGCCCTCCAGGGCACGGCCCCCGACCAGGTCGTCTACTGCGGCACCACGTCCGAGTCGCTCTCCCCGGCGCTGCGCCTGGGCTGGATGGCGCTCCCGCCCGCCCTGGTGGGACCGGTCGCCGAGGCCAAACTGCACGCCGACGCCCACACCGGGGTGCTGGGCCAGCTCGTCCTGGCCCGGCTGATCGACGACCACGACTACGACCGGCACGTCCGCGCCGCGCGCCTGCGCTACCGCCGCCGCCGCGACCTGCTGCTGTCGCGGCTCGGCCGGGGACCGGACGCCCCGCTGCCCGGCGCGCGCCTGCCCGGCGTGGCCGCCGGCCTGCGCGCCCTGCTGCTGCTCCCGCCGTCCGGGCCGGCCGAGTCCGCCGTGCTGGCGGCCTGCGAACGGCGCGGCATCGCCCTGCGCGGCCTGAGCCCGCTGCGCCAGACGCCCGGCCCCGGCGGCCTGCTGATCGGGTACGCCGCCCCCTCCGAACGCGCCTTCCCCGGCACCCTGGACGCCCTGGCCAACGCTCTGACCTGGGCATCCGCCGAAGGAAGCACCTCCAGCGCCGAAAACCCCGATATTTTCGGCCTTTCGGGGTAGTTGACCGGCTCTCACCGACCTCGACGGAGGAGTCCGATGAGCTGGAGCTACCGCAAGACGATCAAGCTGGGCCCGGTCCGGCTGAACCTGTCCCGCGGCGGCGTTGGACACAGCTGGGGCAACCGGCTGTTCAGGGTGACGCGTACCGCCGACGGCCGCCGTACGCTGTCGGTCAATCTGCCCGGCGGCTTCCACTGGCGCAAGACGCTCAGCGGGCGCTGACCCGCGGGAACGACGGGCCGGAGGCGCGCGGCCTCCGGCCCGTTCCCGTCTTCCCGGGACGCCGCCCGGATGATGATCTGTAGGCATGAACGCCCACATGAGCCCCGAGGAGTTCCGCCGCCACGGCAGGCAGGTCGTCGACTGGATCGCGGACTACATGGCGGGCATCGAGTCCCGTCCGGTGATGTCACGGGCCGAGCCGGGGGACGTCCGCCGCGCGTTGCCCGCCGAGCCGCCCGAGCACGGCGAGCCGTTCGAGGCCGTCCTGGACGACCTGAACACCATCCTGCTGCCCGGCATCACCCACTGGCAGCACCCCTCCTTCTTCGCCTACTACCCCTCCAACGCCAGCGGCCCCGCCATCCTCGGCGACCTGCTCTCCAGCGGCCTCGGCGTGCAGGGCATGTTGTGGGTCACCAGCCCCGCCTGCACCGAGCTGGAGACCGTGGTGGTGGACTGGCTGGCGAGCCTGCTCGGCCTGCCCGCGCACTTCAGGACCGACGCGCGCGGCGGCGGCGTGATCCAGGACTCGGCGTCGAGCGCCTGCCTGGTCGCGCTGCTCGCCGCCCTGCACCGGGCGAGCGGCGGCCGGGTCACGCGCACGGGCGTAGCCGAGCGGTACACGATCTACGTCTCGTCGCAGACGCACTCCTCGCTGGAGAAGGCCGCCCGCGTCGCCGGCCTCGGCTCCGACGGCGTCCGGGTGGTGGACGTGCACCCCCGTACGCTGGCCATGGACCCGGGACGGCTGCGCGAGCTGATCGCGGCCGACAAGGCCGCCGGCGCGGTCCCCGCGATGGTCTGCGCCACCGTCGGCACCACCTCCTCGGCCGCCGTCGACCCGGTGCCGGAGATCGGCGAGGTGTGCCGCGAGCACGACGTGTGGCTGCACGTGGACGCCGCCTACGCCGGGGTCGCCGCCGTCTGCCCCGAGTTCCGCGGGCTCAACGACGGCGTGGCGGAGTACGCCGACACCTACTCCACCAACCCGCACAAGTGGCTGCTGACCAACTTCGACTGCACCGTCCTGTGGACGGCCGACCGCGCCCCCTTGCTCGGCGCGCTGTCGATCCTGCCGGAGTACCTGCGCAACGCCGCGACCACGGCCGGCTCGGTGGTCGACTACCGCGACTGGCAGATCCCGCTGGGCCGCCGGTTCAGAGCGCTGAAACTGTGGTCGGTGATCCGCTGGTACGGCGCCGAGGGCCTGCGCGCCCACATCCGCAAGGGGGTCTCCCTCGCCCAGCACCTGGCCGCCCTGATCGCCGCCGACCCCGCCTTCGAACTGCACGAGCCGCACCCGCTCGGCCTGGTCTGCTTCCGCCCCCGCTGGCCCGGCCTGCCGCCCGCCGACGCCGACGCCGCCACGCTGCGCCTGATGGAGACCCTGAACGCCGGCGGCTCCCTCTATCTGACGCACACCGCGATCGGCGGCCGGATCGTGCTCCGCATGGCCGTCGGCGGCCCCGCCACAGAACTCCGCCACGTCGAGCGGGCCTGGGCCGACATCCGCCAGGGACACGCCGCCGGGGCCCGGGAGACCGCCCAGGAGACCGCCCGGGAGACCGCCCAGGAGACCGCCCGCGACGACTAGACCGGCAGCCCCGCCTGGGCGGCCAGCGTGCCGAGGACCCTGGCGAGCACGGCCCGGTCCCGCGGGCCGAGCCCGCCGGTCAGCTCGGCGTCGAGCTCCAGCGTCACCTCCAGGCACCGGCCGAGCAGCGCGCGCCCTTCGGCGGTGAGGTCGAGGAGCTGACGCCGCCGGTCGCCGGGGTCGCGCACCCGGGAGATCGCGCCGAGCCGTTCGAGGTGGTCGGCCAGCGTCACCACCAGGCTCGGCGCGACGCCCATGGTCTTGGCGACGTCGAGCTGCGAGGCCGCGCCGCGCGCCTCCAGCAGGGTCATCAGCCCGACGTGCTTGGGCTTGAGGTCGAGCGGGACGAGCGCGGCCGTGAACCGCTCGGTCAGGATCGCCCCGAGCGTCCCGATCCTGAAGGCCATCGTCCCCGCCACCGACACCGGCTTGACTTCGTCCACGTGCATAATGCTAGCGTCGATACATCATTCAGAGCATGAATGATTCGACGGCCCGCCGCGTCCGCTGCGCGACCGCTCAGGGGCGGCGGTTCAGGCCGTGCTCGTAGGCCCAGATGACCGCCTGGACCCGGTCGCGCAGCCCGAGTTTGGCCAGGATGCGGCCGACGTGGGTCTTGACGGTGCCCTCGGACAGGAACAGCGCGCCCGCGATCTCGGCGTTCGTCTCGCCCCAGGCGATGTGCCGCAGCACCTCCCGCTCCCGCTCGGTCAGCGGGTCGGGCCCGGCGTCCGGCAGGTGCGGCGCGACGTGGTCGAGCAGGCGGCGGGTGGTCGAGGGGGCGATCACCGCGTCCCCCCGGTGGACGGTCCGCACCGCGGCCAGCAGTTCCTCGGCGGGGGCGTCCTTGAGCAGGAACCCCGACGCGCCGGCACGCAGCGCGGCGAAGGCGTACTCGTCCAGGTCGAAGGTGGTCAGGACGATCACCTTGGGCGCGCCGGGGGCCGCCAGCAGCCGCCGGGTCGCCTCGACGCCGTCCATGCGCGGCATGCGGACGTCCATGAGCACCACGTCCGCCGTCACCGCGCGCAGCCCGGCCAGCGCCTCCACCCCGTCGCCGGCCTCCCCCACCACGCGCATGTCGTCCTGGGCGTCGATCACCATCACCGTGCCGGTACGCACCAGCCGCTGGTCGTCGACGACGTACACGCCGATGGTCATGCCGGGTACGGAAGGCGGGCCTCGACGACGAACCCGCCTTCCTCCTCCGTCCGGACGTCCAGGGTCCCGCCCAGCGCGGTCACCCGCTCGCGCATGCCCGCCAGCCCGTTCCCCGGCCCGTCACCGCAGGTCGTGGCGGAGGCGGTGCCGCCCGTGTCGCCGCCCGCGTCGCCGGCGGTGATGCGCAGGGCGTCGTCCGTCCACTCCAGCCGGAGGGTGCTGCGCGCGCCCGCGCCCGCGTGCTTGAGCGTGTTCGTCAGCGCCTCCTGCACCACGCGGTAGGCGACGAGATCGGCCCCCGGCCCGAGGGGACGCGGCGTGCCGCGGACGATCTCCTCGACGGGCAGCCCGGCGTCCCGGGTCCGCGCCACCAGGTCCGGCAGGCCGGTCAGTCCGGGCGGCGGCCCGTCCCCGGGTGTGGCGCGCAGCGCGCCGACGGCGGCCCGCATGTCGGTGAGGGCCGCGCGTCCCGTCTCCTCGATCGTGGCCAGGATCTCGGCCGCCCGCGCGGGCGCGAACCGGCCGCCCCTGGCCTGCGCGACGATGACGGCCAGCGCGTGGGCGACCACGTCGTGCATCTCCCTGGCGATCCTGGCCCGTTCCTCGGCGGTGGCCCGCGCCGCGGCCTCGCCGGCCCGCTCCCGCAGCAGGTCGAGGTGGGCGAGCTGGGTCCGCCGGTACAGTCCGAGCCCCCACGCCGCGACCACCACCGCGGCCAGCAACGCCAGCAGCAGCCACGGGTCCGGCCCGAGCCCGGCCGCCCCGACGCTGGAGTCGGTCGCGAACCTGGCCGCCGCCGCCCCCGCGCCCGCCAGGCCGACCAGCAGCGGCGGGTGCCGCCGGGCGTGGGCGGCGCAGGAGTAGACCGCGAGCGGGAACAGCGCCGACGACGGCAGCACGAGGAACAACCCGGTCACCGCGACCTGGACGGCGAAGGCCGCGGCGACCACGAGGAACGCCCACGTCCGCCGCCGGTAGGCCACGGCCGCGTGCGCCGCCAGGCAGGCCCCCGCCAGCAGGACCGCCCGCACGCCGGGCGCCGACAACACCGCCACCGTCAGGGAGAGCGGGAACAGTGTCACCCCGGCGACCAGGGCCAGGACCACGTCGGCGCGGCGGGGCGTCATCGTGCCGTCGTGCGCTGGTAGGAGAGGGTGGCCCCGGCGACCGCGAGTCCGAACAGCAGCCAGCTCCCGTACACGACCGCGACCGCCGCCACCGTGGCCGGCTCGGACAGCGGCACCGGCCCCTGGGTGAGGCCGAGGAGCTGGGAGAACGTGCCGAGAACGGACATGGCTCCCATAGTGGTCAACATGGCGGCGCCCGTCCACCCGCCGGCCAGCACCAGCCGTCGCGGCAGCGACCGTCCCCACCTCTGCACGAGGGCCAGCGAGCCTACGGCGCCGATGACCAGCATGATCGTCTCGCCGTACGGGAAGCCCTCGCCGTAGTCCGCGGGGCGCAGCAGGGTGCCGCCCGCCGACCAGTAGAGCTTGGCGAGGGGGTAGACGAACCCGAGGGCGAACGCGGCGTACCCGAGCCAGGGCCCGCCGGGCACCCTGACCCGCGGCAGCAGCAGCGCGCCCAGCAGCGCGCAGCCCGCCAGGCTGAGCCCGCGCAGCGCCATCCCGGGCCAGTCGACCTGCGCGAACTCCCCGGCGGGGATGCCGGTGAGCGCGAAGAAGGCGCGGAAGACGTCGAGCACGAGCCCGCCCGCCGACCACAGCAGCAGCAGGGCGGGCAGCAGCCCCGCCGGGTGCGGCCGCACCACGAACACCGCCCCCACCCCGGCGGCCAGCACGGTCACCCAGTGCGGCGCGAACCCCATGGTGTACGGCAGCCCCGGCAGCGGCGCGAGCGCGAGCGCCACGACGAGCGCGAGGACGGAAAGCGCCGAGATCTGCAGTCGTTGAAGTCGCATGCCCTCGACGATCGCGGCTCCGGCCCGCCGCCCGCGTCTCCCCCAGGTCCGGACAAGAGGCGACCTGAGAGGTATTGACACGGCCTGGCGGAGGCATGAAAAAAGGTGACGCCTTACAGACGCCACCTTTTTCTTCTGTGGAGCTATGGGGATTCGAACCCCAGACCTCCTCCATGCCATGGAGGCGCGCTACCAACTGCGCCATAGCCCCTTGCGATCACCAAGTGTATCGGACTTCCGGACCCCTCGCGTCACGCCGGATCCCGCGCCCCGGCGGGCCGGAGGAGGTCTCCGGCCCGCTCCGAACGGCGTGGCGTCAGGCGGCGCGGCGGGACGGGATGCCCGCCTCCCTGACCAGCGCGGCCACGTCGACCCCGGCCTCGCGGAGCAGGCGGCCTGCGCCGTTCGCGCCGTCGGCGAGCAGGCCCCACAGCAGCCGTTCGCCGGTGACCGGCCCCGGCTTCCACATCGCCACCTCGATCACCTTCCTGGCGTGCATGGCCAGCGGGATCGTGCCCAGCGGCCCGTCCAGGGCGACGCGCAGCGGGCGCAGCCTGGACCGGCGCAGGGCCCACTGGTCGGGCGCGTCCGTTCCGGCCCTGGTGCGGCGGTGCACCTCGCCGAGGTCGATGCCGAGGGTGGCCAGCAGCGCACGCGCGTCGCCCAGGTCGACGCGGGCGCGCAGGCCGGCGCCGGAGGCGGTGAACGACGACAGCGAGAACGGCCGCACCTCGGCCACGCCCAGCAGCAGGAGATCGGCGTCGAGCGTGGCGCGGTGGGCGTCGAGCGCGAGGATCCCGGCCCGGACCACCGCCCGGCGGGCGCCTTCCGTGAACCTGTCGAACACCTGCTACCTCCCCGTTCTGCGGGCGTGCTTGCGATGGGCGGACTGCCGCCGGACCCCGAGCGCGCCGGCGATCTGCTCCCACGACCACCCCGCCGCGCGGGCGTTGCTGACGTGGACCGCCTCCAGCTCCTCCAGCAGGGCCCTGAGCGCGGCCACCGCCGCGAGGCCCGTTCCGGGGTCGCGGTCGGCTGCCGCCCCGGCCAGTTCGGTGACGTCCATGGTGTCAGCATGTGCTGACAGAGGGCCGCTTGTCAACACATGCTGACGCCTCAGAGCCGTTCGGCCAGGTCGGCGAGGACGGGCAGGGCGGCGGCGAGGCGTTCGCGCTCGTCGGGGGTGAGGGAGTCGACGGCCGCGGCCAGGCGTTCGGTGATCACCTCTTCGCGGCTGACGAGGGCGGCGCGGCCGGAGCCGGTGATGGCGGTGATCACCCGCCGCCGGTCGGCCGGGTCGGGCTCGCGGGCCACCATGCCGCGCTGGTGGAGACCGCCCAGCACGGTGCCGATCGCCTGGGCGGTGATGCGTTCCAGGTGCGCGAGGTGGGCCGAGGTGTGCGGCCCGTCCCGGTCGAGACGGGAGAGCACGGCGAGCTCGGTGAACGACACGTCGTCGCCCGAGGCGTTGGTGTAAAGCTGCCGGATGCGGCGGGCGAGCCGCCCGACCGAGATCCGCAGTTCCTTGGCGAGCACAAAACCAAGTCTAGCTTTATCAATCCAGCTTTGGTAGTTTCCCGGCACTATGTGCTACGACAACGACGCCGCACCACCGCGCCCGCGACCGCCGATCACCGGCACCCGCTCCGCCGACCTCCGCCTGACCTCCGCAGACGGCACGTCGTTCGCCGCCTACGAGTCCCGTCCCGACCGGGTGAGCGGGCCCGGCGTCGTGATCCTCCCCGACGTCCGCGGCCTGCACGGCTTCTACAAGCAGCTCACCGTACGGCTGGCCGAGCAGGGCCATCCGGCGCTCGCCCTCGACTACTACGGCAGGACCGCCACCGACGACGACCGGGGCGAGTCGTTCCAGGTCATGGCGCACATCCCCAAGCTGACCAGGGAGAACATCCAGGCCGACCTCCAGGCCGCGACCGAGCACCTGGGACGTCCGGCGGTGGCGCTCGGCTTCTGCATGGGCGGCCGGAACGCGTTCTTCGCCTCGGCGCCCAGGTTCGGGTTCGCCGGCGTGATCGGGTTCTACGGCGCGCCGGGGATCGCCGGCCCGTACGGCCCCGGCCCCGCCCAGCACGCCGCCGAGCTGGGCGCGCCGATCCTCGGCCTGTTCGGCGGGGCCGACGAGGGCATCCCGGCCGACCAGGTGGCCGAGTTCGGGGCCGCGCTGACTGGGGCCGGGGTGGAGCACGAGATCGTCGTCTACCCGGGCGCCCCGCACGGCTTCTTCGACGAGGCCCACGGCGAGCACGAGGCGATCTGCGCGGACGCGTGGCGCCGGGTCCTCGCCTTCCTGGCCGCGAGAGCCTGACACGGGCCCCGCGTTAAGGGCCCCCGGCAGTAAGGGCCAGCTAGCCGCAGGTGGTGCGCATGGTGAGGGCGGCTTCCTCCAGGGTGAACGCGACCTCGACCGTCCCGAGCTCGGCCGTGTCGCGCACGTGCGTGCCGCCGCACGGGATCGACGCCTCGCCCTCGGGCAGCGAGCAGTGCCAGGTGCGCAACGCGGTCAGGCCGGGCCCCGGCACGTCGAGCCGGACCGGCGCCCGGGCCGCCACCCATGTGCCGAGCTGCTCGTTCACCCGCCGGGCCAGGTCGGTCAGGTCCAGGTCGTCGGCGGAGAAGCCCTTCTTGCGCAGCGACTTGCCGAGGCGGTATTCGTCCACGCTGCCGTGCGGCACGATGCGCGAGGAGGTGATCGCCGTCTGGTCGAAGTCGGGGTGGCCGAGCCGGTCCAGCCGCACCTCCTTGCGCCACCTGTCCGCCAGCGCCGCGTTGAGCGCCAGCGCGGCCAGGTGGCAGGCGGTGTGGCCGGCCGAGAGCGCCGCCCGGTATCCGGCGTCCACCTCCAGGTCCACCTCCGCGCCGACGGGCAGCGGGGTGTCGGTGACGTGGACGACCAGCCACTCCCAGCCCTCGGTGCCCCGCCGGACCGGGATGGACTCGCCGACGAAGATCTCACCGTCGTTCGACTGGGCCCCTGTCACGCAGTCGAGGACCGGCAGCTCGCCGATCGTCCCCCGGTCTGCGGGCTGGTCGGGCCAGGTGTGGTCGAGGGGATGGAACGGCGTCTCGGCGGTGACGAGGCCGTGCCGGTCCCCCACCGGCACGGCCCCGACAATCGGGGAACGGCCGCTGACCCGGCCGTTGGGGAAGGTGACGACAGTGGATCTCACCTGGTCATTGTGGCAGGGCGGCGCTCGTCCTCCAGATAACGGTCGCGGCCGGCGTACAGGCCGGTGAGGAGCTGGACGGCGAGCACGCCGAAGATCAGCACGTACGTCAGCGACCAGCCGCCGGTCATCTGGTAGATCACCCCGACCAGCAGCGGGCCGGCGCCGGCGATGAGATATCCGGCGCTCTGCCCGAAGGCCGACAGCGCGGCCGTGCTCTCCGGCGTACGGGTGCGCAGCCCCAGCATCACCAGCGCCAGCGGGAACGACCCCATGCCGACCGCCACGAACACCACCCAGACCATGGCGGTCGAGGAGGGCGCGAACCACAGCCCGAGGAAGCCGATCGTGTAGAACACGACCAGCCCCACGACGACCGGCCGCTGGTCGCGGAAGCGCGCGGCGATCGTCGGCACGAGGATCGAGACCGGGATGTTCAGGGCGGTGAACACGCCGAGCATGATCCCGGCCTGCGAGGAGGTGTATCCCCCGTCGGTCAGGATCGTGGCCAGCCACCCGAACATGATGTAGGCGATCATCGACTGGGTGCCGAAGTAGATCGCCACCATCCAGGCGAGCCTGCTCCTGAGCAGGGTCGAGATGCCCGCGTCCCGGCTGCCCGTGTCCCGCTCCGGCTCACTGCGCAGCAGCGCAAGCCACGGAATGGCGGCCACGGCGGCCAGGGCCGCCCACACGCCGAGCGCGATGTGCCAGTCCCCCGACGCGCGCTCGATCGGCACGGTCGCGGCGGCGGCCAGCATGGTGCCCGCCGCCAGGGCCGTGGTGTAGACGGTGGTCATGATCCCGGTACGCCCGGGGAAGTGACGCTTGATCAGCGTCGGGATGAGCACGTTGCCGACGGCGCCGCCGGACAGCGCGACCGCGCTGCTCAGCAGGAACACCGGGGCCGACCCGACCAGCGACCTGACCAGCATGCCCGAGCCGAGGGTGACCAGCGCCAGCAGCAGCAGCCGGTGCTCGCCGATCCGGCGGGCCAGGGTGGGGGTGACCGCCCCGACGCCGGCGAAGGCCAGCACGGGCAGCGTGGTGAGCAGGCCGGTGCCGACGCTGCTCATGCCGAGCGCCCCGGCGAGCTGGTCGAGCAGCGGTCCGACGCTGGTGACGGCCGTGCGCAGGTTCAGCGCCGCCAGAACGATGCCCAGCACGAGAAGCCAGGCCAAGGGGGCGGTTCTGCCTGTTCTGCCACGGGCCTCTTGGGCTAGCACGCTCATGCTGGTCAGGTCCTCCACTCATCAAATCATGGGACGAATCACCACCTTAACAGGACCGAAATGTCCCTTTATTCCTGGACATGAGAAAGCCCCCGGGGCGGGGGCTGAGATTCTCAGGGAAGATCCCGTCCTACAGGACCGGGCTCGGGCCCTCCGGGGGCTGGTTGCGCGGGGGAACGGGGCCGGGGGGCGGCAGGGTGCCGCTCGGCGGGTAGTCGCCGCCGCCGACGGTGCCGGGCGGGACCGGCGCGCCGCTGTCGCCGTAGGTGGAGCCGTGCTCGTGCTGGTGCTGGTGGGCGCCGGGGACGTCGCCGCGCCAGCCGCCCGTCTCGCCGCCGCGCGACTCGATGAACGACTTGAACCGCTCCATGTCGTTCCTGATGCGCAGCCGGACGATCTGCAGCGCGTCGCCGACGGTCTCGACGACGCCCTCCGGGTCGTACTCCATCTGGAGGGTGACCTTGGTGGTGTCGGCGTCGATGCGGTGGAAGGTGACGACGCCCGCGTGGTGCGGCGAGTCCGTGCCGCGCCAGGCGACGCGCTCGTCGGGGTGCTGCTCGGTGATCTCGGCCTGGAACTCGCGGCGGACCCCGGCGATCTCGACCACCCACTCGGTGAGCGTGTCGGAGATCTGCTTGACGGACTCCACGCCCTCCATGAACTCGGGGAAGCTCTCGAACTGGGTCCACTGGTTGTAGGCCACGCGGATCGGGACGTTGACGTCTACTGAGTGCTCGATCGTGCTCATGGGGTCTGTCCCTGCCCGCGCACGCCCGGCGTTAACGCCTGCGCAGCAGCCAGTAGAGCCCCACGAAGGGCAGCACGAGCGGGATGAACAGGTAACCCTTGCCGTACGACGACCACACCGTGGCGTCGGGGAAGGCGGCCGGATCGGCCACGCTCGCGGTGCCGATCAGCAGCACCCCGGCCAGCTCGATGACGAGCGCGCCGAGCGCGAGACGACGGGCGCCGCGCACGAGGGCGACGGTGAGCACGACGTAGACCAGCGCGGCGAACGCCGACAGGGCGTAGGCCAGCGGCGCCTCGCCGAACCTGGTGGCGATCTGCACCGCCGCCCGCGCCCCGGCCGCCAGCGAGAACAGCCCGTAGACGGCGACCAGCGCGCGCCCGGGGCCGGTGCCGATCGGGGCGCTCACGCCACGCCCTGCCAGATCTGCAGCAGCCGCGCGTTCATCACCGCGATCGCGAACCCGGCCACGACCAGGATCGCCGTGCCCCACCGGCTGCGCTCGGCCAGCGCGAGGAACACCCCGGCGGGCGGGATGAGCACCTGACCGCCGATGTACCCGAACAGCGTGGCCTTCTCCGGCGGCCCCTCGCCGCCGCTCACCGCCGCGATCACGAACCCGGCCTGCACCAGGATCGCCACCTCCAGCACGGCGAAGCCGACCAGCAGGACCATGCCCATGGGCCGGTCGCGGACGGCGACGACCAGGCTCGCCAGCATGAGCAGCAGTGAGCCGACGATGACGATCGTGGCGACGGTGGTGTTCATCGCGACACAGGTTAGCGCCCGTGCGGGTCGCCCTCGCCGGCGTCCCGCTGGTGCCGATCGCGCTCATAGGATCGGGGACGTGCAGAGAATCCTCGTCAGCGCCTGCCTGATGGGCCGCCGGGTCCGCTACGACGGCGGCGCGAAGACCAGCGCCGACGCCCTGCTCGCGCGCTGGCGGGCGGAGGGCCGGCTGGTGGTCTTCTGCCCCGAGGTGGCGGGCGGGCTGCCCGTTCCGCGCCCGGCGGCCGAGATCGAGGGCGGCGCGGGCGGCGCGGCGGTGCTCTCCGGCGAGGCCCGCGTGCTGGCGAGCGACGGCTCCGACGTGACGGCCGAGTTCGTGGCGGGGGCGCGGGCCGCGCTTGAGGCCGCCCGCTCGGCCGGGGTCCGGCTGGCCGTGCTCAAGGAGGGCAGCCCCTCGTGCGGCGCGCTGGCCATCCATGACGGAACGTTCGGCGGACGGCGGGTGCCCGGCCAGGGGGTGACCACCGCCCTGCTCGAAGCGCACGGCGTCCGCGTGTTCACCGAGGACCAGCTGCCCGAGGCGGCCGATCATTTGCGCGATCTGGAGGCGTAGAAGGCCCCGGCCAGCCCGGCGGCCAGCAGCACCGCCATCGTGTCGTGGAACCAGGTGCTCAGTGGCGTGGCCGCCGACGGGTGCAGGGCCAGCGCCAGGATGCCGATCAGCACGCCGCCCAGCGCCCCCGCGTGGGTGTGGACCAGGCCGTCCCAGGCCCACCGGCGGCGGGTCAGCGCGCCGTGGCCGCCGGCGAGCAGGCCCAAGGCGCACAACGTCTCCACGACCACCGCGGGCGGCACGACCGGCTGGGACAGCGGGCCGATCGTGACGCCCGAGTGCAGCAGCGCGGCCCCGGCGAAGATCAGCGCGTAGGCCAGGGAGAGCACGCCGAGGGCTTTGCGCAGTGCGTCCATGGGCTACACGCTCGCATCGCGGCGAGCCGGCGGAATCGTCCTCAGGGAGAAGGCCGCGGTACGCCGCCCGTCGTAGCCAGCATGCGGCGGACGATCCGGATCACCTCGTCGATGGTCACCTGGGCGTCCCCGTCGGACTCGCAGGCCGCCACCTCGCGCCCGGCCTCGCCCATCACCGTGGTCAGCAGCACGACCAGCACGTTGCCCTCCGGCGTGTCCGCCAGGCCGAGCAGCCGCTTGTTGCCGCCGATCCACTCCCAGCCGCGCTGCCTGCGCAGGGTCGTGAACTCGGCCGGGCCGTCGTTCTCCAGGAACAGCCTGGCCACGTCGCGCTGCTCCCACGAGCCCTCCAGATAGGCGCGGGCGCCGGCCAGGAACCGTTCCTCGCCGGCGCCGGCGGTGGCCTTGGCCGCGCGGGAGGTGCGTTCCTCCTGGCTGCGCATGAACTGCTCCCACAGGGCCAGGAACAGGCCCGGCTTGCCGCCGAAATGGTGGTACAGGCTGCCGACGCTGATGCCCGACGTCTCGACGATGTCGGCGACGGTGGCCTCGGCGTACCCCTTGGCCAGGAAGACCTCGCGGGCCGCGCGCAGCAGCGTGTCGCGGGTGCCGCTGGAACGTCCCCAGCCCCGGTTCTTCATCCGGTCATTATGTACGGGTCCGCGGGGTTTGATCAGGAAATCGAACTGACCTGATCAAGTGGAAACTTTCTCGCATTCCCGGGAGTCGTACAGATGCAGGGGGGCCCGATTCATTTCGAAACGGGGAAAGGATTCGGCGACAATGGCTGTCGACCTGAACAACGCACAACCCCTGGCCTGGGATTCGGCCAAGCTCGACGCGGACACCAAGGAGATGCTGGACAATCTCCAGCCCAACATTCTCCGCGCGCACGTGCGCGAGCACCTGTCCGTGCTGTTCGTCAGGTTCAACGACGTCGCCGCGGGAAAGGCGTTCCTGCGGCACATCGCCGACACGAAGATGAAGTCGGCGCGCCGGCACCTTGAGGAGGTGCGCGAGTTCGGCGCGAACGGCCGGCGCGGCACGCCGTACGTCGGCATCGGCATCAGCAAGGCCGGCTACCGCGACCTGGGCCACTCGGTCGAGGACGTGCGCAGGTTCGGCGACAAGGCGTTCCGCGACGGCATGAAGCGGCGCGGCGCCGAGCTGGACGACCCGCCGGTGACGGAGTGGGAGCCCGCCTACCAGCGGGAGATCCACGCCGTCATCCTCATCGGCGACGCCCGCCAGGACCGGGTCGAGGAGCTGCGCGAGGAGATCCTGGGCGAGCTGCCCGCAAGCGCGCGGCTGCTCGGCGAGGAGACCGGCCACGGCATGCGCAACCCCGCCGGCGACGGCATCGAGCACTTCGGGTACGTGGACGGCCGCAGCCAGCCGCTGTTCGTGCGGGACGAGGTGGACAAGGAGCCGAGGGAGCACTGGGACCCCGCCTTCCCGCTCTCCAACATCCTGGTCGCCGACCCCTTCGCACCGCACCCGGAGCGGCATTTCGGCAGCTACCTGGTCTTCAGGAAGCTGGAGCAGAACGTACGGGCCTTCAAGGAGATCGAGCAGGACCTGGCCGACGCCCTCGGCCTGCTCGGCGCCGACCGGGACCGCGCGGGCGCCCTGCTCGTCGGCCGCTTCAAGGACGGCACCCCCGTCACGCTCAAGCAGAAGCCGGGCGGGGGCCCGGTGGCCAACGACTTCACCTTCGACGACGACCCGGGCTCGAAGTGCCCCTTCAGCGGGCACATCAGGAAGACGAACCCGCGATCGTTCGGCCGTGACGTCCTCATGGCCCGCCGGGGTCAGACCTACGGCGACCGCACCGACGACCCCTGGGACGACTCCCCGCCCGGCGCCCGCCCGAGCGGCGAGGTCGGCCTGCTGTTCATGGCGTTCAACAGCAGCCTGCTCGCCCAGTTCGAGTTCACCCAGCAGAGCTGGGCGAACAACGAGGACTTCCAGAACCCGGCGACCGGCCACGACCCGCTCATCGGGCAGGGAGCCCGCGACGTCAAGGTGAGCTGGCCGAAGGTGTGGGGCCGGGCCGAGCCGTCGGCCCCGCAGGCGCAGGTCGCCCAGACGATCACGATGAAGGGCGGCGAGTACTTCTTCGCGCCGTCCCTGGCCTATCTCCGCAACCTGTGACATCCGGGCCCGGCGGGGAACACCCCCGCCGGGCCCGGCCGCCTTGGGGGCGGGTTCTAAGATCGGATCTCCGGGGGGAGATCTGACGATGTTGCGGGCGTTCTTCAAGACCGAGGCGGGCAGCACGAGCGTGCTGCTCGTGGCCACCGCCCTGGCCATGGTCTGGGCCAACTCGCCGTGGGCCGGGACCTACGAGTCGTTCTGGCACCTGCCCATGGGCATCTCGTTCGGCGACGCGGTGTTCTCCCTCGACCTGCGCCACTGGGTCAACGACGGCCTCATGAGCGTGTTCTTCTTCCTGATCGGCCTGGAGGTCTCCTACGAGGTGCGGCTCGGGCAGCTCAGGGACCGGCGGCTGATCGCCGTCCCGGCCGTGGCCGCGCTCGGCGGGATGCTCGTGCCCGCCGCCGTCTACCTCGCCCTCAACCTCGGCGGCCCCGGCGCGGGCGGGTGGGGTGTGCCGATCGCCACGGACACCGCGTTCGTGCTGGGCGTGCTGGCCGTCGTCGGGGCGCGCTGTCCCGATCCGCTGCGGGCGTTCCTGCTGACGCTGGCCATCGTGGACGACGTGCTGGCCATCATGATCATCGCGATCTTCTACACGGCCAGCCTCCAGCTCACCGCGCTCGTCGTGGCCGTCGTGCTGCTGGCGGCGATCGTGCTGCTGCGCTGGCTGAAGATCTGGCGGGCGCCGGCCTACATCGCGCTCGGGTTCGGCTTGTGGGTCGCGACGCTGGAGAGCGGCATCCATCCGACGCTCGTGGGCATCGCGCTCGGCGTCCTCGTGTTCGTCTACGCCCCCAGCGACCAGAAGCTGCTGCTGGCGGGCGAGGCCGTCCAGGAGTTCACCACCGAGCCGAGCGCGCGGGCGGCCAGGGAGGCCTCGCGGCGCGTGCAGCGCGCCGTCTCGGTCAACGAACGGCTCCAGCTCCGCCTGCATCCCTGGAGCAGCTACGTGATCGTGCCGGTGTTCGCCCTGGCCAACGCCGGGGTGCGGCTCGACGGCGAGACCCTGCGGGCGGCGCTGACCTCGCCGATCTCCCTCGGCATCGCGCTGGGGCTGCTGCTCGGGAAGTTCGCCGGGATCTCGCTCGGCACGTGGCTGCCGCTGCGGTTCGGCTGGGGCATCCTGCCGGGGAACCTGGTGTGGGGGCAGCTGCTGGGCGGCGCGGCGGTGTCCGGCATCGGGTTCACGGTGGCGCTGTTCATCGTCGACCTGGCCTTCGACGACCCGGCGATCCAGAGCCAGGCCAAGATCGGCATCCTGGCCGGGTCGTTGTTGTCCGCCGCGCTGGGCTGGGTGGTCTTCCGGCTGGCCTGGGACCGGGGCGGCGTCTGCGCGCCGCCCGAGGCCGAGCCCGACGAGGAGCTGCCCGACGTGCTGTCGGTGCCGGTCGGCCCCGACGACCACGTACGGGGTCCGGCGACCGCCAAGGTGACCATCGTCGAGTACGGCGACTTCGAGTGCCCCTACTGCGGCCGTCTCCACCCCGTCCTGGACGAGATCCTGCGCCGGAACCCCGACGTCCGGCTGGTCTTCCGGCACTTCCCGATCCGGACGCTGCATCCCCGGGCCGCCTCCGCCGCCATCGTCTCCGAGGCCGCCGCCGACCGCGGCCGGTTCTGGGAGATGCACGACATCCTCTACGACAACCAGCGTTTCCTCACCGACGCCGACCTCGAACACTACGCCGCCGAGCTCGACGTCGACCCCTGGGCGGACGTGGCCGGGCACGCCTCACGCATCGCGCTCGACGAGGCGTCGGGCAAGGAGAGCGGCGTGCGCGGCACCCCCACCCTGTTCCTGAACGGCCGCCGGCACAAGGGCGGTCTCGACCTGCAGTCGATCAGCCGTGCGGTGGAAGAACTGCGCGGATCCCCGTAACGTCGCCCGAGTCCCCCCTTTTGGCTGGAGTCGCCCCATGAGTTTCCTCAACATGCTCACGAACCTGCTCCCCACCCTCATCACCGCCCTGCTGCTGGTGGTGGGCATCGTCCTGATCGGGATGAACAGACGGCACGTGGGCCGCGCGGCCACCCTCGGCATGTCGGGCTGCGGACTGCTGCTGATCGGCACGCTGATCAACCTCGTGCTGAGCATCCTGACCCAGACGCTGATCGAGTCGTACGGCTCCAGCATGATGGCCGTCCTGCCGTTCGCCTACCTCATCTCCTCGCTGTTCCACCTGGCCGGCATCGGGCTGCTGATCTGGGCCGTCGTCGCGCGCCGCCCCGCCCCCCAGCAGGAGCGGCCGCAGGGCCCCGGCTGGCAGCAGCCCCCGCAGCCGTACCACCAGCCCTACCAGCAGCAGCCCTACCAGCAGCCCGGCCCCCAGGGCGGCCCTCAGGGTGGTCCTCAGGGTGGTCCTCAGGGTGGTCCTCAGGGTGGTCCTCAGGGTGGCTGGCAGCCGCCGCAGCCGCCGCACGGCGGCGATCAGAGCGGTTACTGAGCCTTCCGACGTCTGGACCGCGTTTCACCGGCAAGTATGACAATGTCGATGAAACCCACCTCCAGAGCCGCGTCTGAGGGGATCATGAAGCGAGAGCCGCAGGAGCCGGACCCGAACCAGACCGTCCGACATCGCGTCCCGCACCCGGAGCACCCTCCCCAGGGCCCCCCGGAAGCGCCGTACACGCAGAGCCTGCCCTACACCCCCGACATGCTCCCCGACGTCCCCCTGTACGAGCCCCCGCCGCCGCCGAAGTCGGCCTGGCGGTGGGTGATCCTGGTGGGCGGGCTCCTGCTGCTGGTCGCGGTGGTGGCCGTGGCCACGGTCCTGTGGGTGCGCGGCCAGGCGTCCTGAGGCCCGGACGAAGCCGCTCGCTCAGGACGCCCGGGTGAAGTCCATCGTCCAGTTGGTCTCCCAGGTCTGGCCGTCGTCCGCCGAGAAGGCCTGCTCCCACCTGGCCCGGTGCTCGTCGACGACGGTCCAGACGAACCGGCAGCGCACCGGCCGGCCCTCGTGGGTCTCCTCGCCGTAGAACTCGCCCCGGTTCCCGGTGAACGCGCCCACCATGGGCCGGGTGTCCAGCGTGCCGGTCGCGCTGCTGGCCCAGTAGATCGACCACTGCCGCGTCGCGGGGTTGCGGACGCGCACGGTCATCCCGTGCCGGCCCTTGGTGGGGAAGGCGATCTCGTCGAAGCTGGCCGCGCCGTCGAAGTGCCGGGTCGCGACCGAGCGGCCGGGGAACTCGTCCCATTCGTCGCTGCCGGCCAGCGGCTTGAGGAGCCTGCGGTTCACCACGTCCCAGGTGCCGGCGAGGAAGTCGAAGTCGTTCATGCGGGCGAACGTACGGCCGGGTCACTGACATGTAGTGTCAGTGTCCGTGCGCGCCTCCCGCCTGGTCTCGATCCTGCTGCTGTTGCAGACGCGCGGCCGCATGACGGCCCACGACCTCGCCGAGCGCCTGGAGGTCTCCGTCCGCACCATCTACCGCGACATGGAGTCCCTGCACGCCGCCGGCATCCCGCTCTACGGCGACGCCGGGCCCAACGGCGGCTACCAGCTCCTCGCCGGCTACCGCACCCGCCTCACCGGGCTGACCACCGACGAGGCCGAGTCGTTGTTCCTGGCCGGGCTGCCGGGGCCGGCGGCCGAGCTGGGCCTCGGCGCGGTGGTGACCGCCGCCCAGCTCAAGCTGATGGCCGCGCTCCCCGTCGAGCTGCGCGACCGCGCGGGCCGCATCCAGGAGCGGTTCCATCTCGACGCGCCCTCCTGGTACCGGGACGCCGAGCCGGTCACGTACCTGCCGGCCGTGGCCGACGCCGTGTGGAACGAGCGGGCCGTCCAGGTCACCTACCGGCGGTGGAAGGCGCCGCAGGAGGTGGAACGGCGGCTGGAGCCGTACGGGCTGGTGGTCAAGGCGGGCCGCTGGTACCTGGTGGCGCGCTGCGGCGAGCACGTGCGCACCTACCGCGTCTCCCAGATCCTCGACCTGCACGCCCTCCCCGAGACGTTCGCCAGGCCGGACGACTTCTCCCTGGCGGCGTACTGGCAGGGTTACCTGGCCGAGTTCGAGGCCAGGCTGCGGCGCGGCGAGGCGGTGGTGCGGCTGTCGCCGCGCGGCCTGGAACGCCTGCCCGACCTCATGACGCCCGGCGTCGCGGCGGCCGCCCGGGAGACCGCCGAGCCGCCGGACGCCGAGGGCTGGACGCGGGTCACCCTGCCGATCGAGTCGCACGACCACGCGCTCGGCGAGTTCCTGCGGCTCGGGACCGACGTCGAGGTGCTGTCCCCGCCCGCGCTGCGCGAGGCCCTGGGCGCGGCGGCGGCGGAGCTGGCCCGGCGCTACGCCTGACGCCGGGGCACGCCGCTCCGGGGCCGGGCCTCTTCGGGCTCGGCCCGCCGAGTTGATTCGCCGCGGAAAGCATGATCTGATCCCAGATCAGCGTCGCAGTGCACCCGGCCAGGAGACCGCCGCGGGCATGGAGGCGCCGTGACATCGGACACGACCATGAACGACTTCCCCGAGCCGGCCCGCCGTCTGGCGGCCTTCGGCAACCAGCTGATCGACGTGCACCTCCGGCTCCGCGAAGAGCTGGCCAGGCTGCGCGACACCGCCGGCCGCGGCGGCTCCCTGCGCGACCTGCGCACCCACTGCCTGACCTTCTGCTCGGCGATCACCACCCACCACACCGGTGAGGACGCCACGGCCTTCCCGGTGCTCGCCGCCGAGTTCCCCGAGCTGCGCCCCGTCCTTGAGGAACTGCGCCGGGACCACGAGCAGGTGGCCGCCATCCTGCGCGACCTGGAAACCCTGCTGACCGCCGACGCGCCCGCCACCCGTGACGTGCGCACCGAGCTGGACGGCCTGTCGGCCCTGCTGGAATCGCACTTCGTCTACGAGGAGAAGCGGATCGTCGCCGCCCTCAACGCCCTGCCCGCCACGACGTGGAGCGCTCCGGCGTTCCTGGACTGACGCGCGGTCGAGCCGGACCGCTCGAACCAGGGAAACAATCTGTGTGGAGCTATGGGGATTCGAACCCCAGACCTCCTCCATGCCATGGAGGCGCGCTACCAACTGCGCCATAGCCCCTGGTCACCGCTGCGGGATCACCCGTTGCGGCGCTCCGAGAGCATATAGCCATCCGCGCCCTTTCGCCTAATCGCCCGGCCGCCGTCCCCGCTGCGCCCGTGCCACCAGCACGGCGAGCCCATCGAGCTGCCCGCGGAGCCCGAACTCGAAGACGGAGTCCAGGTCCAGATCCACCCCGGGATCCGTGACCACCTTCGCCAGGGTCGGGAAGGCACCGGAGGCGAGCAACTCCGCCATCTCCCCTTCGTGCTCGCTCAGCCAGTCGTCCTCGGTCACCCCGGTCTCGGTACGCGCCCGCAGCTCCGCCTCCAGGGCCACGGCGGCGCCCCGGACGAAGTTCACCAGGGACACGACGGCGTGCAGCATGGTGCCGGCGTCGAGGCCGAGCCCGTCCAGGGCCCGCAGCAGCCGTTCGGTGGACGCCATGCCGTTGGGCACGAGCTGCGGCCGGGTCAGCGAGACCGCCTGCGCCAGCCACGGATGCCGCAGGTGCACCCGCCACAACTGCCGGAGCTCCAGCTCCAGCCGGGCCCGCCAGTCGCGCGGCGGCCGCCCGGCGGGCGGCTCCTCGCCGTAGACCGCGTCGATCATGAGCCGGACCAGCTCGTCCTTGCCCGCGACGTGCCGGTACAGGGACATGGCCGAGGCGTCGAGCTCGGCGGCCAGGCGGCGCATGGACACGGCGGCCAGCCCCTCCCGGTCGGCGACCCTGATCGCCTCGCGCACGACGCGCCGCGCGGTGAGGTCCTGCGCCGCCCGCCGCACGGGCCCGGCGACGACGGTTCCGACCCCCGGCACGGCCCGCGTGAGCCCCTCCTCGCGCAACCTGCCGAGGGCCCTGGTCGCGGTGGCCATCGCCACGCCCCACTCGCGGATGATCTGGCGGGTCGAGGGCACCTTGTCCCCCGGCGCCAGCTCGCCGGCGGCGATGCGGTCGCGCAACTCCGCCACGATCCGCAGATACACGGGCCGATCCACGGCCACCCCTTCCGCAGCACTAGTGCACCAGGCTCGGCGCACCCGGCGGCACCTTCTCACCGCACTAGTGCGCCGGGCGACCCTCTTGCCTGCCGGAAAACCCGAACCTACGGTACGCGTACAACGTACATGGCGCACTACCCAAGGAGGCAACCGTGCAGACCGTCCTCATCTCCGGCGGCGGCGTCGCCGGGCCCACGCTCGCCCACTGGCTGGCCCGCCTCGGGTTCCGGCCGACCGTCGTCGAACGCGCCCCCGCCCTGCGCACCGGCGGCCAGGCCGTCGACTTCCGCGGCGCCCCGCAGTTGGAGGTCCTGAAGCGCATGGGCGTGCTGGACCCGATCAGGGCGGCCCAGACCGGCATGGGCGACATCGCCATCGTCGACGACGCCGGCAGACGGCTGGCCAGGCTGCCGTCGGAGGTGTTCAGCGGCGACGTGGAGATCCTGCGCGGCGACCTGACCCGCATCCTGAACGAGGCCGCCCCCGCCGAACGCCTCCTCGGCGACTCGATCACCTGCCTGACCGAGCGCCCCGACGGCGTGCACGTGACCTTCGAAAAGGCCGCGCCCCGCACGTTCGACCTGGTCGTCGGCGCGGACGGCATCCGCAGCAAGGTACGCGAGCTGGCCTTCCCGGCCGCTCCCCTGCGCCATCTCGGCTTCTACGGCGCCGTCTTCTCCGTCCCCGGCACGTACGGGCTGGACCACGACGGCCTGATGCACAACGTGCCGGGCCGCTGCGCCACCATCGTCCGGACGAACGGCCGGACCAGGGCGTCGCTCGACTTCGCCACGCCCCCGCTCGACGTCGGCCACCGCGACCAGGCGGCGCAGCGGGCCCTGGTGGCGCGGGCGTTCCGGGGAGTGGGCTGGCAGGTCCCGTCCCTGCTGGCGGCCATGGACCGGGCCGAGGACTTCTACTTCTGGCAGGCCGCCCAGGTCGTCCTGCCCCGGTGGTCGTCCGGCCGGGTGGCGCTGGTCGGAGACGCCGGGTACGCCCCCGGCCCCGGCGGCATGGGCACGGGGCTCGGGATGATCGGCGCGTACGTGCTGGCCGCCGAGCTGGCCGCGGCCCCCGGCGACCACAGTGCCGCCTTCGACGCCTACGAGCGGCGGATGAGACCGTACGTCGAGGTGTGCCAGAAGCAGGCCGAGGGGGCCGACAAATACCTCGTGCCGGGCACACGGGCGCGGATCCGGCTGCGGAACCAGATGATGCGCATGCTGCCGTACCTGCCGGGCAAGGGCATGGTCAAGCGGATGACGGACAAGGCCGCGAGCGCCGTCACGCTGCCGGACCACCCCCGGCAGGGCGCTCGCCGCCCCGCGCAGCCGGCCTGAGCCGGTCGGCTACGCCTCCGCGTCAGGGCGGTCGTCGCTGCTGATGGGCTCGGGCAGGGTGCCCGCGTTGTGTTCGAGCAGCCGCCAGCCCTGACGGCCCTCCTGCAGCACCGACCAGGAGCAGTTGCCCAGCCCGCCCAGCGCCGGCCACAGCTCCTCGGGCAGTCCGAGCAGCTCGCAGATGCCGAGCCGCAGCGCGGCGCCGTGCGAGGCGACGACCAGGAGCCCGTCGTCGTCGAGCTTGGCCGCCCACTTGCGCATGGAGGCGGCCACCCGGGTCGCGACCTCCGAGACGGGCTCGCCGTCGGGGGCCTCCCAGGCGATGTACTCCTCGGGCCAGCGCGCGGCGATCTCGTCGCGCGTCAGCCCCTCCCACTGGCCGCCGCCGCGTTCGCGGAAGTCCTTGTCGACGGTCACGTCGAGCCCCACGAGCCTGCCGAGCGCCAGGGCCGTGTCATGGGCGCGCTGGAGGTCGGAGGAGACGATGAGGGTCGGCCGCAGCGAGGCCAGCAGCGAGGCGGCCCTGGCCGCCTGCGCGACGCCGGTCTCGTCGAGCGGGATGTCGGAGTGGCCCTGGAAGCGGTGCTCCACGTTCCACAGGGTCTGTCCGTGGCGGAGGCAGACGATCCGCCTGCTCAACTGCGGGCCCGCTGCATGTTGGCGAGCATGACGCTCTCCGGCAGGCCGATGGCCGGGCAGTCCTTCCACAGACGCTCGAGCGCGTAGAACGTGCGGTCTTCCTCATGCTGAACGTGCACGACGATGTCGATGTAGTCGAGCAGCACCCAGCGGCCCTCGCGCTCGCCCTCGCGGCGCACGGGCTTGGCGTCGGCCTCGGTGCGCAGCCGGTCTTCGATCTCGTCGACGATGGCGCGGACCTGGCGGTCGTTCGTGGCGGAGCAGAGCAGGAAGGCGTCGGTGATGACGAGCTGCTCGCTCACGTCGTAGGCGAGGATGTCATCGGCCAGCTTGTCGGCCGCGGCCTCGGCGGCGATCTGGACGAGCTGAACGGATCTGTCGGATGCGGTCACGATGCGGGTCTGTCCTCCTGTGTCGGCAGCATGCCCATATACCGAGGGTACCCTTCCAGGCCGAAACCCCTCACCCACGGCGCGGAGAGCTTCAGCCTTCCCCGTGATACAACCCTCGTTTGTTGATGTACTGCACGATTCCGTCCGGCACCAGATACCAGATCGGCTCCCCCTTGGCCACCCGCTGACGGCACTCCGACGACGAGATGGCCAGCGCGGGGATCTCCAGCAGGGTCACCCTGCCCTCGGGCAGCCCGGGGTCGTGCAACGTGTGCCCGGGGCGGGTGCAGCCCACGAAGTGCGCCAGCTCGAACAGCTCGTCGGCGTTCTGCCAGCCCAGGATCGCGCCGAGCGCGTCGGCGCCGGTGATGAAGTACAGATCCGTCTGCGGGCCGTAGACGTTGGAGATGTCCCTCAGCGTGTCGATGGTGAAGGTGGGGCCGGGGCGGTCGACGTCCACCCTGCTCACGGAGAAGCGGGGGTTGGAGGCCGTGGCGATGACCGTCATCAGATAGCGGTCCTCGGGCGCCGACACCTCGCGTCCGGACTTCTGGTACGGCCGCCCGGTCGGCACGAACACTACCTCGTCGAGGTCGAAGTGATGGGCGACCTCGCTTGCTGCGACCAGGTGGCCGTGGTGGATGGGATCGAAGGTCCCGCCCATCACACCCACCCGCCGCTTCCCCTGGACCCCAGGCGCGTTCATCATGAGTCGGACCCTACGCGGACGCGGTACCCGAACATGACGGCACCCCCCTTGGTGATGTCCGCGCATCACATCCGTTGCGGACGTAGCATGCCGGGCATGACGACCACCCCGGACCGCAACCGCGTCCAACTGCCCGGCATCTCGTCCCGAGCCTACGAACACCCCGCAGACCGGTCCGCCCTGGTCGCTCTGCGTAAGTTGAGTGGGTTCGACACGGTTCTCAAGCAGATGTCCGGTCTTGTGAGTGAGCGCCGCCTTCGCCTGATGTACCTGGCGTCGTCCGTGCGCGTCAGCGAGACCCAGTTCCGCTCCCTGTACGACATGGGGCGCGACGCGGCCTACATCCTCGACCTGCACCGCATCCCGGAGATCTACGTCCAGCAGGACCCGAACGTCCAGGCCAAGGCCATCGGCTTCGACGACCCGTTCATCGTCGTCACCACCGGCCTGCTCAACCTCATGGACGAGGAGGAGCAGCGCTTCGTCATCGGCCACGAGACCTCGCACATCCTGTCGGGTCACGCGGTCTACCGGACGATGCTCGACATCCTCACCCGCCTCGCCACGCGCGTCGCCTGGATCCCGCTCGGCTACATCGGGTTGCGCGCGATCGTCGCGGGCCTGGAGGAGTGGTACCGCAAGTCGGAGCTCTCCTCCGACCGCGGCGGCCTGCTGACCGCCCAGAACCCCGAGTCGGCCAAGCGCGCCCTGATGAAGCTCGCCGGCGGCGCCTACACCCACGAGATGAACATCGAGGCGTTCCTGGCGCAGTACCAGGAGTACGACACCGCGGGCGACCTGCGCGACGGCTTCCTCAAGGTGCTCAACCTGCTCGGCACCACCCACCCGTTCGCCGTGGTGCGCGTCGCCGAGCTCGACAAGTGGCAGCGCAGCGGCGAGTACGACCGCATCATCGGCGGCGACTACCCCCGCAGGGAGGACGACGCCAACGCCCGCGTCACCGACGAGATCAAGGCGGCGGCCGAGTCCTACCGCGCCTCCTGGTCCCAGTCGCAGGACCCCTTCATCGGCGTGCTGCGCGACGTGGCCGAAGGGGCGGTGAACGCGGGCGAGCGCATCTTCAACCGCTTCTCGCGCCGCGACGGCGGCCAGGGCTGACCGGCCGGCCGTCCTCGCCGCCTACAGCAGGAGGGCGATCGCGCGCACGGCGGCCGCGCACAGGGCGACGAACCCGCCCAGCACGGCCAGTGCGCGCAGCCCTTCCCTGCGCAACTCCGGCAGCTTGCCGCCGATCCGCTCGATCTCGCGCCCGGTGATACCGCCGCACAACATGCCGAACACCACCGCCGCGACCGTCACGGGCGCCGGCTGCTGCCACCAGTCGGAGTCGATCTGACCGCCACCGGTCACCCAGAGCGCACCGCCCGACGCCACCGCGACGGGCACTCCCGGCCACACCACGGCGGTCGCCGCCGCCCCGGTCAGCGCGAACGGGAACAGCAACACGCGCAGCGCGATCCGCATGCGACGCGCGCTGCGCTTCCTGACCAGCCAATGACTCATCCAGAGCGTCCTGGTCAGCACCACGAACGCCGTCGTGATGGCGATCGAGGCGATCGGCCAGATCACCGACGTCACCACGCACGGCACCGCCAGCACCGCGAGCAGCAGCAGAGCCGTGTTGCCCGCGGGCAGCGTGGTCGGCGCCTCGCCCCTGAGCCTGGCCCGCCGGCCGTCCTGTGACCTGCTCCGCACGGCCGCCGTCGCCCGCGCGCGCGGGCCCGTCTTGGGGTCGGCGCCGGTCCTGGTGCGGGGCGTGGCGGCCTTGCCGTCGGTGTTCGTCCTGCCCCGCGGCGGCGGAACCGCGCCGTCGGCCCTGACCCGGGTCCCGTCGGCGCCGGTCCTGGCCCGCGTGCCGTCCGTGCCGGTGCGGGTGCGCGTCCCCTCCGTGCCGGTGCGGGGACGTGTCCCCTCCGTGCCGGTTCTGGCGCGAGTGCCCTCCGTGCCGGTCCTGGCGCGGGTGCCCTCCGTTCCCGGCCTGGGGCGGGGGGCGGAGGCCGGTCCGTCCGTGCCCGGTCTGGGGCGCGCGGCCGGGGTCGCGCCGTCGGCCCGGTTCCGCGCGGCGGGCGGTTCCGTCCGGTTGCGCGCCGTGGGCGGTTCCGTCCGGTTCCTGGGTACGGGCGTCTTCCCGTCCCCGCCGGTACGCGTGCGCGGCACGGGCGTCTTCCCGTCGGCGCCCGTACGGCCGCGCGGCACGGGCGTCTTGCCCTCCGTGCCGGCCCGGCCGCGGGGCGCGGGGACCTCGGCCGTCGTGCCGTTCGCCCGGCTTCGTGCGCTCTCGCCCCTGGACGCCTCCTCGGCGGCCGCGGGCGCGTCGCCGTCGGGCCCGTTGGTGGCCTTGGCCAGCCGGGAGAGCCGGTCGGCCAGCAACGCCGCGGTGGGCCGCTTGCCGGGCTCCCGGTTGAGCGCCGCCCGCACCAGCGGCAGCAGCGCCACCGGCACGCCCTTGAGGTCGGCCTGCCCGTTCAGCACCGCGTACATCTGCGCCTCGGCCGTGCCGCGCCCGAACGTGGGTCGCCCGGTCGCCGCGAACGCCACCGTCGCGGCCCAGGCGTGCACGTCGGCGGGCGAGTCGACCTGCTCGTCGGCGAAGATCTCCGGCGCGGTGTAGCCGGGCGTGCCGAGGAACGTGCCCGTCATGGTGAGCCGGGTCGCGTCGAGCACCTGCGCGATGCCGAAGTCGATGAGGACCGGCCCCTCGGTGCCCATGATGATGTTGCCCGGCTTCAGGTCGCGGTGCACGACCCCGGCCGCGTGGATGATGGCCAGCGCCGCGGCGATGCCCTGCGCCATGTGCACGAGCTGGCCCAGGTCGAGCGGCCCGCTCTGGCGTACGCGCTCCAGCAGCGTGACGCCCTCGATGTGCTCCATGACCAGGTAGGGCCGGGCACAGCTCAGGTCGGCGTCGAGCACCTTGGCCACGTAGGGGCTCTCGACCCTGCGCAGCGCGCGCACCTCGCGCTCCAGCCTGACCCGGGACATCTCGTCCTCGGCCAGGTCGTGGAGGACCTTGAGTGCGACCTGCTCGCCACGGCGGGTGGTGGCGAGGTAGACCTCGCCCATGCCGCCTCGGCCGAGCCGCTCGACCAGGCTGTACGGCCCGACCTTGCCGAGCTTGCTCACCGTCCCTCCCCGCCCGGCGCGCCCATAAGGGACACAACCCTAGCGCTGGGACGACAGTTGACGCCCGCGGCGCGCCGGAGCCGTTGAACCTTTATCGGGGTGAACGGTCGGAGAGCATGCTGTCGAGCTCGGCCGTGGGTTCCTCGGCCAGGGGCTTGCGGCCCTTCCTGCGCCAGTTGACGTGACCGCGGCTCTCCAGCCAGAGCAGCAGACGGTCGGCGCCGAACAGCACCGCGGCCGAGAAGACAAGGGCGACGACAATTTCCATGACACCCAGTCAACCGAGGCCGCGGGCCGCCGGTCAGCCCGACACGCCGACTAACCGCAAGCCGGTCCGGGCACCACAGTGCCTTCTGACGTGCGCAGATGCCCTTCTCCCGTGTAGATCCACTTGGTGGAGGTCAGCTCCGGCAGGCCCATCGGGCCACGCGCGTGCAGCTTCTGCGTGGAGATGCCGATCTCCGCGCCGAACCCGAACTCGCCGCCGTCGGTGAACCTGGTCGAGGCGTTCACCGCCACGGCCGCGGAGTCCACGAGCGAGACGAAGCGGCGGGCGGCCGGCTGCGACCGGGTGACGATCGCGTCGGTGTGCCCGGAGCCGTAGCGCCGGATGTGGGCCACGGCCTCCTCCAGCGAGCCGACGACGGCGGCGGCGATGTCGAGCGACAGGTATTCGGTGGCGAAGTCGTCGTCGGTGACCGGCACGACCTCGCCGTAACCGGCGATGCGCTCGTCGCCGTGGACGGTCACCCCCGCCTCGGCCAGCGCCCGCAGCGCCCTCGGCACGAACGCGTCGGCGACCCCCTCGTGGACGAGGAACGTCTCGGCCGCGTTGCACACCGACGGCCGCTGCGCCTTGGAGTTGACCAGGATCTGCACGGCCAGGTCGAGATCGGCCTCCGCGTCGACATAGACATGGCAGTTGCCGACGCCGGTCTCGATCACCGGGACCGTGGACTCCTCGACCACCGAGTTGATCAGCGCCGCCCCGCCGCGCGGGATCAGCACGTCGACCAGCCCGCGGGCGCGCATCAGCTCCTTGACCGACTCCCGCGTCGTACCGGGCACCAGCTGCACCGCCCCGGCGGGCACCTGCGTGCCCGCGAGCGCCTCCTGCATGATCCGCACCAGCGCCGTGTTGGACGAGTAGGCGCTCGACGAGCCTCTGAGCAGCACCGCGTTGCCGCTCTTGAGGCAGAGCGCGGCGGCGTCGACCGTGACGTTGGGACGCCCCTCGTAGATGATGCCGATCACGCCCAGCGGCACCCTGAGCTGCCGCAGCTCCAGCCCGTTGGGCAGCGTGCTGCCCCGGACGACCTCGCCGACCGGGTCAGGCAGGTCGGCCACCTGCCGCACGGCCTCGGCGATGGCCTCGATCCTGGCCTCGTCGAGCCGCAACCGGTCGATCATCGCCTCGGACGTGCCCTGGGCCCGCGCCCGCTCGACGTCTTCGGCGTTGGCCTCGACGATCTCGGCCGCGTGCGCGACCAGGGCGTCGGCGATCACCCGCAACGCCCGGTCCTTGGGCGCCCGCGGCAGCGGGGCCAGCTCGGCGGCGGCCTCTCGTGCCGCGCGGGCGACCTTCAGGAACTCCTCGGACATCGCGTGCTCCTCACTGGTGACGGGCTTCCAGTATGACGATGTCGTCGCGGTGGATCAGCTCGCGTTCATATTCCGGACCGAGCGCGCTGGCCAGCTCCTTCGTGGAGCGGCCGAGCAGCCCCGGGATCTCCACCGCGTCGAAGTTGACCAGGCCGCGCGCCACCACGCCGCCCTGCGGCCCGCACAGGTCGACCGGGTCGCCCGCGGCGAACTCGCCCTCCACGGACGTCACGCCGGCGGGCAGCAGCGACTTGCGCCGGCCCACGATCGCCTCGACCGCCCCCTGGTCGAGATGCAGCCGGCCGCGCCCGGTGGTGGCGTGGGCGAGCCACAGGAGCCGCGTGCCGGGGTGGCGGCCGCCGGGGTGAAAGTAGGTGCCGATGTCGGCGCCGGTGAGCGCCTGGGCGGCGTGAGCGGCGGCGGTGAGCACGACCGGCACGCCCGCGCCCGTGGCGATCCTGGCCGCCTGGACCTTGGTCACCATGCCGCCGGTGCCGACCGCCGCGCCGTTCCTGCCCAGCTCGACGCCGACCAGGTCCTCGGGGCCGCGCACCTCGGCCAGCCGGCACGAGCCGGGCCGGCTCGGCGGGCCGTCGTAGAGAGCGTCGACGTCGGACAGCAGCACCAGCGCGTCGGCGTGGATCAGGTGGGAGACCAGCGCGGCGAGCCGGTCGTTGTCGCCGAACCTGATCTCGTCGGTCGCGACCGTGTCGTTCTCGTTGACGATCGGCACGATGCCCAGCTCCAGCAGCCGCGCCAGGGTGCGCTGGGCGTTGGCGTGGTGGGCGCGGCGCATCATGTCGTCGGCGGTCAGCAGCACCTGGCCGACGCGCAGGCCGTAACGGGCGAAGGAGGAGGTGTAGCGCGCGACCAGCACCCCCTGGCCGACGGAGGCGGCCGCCTGCTGGGTGGCCAGGTCGCGTGGCCGCGCCGACAACCCCAGCGGGCCGAGACCCGCCGCGATCGCTCCCGACGACACCAGCACGATCTGCGCCCCGGCACGCCGCCGCGCCGCCAGGACGTCGACCAGGGCGTCGACCCGGTCCACGTCGATCATGCCCTGGGGGGTGGTGAGCGAGGAGGAGCCGACCTTGACGACGACCCTCGACGCTGAGCTGATCTGTTCCCGCACGCCTGACAGCCTATCCGCGCCCCACCCCCACCTCCGTCCCGCTTTCACCCCCCGCGGAACCGCGACCGCCGCATGCCGCACCGGCGGTCCCCCGTACGCCCCCGCCCCCAGGGCCGTCACTCCCGAGAGACCTCAGCGACCCACCGCTGGGCCACCGCCTCCGGACACGTCGCCCCCCGTGGACTCACAGCGGTCCCACCGCACGGCCACCGCCGCCGGGCCGGCCCGCACAGAAGGGCGGCGATCCCCCCACGACCACCACCCCCGGCCGCTTCACCCCCGTGGAACCCGCAGCCATCCCGCCACGAGAACCACCGACGGGCACGTTCGCGCCCCGCCCGCCGCCTGGGCCACCCATACGAGGGTCCCAGCCGACGGTCACCCCAAACGGCATCACCAGCCGACGGCCACCTCATATGAGGGTCACCTCAAACAGCGGTCACCAGCCGGCGACCACCCCATACGACGGTCACCAGCCGGCGGCCACGCCAGACGGCAGCCACGCCAAGACGACCCTCACCCCCGGGCAGCGGTCAGCCCAGGCGGTTGTCCGAGCCGCGCGGCCCCTGCCGCACCGACTCGGCGCTGAGCGTCGGCTGCCAGTCGAAGACGTATCCGCCCTCCATCGGCCCGATGACCACCTCGGCCCCCGCCTTGGCGCCCGCCTTGACCAGCTCATCCTCCACGCCGAGCCGTTCGAGCCGGTCGGCCAGGTACCCGACGGCCTCGTCGTTGCTGAAGTCGGTCTGCCGGATCCACCGCTCGGGCTTCTCCCCGGTGACCTGGAACATGTTCTCGTTGACCCGCCGCACCTTGAACCCGGCCTCGCCGAGCTGCTTGGGCCTGATCACCAGTCGGGTCGGCTCCTCGACCGGCTTGTTGGCCCTGGCCGCCGCCACCCACTCGCCCATCGCGTACGTGAGCTCCCGCAACCCGTCGTGCGTGGCCGCCGAGATGACGAAGACCTGCAGCCCCCGCTCCTCGAACTCTGCCCTGACCAGGTCGGCCAGCTCCCGCGCGTCGGGCACGTCGGCCTTGTTCAGCACGATCATCCGCGGCCGGTCCTCAAGCTTCCCGTACGCCCGCAGCTCGGCCTCGATCACCTCGTAGTCGGTGACGGGGTCGCGCCCCGGCTCCATGGTCGCGCAGTCGATGACGTGCACGAGCATGTCGCAGCGCTCGACATGGCGCAGGAACTCGTGCCCGAGCCCCTTGCCCTGCGAGGCCCCCGGGATCAGCCCGGGCACGTCGGCGACCGTGAACACGTTCTCGCCGGCCGTCACGACCCCCAGGTTGGGGATGAGGGTGGTGAACGGGTAGTCCGCGATCTTCGGCTTGGCCGCGCTCAGCGCCGCGATCAGCGACGACTTGCCCGCGCTGGGGAACCCGACCAGCGCCACGTCGGCGACGCTCTTGAGCTCCAGCATGACGTCGAGCCCGTCGCCGGGCTCCCCCAGCAGCGCGAACCCGGGCGCCTTCCGCCGGGACGTGGCCAGCGCGGCGTTCCCGAGCCCGCCGTGACCGCCCTGCGCGATCACGTACCGGGTGCCGGCCCCCACGAGGTCCACCAGCACCTCACCGGTGTTGGCGTCCTTCACCACGGTCCCGTTCGGGACGGCGAGGATCACGTCGTCGCCGTTGGCGCCGTCGCGGTTGGAGCCCTGCCCCTGCTTGCCGTTGTCGGCCTTGCGATGGGGACGGCGGTGGTAGTCCAGCAAGGTCGCGGTGTTGGGATCGACCTCAAGGATCACGTCGCCGCCACGGCCGCCGTTCCCCCCGTCGGGGCCGCCGAGCGGCTTGAACTTCTCCCGGTGGATGGAGGCGCACCCGTTCCCTCCGTCACCGGCCTTGACGTGCAGGACCACCTGGTCCACGAAGTCCGGCATCCAGCTCTCCTCCATCAAGCCCACCAGGGCAATACAAGATCAATCACAACATGGCGCCCCCGCAGGGCCCCCAGAAAACGCCTAAGGGGTGGATCGACAGGCGATCCACCCCTTGAAGCAACACCGAAGCGAAGCTGATTACTCCGCGACGGGAACGATGCTGACGGCGCGACGACCGCGCTTGACGCCGAACTGCACGTGGCCAGCGGCCAGCGCGAACAGCGTGTCATCGCCACCACGGCCGACGTTGTCGCCGGGGTGGAAGTGGGTGCCGCGCTGACGAACGATGATCTCGCCCGCGTTCACCAGCTGGCCGCCGAAGCGCTTGACGCCCAGGCGCTGAGCGTTGGAGTCACGGCCGTTCCGGGTGGACGACGCGCCCTTCTTGTGTGCCATCTCTCAAACTCCCGATCAGGCCTGGTCGATACCGGTGATCTTCACCTGGGTGTACCGCTGACGGTGACCCTGGCGCTTCTTGTAACCGGTCTTGTTCTTGTACTTGAGAATGCGGATCTTCGGGCCCTTGGTCTCACCGAGGATCTCGGCGCTGACCGTGAACTTGCCGGCCTCGGTGGTCACATCGCCGTCGTTGACGACGAGCACCGTCGGCAGCGTAACCGAAGAGCCGACCTCGCCGGCGACCTTGTCCACCTCGAGGACGTCACCGACGGAGACCTTCTGCTGCCTGCCGCCGCAACGAACGATCGCGTACACCGCGGAACCCTTCTACTGACTCGCTGTTGCCCTCAGCCGCCCCGCATCGAGGCGGCCGCCGAATGCTGCGCCTATCATTCGGCCTGTCTCAAACCGACGAACCGAGTAAGCGCGCCAACAGGGCACGTCACCTGACGCACCGATTCACCAGGGTACCGCTTAACGGTGCCCTAGGCGAACCGGACGGATCGTCGGAAGCCTGCCGAGGCTACTCGGCGGACTTGGCTCGGCGGGAGCGTCGCCGCCCTCTGCCGGAAGTCTGGCTGGCCTGGTCGTCCTCAGCCGGGACGTCATCAAGCGCACCGGTCACGGTATCACGGCTGGCGGAGTCCTTGGCCGCGGAAACCTTGTCCGAGACCGCCTTCTCGATCGCCATCTTGCCCTGCGTGCCGCGCGGCTCCGGCTTGGCCTCGACCGGCTCGGTCGAGACGATCAGCCCGCGCCCGTTGCAGCACTCACAGGCCGTCGAGAACGCCTCCAGCAGCCCCTGACCGACCCGCTTACGCGTCATCTGCACCAGGCCCAGGGAGGTCACCTCGGCGACCTGGTGCTTGGTCCTGTCGCGCGCCAGGCACTCCAGCAGCCGCCGCAGCACCAGGTCGCGGTTGGACTCCAGCACCATGTCGATGAAGTCGATCACGATGATGCCGCCGATGTCCCGCAGCCGCAGCTGGCGCACGATCTCCTCGGCCGCCTCCAGGTTGTTCCTGGTGACGGTCTCCTCGAGGTTGCCGCCCTGGCCGGTGAACTTGCCGGTGTTGACGTCGACGACGGTCATCGCCTCGGTACGGTCGATCACCAGCGAGCCGCCGCTCGGCAGCCACACCTTGCGCTCCAGCGCCTTGCCCAGCTGCTCGTCGATCCGGTAGGACTCGAACACGTCGCCCTGCCCGGTGCCCCAGCGCGACAGGCGCTCGGCCAGGTGCGGCGCGACGTACTTGACGTAGTCGTCGACGGTGTCCCAGGCGTCGTCGCCCTGCACGACCAGCGAGGTGAAGTCCTCGTTGAACACGTCGCGCACGACCCGGATGGTCAGGTCGGGCTCGGCCGACAGCAGCTCGGGCGGGCTGGCCGACTTGGCCTTCTTCTGGATGTTCTCCCACTGGGCCGACAGCCGGGCCACGTCGCGGGCCAGCTCGTCCTCGGAGGCGCCCTCGGCCGCGGTGCGGACGATCACACCGGCGTTCTCCGGCATGACCTTCTTCAGGATGCTCTTGAGCCGGGTGCGTTCCTTGTCGGGCAGCTTGCGGCTGATGCCGGTCATCGACCCGTCCGGCACGTACACCAGGTAGCGGCCGGGCAGGCTGATCTGCGAGGTGAGCCGGGCGCCCTTGTGGCCGATCGGGTCCTTGGTGACCTGCACCAGCACCGACTGGCCGGACTTCAGCGCCGCCTCGATGCGCTTGGGCTGGCCCTCCAGCCCGGCGGTGTCGAAGTTCACCTCACCGGCGTACAAGACGGCGTTGCGCCCCTTGCCGATGTCCACGAACGCGGCCTCCATCGACGGCAGCACGTTCTGGACCTTGCCCAGGTAGACGTTGCCGACGTAGGACTGGCTGGCCTCGCGGTTGACGTAGTGCTCGACGAGCACGCCGTCCTCCAGGACCGCGATCTGCGTACGGTCGCCCTGACGGCGCACCACCATCATGCGGTCGACGGACTCACGGCGGGCCAGGAACTCCGACTCCGTGATGATCGGCGGACGCCTGCGGCCGAGCTCGCGCCCCTCGCGGCGGCGCTGCTTCTTGGCCTCCAGGCGGGTCGAGCCGCGCACGCTCTGCACGCCGTCGGTGGCGGTCTCCAGAGAGGCGGCACGGCCGGAGCGCGGCGCGCGGATGCGCACCACCGTGTTCGGCGGGTCGTCGCTGGAGGGCTCCAGGGTCTCCTCGGTGCCACGGCGACGACGACGGCGACGGCGACGCGAGCCGGCGCCCTCTTCCTCCTGGGCCTCCTCGCCCTGGTCCTCGCCTTCCTCCTCGTCGCCTTCCTCGCCGTCCTCGGCCTCGTCACGCTCGCGCGACTTGCCGCGGCCCCGGCCGCCGCGACGGCGCCGGCGACGACGGCCGCCGCCCTCCTCCTCCTGCTCGTCGGAGGTGTCGAGGTCACCCTCGTCCTCGACGACGGTCTCGTCGACCAGCTCCTCGATCTCCTCGGGCTCCGGCTCCGGCTCGGGCCGCCGGATCACGGCGGGCTTGCCCTGGCTGGGGTCGGGGGCCTGGAACAGCGGCGCGAAGATGGCCGCGGGACGCTGGAACGCCGTGCCCGGCTCGTCGTGCCTGCGCGCGCTCAGCCCGAAGGGGTCGGCGAGCAGGCTCGGCCGGTCGACGTCCTCGTCGAGGTCCTCGCCGGCGGGCTCGTCGTCGAGCGGCTCGTCCTCGGGCAGGATCTCCAGGATGTCCTCGTCGGCCGCCTCGGCGGCCTCGGGCACGGTGACGGCCACCTCGACGTCGGAGGGCGTCGCGACGACCTCGACGTCGGCGCCCGCCGGCGCCTCGACGACGACCTCTTCGGCCTTCTTCCGCGTACGCCGCCGCTTCGGCGCCTCGGCCTCCTCCTCCGGGAGCGCTCCCGCGACCTCCGGCTCGGCCTTCTTGGTCGTACGGCGGCGCGTCGTGGTCGCGGTGGACCGCGTGCGCGTGGCCCTCTTGGGCTTCTCCTCGGGAACGTCGGCGGCTTCCACCACGGCCTCGGCCATGGCGGCCTCGACCACGCCGGCCACCTCGTCGGCCTCGGCCGGGCCACCCGCGTACGCGGGGCTCTCGGCCTCCGGCGCGCCCGGACTCCGCACCACGGGCGCCACGACCGGCTCGGCCGCACCGGCCACCTGCCCGGCGGCCTCCCGCCGCTCGACGACCGGCGCCACGACGGGCTCCACGGCGGGCTCCGCCGACGTGCCGGCCTGCGAGGCGGCGGGGCTCTCGGCCTGCTGCGGCGCCGGCCCCTCGGGCACGACGGCCCCGGCCACGGCACCTTCAGAAACACCGGCCCCGGCAGCGGCGCCACCAGGCGCGCCGACGCCGGTCACGGCACCTTCGGGCGTGCCGGCACCGGTCGCGGCACCTTCGGGCGTGCCGGCACCGGTCGCGGCACCTTCGGGCGTGCCGGCACCGGTCGCGGCACCTTCAGGCGCACCGGCCACAGCGGAGGCACCCTGCGGCGCACCGGCTCCAGCCACGGCGCTCTCGGGCGCGCCGGCCTGTGCCTGAACGCCCTCCGGGCCGCCCTCGGCGGCTCCGGCCGGGCCTGCCGGCGATTCGGGCGCCGCCGCGCGGGCCCGGGTTCTCCGGCCGCGCCCGGCGTCGGGCGCGGGTTCTCCGGCAGCGCGCTGCACGGCGTTGGTCTGCACCGGTTGCACGTCGGCAACCGACGGCGCGGCCTGGGCGGCCGCGACGGTGATCGGGGCGGTGGCGGCCGGCTCCTCCGGCAGCTCCGGCGGAGGACCCGCCGGGCGGCTCGCGGAACGGCGGCGCCTGGTCACCTTGGGCTGTTCAGTTGTCTCCCCGTCAGGGCCAGTGGCCCCGGCGTTGGGCTCGTTGTCGAGCATGCGGGCGCTCTCCCGTCAGCTCCCGGGCGCGTCGCCGCGCCGCGCAGGAGCCCTCGTGTCTCGTTGTCCGCCCCCACCTCCGGAAAGGAGGCGCGGGCGCCAAGTCCTGTCAGCGGTGGCGCCCCGCTCGCGCAGGGCACCTCCTTAGCCGACGACGTGCTCACCCGCCGGTCCCGCCTCGCCGCCGCGCGTCGTATCGCGGTCAAGGCCGAGCGGGTCGGCAAGCGCACCGGTACCGGCGTCGAGCGGCCCCTGCGCCAGCCTGGTCACCTCGGGGGGGACCGGCGGCGCGAAGTCGGCCACAAGGCGCAGCCCTGTGAGCACATCATCGGGTCGAACGGCAGGCGTCATGTGCCGAACAACCATGCGCAGTATGACACACGTCTGTCCTGGCACCTGAGCTGCGGTTCTGTCTGTTCCCTCGGACACCACGAGCCCCAGGACGGCCTCCCGCGCGTCGAAGCGCCGGGGGCCCTTCTTGGTGAGGCGCTCGACCTCCACGGTGCCCGCCGCGAGGAACTTCTCCACCGCCGTCTCGGCGAGCTCGCGATCGGCCCCGGGCAGGCGTACCTCCCAGTCGGAGACCTCCAGGCGGTCGGCCAGCCCCCCCGGGCCCGCCTGCACGACGTCGAGCACGTCGAGACCGGGCGGCAGTGACGCGTCCAGGCTCGACTTGACCTGCTCGGGGTCGCACAGCCTGGTGACACCGATCTCGAGGTATTCGGCCTCGCTGGCGACACCGGTCGGCGCTGCGCCCGCGTAGGAGATCTTCGGATGGGGCGAGAAGCCCGCGCTGAAGGCCACCGGAATGCCGGCACGGCGGACCGCCCTCTCGACGGCCCGCGAGATGTCGCGGTGACTGGTGAAGCGCAGACGTCCGCGCTTGGCGTAACGCACACGAAGGCGCTGCACCGTAGGCGCGGGCGGAGGCCCGTCGGGAACAGGTTTCAGAGCTTTGCGTCCTTCCCTTGTAAGAGTTCCTTCTCCCAGGATAAGCCGCCGCGACACGTGTATGTGTACGCCGTGACACGGCTCGCCCACTGAGCGCGCTAGACCACGGTGAGAGGAAGGAGCTTGCGCCCTGTCGGGCCTATCTGGATCTCGGTGCCCATGGTCGGGCAGACCCCGCAGTCGTAGCACGGGGTCCAGCGGCAGTCTTCGACCTCGCCACCGGACACGGCCTCCTGCCAGTCCTGCCAGAGCCATTCGCGGTCGAGCCCGGCGTCGAGGTGGTCCCACGGAAGGACCTCGTTCTCGGCCCGCTCACGCGTGGTGTACCAGTCGACGTCGACGCCCGCCTTCTCGGCGGCCTGCATCCATCTGTCGTAGGAGAAGTGCTCGCTCCACCCGTCGAACCTGCCGCCGGCCTCCCACACGGCCCTGATCACCGCGCCGACCCTGCGGTCACCGCGCGAGAGCAGGCCCTCCACGATGGACGGTTTGCCGTCGTGGTAGCGGAAGCCGATGGCCCGGCCGTACTGCTTGTCGCCGCGCAGCGAGTCGCGCAGCGCCTTGAGCCGTCGGTCGACGGTCTCATGGTCGGCCTGCCCGGCCCACTGGAACGGGGTGTGCGGCTTGGGCACGAACCCGCCGATGGAGACGGTGCAGCGGATGTCGCGGCTGCCGGTCGCCTCACGGCCCGCCTGGATGACCTTCTTGGCCAGGTCGGCGATGCCGAGCACGTCTTCGTCCTGCTCGGTGGGCAGGCCGCACATGAAGTAGAGCTTCACCTGCCGCCAGCCCTGCGAGTAGGCGGTGGTGACCGTGCGGATGAGGTCTTCCTCGGTGACCATCTTGTTGATCACCTTGCGCATGCGCTCGGAGCCGCCCTCGGGGGCGAACGTGAGACCCGAGCGCCTGCCGTTCCTGGAGAACTCGTTGGCCAGGTCGATGTTGAAGGCGTCGACCCGGGTCGAGGGCAGGGACAGCGAGGTGTTGGTGCCTTCATAGCGGTCGGCCAGACCCTTGGCGACCTCGCCGATCTCGGAGTGGTCGGCCGAGGACAACGACAGCAGGCCGACCTCGTTGAAGCCGGACTCCTTGATGCCGTTGTCGACCATGGCGCCGATCGTGGTGATCGAACGCTCCCGCACCGGACGGGTGATCATGCCCGCCTGGCAGAAGCGGCAGCCGCGCGTGCAGCCGCGGAAGATCTCCACGCTGAACCGCTCGTGCACCGTCTCGGCCAGCGGCACCAGCGGCTTCTTCGGATAGGGCCACTCGTCGAGGTCCATCACGGTGTGCTTGTGCACCCGCCACGGCACCTCGGACCTGTTGGGCGCGACCCGCTTGATGCGCCCGTCGGGGTGGTAGTCGACGTCGTAGAACTTCGGCACGTAGACGCCGCCGGACTCGGCGAGCCGCATCAGCAGCTCGTCGCGCCCGCCGGGACGCCCCTCGGCCTTCCACTCACGGATGACCTCGGAGATGGCGATCGAGATCTGCTCGCCGTCGCCGAGCACGGCCGCGTCGAGGAAGTCGGCGATCGGCTCGGGGTTGAAGGCCGCGTGACCGCCGGCGAGCACGATCGGGTCGTCCTCGCCCCGGTCGACCGCGTTGAGCGGGATCCCGGCCAGATCGAGCGCGGTCAGCATGTTGGTGTAGCCCAGCTCCGTCGAGAACGACAGGCCGAGCACGTCGAAGGCGCGCACCGGCCGGTGCGCGTCGACGGTGAACTGCGGCACGCCCTCGGCCCGCATGAGGGCCTCCAGGTCTGGCCAGACCGCGTAGGTGCGCTCGGCCAGGGTGCGGGGCAGCTCGTTGAGGATCTCGTAGAGGATCGCCACGCCCTGGTTGGGCAGCCCGACCTCGTAGGCGTCCGGGTACATCAGCGCCCACCGCACGTCGGCGGAGTCCCAGTCCTTGACGGTCGAGTTGAGCTCACCCCCGACGTACTGGATGGGCTTCTGCACCTTGGGCAGCAGCGCTTCCAGGCGGTGGAATATCGACTCGACAGGCATACCGTCCAGGGTAGCGGCGCGCGGACGGTGACAAATCCGGCCCACCGGCGGACGGCCCCCGTTACGCGCTCAGTTGAACGACTGCCGCCGCACTCTGATGGCCAGAAGCAGCCCTACCGCCATGAGGTTCGCGAACGTGGCAGTGCCGCCATAGGACACGAAAGGCAGCGGCAGACCGGTGATCGGCATGATCCCGATCGTCATCCCGACATTGATGAACGTCTGGAACGCGAACCAGCACACGATCATGCCCGCGACCAGCGTGCCGAACCGGTCGTCGCAGTGCCTGGCGACCTTCAGCCCGCGCAGCAGCACCACGCCGAGCAGCAGCACCACGGTGACCGACCCGATGAACCCGAACTCCTCCCCGGCCACCGTGAAGATGAAGTCGGTGTGCTGCTCTGGCACGAACCGGCCGGTCGTCTGCCCGCCGCCGAAGAGCCCCTTGCCCAGCAGTTGCCCGGAACCGATCGCGATCAGCGACTGCGTGCTGTTGTAGCCCACCCCGCGCGGATCGACCTTCGGATCGACGAACGCGGTGAACCGCGCCACCTGGTACGGCTCCAGCAGGTTGAACCAGAACACGCAGAACACCCCGGCCGCCGCCACGAGCACCAGCCCGACGATCCACCGCTTGCGCACGCCCCCGATCACCAGCCCCGCGGCCGTGATCACGGCGAGCACGAGCGCCGTGCCGAGGTCGGGCTGCAGCATCACCAGCCCCATCGTGATGCCCGCCGCGACCAAGGCCAGCGTGATGTCCAGGGCGCGCGGCCGGTCGCTGCCCTCGGCGGGCTGGGCCAGCAGCATCGCGATGATCAGCAGCAGCCCGACCTTGGCGAACTCCGACGGCTGCACCGCGAACCCGCCTCCGAGCAGGATCCACGAGTGCGACCCGTTGATCGTCGCGCCCAGCGGCGTGATCACCAGCGCCAGCCCCACCAGCGACACCAGGAACACCAGCGGCGCGTACGCCCGCATCGCCCGATGGTCGACCATCGCCACCACGGCGCACAAGGTGACCCCGATGACCTCGTTGAGCAGGTGTTTCTTGACCAGCCCGGTGGCGCCGGGCGCCCACGTGCGGGTCGAGGACCACACCAGCAGGGTGCCGATCAGGCACAGCCCGGCCACCGCGACCAGCATCAGCCCGTCCATGCGGCGCACCACCGAGTGCTCGCCGATCGCCCGCTGGATGAGCGAGGGCCGCCGCGCGGCCACGGCGCGGTTCATTGGTGGATCACCGTCCCGTCGGGCGCGAACTTCGGCAGCTTGGTCGGGAGTCTTCCGCCGGGCACGGCGGCCGGCTCCCCCTTGAAGCCGTAGATGCCCTCGTAGATCTCGCGTGCGGCCGGCGCGGCGGTCGAGGCGCCCATGCCACCCTGCGACACCATGACGACCACCACGAACTGCGGATTGTTCGTGGGCGCGAACGACGCGAACCACGAGGTGTCCTTCTTGCCCCACACCTCCGCGGTACCGGTCTTGCCGCCGATGCGCACCTTGTCCATCGGGAAGCCGGTGAACGCCCCCGCCGCGGTGCCGTCGGAGGGCACCTGGCTCAGCGCGTTCTTGATGTAGTTACGCTCCTTGTCGCTGATCGGCAGCTTGCCGACCACCGGCACGTCGATGGTCTTGACCACCTTGCCGTCGGGCCTCACCTGCGCCCACCCGATGCGCGGGCTGCGGACCTTGCCGTCGCTCACCAGCGCCATGTACGCCCGCGCGAGCTGCATCGGCGTCACCAGGACGTCACCCTGACCGATGGCGAAGTTGGCCGAGTCACCGGGCCGCAGCAGGAAGCCCTCGGTGCAGTTCTCCAGGGCCAGGCGTTTGAGGAAGTCGGCCCGCGCCCGGTCCTTCTCCTCCGGATATCCCTTGCGCGACCGCTCGCAGCTCGTGGCGCTGGTGCGGTTCCACAGGTCCTTCTTCCAGGCCCGGTCGGGGATGCGCCCGGAGGACTCGCCCGGCAGGTCGACCCCGGTCGGCCGGCCGAAGCCGAAGGCCCTGGCCGTGTTGGCGAACACCTCCTTGGTGCGCTTCTTCGGGTTGCGCCCGCCGTCCTTCAGGTACTGCTCGTACGCCGCCCGGTAGAAGATGGTGTCGCACGACTTGACCAGCGCCGTGTGCAGGTTCATCTGCCCGAGGCCGATCCCCCGGAAGTTGCTGAAGGACCGGTCGCCCACCATGTACGCCCCGGGGCAGTCGTACGTGCCGTTGAGCGGATACCCGGCCCGCAACATCGCCGACACCGACGACACCTTGAACGTCGAACCGGGCGCGAACTGCCCGTTGATCGCCCGCGACACCAGCGGCTTACCCGACTTGTCCGACAACAGCCACTGGTAGCCCTTGGCCGAGATGCCGCCGGCCCAGATCTCCGGGTCGTACCCCGGCGCGCTGGCCACCGACACCACCCGCCCGGAACGCGCGTCGAGCACCACCGCGGCGCCGCCGTCGGCCCCGGGCGCGTTCTTCATCGCGTTGGCGAGCGCCTTCTCCGTCACCGCCTGCACCCGCGCGTCGATGCTGGTCACCAGGTGGTCGCCGGCGACCGGCGGCACCTGCTCCTCGACCCCGAGGGCCTTGCCCATCCGGTCGACCTGCACCCTGCGCAGCCCCGACTTGCCACGCAGCGCGTCGTCGTAGACGTACTCGATGCCGTCGCGCCCGGCCAGGTCGACACCGGAGAAGCTGGCCTTGAGCCCCTCGCGCTTCTCCAGCTCCGCCTCGGTCACCGGCTGCAGGTAACCCAGCATCTGCGCCCCGGCCCGTCCGCCCGGGTACTGCCGGACGGAGTGGATCTCCGCGGTCACCCCCGGGAACTCCTCCTGCCGCTCCAGGATCTGCAACGCCTCGCGCGTGTCCACCTTCTCGTCCAGCGGAACCGGCTGGTACGGCGACCCCGTCCAGCACGGCTTGCCCACCCCCGGCCCGCAGGGCGTGATGCGCTGCCGCAGGTCCTTGACCGGCCGGTCGAGCACCGAGGAGAGCCTGCGCAGCACGCTCATCCCCCCGCCCGGCATCCTGTTCAGCTTCGTCCGGTCGACGGACACGACCAGCGCCGTCCTGTTGCGCACCAGCGGACGCCCCGACGAGTCGAGGATCTGCCCCCGCACCGCGGGCACGATCACCGTGCGCGTCCTGGTCTCCATCGCCCTGGTCACGAACTCCTGGCCGCGCACGACCTGCACCTGCCACAGCCGTACGGCCAGCACGACGAGCAGCAGCACCACCAGGACGTGCAGCACCAGCAACCTGGTACGCATGCGGATCATGTCGAGTACCTCGGCTGTCTCCCCCGGGTGGCCAGCCAGATCACCACCGGCGCCACGATGAGCGTGTAGAGAACGGTGACGGGCACCTGCTGGGTCAGCGTCGCCAGCGACACCCGCGGATCGGACAGCAGCCCGGCCACCCCCACGGCCACCAGCGGCGCGATCAGCACGCACAGGACCACGGTCGTCGCCGGCCCGCCCGCGCCGCGCCCCGCCACATAACCGACCACGGCCAGCACGAACGCGTACTGGCCCATCAGATGCGCGGTCGGCGGCACCAGGTCCACCAGCAGCCCCGAGAAGAAGCCGACCATCGCCCCCGCCACCGGCCCGCGCTCCAGCGCCATGCCCACCACCGCCAGCAGCACCAGGTCAGGCGCGCCGCCCGCCGGCAACGGCAGCCGGTTGACCAGCATGACCTGTGCCAGCAACGCCAGCACCACGACCATCGCCCCGATCACCGCGCCTCCGTCCCCGCCGAAAGCAGCACGCTTCTCATCCCCCGATCACCACACCAGCAGCGGCCTCGCCGGAGGCCGTGCCGCCGCCGATCACCGCGCCCCCTCCTTGACCGGCAGGACCGCGTCACGCGGATCCCGCTTGGGCCCTTCGACCACCACCCCGACCACGTCGAGCGCCGTCAGGTCGGCGAACGGCCGGGCGTAGGCGATCCGGGTCAGCTCCCCCGGCGTGGACTCCACCCGCTCGATCACTCCGATCGGCACCCCCGGCACGTACGGCCGCCCGTTCTTGGAGCCGAAGCTGACGATGCGGCCGCCCCGCTCCATCGGCGCCGTCGAGTCGAGCAGCCGGAACTGCACGAGCCGCCCGTTCTCGCCCACCCCGTGCACCACGCCGATCTCCTGGCCGCCCTCCAGTCGCCCCCCGGCGGCCGAGGCGGGGTCGCTGAGCAGCACCACCGTGGAGGTGGCCGACGAGGCGTGGATGACCCGGCCGACCAGCCCGTCACCGTTGAGCACCGTCATGTCGGGACGCACCCCGTCACCGGTGCCCACGTCGATCTGCACGCTGTCCTCGAACCCCGGCTGCCCGCGCCTGGCCACCACGTTGGCCGTGACCACCTTGTAGCCGCCGGTGCCGGAGAGGCCGAGCAGCTTCTTCAGCTCCGCCGAGCGGGTGGCGTCGAGCGTGCTGGAGGACAGCCCGGCCCGCAGCCTGGCGTTCTCCTCCTGGAGCTGCTCGATGTGCCGCTGCGCGCTGGGCGCGCTGGCCAGGGCGTGCAGGAAGCCGCCGACGGGACGCACCACGCCCCCGCCGAACCGCTCGGCCGCGCCGAACACCCAGGACCCCGCCGAGCGCAGCGGACGCAGCGGTGAGCTGTCGCCCGCACGATGGTCGATGGTCAGGACGACCAGCGCCGCCATCAGCAGCACTCCCAGGATCAGCCGGGCCCGGCGCGAGTCTCTCATCAGTGCCGCGACTCCGGAACGAGCACCTGCTGCAGGGCCTCGAACTCCTCGGCGCACTTGCCCGAGCCGATGGCGACCGAGTCGAGGGCGTTCTCCACCAGGTGGACGGGCATGCCGGTCTCGGCCTTGACCCGCTCGTCGAGCCCCTTGAGCAGGGCACCGCCGCCGGTCAGGGCGATGCCGCGGTCCATGATGTCGCCCGACAGCTCGGGCGGGCACTTGTCGAGGGTGGTCTTCACCGCGTCGACGATCGCGTTGACCGGCTCCTCGGTGGCCTTGCGGATCTCCTCGCTCGACACGATGATCGTCTTGGGCAGCCCGCTGATCAGGTCGCGCCCCCGCACCTCCGCGTGGGTCTCCTCGCCGTTGGGGCAGGCCGACCCGATCGCCATCTTGATCTCCTCGGCGGTGCGCTCGCCGAGCATCAGCGAGAACTCCTTCTTGGCGAACGTGATCACCGCCTGGTCGAGCTCGTCGCCGCCGATCCTGATCGACTGGCTGGTGACCACGCCGCCCATCGAGATGATGGCCACCTCGGTGGTGCCGCCGCCGATGTCGACCACCATGTTCCCGGTGGGCTCGTGCACCGGCAGCCCGGCCCCGATGGCGGCGGCCATCGGCTCCTCGACGATGTAGACCTTCCTTGCGCCGGCCTGGTATCCGGCTTCCTTCACCGCGCGCTGCTCGACGCTGGTGATGCCGCTCGGTACGGCGATGATGATGCGCGGCTTGGCGAAATGGCGTCGTCTGTGCACTCGTTGGATGAAGTAGCGCAACATCCGTTCGGTGACGTCGAAGTCGGCGATCACGCCGTCCTTCAGCGGGCGGACCGCGACGATGTTGCCGGGCGTACGACCGATCATTCGCTTTGCCTCGATGCCCACCGCCACGATCTTGCCTGTGGTGGTGTTGATCGCTACGACTGACGGCTCATTGAGCACGATGCCCCGGCCACGCACGTATACCAACGTGTTGGCGGTGCCCAGATCGACCGCCATGTCACGGCCGAGAAACGCGAGCTTGCTGCCCATGGGGAACGGAGCCCTCCGTATCGTCGTTCGCGAATGACTACGGATCGAATTCGAATCGTAACGTGACGTACCCACCAGTGAGCGCAATGAGCCCTCGCGCTCCACAAAAATCTCCAGCCCCTACCTCAACCTGGATTTTGCCCGAATTGCACCCACACGACCGGATCAACTGCGCCCGCGCCTGCCAGACTCGGTGAACGCTACAACCCGCCGCCGACAAAAAGACGCGCCCGCACGGCGTGAAGCCGGCGGGCGCGCGGGTGAAGCTGACTGCTAGAAGCGGTCGGGGAAGAAGATCTTGATCTCCCTGGCCGCGGACTCGGGCGAGTCGGAGCCGTGGACGACGTTCTCGCCGATCTCCAGGGCGTGGTCGCCGCGGATGGTGCCGGGGGCGGACTTGACCGGGTCGGTGGCGCCGGCCAGCGCGCGGAAGGCCTCGATGGCGCGCGGGCCCTCAAGGACCAGGGCCACGAGCGGCGCCGAGGTGATGAAGTCGACCAGCTCGCCGAAGAACGGCTTCTCGGCGTGCTCGGCGTAGTGCGCCTTGGCGGTGTCGGCGTCGAGGGTGCGCAGGTCCATCGCCACGACCTTGAGGCCCTTGCGCTCCACGCGGGCGATCACGTCACCGATGAGGCCACGCTTCACCCCGTCGGGCTTGATCAGGACAAGAGTGCGCTCGGACACGTGTGGTTCTCCTTTGAACAGATTCGGGTCGCGGCTACGGGCGCCTGGCCTGACCACGAGGGCGCTCCGCGGGACACGGGCCCTCGCGTCGCCATAGCCGTCGCTCAGCTTACCGTCCGCACCCACACCCTCGTCGCCACAGGCATGACGCGCGCGGGCGAGGACTTCAGGACCGCTCGCCGTCCTCCGGCGAAGGCGCCTGCGGCGGCACCGCGGGCACGGGCTCGGCGGGCTCGTCCTCCTCCGGCGCGGGAGAGCCCTCGGGAACGACCGAGCCCCACGTCGTGACCGGCTCCTGCGCCGCGGCCCCGCGCTCGCGACCGGCCCCGACCGCGACCGCGACCTCCGCCGGCTCATCACCGGACGGCGGCTCCTCCTCCCGCGACGGCCGCCGCCCCATCACCGCCGCCAGCACGATCACGCCCACCAGCAGGAACCCGCCGATCAACGCCCACCAGTGCAACGCGCCCACGAAGCTGTCGACCAGCTCCTGGCGCGACCCGACCCCCTCCAGCATCCACATCTGCACGCCGGTGCCCAACAGGTAGCCCGCCAGCACCCCGGCGACGCCCAGCGACAGCCCGAACGCCGCCGCCCCGATCCCGACCTCGCCGAGCGTGGCCGTGACCGCCACGGTCGCGCCCACCGCGAGCAGCGTGAACGGCACCGCCAGCACCAGCCCGTCGGCCGACGGGACGACCAGCCGCACCGAGCACAGGCCGACCACCATCGCCAGCAGCCCGAGCGGCGCCGCCAGCCGCCCCACGCCCTTGGCGAACATGCGCACGCCCACCCCGGCGACGACCGCGAGCACCGCCGCCACCCCGAACGGCGTCCACAGCCCGCGCAGCCCCGGCCCGCCCAGACCGCCCATCTCCACCAGCGTGACCTGCGCCGTGCTCGGCAGCAGCACCACCCCGACAGCCACCATCGTGTACGCGTGCGTGCGGCCCTCCGCCCGGCCGATCGAGCCGAGCGCCAGCAGCCCGGCGATCGCCACCCCCGCCAGCAAGATCACCGGGACGACGCCCCACCCCGCGCTCGCCGTGCTGACCGCCACGACCGCGATGCCCGCCGCGGGCGCGGCCGCGAGCAGCAGCCGGCTGCGCTCCCTGGCGTCCGGCGCGGGCGCGGGCCCCCGCCCGGCGAGCCTCCAGACCAGCAGGTACGCCGCCGCCAGCGCCAGCGCGACCCCGGTGGCCATCGGGTACGGCTGCAACGTGACCTTCCAGCTCGTCACGTCGACCAGCGGCCAGAGCGCTAGCGCCTGAGCCTCCAGCAGGCTGACGCACAACACCCCGGCCCACAGGCCACGCAATGCGGGCGTACGGTCCCAGACCGCCACCAGCGTGGCCGGCACGATCAGGCCGCCGCCGACGCCGCGCAGCACGCGTACGACGCCGACGACCAGCTCGGAGGCCGCGTATCCGCCCGCCGCGTCGGCCACCGCCACCAGCGCAAGCCCCGCGACCAGCACGTGAGCCACCTTCATCCGCCGCAACGCGACGGCCGCGAGCGGCACCGTCAGCATCAGGGCGGGCAGCGCCAGCCCGTGCGTACGGCTCAGCCCGATCTGGTCGAAGTCACCCGGCAGCAGGTCGGCGACCACGGACAGCGTGTTAGGTATCGCGACGATCGCCAGCGGCAACGCCACGAGGACGAGCAGCCCGAGCACCACGTCGAGCAGCCAGGAATGTCTGAGGCCAGCCGGAAGCGGCGACCGTTGAATCGGGGGGACGGCCATGTAGGCCGACTTTAGCGGGAAGTCACGCCCTCGACACGGCGAGCTACGATAATCGCGGTGATCCACAGCGCCGCGAAGATCGCGCCGAGGAAGAACATGGTCGGCACGAGGAACCCCGTGGCGATGGCCAGCACCTGGATGACGCTGCCCAAGACATACCCGAAGGGCCGTTTGAGCAGGCCCGCGGCGACCACGCACAACACCAGCAGCCCGATGCCCACCGCGACGGCGAGCGCGGGGGCCACGCCGCCCACGACGATCGCCACCGGCGTGATGAGCCCGGCCACGATGGCCTCCATGCCGAGCACGCTCGCGCCGAGCCTGCGCATGCCCGGTGTGACCTCGAAATTCATCTCACACCATCCGCCTTGAGCAGATGCCGGGCATCTCCGGCAGTCACCACCGAACCGGTGATGAAGACCCCGGTCCCACTGAACTCGCCCTCAGCGTCGGCGATGCCGATACCCCTGTCGATGGCCTCGTCGAGCCGCTCGACGACGTGCACGCGGTCCTCGCCGAACAGCGGCACGGCCAGCGCGGCGAGCTCCTGCGCCGACAACGACCTGGGTGAGGAGTTACGCGTCACCACGATCTCGTCGAGCATCGGCTCCAGCAGCTCCAGCAGGGTCTCGACGTCCTTGTCGCGCATGACGGCGACCACGCCGATCACCTTGGCGAAGTCGAACGCCTCGTGCAGCGCCTCCAGGCTCGCCTCCAGCCCGCCGGGGTTGTGCGCCGCGTCGATCACCACCGTGGGCGTGTGCCGTACGACCTCCATCCGGCCGGGCGAGGCCGCCTGGGCGAACGCCTGGCGCACCAGGTCCGCGTCGAGCGGATCGTCGCCACCGGTCAGCGCCTCGACGGCGGCCAGCGCGCACACCGCGTTGCTGGCCTGGTAGCTGCCGTAGAGCGGCAGGTAGATCTCGTCGTAGACGCCCTTGAGCCCGCGCAGGGTGAGCAATTGCCCGCCCATCGCCATCTCCCGGCCGAGCACGCCGAACTCCAGCCCCTCGCGGGCCACCACCGCGCCGACCTCGGCCGCGCGGCGCATCAGCACCTCGGCCGCGGCCAGCTCCTGCTGAGCGAGCACGGTCGTGGCGCCCGGCTTGATGATCCCGGCCTTCTCCCCGGCGATGCTCGGGATGTCAGGACCCAGACGGTCCATGTGATCGAGGGAGATGGGCGTGATGACCGACACCAGGCCGTCGGCGACGTTCGTCGCGTCCCACGAACCGCCCATGCCGGCCTCGATGACCGCGACGTCGACCGGCGTGTCGGCGAACGCCGCGAACGCCATGGCCGTCAGCAGCTCGAAGAACTGGATGCGCCGGTGCCCCTGCGCGTCGGTCAGCTCGACGTAGGGCGCGATCTCCTCGTAGACCTCGGCGAAGCGCTCCTCGCTCAGCGGCTCGCCGTCGACCGTGATGCGCTCGCGCATGGTGACCAGATGCGGGCTGGTGAACCGGCCCACCCTGAGGTTGCGCTCGCGAAGCAGCGCCTCGGTCAGCCGCGCCGTGGTCGTCTTGCCGTTGGTGCCGGCGATGTGTATGACCGGGTACGCCCGCTGAGGGGAGCCGAGCAAATCCATGAGCGCAGCGATCCTGTCGAGCGTCGGCTCGAAGTCCCACTCGACGCCCCGCTCCAGGATGGCACGTTCAACCGCACGATAATCCACCCCTCAACCCTACTGACCACGCGTAGCGGTCTGGACGCGGGGCAAACATATCGTGAATCGTATAGAAAATTAGAGGGTACTCACCTCCGCCACAGGGTGCCACCTTGGAGAACAGCCTGCTCTACCCCCCAGCAGGCGCTTTCAAGGAGGCCATCGTGGAAGGCGAGAACACTCGCGAGGAAAGGCAGCGCGGAATCACCAGAAAGGCGCTGTTCAAGGCGGCTCTCATAGCGACACCGGTCCCGTTCCTGATCGGCGAGGTGCCGGCCCTGGCCCGCACCATGGCCGGGACCGGCCAGCAGCTGGAGCCCACCCCGTTCTGCGACGACGGTGACGATCTCACGATCTCGCAGACCGAGGGCCCCTACTTCAAGCCCAACTCCCCCCAGCGCTCGACCCTCCCCGGCTCGGGCACCCCGCTGACGGTGAGCGGGTACGTGTTCGGACTGTCCTGTCAGCCGCTGGCGAACGTCCTGCTGGACTTCTGGCAGGCCGACACCAACGGCAACTACGACAACGTCACGTACAACTTCCGCGGGCACCAGTACACGAACGCCCAGGGGGCCTTCAAGCTCACCACCATCGTGCCCGGCCTCTACCCGGGCCGTACCCGGCACATCCACGTCAAGGCGCAGGCTCCGGGCCGTGGGATCCTCACCACGCAGCTCTACTTCCCGGGCGAGCCGCGCAACAACACCGACAGCATCTACGACCCGAGACTGCTCATGAACGTCCGCCCCGTCGGCTCGGGGAAGGAAGCGACGTTCGACTTCGTGCTCAACGTGCAGGGCGTGCCACCCACACAGACGCCCACTCCCACGCCCACGACTAGCCCGTCTCCGGGCGGCGGAACCTGGAAGGTTGGGGTGACCTACCAGGCGGGTGACCAGGTAACCTACGGCGGGTCGACGTACCGGTGCCTGCAAGGGCACACGTCAATGGCCGGTTGGGAGCCACCCAACGTGCCGGCTTTGTGGCAGCGCGTCTGACCCACTGGTCCCCGAACGCAAAAAGGGCCACCCCGGCTGCTGGGGGTGGCCCTGTTCGTGTTGTCATGCCGGTGAATGCGAAAGGGCCCCACACAAGTGTGTGGGGCCCTTTCGAAAGACTGTCCGGCGGTGACCTACTCTCCCACACCCTCCCGAGTGCAGTACCATCGGCGCAGAGAAGCTTAACTTCCGGGTTCGGAATGTAACCGGGTGTT
>NZ_JBITLS010000020.1:0-150834 GCF_044465465.1 Nonomuraea sp. NPDC049655
GGCCCCATCTCCGACCGCGGATCATCCCCCGGCCCCACCACCAACCGGCCCACCCGCTCCACGATCTTGCCGACCAGCTCATCCCCCACCGGATCCACCGCCAGCACGACCGAGATCGCCATGCACCGCTCACCCGCCGACCCGAACCCCGCCGACACCGCCGCATCAGCCACCAGATCCAGATCCGCGTCCGGCAGCACCAGCATGTGGTTCTTGGCCCCGCCCAGCGCCTGCACCCGCTTGCCGTGCGCACTGCCCCTCTCGTACACGTACCGGGCGATCGGCGTCGAACCCACGAACGACACCGCCGCCACGTCCGGATGCTCCAGCAGCCGGTCCACCGCCACCTTGTCGCCCTGCACCACCGAGAACACGCCCTCAGGCAGCCCGGCCTCCTGCCACAACCGCGCCATCAGCAACGACGCAGACGGATCCCGCTCCGACGGCTTCAACACGAACGCGTTCCCACACGCGATCGCCACCGGAAACATCCACATCGGCACCATCGCCGGGAAGTTGAACGGCGTGATCCCCGCCACCACCCCCAACGGCTGCCGCATCGAATACGAATCCACCCGAGTCGAGACACCCTCGGAGAAACCACCCTTGAGCAGATGCGGAATCCCGCACGCGAACTCCACCACCTCCAGCCCGCGCGCCACCTCCCCCAACGCGTCCGCATGCACCTTGCCGTGCTCGGCCGAGATCAACCCGGCCAGCTCGTCACGATGGGCGTACATCAACTCACGGAACCGGAACAGGACCCGGCCGCGCTTGATCAGCGAGGAGTCCCGCCAGGCCGGGAAGGCCGCCACCGCGGCGGCCACCGCCGCGTCCACCTCGGCCACCGACGCCAGCGCCACGTGACCGCCGACCTCACCCGTGGCCGGGTCGAAGATCTCCGCCGTCCGGTCGCCGCCGTCCGTCAGGGCGCCGTTGATCCAGTGCTTGACCGACTTCACCGTTCTCCCTCTCCCAGTGCCAGTTCCACCGCGTCCACGAGCGCGCCCTCGGCGCAGGGACGCGAGACCACGTCCGCGGCCGACAGGACGTCGGGATGGCCGTCGCCGACCGCGATGCCCAGGCCGGCGGCCTGGATCATGTCGATGTCGTTGGGGTTGTCGCCGATGGCGGCGACCTGCTCCAGCGGCACCCCCCGCGCCTTCGCCAGCTCGCGCAGGGCGCTGCCCTTGGTCGCCCCCTCCGGCAGCACCTCCAGGTACGTCGCCTCCGACCGGACGGTGACCGTGCCCGCGATGTCCAGGTCCGGGAGGCGGTCGCCGATCAGCATGCACTTGGTGATCCCGTCGGGGGGCAGCGCCGCCCAGTCGCCGGGGTCGCGCAGCGTGATGCCGTCCCGCCGGGCGTAGTCCCGCAGTTCCGGGACGTCGTCCACGGCCAGCGCCTCCCCGCCGGAGAACGCCACCGGGTACACGCCCGCGGGCAGCTCGCCGAACAGGCCGAGCAGCGTCTTCCAGGCGGTGGCGGGCAGGTGGCGGGAGCGCAGCACCTCGCCGGTCGCCAGGTTCACGGTGCGGGCGCCGTTGTAGAGGATGGCCGGGCCGTCCAGGCCCAGCTCGTCGTAGTAGGGGCGGGCCGAGCGTTCCATGCGGCCGGTGGCGATGACGACCTCGCCGCCCGCGGCCCGGTAGCGGCGCAGCGCGTCCCGGGCGGCGGGCACCATGGCCAGGTCGCGCCCGACGAGCGTGCCGTCGAGGTCGGTCACGATCCAGCGGATCACGTCGCGCTCCCCGCCCCCGCGACGTCGGCGGCCCTGACGGCCCCGGCAGCCCCGACGGCCCCGGCGGCCACGTCGGCCACGTCGGCCAGCACCGAGGAGGTCAGGTCGAACCCGCCGACGCAGGCCAGGTAGCCGCCCGGCTCGAAGACGCTGCCCGACAGCGGGATGTAGACGCCGCCGGCCTGCCTGACCAGCAGGGATCCGGCCGCGACGTCCCAGGCGTTGACGCGGGTGCCGTACGCGACGTCGGACCAGCCGGCGGCGACGTGGGCGAGCTTGAGCGCGGCGCTGCCCGGACGGCGGATGGTCGCGAACGACTGGGTCATCCTGGAGAAGCGGCGCAGCGCGCCCTCCTCGTCCTCGGCCAGGTCGCGCGGCGTGGGATAGCTGGACAGCAGCACCGCCTCGCGGTCGGCGCGGGCGCCCGCGCTGCGCAGCGGCTCGCCGTTGCAGACGGCCCCGCCGAGCCAGGCGGTGAACTCGTCGTCGCGCACCGGGTCGTAGATCACCCCGGCCACCACCTCGCCGTCCACGGCGGCGGCGATCGAGGTGCAGAAGAACGGCAGGCCGACGGCGAAGTTGGCGGTGCCGTCGATGGGGTCGACGTACCAGCTGATGGCGCCCTGTCCCCTGGTGCCGCCCTCCTCGCCCACCACGACGCTGTCGGGGCAGAGCCGGTCGAGCACCTCGCGGATGCCCTCCTCGGCCGCCTTGTCGTGCTCGGTCACCGGGTCGTGGAAGTCGCGCTTGGTCTGGATCTCCGGACGCGAGCGGAAGGCGCCGCGCAGCCGGTCGCCGACCGCCCTGGCCGCCTCGGCCGCGATGGCGGCCAGCTCGCGAGAGGTGTTCACGTCCATGTCTCCTCCAGGAGGGTCAGCAGGGCGCGGGGGTCCTCGACCGTGGCCTGAGGGCTCTGCCGCACCCGGTACGGGATCTTGTCGGTGCTCGCGGAGACCATCAGGACGGTCGCCCCCGCCCCGGCCCGGGCGCCGCAGATCACGTCCCGGTCGTAGTTGTCGCCGACGTACCAGGCGTCGGCCGGGTCCACGCCGAGGGCGCGGCAGGCGAGCAGGATCATCTCGGGGTTCGGCTTGCGCACGCCGACCTCGTCGCTGTAGACCTGCGCGGCGAACAGGTGCTCCAGCCCGCTTCCGGCCAGGTAGTCGCGGTGCACGGCCCCGCACAGCGCGTTGCTGACGACGGCGGGGACGACGCCGTTGCGCAGGCAGGCGTTCAGCAGCTCCGCCATGCCGGTGCGCAGCTTCCGGTCGCTGCGCAGCTCGCCCATGCGCTTGCACAGGGGCGTCGCCTCGACGGTGACCAGCGTGCGGGCCTGCTCGGGCCAGTCGGTGGCGACGAACTCGGCCCAGAACCGGCGGTGGGTCATCTCCTCGGGCGCGAACTGCCGGGACGTGGAGTCCTTCCAGTACTTGTCGGCCCGCGCCCCGGCCCGGATGTCGCTCTCGACGTCCTCGGCCGTCAGGCCGTCGAACCCGGTCCTGGCCAGCATGGCGTGCACCTCGGCGGCCAGCTCGGCCGCCCAGGACGGGCGCTTGGCGGTCTCGACGATCACGCCGCCGAAGTCCAGGAGCAGCGCCTTGGGGCGGATCACGCGGTCACCTCCGCCCGGTCCCAGGAGGAGATGCGGGCGCCGTCCGCGCCGAACAGGTGGAGCTGCTCGGTCCAGCAGGGCAGCACGTCGCCGGGCGCGGCCCGCACCGGCGTGTACGACAGGGCGAACAGCTCGGTGTCCAGGACGCGCAGCCGTACCGTCCAGGAGGAGCCAGCCGGCAGCACGGCCTCGACCAGCGCCTCCTCGCTCCAGGCGGCGGCGGGCGGTGTGCCGAGCCGCAGCGCCTCGGGCCGGATGCCGACGGCGGACGGGATGACCCCCGAGCCGCGCGCCTCGACGAACCGCAGCAGGGATCCGGCCAGCCCGCCGGGCGCCGGTCCGGCGTCCACGATGGCCATCGGCGGGCTGCCGACGAACTCGGCGACGAACCGGTTGGCGGGCCGCTCGTACATCTCCATGGGCGCGGCGAGCTGCTGCAGCTCGCCCTCGTTCATGACGGCGACGTCGGTGGCCATGGTGAGGGCTTCGAGCTGGTCGTGGGTGACGAAGACGATCGTCGCGCCGGACTCCTCGTGGATGCGCTTGAGCTCGGCCCGCATCTCCAGCCGCAGCCGGGCGTCGAGGTTGGACAGCGGCTCGTCCAGCAGCAGCACGGACGGGTTGACCGCGAGCATCCTGGCCAGCGCGACGCGCTGCTGCTGGCCGCCGGACAGCTGGGAGGGGTAGCGGTCCATGGCGGCGTCGACGTGCACCATCTTCAGCGCCGCCTCGGCCCGCGAGCGCCGCTCGGGGGCGGGCACCTTGCGCATGCGCAGCCCGAACTCCACGTTGTCGCGCACGGACAGGTGCGGCCAGAGCGCGTAGTTCTGGAACACCAGCCCCATCGCCCGCTTCTCGGGCGGGACGTAGACGCCCTGCTCGACGGAGTCCAGGACGCGCTCGCCGACGGCGATGCTGCCCGCGGTGGGCTGTTCGAGGCCGGCGATCATGCGCAACGTGGTGGTCTTGCCGCAGCCGGAGGGGCCGAGCAGGCACATGAAGGCGCCGTCGGGGACCACGAGGTCGAGGTTCTTCACCGCGTAGTCGCCGCCGCCGTAGCTCTTGGAGACTGCGCTCAAGGTGATGTTCGGCATCTATCCTCCTAGGCCGGACGCCAGGCTGCTCTTGGTCAGCCGCTGGGTCAGGGAAGTCATGGTGAAGGAGAGCAAAGCGATCATGAGGACGACGCCGTTGGCGAGCTGCGTGTATCCGTAGTCGACCAGGCCGATGGAGAGCGTCGTGAGAAGCTGGGTGCCGGTGGTGGTCAGCATCACGACGATGCTGAGCTCCTTCAGCCCCGAGATGAACGGCAACACGATGCCGGTGACCAGGGCGCCCTTCTGGATCGGGAAGATGATCCGCCGCATCCGGTGCCACCAGGAGGCCCCGGCGATCTGCGCGGCCTCCTCCGGCTCCCGGCCGAGCTGCATCATCGCCGCGATGCCCGAGCGCGAGCTGTACGGCAGGTGCGTCACGGCCATGACCAGGATCAGCAGGAACGTCGTCCCGTACAGCGCCGGGACGGGCCCGCGGGCGACGGCGAACAGCGACAGCGAGGCGGCGGCGAAGGCGATGCCGGGGATGAGGTACGGCAGGAACGACACCTGGCGCAGGAACCCGGCGATGCGCGGCGCGGTGCCGCGGACGACGACGTACCCGATGAGCAGGCCGGCGACCGCGCAGATCAGCGAGGCCAGGCCGACGATGCGCAGCGAGTTCCAGGCGGCCTGCCACAGCTCGGAGCCGCGCAGGATGCCGTGCGGGAACCCGACCGCGCCGGGCAGCCGGTCGGCGATCCAGTAGTCGAGCGTCAGGGTCGACAGGTCCAGCGGCGTGCGGGTGAGCGTGGACAGCAGCAGCGTGAGCACCGGGATCAGCACGCTGACCACGAAGACCACCGCGCCCAGCGCGAACGCGGGCCAGCGCCAGCCGCGCAGGTCGCCCAGCCGGTCCATCGCGCCCTTGCCGCCGACGGTGACGAACCTGCGCTGCTCGCGCATCAGCCGCATGTCGGTGAAGACGATCAGCACGCCGATGATCACGATGACGGTGGCGAGCACGGAGGCCACGCCGGTGCTGCGGTCCCTGATCGACTGGAACAGCCCGGTGGACAGCACCTGGTAGTCGGCGGGCAGGCCGAGCACGTACGGGGTGCCGAACGTGCCGAGCACCCGCCCGACCACGAGCAGCACGGCCGAGGAGAGCGCGGGCAGCATCAGCGGCACCACGATCCGCCGCACGACGACGCGCCGCGGCGCCCCGAGGATCCGGGCCGAGTCCTCCAGCTGGACGTCGATCCGGCGCAGCGCGTTGCCGACCAGCAGCAGCACGAACGGGTAGTAGTGCAGCCCGAGCGTGACGATGATCGGCAGCGGGCCGTAGGCCAGCCAGTCGGGGGTGCGCACGCCGGCCGACTCCAGGAAGCCCACCTGGCCGCCGGCCCGCTCGTTCTTGAACAGCGTCAGCCAGGCCAGCGAGAACGTCCACGACGGCAGCATGTACGGCACCACCAGCGCCCCCGCCAGCCACTTGCGGCCGGGCACGTTGGTCCGGGTCACCAGCCAGGCCATCCCGCCGCCGAGCAGCAGCGCGAACAGCACGGTGCCGACCGCGACGACCAGCGTGTTGACCAGCGGGCCCCAGAACAGCAGGCCGCTGATCTGGGAGCGGAAGACCCGCCACAGGTAGTAGCCGGTCCACTCGCCCGGCTGCTGGCCGGCGTGCAGCTCGTCGCCGAACTGGAGGCGGAAGGCGTCCGACAGGACCGCGATCAGGGGGGCGACGACGAGGTAGGCGAGCAGGACGACGAGGATCAGGCCGAGCGCGGCGGTCGGGTCGTGCCGCAGGACCTGCAGGCGGTAGCGGAGTCGGCGCCGTCTCGGCGGGCGAGGCGGCGGCTCCGTCTTGGTCAGAACAGCCATGGTCTTCCTTCGGGGGGTTTTCAGTGGCTTCGTTTGAGCATGGCGTCAGCGAGGGCGTCGGCGGCCTCGCCGAGCCGGCGGCCCACGGCGTCCAGGCGGGAGAGCAGCTCGCGTTCGCGCAGGGTGTCCATGTCCAGCGGGCCGGCGAACAGCTCGGTGAGCCGGGCCTGGTGGAGCTGGCGGACGCGGCTGCGGGACTTGCGGGTGGCGAGCACGGCCACGGTGACCGAGCCGGGATCGCCGGTGATCTTCAGCAGGGCCTGTTCGAGCTGGTCCAGGCCGTCGATGACGGCGCCCAGCGGCTCGGCGGCGAAGGTGAGGTCGGCGGGCCCGAACAGGTCGGCCTCGCGGACGAAGTCGCGTAACTGGTCCAGCACGTCGTCGATCGAGCGGGAGAGCCGGAACAGGTCCTCCCTGTCGATGGGGGTGGCCAGCACCCGTTTCAGCGTCCGGACGAGCTCGGCGCGGGCGGCGTCGCCCTCGTGCTCGACCTCGGCCATGCGGGCGCGGGCGGCGGCCTGGCCGGTCGTGCCCGAGGCGGCCGAGCGGGCCAGCACGGCGCCCTCCCTGGCGACGGCCACCTGGCCGCGGATGAGGTCGATCACCCGCCGTCCGGACCGGCCGCGCAGCTCGTCCCAGGCGCGGGCGAGCCGGCGGGGCCGTCCGCCGCTCACAGCAGCCTCAGGCCGAGCCCGGCCAGGGCGCCCAGGGCCATGGACGACGGCAGCGTGACCAGCCACGCCGTACCCATGTTCAGCACTCCTTGCCATCGCACCCTCCTGCTTCCTTCGCTTGCCACCACGCCGACGACCCCGGCGGTCACGGACTGGGTCATGCTCACCGGGCTGCCCAGGGCCGAGCTGCCGAGGACGGCGCCGGTGGCCGCCGTCTCGGCCGACAGCACGTGCAGCGGCCGGGTGATGACCAGGCCGCGGCCGACCCGCCCGCCCACCCGGGGCAGCGTGGTCAGCGCCCCGGCCAGGAACAGCGCCACCAGCACGGCCATCCACCCCGGCGAGAGCTGGACGGGCCCGACCCGGCCGAGCCCGTTGCGGCCGACGTCCACGGCGACGCTCACCACGGCGATCATCTTCTGGCCGTCGTTGACGGCGTAGGCCAGGCACTGGGCCGCGTACGCCACCAGGTGGGCGGCCAGCACCAGTCCCGGCATCCGGCGCGAGGACGGCACCCGCCGGGACGCGGTCCCCAGCAGGTAGCCGAGCGCCAGCCCGACCAGCGGCGCGCACGCCCCGATCGCCAGCACGGTGATCAGGCTCGGCCAGGCCACCGGCAGCCCGGCGCCGAGCCCGGCGCCCGCGATGCCGCCGATCACCGCCAGCGTCAGGCTGGTGGGCAGTCCTCTGCCGGTCAGCGCCGCCACCACCACGACGGCGATCACCACGCCGGCCAGGAACACGGCCGCGCCGCTGCCCGAGTCGAGCCCCGCGAGCCCTTCGGTGAAGGTCCGCGCGACCGCGACGCCCAGCACGTACGGCCCGGCGAACAGGACCGCCACCAGCAGCGCGGCGGCCAGCCAGCCGGGCGTGCGCGGGAAGCGCAGGCCGAGGCCGATCAGCGTGGCGCCGTCGTTGGCCCCGCTGATCAGCACGAACAGGACGGCCACCGCGGCGAAGGCCAGCGTCCAGCCCATCAGAGGTAGAGCCGCTGGTCGCGCTTGGCCTCGTCGTAGCGCTCGCGCGCGGCCCTGACCTCGGGCAGGCCGGACACCTGCGCGACCGGCACGTCCCACCAGGCCTGCGCGCCGGGGCCGCCGCCGGGGACGGGTTCGACGTACACGACGGTGGTCCTGGCCGACTCCCTGGCCTTGACCAGGGCGGCCCGCAGCGACTCGGGGCCGTCGGCGCGCAGCACGTCGGCGCCCAGGCTGGCGGCGTTGGCGGCGAGATCCACCGGCAGGGGGTCGCCGTCCAGCTCGCCTCCGGGGCCGCGGGTGCGGTACGCGGTGCCGAGCCGCCGGGCGCCCACCGACTCGCTGAGGTTGCCGATGGAGGCGAAGCCCCGGTTGTCCACCAGGACGATCACCAGCTTGATCCGCTCCTGCACGGCGGTCGCGATCTCCTGCGCCATCATCAGGTACGACCCGTCGCCGACCAGCACGAACACCTCGCGTTCCGGCGCGGCCAGCTTCACCCCGAGGCCGCCGGCGATCTCGTAGCCCATGCACGAGTAGCCGTACTCGACGTGGTACTGCTCGGGGTCGGCGGGCCGCCAGAGGCGGTGCAGGTCGCCCGGCATGGAGCCGGCCGCGTTGACCACCACGCCGCCTTCGGCGACCCCGTTGAGGATGCCGAGCAGGACGGGCTGGGTGAGCTCGGCGCCCGCGTAGGTGTGGCCGATCTCCGACTGCCAGGCGGCGGCCAGGGCGGCGGCCCGGTGGGTCCATTCGGGGTCGGCCCGCCAGTCCACGTCGTCGAGGGCGCGCAGGGCCTCGCGGGCGTCGGCGACGAGCGTGGCGCCCGCGTTCTTGGCCGCGTCGAAGGCGGTGACGTTGACGTTGAGGAAGGCGGCCTGCCCGAACAGCGTCCTGGAGGCGGTGGTGAAGTCGGTGTAGCGGGTGCCGACGCCGATGACCAGGTCGGCCTCGCGGGCCAGGGTGTTGGCCGCGTCGGTGCCGGTGTGGCCGATCGCGCCGGCCGCGCAGGGATGGTCGTACGGCAGCGCGCCCTTGCCCGCCTGCGTCTCGCCCACCGGCACGCCGTGGTTCTCGGCGAAGCGGGTCAGCTCGGCCCACGCCCCGCTGTACCTGACGCCGCCGCCGGCCACGATCAGCGGCCTGCGGGAGCCGCGCAGCAGCTCCTTCGCCCTGGCCAGCGCGGCCGGCTCCGGGACCGGGCGGGGAACGTGCCAGACCCGCCGGGCGAACAGCTCCTCGGGCCAGTCGTAGGCCTCGGCCTGCACGTCCTGGGGCAGCGCGAGCGTGACCGCGCCCGTCTCGGCGGGGTCGGTGAGCACCCGCATCGCCGCCAGCAGCGCGGCCGGGAGCTGCTCGGGCCGGTTGATCCGGTCGAAGAAGCGCGACACCGGGCGCAGCGAGTCGTTGACCGACACGTCGTAGGACCGGGGGTCCTCCAGCTCCTGCAGCACCGTGCCGGGGGCGCGGGTGGCGAAGACGTCGCCGGGCAGCAGCAGCACCGGCACCCGGTTGATGGTGGCCAGCGCCGCGCCGGTGACCAGGTTGGTGGCGCCGGGCCCGATGGACGTCGTGCAGGCGAAGGTGGACAGCCGCGCGCGGGTGCGGGCGTAGCCGACGGCCGTGTGCACCATGGCCTGCTCGTTGCGGGCCAGGTAGTACGGCAGCGCGTCGCCCGTGCCCGCGCCCTGCTCGGCCAGCGCCTGGCCGACGCCCGCGACGTTGCCATGGCCGAAGATCCCGAGCACGCCGGCGATCAGCCGCTGCTCGACGCCGTCGCGCTCCGACCACTGGGCGGCCAGGAAGCGGGTCAGCGCCTGAGCCGTGGTCAGCCTCATGAGGCACCTCCTTGCACGAGGTCGGGCACGCCGCCCTCCAGCAGGCCGAGCGCGGTGTCCACGGCGGCGCCCACGTCCCCGTCCGGCGGGTAGAGCAGCGCCCGGCCGACCACCAGGCCGCGGACGCCGGGCAGGCGCAGCGCCTTGCGCCAGGAGTCGTACATCTCGCCGGCGTCCTGGCCGGAGTCGCCGCCCAGCAGCAGCACGGGCAGGGTGGTGGATTCCACGACGCGTTCCATCTCCGGCACGACCGGGATCTTCAGCCAGGTGCGGGCGGAGGTCGCGCCGAGGCCCTGGCCGACGCTGATGGCGTGGATCACGGCCTCGGGCGACAGGTCGTGCCGCACCACGCCGTCCTGCCGCCTGGACCAGAACGGCTCGACCATCGCCATCAGGCCGTGCCTGGCCAGGTCGGTGACGGCCTGGCCGCAGCTGGCCAGGGTGGCGGCGGTGGCGCTGTCCTCCAGCGCGATCCGGCACAACATCTTGCCGCCGTCCAGGCCCATCGCGGCGATGGTGGGGGCGTCGTAGGCGGTGAAGCGATCGTCGAACTCGAACACCGAGCCGTGCACGCCGCCGCGGTTCATCGAGCCGATGACGATCTTGTCGTCGAGCGCGCCGAGCAGCAGCAGGTCCTCGACGATGTCGGGGGTGGCCAGCAGGCCGTCCACGCCGGGCCTGGCCAGGGCGGTCATGAGCCGGTCGAGCAGGTCGGCGCGGCTGCGCATGGCCATCGGGTGGCCGGCCACGCCGAGGGCGCCGCGGGCCGGATGGTCGGCGGCGATGATGAGCAGCTGCTCCCTGCCATTCCTGAGGGGCCGGCGCCGGCGGGCGGCCGCCGCCTCGGCGACGCGCTCCGGCTGCCAGGCGCGCTGGTCGAGCAGCCGGCGGTAGTCCTGCTCACGCATGCGTGACGGCTCCTTCCGAGAGGGTGGCGGACAGGACGGCCTCGACCTCGTCCGCCGTGGGCATCGCGGGCGCGCAGGCCAGGCGTCCGGCGACGATCGCGCCCGCGGCGTTGGCGAAGCGCAGGGTGCGTTCGAGCGGCCAGCCTTCGAGCAGGCCGTGACAGAGCGCGCCGCCGAAGGCGTCGCCGGCGCCGAGCCCGTTGACCACCTCGACCGGGACGGGCGGCACCCGTACGGTCTCCGTGGCGGTCATGCCGAGCACGCCGTCCGCGCCCTGTTTGACGATGGCCAGCTCGACACCCAGCTCCAGCAGGGTCTCGCCGGCCGCGCGCGGGTCGCGGGTGCCGGTGGCCACCTCGACCTCGTCGAGGTTGCCGGCCGCGACGGTGACGTGCGCGAGCGCCTGCCGCACCCGCTCGCGGGCGGTGGCCGCGTCGGCCCAGAACATGGGCCGGTAGTCCAGGTCGAGCACGGTGTGCCGGGCGCGCCCGCGGGCCTGCCAGGCGGCCAGGTGGGCGGCGTGGGACGGCTCGGCCGACAGGCCGGTCACGGTGGCCCAGAACAGCCGCGCCCCGGTGACGGCCGCCAGGTCGAGGTCGCCGGGCGCGATCTCCAGGTCGGGCGCGTCCTGGCGGTAGAAGTAGAGCGGGAAGTCGTCCGGCGGCCTGATCTCGCAGAACGTGACCGGCGTCGGCCGGCCGGGCACGGCGCCGACCAGGCGGTCGTCCACGCCGTAGGAGCGCAGCGCGTCGCGGACGAACGCGCCGAACGGGTCGTCGCCGGTCCGCGTGATCACCGCGCTGGAGTGGCCCAGGCGGGCGGCGGCCACGGCCACGTTGGTGGGGCTGCCGCCCAGGTACTTGCCGAACGTCTCCACGTGCCGCAGCGACACGCCGGTCTGGAGCGGGTAGACGTCCACGCCGACCCGGCCCATCGTCAGCACGTCGAGGGCGCTCACGCCAGGCCCCGCAGGAACGCCACGCCCGCCCGCACGTCGTTGGCCGGGCCGGCGCCCGCCGGGGGTTCGGCGTCGAGGACGACGTCCTGCTCCATGACGTACCAGCCGTCGTAGCCGGCGGCGGTCAGGCGTTCGACGATGCCCCGGACGTCCACGTCGCCGCGGCCGAGCCGGCGGTAGATCCCGGCGCGGACGGCGTCGGTGTAGGTCAGCTCACCGGCCCGGACGCGGGCGGCGAGCGCGGCGTCGACGTCCTTCAGGTGCACGTGGGCGATCCGCTCGGGGACGCGGGTGACCAGCTCCAGCGGGTCGCCGCCGCCGATGAGCAGGTGGCCGGTGTCCAGGCAGAGCGGGACGGCGCTGCCGCCGAGCACCCGGTCCACCTCCTGGCCGGTCTCGACCATGGTGCCGACGTGGGGGTGCAGGGTGAGCGCGCGGCCGTCGCCCTTGGCCTCGTGGAAGGCGCGGTCGAGGTTGCCGAGCAGGGTGCGCCAGCCGGTGTCGTCCAGCTCGGGACGGGCGTCGTAGCCGTCGGCGCCGGTGGCGGCGGCCAGCACGACGACCACGTCCGGGTCGAAGGCGGCCCAGGTGGCGCGGAGGGCGGGCAGCGGGTCGTGGGCGGGGTCGTGCAGGACCGCGGGGACGAATCCGCCCACGGCGCGCAGCCCGTACCGGCCGAGCAGGTCCTGGTCGGCGGGCAGGAACCCGTCGGGGCCCAGCTCGGTGGCGGTCAGGCCCAGCTCGGCCATCTCGGCGAGCACGCGGTCGGCGGTGAGCTGGTGTCCCCATCCGGGCACCTCGCACACGCCCCAGGAGATGGGTGCGGCGGCGATCCTCACTTGGCCACCTCCAGCACGCGCACCGGACGGCCCTCGCGGCGCGCCAGGTCGGCGGCCTCGGCCAGGTAGAGGGCGGCCAGGGCGTCGCGGACGGTGCAGGGGCTCTCGCTCTCGCCCCTGGCCATCGACAGGAACGCGCCCATCTCGGCGACGTAGGCGTCCTCGAACCTGGTCTGGAAGTCCGGCCACGGCGGCCCGTCCGGGTTCAGGCCCTCGGCCGAGCGCAGCGGGGTGCGGTCGCCGAGCCCGACGGCGCGGGTGCCGAGCGTGCCGGCCAGCTCCATGCGCACGTCGTAGCCGGCGCCGTTGTAACGGGAGCCCTGCAGGGTGACCAGCGTGCCGTCGTCCATGACGATCAGGGCGGCGCTGTTGTCCACGTCCTCGGCGGCGGCGAAGTACGGATCGCCGCGGTTGGCGCCGACCGCCTGGACGACGTCCGCCTCGCGGCCGGTGACCCAGCGCAGGATGTCGAAGTCGTGGATGTGGCAGTCGCGGAAGATGCCGCCGGACTGGGCGACGTACTCGGCGGGCGGCGGCGCCGGGTCGCCGGTCAGCATGTGCACGCGGTGCAACTCGCCGAGCTCGCCCGCCAGCAGCGCCTCGCGGGCGGCCCGGTAGCCGGCGTCGAAGCGGCGCTGGAAGCCGATGTGCACGCCGATCCCGGCCCGTTCGACGGCCTCGGCCACCCGCAGCGTCTCCTTGACGGTCGGCGCGGCCGGCTTCTCGCAGAACGCCGGCACTCCGCGCTCGCACGCCCTCAGCAGGCCCTCGGCGTGGGCGGAGGTCGGCGTCGCGAGCACCACCGCGTCCGCGTCGAAGGGATCGCCGGTCCGGGCGCCGAGCCGCCGGGCCACCTCCTCCGCCCTCGCCGTGTCCACGTCGGACACGACGAGCTCGTCAACCAAGGCGGACAGGGTGGTGGCATGGAACATGCCTATACGTCCAAGGCCCAGCAGACCCACACGCATGATCGCTCCTCATCCAGGGGGGCCTCCAGTTCTAGATGAACAGGAGATGAACCGTCAAGACTTTGTCCTGACATAAGGATGAACTGTCGTAGCTGGGGGGGCAGGCCATGGCGGGATCTCCACGTAAGAATGTCTTGACAAATTATTCACGTGACGTTCATCGTGAGCACACAATGGCGCCGGTCGGGGCTGGCGCGGCGCCTTGCGAATCCGAGAGGCAAGAGGAGTGACGCCATCATGAGGCGTACCGGGAAGATCATCTCCATGGCGTTGCTGGCGTCCGCCGCCGTGGCGTGCGCGCCCTCCACCGCAGGCGGAGGACCGTCGGCGGCGGCGACGGCCAAGGCGCTGCCCGGCCCGTCGCTCGATGCGAACTTCGACCTGGAGGCGCTGGTCGCCGCGGCGAAGAAGGAAGGCAGCGTCCTGGTCTACGACTCCAGCGGCGACATCGAGGAAGTGGCCAAGGCGTTCACCGCGAAGTACGGCATCGCCATGGAGGGGGTGAAGTCGGACACCCCGCAGACGGCCGAGAAGATGACCAGGGAGCACGCCGCCGACAACGTCACCATCGACGCGGCCATGTACGAGGACGGCGGCGTCCTGGTCGGCCAGCTCGCGCCGCAGGGCGTCACCCAGACGTGGATCCCCGGCGACCTGAAGGACCAGATCCCCGCCGAGAACCAGAACCCGCTGCTCGCCCTCTCCAAGGCGACGGTCTTCGGCTACAACACCAAGCTCTCCCCCGGCGGCTGCCCGGTGAAGAACGTCTGGGACCTGACCGATCCGGAGTGGTCCGGCAAGCTGGTGATGCAGGACCCGCTGGGCAAGCCGACCGTGCTGTCGTTCTTCACCCAGCTCGACGCGTACGGCAACCAGGCGCTCGAACAGGCCTACCAGGCCAAGTACGGCAAGCCGCTGAAGACCGAGGAGAAGAGCGCCGCACAGGAGTGGATCAAGCGCCTGTCGCTCAACAAGCCGGTGCTGACCGGCTCCGACGAGGACATCTCCGCCGCCGTGGGCGCGCCGGCCGCCACGGACAAGAAGATCGGCTTCATGTCGATCTCGAAGTTCCGCAACAACGAGGACAAGGGCTACCACCAGGCCGCCTGCGAGGGGATGACCCCCTTCACCGGCTTCAGCTACCCCAAGTACGCGGCGATCGCCACCAAGAGCAAGCACCCCAACGCGGCCAAGCTGTTCGTGCACTTCATCATGACCGAGGAAGGCGTCAAGCACGAGATCGGCGAGGGCGGCGTCTCGGGCAACAGCACGGTCAAGCCGATGGTCACCCCGCCCGGCCTGTCGGACTGGCAGGGCCAGCTCTTCCACACCGACCCCAAAGGCCTGCTCGGCGACCTGCAGAACCGCCAGGCCATGTCGGACTTCTGGCGCGTCAACCGCAGCTAGCGCGCACCGTCGCACCGCCCGGCCGGGAGGATCCCCGGCCGGGCGCGTCGGCATGCCCTGGCATCCGTGCAACACCTAATGTCCTGACATAAGGACGACCTATTGATTTCTTGTTAACTGGTCGTTACGTTTTGGGGCAACATCAACACCCCGAACGAGGAGGCGCAATGCGTCCCCTGTCCAGGCTCTCCCTGGCAGCCCTGATGTTGACCGTGTTGGGCGGGATCGCCGTACCCGCGGCCGGTGCCGGCGTGGCGACCGTGTACCCCGACGTCGAGACCCCCTCCCTCTACGACGACGAGGCCGGCGGCGACGCCAACGGCGACGACCCGGCGATCTGGGTCGACCCGTCCGACTCCGAGGACAGCGTGGTGATCGCCACCGCCAAGAAGGGCGGCCTGTACGTCTACGACCTCGACGGGCAGCAGCTCCAGCACCTGCCGGCGCCCGCCGCCCCCGGACCTGACGACGAGGCGGGCCGCTTCAACAACGTCGATGTCGCCTACGGCTTCGGCGGCAGGGACCTGGCGATCGTCTCCGACCGCGGCCGGGACATGCTGCGCATCTACGCCATCTCGCACGGCCACCTCACCGACGTGACCGACCCGGCCGCGCCGTTCGTGTTCAACACGACGCAGCAGCAGGTCAACGACGCCGAGACGGCCTACGGCCTGACCGCCTGGAAGGACTCCACCGGCACGTACGCGCTGGTCAGCCGCCGGCACAAGACCTCGGTCGGCCTGGTCAAGCTGCTCGCCAAGCCGGGCGGCAAGATCGGCTACCAGCTCGTGCGGACGCTGACCCTGCCGGGCTCCTTCACCCTGCCGAACGGCCAGACCTGGTCCCCCTGCCTTGAGCCGGACGAGCAGGCGCAGGTCGAGGGCATGGTCGTGGACCAGGAGCGGGACGTCCTCTACGCCGCCCAGGAGGACGTCGGCATCTGGCGGATGCGCGCCGACCTCACCGGCACGCCCGTCCTGGTGGACAAGGTCCGCGAGTACGGCGTCCCGGGCACCTACGACCCCGCGACCGAGGAGTGCACCCCCGGCGCCGACCCCGGCTACGGCGGCACGCACCTCACCGCGGACGCCGAGGGCCTGACCATCTACTACCGCGAGGACGGCAAGGGCTACCTGCTGGCCTCCAGCCAGGGCGACAACACCTTCGCCGTCTACCGCAGGGAGGGCTCCAACGCCTACCTCGGCCAGTTCCGGATCGGCGAGGCGAACGGCATCGACGGCTCGGAGGTGAGCGACGGCTCGACCGTGCTCAACGTGCCGCTGGGCGAGTTCGACGAGGGCATGTTCATCGCCCACGACGGCGTGAACACGCCGGCCACGGCGGACCGGGAGAACACCAACTTCAAGTTCGCCGACTGGGGCGACATCGCCGACGAGCTGGACCTGGACGTGGACACCGACGGCTGGGACCCGCGCGACTGATCATCGCCTGATCACCGCCGCCCAGCGGTCCCGCGAACCGGGGCGCCGTCCAGCCGGACGGCGCCCCTTCGCCGATTTGGGCATCCCTTCGCGGGGCGGGGAGAATGGGGTGCGCGTGCGGAGGAGGAGCGTGACCGAGAGCCAGTCGCTTGACCACCTCGCCCGCCGCCTGGAAGAGGTGGTCGGCGAGCTGCGCGGCATCCCCGTCGACGTCGAGCGGCTGGAGGACCCCGAGCTCGTCCGCCGGCAGATCCTGCGCGCCACCCGGTCGTCGGCCGAGCTGCGGGCCATGCACCCGGTGGGCTCGCGCGAGCAGGGCCGCGACGAGCAGCGCAGCCGGCGTACCGTGCTGGACGCCCTGCGGGAGGGCCTGTCGATGCGCACGATCGTCCATTCGAGCGTGCTGGACGACCCGCGCAAGGCGGCCCGCATCCAGGAGCTGCACGCCGCCGGCGACCTGCACCGGGTCATCGACGAACCCATCCAGCAGCTCCTCATCTTCGACCGGTCCGTGGCGTTCGTCCGGATCACCCCGATCGCCTACACGCCGGGCGCGCTGATGATCAGGCAGCAGGGGCTGATCGCCACCCTCATCGACCTGTTCGAGCTGTCGTGGGCGCGGGCCAGGGAGGTCACCGAGCCGGCCCACCGGCTCTCGCCCCGCGAGCGGGAGGTGCTGGCGCTGATCGCGGAGGGCCGTTCCAACAGCGCCGTGGCCCGCGCCCTGTCGATCACGGAGGCGGCCGTCGGCAAGCACGTGGCCTCCGTGTTCGCCAAGCTCGGCCTGCCCGCGACCGACGACGCCAACCGGCGGGTGCTGGCGGTGCTGGCCTACCTGCGCGGCGTGGCGAGGTAGGGCCAGGGCTACCTCGTTCTCGTCCCAGCACCCGTGCGGGCGGGCCGCGGCGGGCGCTTCGATGGACGTCATGCAGAAAATGACTGGATTGCTGGTCGGCGCGGTGTTCGGCGCGGTGTTCGTCGTCGTCAACGCGCACGGCCCGCTCGGCTCCGTGACCGCGAACCTGCTGCGGGCCGCCGCGTGCCTGGCGGCGGCGGGCGTGCTGGCGATGTGGTTCCGTGCCGTGCGCGCGGAACGTCCCGCCGCGGCCGGTCGGCGGGGCATGTTCGGGCCCGGCTACCTGGCCGTGGTCGTGGCCGAGGCGGTCCTGCTGTTCGGCGGGCTGCGGGTGCTGGCCGCGCTCGGGCGGCCCGAGGAGGGGAACGTGGCGTGGGTGGCCTTCGTGGTGGGCGTGCACTTCGTCGCGCTGGCGCCGATCTGGAAGGACTGGAGCATCGCCGTGCCGGGCGTCGCGCTCACGCTGCTCGGCGCCGGCGGGCTCGTCCTGGCCGCCACGCCCGCGGTGGCGTGGGTGCCGGTCGTCAGCGGGGTGCTGTCCGGCGTCGTGCTGCTGGCCGGCAGCCTCACCCTCGGCCTGCGCGGTACGGCGCGGGCGGCGGCCTGACCGTCCGGCGGGCGCGCCTTCTCCCCCGGCACAGACCCTCTGATACTCTCTGTGTTGAATTGATTACTTTCTGTCGCTAGGGGAGCTAGTGTGAAGGTCGCCTGCGTCGGCGGTGGGCCCGCCAACCTGTACTTCTCGATCCTGATGAAGCGGGTCGACCCGTCCCACGAGGTCGCCGTCTACGAGCGCAACCCGGCCGGGACCACCTACGGCTGGGGCGTGACCTACTGGGACGACCTGCTCAAGAACCTGCGCGCCGCCGACCCGGAGTCGGCGGACGTCATCAGGGAGAACTCGATCCGCTGGGACAGCTGGGTCACCCACATCCAGGACCGCGCGACGGTGACGCTCACCGAGTCCGACGAGGGCTTCGGCATCTGCCGCCACCGCCTGCTCGACATCCTGGCCGACCGCGCCCGCTCCCTGGGCGTGCACGTCGAGCACGGCCGCGAGATCGCCTCCCGGGAGGAGCTCGACGCCGACCTGGTCGTGGCCGGTGACGGCATCAACAGCACGCTGCGCGAGCCGCACGCCGAGCATTTCGGCACCGAGATCGCGGTCGGCCGCAACCACTACATCTGGCTCGGCACCACGAAGGTCTTCGACGCCTTCACCTTCGCCTTCTCCGAGACCCCGCACGGCTGGATCTGGTGCTACTGCTACGTCTACAGCGGAGACCACAGCACGTGCGTCGTCGAGTGCTCCCCCGAGACCTGGAAGGGGCTCGGCCTCGACCAGGCCGCCGCGGCCGACGGCCTGGCGCTGCTGGAGAAGATCTTCGCCGACGTCCTGGACGGCCATCCGCTGATCGGACGGGCGCACACTGACGGCAGCGCGTACTGGCTGAACTTCCGCACGCTGACCAACCGCACGTGGTACCACGACGACCTCGTCCTGCTCGGGGACGCCGCGCACACCACCCACTACTCCATCGGCGCGGGCACCGCCCTGGCCTTCGGGGACGCCGCCTTCCTGGTCAACGCGCTGAACCAGGAGCCGGAGCTCCCGGCCGCCCTCGCCCGCTACGACCGCGAACGCCGCAAGGCGATCCGCCCGCACCAGAAGTCGGCCCGCCTCAGCGCCCAGTGGTACGAGAGCCTGACGCGCTACATCGACCTCTCGCCGGTCGAGTTCATCGCGCTGCTCGGCCAGCGGCACTCCCGGGTGCTGCCGCACCTGCCGCCCCGGATGTACGTCCAGGTCGACCGCGTTCTCAGCTTTTTCGGTGGGTTCGGCGGCTCCGGCAAGGACTGACCGGGAGGCGCGCCCGCTCAGGCCCCGATCAGGGGAAGTCCTTGGGGTTCACGGGGCTGGTGCGGGCGTTGCCGCCCTTGATCGGGTTCAGGGTCAGCGTCCAGATGGTGTACTGCGTCGAGGTCGTGCGGAAGCGCAGCCGGTCGTTGAACTTCTGGTACGTCGCACCCCTGGTGAAGCGGCCCTTCGACACGCTGAACCGGTAGCCGGTGGTGAAGAAGATGCGGTACGTGCCGTCCCGGACGTCCCGGATGCGGGCCGTGGACCGCGCGCGGACGTAGACGCTGATCGCCTTGGTCCGGCCCTTGACGATGGTGACGACGCCGTCCTTCGACGTGCCGTTCTTGATCTTGAGTACGCCGCGGCCGCCGCTGAGACGGTCGTAGACGATCCGGCCGTTGGCCGGGCGGGAGGCCGCCTCCTGGACGGCCGAGGAGGTCTGGACGGCCGCGGCCTGCAGGCCCGCCGTGGCGGCGTCGGCCGGGGCGGAGGTCAGCAGTGTGCCGGTCAGCGCGACGGCGGCGACGACCCCCGCGCGTAACGGGGTCGCTTCGAGGAGTCTCTTCACCATGGTCTTCTCCTTGGGGGCATGGTCGGACTGATCGCGTACCCGTGTATATCAGGACAGACCGCTTCTACGCTCGTAGACTTTAAGCCGTCCGTTCGGCTCCGAGAGGCGGCACGATGAGCTACGTCCCCGTTCCCTACGACCCTGAGCTGGCGGAAGGTCTCGCGGCGTTCCTGGCGGCGGTCGAGAGCGTTCCGCTGCGCGCGGACACCATCCAGCGCAACCGCGAGATCTTCGCCGAGCTCATCCCGCCCATGGAGACGATCGTCGCCGGCCGTCCCGTCGAGTGGTGGGACGTGGACGTGCCCGGCCCCGAGGGCGCCCCCGACGTCACGCTCACGGTCGTCCGTCCCAAGGGCGGCCCCGCGCCCGGCGCCGCGGCCGTGTACGAGATCCACGGCGGCGGGATGATCCTCGGCACCCGCTTCTTCGGCATCGAGGGCCTGATCCAGGCGACCCTGGAGCACGGCATGGTCGGGGTGACGGTCGAGTACCGGCTCGCCCCGGAGAACCCGGCCCCGGCGGCGGCCGAGGACTGCTACGCGGGCTTCGTCTGGACCGCCGGACACGCCGAGGAGCTGGGGTTCGACCCGGGGCGGCTGCTCGTGTCCGGCTTCAGCGCGGGCGGCGGGCTCACCGCGTCCGTCGGCATCATGGCCCGCGACCGGAACGGCCCCGCCGCCGCCGGGCTCTACGTCGGCGCGCCCATGATCGACGACCGGAACTCGACCGTGTCGAGCCTCCAGTACGACGGCATCGGCGCCTGGGACCGCAACAACAACGACACCGCCTGGACCGCCCTGCTCGGCGACCGGCGCGGCGGCCCGGACGTGCTGCCGCACGAAGTCCCGGCGCGGGCGGCCGACCTGTCGGGGCTGCCGCCGGTCTTCGTCGAGGTCGGGGCGGCCGAGGTGTTCCGGGACGAGGCGGTCGAGTTCGCCGGCCGCATCTGGGCGACCGGCGGCCAGGCGGAACTGCACGTGTGGGCCGGCGGCCACCACGGCTTCACCGGCACCCCAGGCGCCCGCGTCTCCCGCGCCGCCCAGGAAGCCAAACACTCCTGGCTGCAACGCACCCTGGGCATCTGACCCGTCTGCCGGATCGGAGGGCCGTGGGCACCTCACCCTCCCCCCACCACCCCGGACGCCTTCCGCACGACGCGGGGGACGGTGTGGGGTCAGGGGGTGAGGATGCGGTGGAGCCAGGAGAGGCGGGTGGCGAGGGCGGCGCGGGTGATCTCGTGGTCCGGCGCGAAGATGTCGAACCCGTGGAAGGCGCCGTTCCAGATGTGCAGCTCGGCCTGCCCGCCGGCCGCCCAGATCCGCGTGGCGTACGCGACGTCCTCGTCACGGAACAGCTCGGCGGCCCCCGCTTCGACGAACGCGGGCGGCAGCCCCGACAGGTCGGCCGCCCGCGCCGGGGCCGCGTGACAGGGCACGTCGGCGTCCGGGTCGCCGGCCCGCTCGCCGAGCAGTGCCCGCCAGCCCAGCACGTTAAGGGCGCGCGGCCAGGTGCCGAGGCCGTCGTACTGGTGGCTGGAGACGGTGGTGTTGCGGTCGTCCAGCATCGGGCACAGCAGGAGCTGGCCGGCCAGGCGCGGGCCGCCCCGGTCGCGGGCCAGCAGGGCGACCCCGGCCGCCAGGCCGCCGCCGGCGCTGCCGCCCATGACCACCACGCGCCCGGGATCCACGCCGAGCTCGGCGGCGTGCCGCGACATCCAGGCCAGCCCGGCGTAGCAGTCCTCGACCGGCGCCGGGTGGGGGTGCTCGGGGGCCAGGCGGTACTCGACGTTGACGGCGACGACGCCCAGCTCCTCGACGAGCGCGACCAGGCGCGGCGTGTCCATGGCCCGATGGCCGGTGATCATGCCGCCGCCGTGGATGTTGTACAGCCCGGGGACCGGGGCCCGCAGGCGGCGCGGGCGCAACACCGTGACCTCCAGGTCCGGCGCGCCGGCCGGGCCGGGGACGAGCAGCTCCTCGGCGTCGATCTCGCGGTCGCCGATCACCTCGGCGACCGGCGGCGTGGGCATGGCCGCCCCGGCGGCGCGCATCAGCGGGATGGTCTCCAGGGTGGGGGCGGGGCCGTCCGGCCGGGGCATGCCGTCCAGGACCACGGCCAGCGCCGGGTCGAAGGGCACGGGGACGGGGGGCGCGGGAGTTGGAGGCACGGGGGTGGGGGGCATGGTTCTCCTGGTCACTGCGGTTCTGCGAAGGCGAGCGCCCGTGCCGGGTTCTCGACCATGATCATGTGGATGGCCTCGGGGCTGACGCCGAGGCGGCGCAGGGCGGGCAGGAAGTGCCGCGGGATGTAGTCGTAGCCCTTGCCGCCGTACCGCTTGAGCTGGATCTTCTGGCACACGTCGTGGCCGAGCACGATCTGGCCCGCGTACCCGCGCTCGACCAGGTCGGCGATGCCGCGCAGCACCTTGTGGTCGCTGCCCAGGACCAGGTGCCCCCACGGGCTGCCCGGCGCGGCCAGGAAGTCGAACTCGACGAAGACGCCGCGGGCCAGCAGCCGCTCGGCGAACCCGGGGCCGGACAGGACGTCCATGCAGTGGCCCAGGACGACGTTGCCGGGGGCGACGCCCTCCTCCTGGAGGATGTCGAGCACCCGGAACTTCTCCTCGCCGACGCCGCCGACATGGAAGGTGACCGGCGCGCCGGTGACGCGGGCGGCCCGTCCGGCGGCCCGCACGCTCTTGAGCTCGCCGCCGGTCAGCGGCACCGACTCCGCGCCGACCTCGCCGATGACGCCCGCGCGCACGCCGGTGCCGTCGGCCCCGAGCACGACGTCGCGCACGATGACGTCGGCCAGGTCGTCCACGGTGCGCTCGTCCATGTCGGCCGGGTGGAACGCCGGGGTGTACCAGCCGCCGCCCATGACGATGTGCATCCCGGTGGCCCGGGACAGCCGCAGCAGCGCCTCGGGGTCGCGGCCGAGTCCGATGGGCGAGACCTCGACCATGGTGCGCCCGCCGCTGTGGGCGAAGGCGAGGGTCTCGGCGAGCATCTCGTCGAAGTCGCCCAGCAGGTCGTTGTCGGCGTTCGGCCCGCCGTGGCGGGTGCGGGCGAGGTTGGCCAGGGTGAGCGGCTCGGCCGCCGCCGGCGCGTCCTCGCCGGGCCGGCGGGACCGGGCGGGCCTGCGCAGGTCGATGAAGATGTGCTCGTGCATGGACGTCTGCCCGAGCAGCGCCGGGTCCACCGGGCCGGCGACGGTGAGCGCCTGCCCGGCCAGATCGGGGATGGGGAAGGGGTAGCGGCTCACGAGCCCGCCTCCTCGGTCCGGAGCGTGAGCAGCCGCCTCGGGTTGCGCACGGTGACGGTCTCGATCAGCTCGTCGTCGGCTCCGAGCATCCTCAGGTACGGCACGAACTGCCGCAGGACGAAGGCGTACCCGCCGCCGCCGTAGGCGAGGAGCTGGGACTTGGCCCGTACGCCCTGCGACAGCAGGAGGCGTCCGGCGTGGCCGCGGCGGGCGAGTTCGAGCACGGCCGCGGCGACGTCCTGGTCGTCGGAGACGCTGAGCGCGGTGGGCAGCCTGCCGAGCTGGTCGAACTGCACGAAGACGCCGCGCCCGAGCAGCGGTTCGAGGTCGTCGGGCCGCGGGGAGAGCGCGTCGCAGTGGCCGACGGCCACCCGCGTGAGGTCCGCGCCCTCCTCGGCGAGCAGGTCGAGGACGCGCTGCTGGACGGCCGGGTCCTCGTTGCGGGCCAGCGAGACGGCGGCGCCGGTGGCCGCCGCCGCGCGGGCCGCGGCGACCAGGAGCGCGCGCTCGGCGGGCACGCCGGGGTCGAGCGCGGCCAGCTCGCCGATGATGCCGGCCCGCACCCCGCGCACGCCCTCGGTGAGGTCGCGGACCAGCTCCTCGGTCAACTCCTCGGCCGGCGCGGCGGCGTCCCGGGCCGAGGTCGGCGCGGCGGCGTCCCGGGCGGCGGGGATGGCGGTCCGGGTGGGGTGGTGACGGCCGCAGCCCATGACGACGGTCACGCCGGTCTTCTCGGCGAGCCGGCGCAGCCCGGCCGGGTCGCGGCCGAGCCCGTCGGTCGTCAGGTCCACCACCGTGCCGCCGCCGGCCTCCCGGAACGCGGCCAGCTCGGCGGCGGCCAGGCCCGCGTCGCCGAGCAGCAGGTCGTCCCGGTTGACGGCGCCCATGCCGATCTCGCCGAGCAGGTCCATCGTCAGCGGCGCGCGGTAGAGCCACAGGGCGCCGGCCGCCGTGGGACGGGTGCGGCCGGTACGCGCCCAGGACTCGGGCGTGTCGTCGGGCGGGGCGAAGTCGCTCAGCAGGTGCTCGTGCGGCAGGACCGCGCCCAGCGAGGCCGCTGGGACCTCGCCGGTGACGGCCACGACCGTGGCATCGGTGGTGGACACACGAGCAATATAGCCCCAGAGCGTCTACAAGTGTAGATAAAAGCGTCAGGCGACTCCGTCCACCGTCCGGGGGACGCCGAGCGGATTGGCCTCGCGCAGCTCCGGCGGCAGGAGGGGGTCGGGGGTGTCCTGGAAGCACACCGGGCGCAGCCAGCGCTCGATCGCGGTGCCGCCGACCGAGGTCGAGGTGCTGGTCGAGGCCGGGTACGGCCCGCCGTGCTGCATCGCGGGCGCGACCGACACGCCCGTGGGCCAGCCGTCCACGACGACCCGCCCGGCCAGCCCGGCCAGCCGGGCCACCAGGCCGGCCGCCGCGCCCTCGCGCTCGTCGGCCGCCAGGTGCGCGGTCGCGGTGAGGTTGCCGGGCAGCGCGTCGAGCACGGCGTCCCGCTCGGACTCCGAGCCGTACCGGGCCACGACGGTGACCGGTCCGAAGCACTCCTCCAGCAGCTCGGCGTGGGCGTCGCCGTCCGCGAGCCGCTCGGCCGCCACGGTCAGCACGCCCGGCCGGACGGCCAGCGGCGCGGCGTCGTCCTCGCCCGCGGCCAGCGCCTGCGTGACCCCGGGAAGCTGGGCTCGGGAGCGCACGCCGTCCAGGAAGGCCGCCCGCATGCGCGGGTCGAGCAGCGGTCCGGCGGGCACGGCGGCCGTGACCACGGCGTCGAGCACCGCGTCGCCCGCCGGGCCCGCGGGCAGCAGGACCAGGCCCGGCTTGACGCAGAACTGGCCGAGTCCCTGGGTGTAGGAGGCGGCCAGGCCCGCGCCGATCTCGGCCGCCCTGGTCGCGGCGGCCCGCTCGGTCACCACGACCGGGTTGAGGCTGCCCAGCTCGCCGTGGAACGGGATCGGCCGCGGACGGGCGGCGGCCAGGTCGTGCAGCGCCCGCCCGCCGCGTACCGAGCCGGTGAAGCCGACGGCGGCGGTCAGCGGGTGCCGGACCAGCTCCGGGCCCGCCGCGAAGCCATGGACCAGACCCACGACGTCGGCCGGCAGACCGGCCTTCTCCGCGGCGGCGCGCAGCGCGCGGGCGGTCAGGACGCTGGTCGCCGGATGGTCCGGATGCGCCTTGACGACGACCGGGCACCCGGCGGCCAGCGCGCTGGCGGTGTCGCCGCCCGGCACGCTGAAGGCCAGCGGGAAGTTGCTCGCCGCGAACACCGCGACCACGCCCAGCGGCACCTTGTAGCGCCGCAGGTCGGGACGGGGGGCCGGGCGGGCGGCCGGGTCGGCGTGGTCGATGATCACGTCCAGGAAGGCGCCCGACTCGGCCACGTCGGCGAAGGCCCGCAGCTGGTAGCAGGTGCGGGCCAGCTCGCCGGTGAGGCGCACGCGGCCGAGCGCGGTCTCCGCGTCGGCGGTCGCGATGATCTCCTCGCCGCCCTCCTCCAGCAGCGCGGCGGCGGTACGCAGCAGGTCGGCGCGTACGGACCGGTCGGCCAGGGCGGGGGCGGCGGCGGCAGCGGCGCGCACGGCGCGGTCCACGTCCCGTGGCGTCGACTCCGCCGCGACGCGCTCGCGGGCCTGTCCGGTACGCGGGTCGACGCTCAGCACGTCACTCACGGTCTCGTCCTCTTTCGTGGTCTTCGTCGGGGGCGTCGTCAGGGGTTTCGTCTGGAGCGTCAGGGTCTTCGTCGGGGGTTTCGGCTGGGGCGTCAGGGTCTTCGTCGGCGAGCGCGGCCAGCTCGCCCAGGGACACCGGGGCCGCCAGGCTCCGGGTGGACAGCGGGCGCAGGTCGCCGGCCGTGCTCTCGCGGCGGCTCAGGCAGGCCGCGACGCCGGCGGTGGCGAACCCGCACACCCGTCCCTGGCACCAGCCCATGCCCGGCCTGGCCAGCATCTTCAGCGTGCGCGGGTCGCCCGCGCCCAGGTCGTCGTGGGCGCGGCGCAGGTCGCCGTAGGAGACCTCCTCGCAGCGGCAGACCAGCGTCTCGTCCCGCAGCCAGGACGTCCAGGCGCGCGGTACGGGGTAGGTCCGGTGCATGGCCGCGGCGAAGCGCCGCCCGCGGGCGATCGACCGGCGCAACCGGCCCATGAGCGCCGGGTCGGCCCGGCGGCCCAGCGTACGGGCCAGGGCCAGGGCGCTCAGCCGGCCCTCCTGCCGGGCCAGGACCGCGCCGCCGACGCCGGTCGCCTCGCCCGCGACGTACAGGCCGGGGACGCCGGTGCGCTGGAAGGCGTCCACGGTCACGACGAGCGAGCCGTCGACGTCCTTCCTGGTGTCGGCGCCGAGCATGAGCGGCAGTTCGAGGGACGGCGTGAACCCCCAGCCGAGCGCGACGAGGTCGGCGGGGATCTCACGGGCCGGCCCGGCCGGGCGGCCGTCGCGGCCGAGCCGGGCCAGCCGGACGGCCTCGACCCGGTCCTCGCCCAGGATCTCGGTGACCACGGTCCCGGTGCGGTACGGCACGCGGTGGCGGGCCATCAGCGCGGCGTACCGCAGCGCCTCCAGCCCCTTGGCCGGCACGGACGCGGCGCCGCGCAGGTCGCGCAGCCAGCCGAGCGTGGCGTTGCCCTCGGCGACCGCCGCCACCCTGGCCCCGGCCGCGGCCAGGCCGGTGGCGACCGGCAGCAGGAACGGCCCGGTCCCGGCGACGACCGCGCGGCGGCCCGCGAGCGTGCGCTGCCCCTTGAGCAGGGCCTGCACTCCCCCGGCGGCCATCACGCCGGGCAGGTCCCAGCCGGGGACGGGCAGCTGCCGGTCGTAGCCGCCGGGGCACAGGATCAGCGCGCGGGCGGTCACCGTCGTGCCGGACACCCCCTCCTCGGGGACGGTGGGCGTCGTGTGCAGCGTGAACGTGCCCGCGCCGTCGCGGGTCGCCAGCCAGACCTGGTGGCCGGGCAGGTAGCGGACCCGTCCGGCGGCGGTCAGGGTGCGCAGCCGGTCGCGCAGCCGGGTGAAGACCGGCCAGTCGTGGTGCCCGGCGGCGTCCTCGGGGCGGGCGTGGCGTTCGTCGTAGTGCCGCCAGAACTGGCCGCCCGGCTGGCGGGCGCCGTCCACGAGGGCCACGTCCAGCCCGGCCTCGGCGGCCTCGACGGCGGCGGCCAGCCCCGCGGGGCCCGCGCCGACCACGGCGACGTCGTGCGTCTCACGCATGACGACCTCCCTGCTCACCGTCTGCCGGGGCGTCGTCGCCGAGGCGCATGCCGTCGCGCGCCGGGACCAGGCAGGCGCGCAGGTCCGGGACGCCGTCGACGGTGATGAGGCAGTCGAAGCAGACGCCGATGCCGCAGAACAGGCCGCGCGGCCGGCCGGCCCCGCGGGTGGTGCGCCAGTCGAGGATGCCGGCCGCGACCAGGGCGGCCCCGACGCTCTGCCCCGGCTCGGCGGGGACGCTCGCGCCGCGGAAGGTCATCTGGTGGGTCATCGGGGTCCCTCCTCGGTCGTCGCGGGCCCGGTGCCGGGAAAGTGGTCGGGGGTGGGGAAGCGGTCGGGGGCGAACGGCTTGAGGTCGAGGTCCGGGGTGCGGCCGGTGAGCGCCTGGGCGACGAGCTTGCCGGTGCCCGCGGAAAGTCCGATGCCCGCCCCCTCGTGCCCGCAGGCGTGCCACAACCCGGGCGCGCGCGGGTCGGGCCCGATCACCGGCAGATGGTCCGGGCAGTACGGCCGGAAGCCCAGGTACGTGCGCATGGCCCGGACGTCCCGCAACATGGGGAACAGCGCGATCGCCTTGGCCGCCAGCGCCCCGGCCGCCCGCGGGGAGAACGTGCGGTCGAAGCCGACGCGCTCCCGGGAGGCGCCGATGAGGATCGTGCCGCTGCCGGTGCCCTCCACGACGGGCGAGGTCTGCAGGGCGGCGTCGGAGCTGGCCACGTCCCCGACGTACTCGGCGGCGTAGACCTTGTGGCGGATCGTCCGCGGCGGCATGGGCTGGGTGACCAGCACGAACCCGCGCCTGGGCAGGACGGGCACGTGCACCCCGGCCAGGGCGGCGACGTCGCCGGCCCACGTGCCGGTCGCGTTGAGCACCGCCCCGGCGGGCAGGTCGCCGGCCGTGGTGCGCACGCCGGTCACCCGGCGCCCGTCGCGCAGGAAGCCGGTGACGCCGGTGCCGGTGCGCACCTCGGCGCCGTGCGCGCGGGCCAGCCGCAGCAGGTGGGCGACCACCAGCATGGGCTGGACCTGGGCGTCCTGGGGGTAGAAGGCGGCTCCGGCGAGTCCGGGCGCGAGGTGCGGCTCGTAGTCGCGCAGCTCCTCCGCCGCCACGTCGCGCACCTCGACGCCGTGGCGGCGCTGGTGCTCGCCCAGCTCGCGCAGCGAGGCCAGGCCCGGCCCGGACGCCGCGACGACCAGCCCGCCCTTGGCCTCGAACTCCCACAGCCCGGCGTGCTCGGCCAGGTCCTCGCGCCACACCCGCTGGGAGTAGAGCGCGAGGTCCAGCTCGGGCCCGGCCTCCTTGTCGGACACGAGCAGATTGCCCTCGCCCGCGCTGGAGGTGCCCCCGGCGATGGCGCCGCGCTCGACGACCACCACGCGCAGCCCGGCCAGCGCGGCGAAGTACGCGCCGGCCGCGCCCACCACGCCGGCGCCGACCACGACGAGGTCGGCGCTCACGGCGTGCCCTTCGCGCCGCCCGCCCGCGGGCCGCGTGCCTGGGCGGGACGGCTCACAGCAGGAACCCCGCCGGGAAGGGATCGGTCGGGTCGAGGTGGAACTGCGAGGTGCCGGTGACCCAGGCGCGGCCGGTGATCGAGGGCAGCACGGCGGGCAGCGGGCCGACCGTGGTCTCGCCGAGCAGCCGCCCGGTGAAGCGGGTGCCGATGAACGACTCGTTGACGAAGTCGTCGCCGAGGGCCAGCTCCCCTCTGGCGTGGAACTGGGCCATGCGGGCGCTGGTGCCGGTGCCGCACGGCGAGCGGTCGAACCAGCCGGGGTGGATGGCCATGGCGTGCCTGGACAGCTGCGCCGTTGAGCCGGGGGCGGCCAGGTAGACGTGGTGGCAGCCGTTGATGTCGGGCCGCTCGGGGTGGACCGGGCGGTCGTGCTCGTTGACGGCGTCCATGATCGCGAGCCCGGCCGACAGCAGGTCGCCGGCGCGGGCCCGGTCGAAGGGCAGTCCCAGCTCGGCCAGCTCGACGAAGGCGTAGAAGTTGCCGCCGAAGGCCAGGTCGTAGCCGATCTCCCCGAAGCCGGGCACCTCGACCTTGCGGTCCAGCGCGTACGCGAACGAGGGCACGTTCTGGATGGTCACCGAGGTCGCCGCGCCGTCCTCGACCGCCACGGACGCCACCACGAGCCCGGCCGGCGTGTCGAGCCGGATCGTGGTGACCGGCTCGACCACCGGCACCATCCCGGTCTCCACCAGGACGGTCGCCACGCCGATCGTGCCGTGGCCGCACATCGGCAGCAGCCCGGAGACCTCGATGAACAGCACGCCGTAGTCGGCGTCGGGCCGGGTGGGCGGCTGGAGGATCGCCCCGCTCATCGCGGCGTGGCCGCGCGGCTCGTACATGAGCAGCGTGCGCACGTCGTCGCTGTTCTCCATGAACCACAGCCGGCGCTCGGCCATGGTCGCCCCCGGGATGGCGCCGACGCCGCCGACGATCACGCGGGTGGGCATGCCCTCGGTGTGGGAGTCGACGGCGTGGAAGGTGCGACGTGATCTCACTTGTAGCCCTTTTCCAGGACGGCCTCGGTGTCGGCGGTGATGCGGGCGACCAGCTCGGGCGCGAGCGGCAGGCGCGGCGGACGGCAGGCGCCGCCCCTGCGCCCGGCCAGGTCCATGGACAGCTTGATCGACTGCACGAACTCGGGCTTGGAGTCCCAGCGCAGCAGGGGGTGCAGGTCGCGGTAGACGCGCAGCGCCTCGGGCAGGTCGGCGGGGTCGCCCGAGGTGGCCAGCCGGTACAGGCGGGTCGTGGACTGCGGGATCATGTTCGGGTACCCGGCGATCCAGCCGACGGCCCCGGCCAGGCCCAGCTCCAGCAGCACGTCGTCGGCCCCGATGAGCAGGTCCAGCTCCGGCGCCAGCTCGGCGATCTCGTACGCCCTGCGCACGTCCCCGGTGAACTCCTTGACGCCGACGATCAGGCCCTCGTGGTACAGCTCGGCCAGCAGCGCGGGGGTCAGGTCGACCTTGGTGTCGAACGGGTTGTTGTAGGCCACGACCGGCAGCCCGGCCTTGGCGACCTCCCGGTAGTGGGCGACGACGGCCTCGCGCGGTGCCCGGTAGGCGTTCGGCGGCAGCAGCAGCACGGACGTGGCCCCCGCCTCGGCGGCCTGCTCGGCCCACCGGCGGGCCTCCATGGAGCCGTACGCGGCCACGCCCGGCATGACGCCGAACCCGGGCGGCGCGGCCTGGACGGCCGTCTCGACGACGCGGGCCCGCTCCTGCGGCGTGAGCGTCTGGTACTCGCCCAGCGAGCCGTTGGGCGTCACACCGTCACAGCCGCCTTCGGCCAGGAAGCGCACGTGCTCGGCGAACCCGTCGTAGTCCACGGAGAGGTCGTCGGCGAAGGGCAGGGCCGTCGCGACGTGGATGCCGCGCCACGGCGTGGCGGAGGTGGTCATGCTGAGGTCTCCTCACATGGGGATATTCGAGAGATTATGCGGTGCAATGTCACAGCGACTACCTACCCGGCGGCCATCCACTTCTCCAGGCCGTCGGCGTCCAGGGGCAGCGCGGCCGACAACACGTCGGCGCCCTGCTCGGTGACCACCAGGTCGTCCTCGATCCGGACGCCGATCCCGCGCAGCTCCGGCGGGACGGTGAGGTCGTGCGGGTGGAAGTACAGGCCGGGCTCCACGGTGAGCGCCATGCCGGGGGCCATGACGGCGTCCTGGTAGGACTCCTGGCTCGCCCGGCCGCAGTCGTGCACGTCCAGGCCGAGGTGGTGGCCGACGCCGCAGACCAGGTAGCGGCGGTGGTGCTGGCCGGCGTCGGACAGCGCCTCGTCCACCGAGACCGGCAGCAGGCCCCAGTCGGCCAGGCCGTGCGCGACGACCTCCATGGCGGCGTGGTGGAAGTCGCTGAAGCGGCGGCCGGGGGCGACGGCGGCGAGCGCGGCCCGGTGGGCCCGTTCGACCAGGTCGTGCACCTGCCGCTGGGCCGGGGTGAAGCGGCCGGAGACGGGGAAGGTGCGGGTGACGTCGGCGGTGTAGCAGCTCTCCGCCTCGACGCCGAGGTCGAGCAGGAGCAGCTCGCCGGGGGTGACCGGGCCGTCGCAGCGCACCCAGTGCAGGGTGGGCGCGTGCGGGCCGGAGCCCACGATGGAGGGGTAGCCGGGGCCGTTGCCGTAGGCGCGGGCGTACCGGTCGAAGGTGCCCTGGAGCCACCGCTCGCCGCGCCCGGCCACGGCGGCGGGGATCTCGCGGACGACGGCGGCGAACCCCTCGACGGTGCGGTCCACCGCCTCGCGCAGCTGGCCGAGCTCCCAGTCGTCCTTGTACATGCGCAGCTCGGCGAGGACCCGGGCGGCCTCCTGGTCGTCCGTCACCTCGGTGGTCAGCTCGGCCAGCGGCTTGACCGGGACGCCCAGTGCCTTCGCCCAGTCGTCCAGGCCGGGCGCGGCGCCCACCCACAGCTCGCCGTACCTGGAGTCGGTGAAGAACGCCGGGTCGCCGGGGCCGGCGGGCGGCGGCACGTAGAGGGTGGCCTCGGCGCCCTCCAGCACGACGACGGCGTTCTCGATCTGGCAGCCGGTCAGCCAGACGAAGTCGCTGCCGGCGCGGAAGTCGTAGGCCATGTCGTTGCTGCGGATCGGGGCCTGCCCCGCGGCCAGCACGACTCTCCGGCCGGGCAGCGCCTCGGCCAGCCGCGCCCGGTGGGCGGCGGCGGCCTCGGCCGCGCCGGGCACGACCCGCGGCGTGCGGTCGGCGCTGCCCCAGCCGGTGTTCATGTACGCGGTGAAAGCGGGGATCTCGGACAGCTTCGGGGGCCTGCCGTCGCGCACCGGTGATCACTCCTTCCATAGGGCTCAGTAATGTGTGGCATTGCACTGAACACTAGGACGACAGGAAGCCGCCGCCAAGAGGTGACCAGAAAAATCCGCATATCGTGACAAAGGCTCGGTTACTCTGCGGAAGCCACGCGATCATCACGCACACGGAGCCCCCGCGGCGGAACGAGCGCGGCGGGACGAGAGACGGGAAGAACGATGACCTCTTGGATCCTCATCGTCGTCGGCGTGCTGCTGGCCCTGGTGGGCGGGCTCTGGGCGCTCCAGGGACTGGGCGTGGTGGGCGGCAGCGTGATGACCGGCGACACCGCCTGGGCGGTCATCGGGCCGGTGGTCCTGCTGGTGGGCGTCGCCGTCGTGGTGATCGGCCTGCGCCTGCGGCGTTCGCCGTCCCGCTGAGCGCGGCGATCCGGCCGGGAAAAGCATGAAGCCGGCCGCGATCCGGGCGGCCGTCCGCTCACGGAGGGTTCTGTCGCAAATGGCTTAGAATCCGACAGATGTCCCCCGCCTCCGCCCGGCTGGCCTGGCTGGACGCCCTGCGGGGGCCCGCCGCGCTGGCCGTCACCGCGCACCACGCGGGCTGGTCCTTCGTCCCCGCCGCGTGGGCGGTCGTGGACCGCAGGATCGACCTCGGCACGTGGGGCGTCTTCGTGTTCTTCCTGGTCAGCGGCTACATCATCCCGGCGTCCCTGGAACGGCGCGGCGACCTGCGCGCCTTCTGGACCGGGCGGGCCTTCCGCCTGCTGCCGCTGCTGCTCGCCGCCCTCGGCCTGGCGTTCCTGCTCGCCCTCGCCGGCCTGGTCCCGCTGGATCCGCGCCTCGGCGAACGTCCCGCGCCCCTGGTCGCGCTCGGCAACCTGACGATGCTGCAGGAGCTGGTCAACCTGCCGCCCGTCATCGGCGTGACCTGGACGCTGTCATACGAGATGGCGTTCTATCTGATCAGCGTGGCGCTGTTCGCGACCGGGCAGGCCCGCAGGTCGGCGGGGATCGCCGTCGCGTTGGCGGCGCTGGCCGTGCCCGCGGGGCTGCTGCTGCCGGGCGCCTCGATCAACGGCGGGGCCGACCTGACCGCCGCGCTGCTCGTCCTCGCGGTCGTGGCGGCGATCGCGGTCACCGTCCTCGGGGACGGCCGGGCCCGTACGGCGGCCGCCGCGGCGGGCGGGCTGCTCGGGCTGGCGCTGGTGGTCCTGGGCAGCCGGGCCGGCACCTGGCAGGGCGTGATCATCCTGGCCGCCATGTTCGCCGGGACCGCGGTGCACCGCGCCGAGCAGGGCGTGATCTCCTGGCGGACCGCCGGGCTCGCCTGCCTGGCGGTGGTGGCCTGCGGCGTCCCCGCCAAGGACGACCCGGGATGGGCGCCCGCGCTCGTGCTCGCGTTCGCGGTGTTCGGGGTGGGGCTGGCGCTGCGCCACAGGGCGTTCCCGCGCGTGCTGACCCGGCTCGGCGTGATCAGCTTCTCCGTCTACCTGCTGCATCCCCTGCTGCTGCGCCTGCTGCCGAACCTGGTGCTGTACTACCTGGTCCTGATCCCGCTGTGCCTGGTGACGTACCACGTGATCGAGGCCCCGGCCCAGCGGCTCGGCCGCCGGCTGAGCGGGTCGCGCGCCCCCGCCCGGAAGTAGGGACCGACGCCGCGGGCGGGCACCCCCCAGCCCCCGCCCGCGCGTCCGGTGCCGCGAGCGGGTCCCGCTCGCGGAGGTGGCCGCCGTCGTCAGGCGACCACGAGTGACTGCGCCCTGAACTCCCTTCCGGCCACGATCTCCGAGACGAACCCGTCGGGTCCGACGGGACGGTCGCCGATCAGCGTGACCCGGTGCAGCCTGCGCGGCACGTCGAGGTGGTCGAGGTCGGACGGGGCGAGGTGGGCGGTGGCGCGGTTGTCCCAGAAGGCGACGCTGCCGGGCTGCCAGCGGAACCGCACGGTGTACTCGGGCCGGGTGAGCTGCTCGTACAGCAGGTCGAGGATGCGGCGGCTCTCCACGGCCGACAGGCCCACGATGTGGTCGGTGAAGCCGGGGTTGACGAACAACGCCCGCTCACCGGTCTCCGGATGCACCCGCACCACCGGGTGCACGGAGATCAGCAGGTTGTCGTTGATGCGTTTGACCAGCTTGCCGTCCTCGTCGGCGGCCTGGTAGCCGGCCAGGAAGCGGTGTTCGGCGCGCAGGCCGTCCACCAGGTCGCGCAGCGGCGCGGACAGGCCCTCGTAGGCGGCCACCAGGTTCGTCCACTGGGTGTCGCCGCCGAACTCCGGCACGGTCTCGGCCCGCAGGATCGAGGCGGCGGGCGGGTTGACGGCGGCGGTGACGTCGGTGTGCCAGCCGGAGAAGTAGGAGTAGCGCCTGCGCTGGTAGAGCTCGCGGTAGTTGACGCCGTAACGCTTCTCGTACCGGCGGGGGTCGATGGTCAGGATCTGCGGGAACTCCTCGGGCGGCGCGTCCTCGTGCGGGTGGGCGTGGGTCAGCTCGCCGAACTGGCGGGCGAAGGCGATCTGCGCGGCGTGGTCGAGCTCCTGCCCGCGGAAGAACACGACTTTGTACGCGAGCAGCGCCTGGCGGATCTCCTCGACCACGGACGGATCGAGCGGGTGGGCCAGATCGACGCCGGTGATCTCGGCGCCGATGTGCCCGGCGACCCGCCGGACGGTGAGCACGCTGGTGGGTGTCGACATGGTTCGGCCACTCCTCTGAGCTTCGGGGAAGGTCTGGGGGAAGGACGCTCGGGCGTCCGAGGAGAGCGGGGACCCGGAGGTCACCGCACGGCACAGAGCGCGCTCGCCTGCCGCCGGAGGTCGACGTGGAGGCGGGCCACCAGAAGGCTCTTCACGCCTCTGATCCTGCGCGAAATTTCCCACAAAAGCAATAGGTAATACATGAAAGACGGTCAGCTCCTGCCGGGGCCGCCGTCCGTCACCGTGACCCGGCCCGAGTACGCCGAGGTGCCGTCCGGGTTGAGCTGGAGGATCGGGATCTCCTTGGTCTGGCGGGCGCCGCCCTCGACGATCCTGATCGGGCCGCTGGCGCCCTCGACCGCCACCGTGCCGCTGGTCAGCATGTTCGCCATGTCCTGCGGCGAGGGCACGTCCGGCTCCCGGGCGAACGCCTTGGCCGTCTCCAGGGCCACGAACATGGCGTCGTGGTGCATGATGGCCATGCCGTCGTCGAGGCTCTCGTGCGGGAACATGCGCCGGAAGCTGTCGGGGTCGTCGCCCTCGAACCTGGCCCGGATCGCCGTGAGCACCCCGCCGCCGGGCAGCGCGAGGCTCGCCGGGTGCGCCAGGGCCGTGTAGAAGAGCCGGATCCGGGTGTCCCCCCACATGCCGAGGTCGACCTTGCGGTTCATCTCGCTGGCGTCGTCGCCGGTGATCACGGTGACGCCGGGCCGGACGCACCGCTCGCGCTGGCTGAGCGCCTGCATCAGCGCGGGCAGCTGCTCGCTGCGCCCGGCGTACAGGACGGTGTTCGCGCCCGAGTTGCAGACGCGCTCGGCGATGACGTCGAGCACGGTGCCGGAGAACCTGGTCGAGGAGTCGAAGGACAGCTCCATCACGCGTTCCCGGCCGGCCAGCGAGCCGGTGTAGAACCGGGCGAGCGTCTTGACGTAGCTGTCGGCCGGGTTGAGGTCCTTGATCACGACCGCCCTGAGCCCGGGGTTGACCTTCCTGGCGTGCACCACCCCGGCCTGGGCCTGCTCGCTGTTCAGGGCCGCGACGCGGGCCAGGCCGGGGAAGCCGGTGAGCTCGTCGGAGGTGATGACCGCCGAGACCATCGCATACCGGCTCGCGCTCAGGCTCGCGACCGTCCCGCGGGTCGCGCCGGTGCTGGCGCCCAGACCGGTCACGGCCACGATGTGCTCCTGCGCGGTCCGGTCCCGGACGGCCTCGACCGTCGGCTCCCAGTCCTGCGGCCCGTCGCTGGCGACCAGCACCCGCACGTACGGCGGCGAGGACGGCTGCCGATTGCGCCACACCTGCGCCAGGTGGACGCCCTCCAGGCCGTGCCTGATGCTCTCCCTGTTCAGGGCGATGTCGGTGAGGGAGCCGGTCATCGGGAACATCGCGACGACGGTCACGTAGTCGTCCGGGTGCTCCTTCTCCACCGCGGCGTTCTCGGCGGCGATGCGGCTCATGACCGGGGCCAGGTCGGGGCCGAAGGCGTCGCCGTCGTCGGTGAGCCGCGACGTCCTGACGTAGAGCCCGAGGACGACGACGGCCGCCACGACGAGCACCCCCGCCAGCGCCCTGCGCAGCAGGACGCGGTTGCGGCGGCCCGCCGCCCACTTCGCGCCGACCTCCGCCGGCGCCGGATCGCCCGCCCCGGCCGTGCCGAGGTCACCGTCGTCGCTCATACCTGTCGGCCTCCCGTAACAAGATCGCCGGACTGGTGGCCGACCGCCTGGCCAGGTCCCGCAGCCCGCGCGCGACCTGCTCGGCCCGGCTCCCGGACGGGTCGAGCAGCGGGTCGAGCCAGAACCAGCGGTCCACGACCAGGGCCCTGACCACGACGAGCCAGTCCCCGCGCTCGTGCGGGACGGCGGTCGCCACCAGCGAGTCGTACAGCTCGTCCAGGGGGGTGACCAGCGGCAGCCGGTTGGGGGCGGTGGTCACCTCGTTGAAGCCGGCCAGCCATTCCGGCAGGCGGCTGCGGCCGTCCTCGCGCACGTCGAGCCGGTCGAAGAGCCGGTGCAGACGATCGACGACGTGGGTCAGATGGCCCTCGGGGTCGTCCCGGCCGACGCGGGCCAGGCGGTGGTGCAGGCTGCGCGGGTTCTCCTCGCCGCCGGGGCCGAGGTGGAAACGTTCCAGGTCCCCGTGCACGTCGTCCCAGCGGCCGGTGACGGCGAGCCGGTGCAGCAGCAGCCGCCGCAGCCACGGGTGGATCACGGTGACCTGGGGGCCGCGCGCTCCCTCGTAGCGGCCGTGCGGGTCCCGCTCCTCCGGACGGCGGTCGAGCCAGAGCAGGTCGGCCAGCTCGTTGCGCAGGTTCGGCGTCCGGCCGGCCCGTTTGAGCAGGGCGCTCTCGGCGTCGTCCACGTTCCTGGCCGCCGCCCAGTCGGTGAGCTCGTCCAGGTGGGCCAGGTGCAGCCGGTCGGGCCAGCGCAGCAGGTCCTCGCGGCACACGACGGCGCGGAAGGCGTCGTCGTCCTGGGCCGTGGCGGCGAGCCTGCCCAGGCGCCGGGTCACGGCCGGATGGCCGCCGGTCAGCTCCCGGACGGCCGAGGCGTAGGCGCGCGACCTGTCGGCCTCCAGCGGCGGCATCAGCACGGGGTACCACCACGGCTGCTCCCGGGCGTCGTAGCCGGCCCGCCAGTCGCGGTAGCTCGCCTCCGCCAGCGTGGGCGGGTGGGCCGCACCGGGCACGATCGTGCCGGGACGCGCCCACGAGCCGCCCATCGGCAGCCACTCCTTCGACTCCGCCACCACCAGCAGCGGGTCGGCGCCCTTGGCCGGGCCGAGCGCCCTGAGCAGCGCGCGGCCCGCCGCGGTCTCGGCCCCCTCCAGCAGCAGCAGGCAGCTGCGGGCGTGGCGGTGGCTCTTGGACCAGGAGTCGGTGAGGTCGGCGACGAGGGCCCGGCACAGGATCGCCCCGGCGGACCCGGACGGGTCGCCGCCGTGGCCGTCCTGCCGCCTGGCCAGGTCGAGCACGTTGCCGTTGGCCATCTGGGCGGCCAGCCACGTCCTGCCCTTGTCGTTGAGCAGCCTGACCACGCGGCGGCGCTGGCCCCGCGCGGCGTACTGGAGCACCGAGGTGAGCGCGGCCAGCGGCTCGGCCCCCGGGATGCGGCCGAGCAGGTCGCGCAGCAGGGACAGGGCGTCGGACAGCCGCTCGGGGTCGCCGCCGTCCACGAGGTCGTCCAGTTCGCCGGCCAGCTCGTTGTCGGAGCGGTCCCGCGGGTCCAGGGCCAGCACGTGCAGCGCGAAGACCACCCGGGGCAGCCGGACGCTGGAGGTCTCCATCAGGTCGTGGGCGATGCGCTCGACGGTCTTGACCACCGGCGCGTCGCGCAGCCCCGGCAGCCGGAAGTCCACCCGCACCCGGGGCGACTCGGGCCTGGTGACGCTCCTCCAGACGCGGGTGAGGCACACCTCGCGGTCGGTGCCGTCGGGGCCGAGCAGCACGATGACCGGGAGCCGGTCGCCGCTCCCGAGCGGGAGGCACTCCTTCGTCACCAGGCGAAGGTGCGCGTCGTTGAACGAATCCGCCATCGCAGCAACCTGCTTGGTCGTCGTCAGCCGGTGCGTGCCCGAGTGAGCATCGCCCCGCGGACGCTCGTTCCCATCATAGAAACGAACATCGGACGACGCGGAGAAATCCGGATGAATCCGGAGCCTCCGGCCGACGCCGGAGGCTCCGGCCGGGGTCAGGGGTGCGGGCGCTCGTCCACCACCTGCAGCACCTTCCCGGTACGCGGGTGCGTCACCAGCTCGGACGGCCGCACCCATTCGACGGTCAGCGGGTGCACCAGCCCCTCGGCCACGGACTTCGGGTAGAGCGGCTTGGCCGCGTACACGGCGTCCACGAGCCGCCGGGTCAGGCCGGGCGGCGGCTCCTGCGTGCAGGCCAGCCGGAGCAGCAGGCCGTCCTTGCCGTCCCAGCGGCGCTGGACCATCTGCATCGCCGACATCGCCCGGTCCGGGTCGGCGGCGACCAGCACGGCCCGGACGGCCTCGCTGGACATCGCCACCGTCTCCACCCTGGCCCCCTCCGACGTCCTGCCGACCAGCCGGAAGGCCCGGCATTCCGCGTCGGTCCACTCCCCCAGGTCGCCGACCGGGTAGCGGATGACCGGCATCAGCGTCCTGAACAGGTTGGTGACGACCACCCGCCCGCGCACGCCGGGCGTGGTGACCGGGTCGCCGGTCACCTCGTCGAGCAGCTCCACCAGGGTGCGGTCGGGGAACGCCGCGTGCACCCGCACGTCCGCGCCCGCCACGGGGCCGCCGATCAGCCCGGCGTCCACGGAGGCGTAGCCGAGCGAGGCGATCGCCGCGCCGGGGAAGGCCTTGGCGAGCTGCGGACGCAGGTCGTCGAAGAGCAGGTCGCCGGCGAACAGCAGCAGTTCCACGGTGTGCGCGCCGCGCCCGCGCGCGATCACCGCCTCGGCCACCTTGCCGAGCTTCATCGGCGGCCCCGCCAGCACGTGCACGCCGAACAGCTCGATCAGGTCGGCGATGTAGCCGTCCTCGGCGTGGCAGGCGATGGGCAGGCGCACGTTGTCCACGGGGGCGTTGTGCAGGGCGTGCTCGATGTAGAGGAAGCCGCCGTACATCTCGCCGGCGGAGAACAGGTTCGCCACCCGGTGGCCGGGCCGCAGGCCCGCCCGCACCATGCCGGCGCCGAACGCGGTCACCGAGTCGGCGTGCTCGGAGCGCGTCCAGGGGGAGAACTTGGGCGCCCCGGTGGTGCCGCCGGAGGCGTAGACGCCGGCGTCGGTCAGGGGGCCGGTCAGCAGCCTGTTGTCCGGGTAGGTGTTGGCGGCCCAGAAGGCGTTCTGGTCGATGATCGGCAGCGCGGTGAGGTCGTCCACGCCGTCGGGCAGGTCGCGGTAGAGCTCGGCGTAGAACGGCGAGTGCCGGCGGGCGAAGTCGATCAGGTCACGCAGGGACTTGGCGGGCATGTGTCACTCCTTGGTCGTCGATGCTCAGATCCGGCTGTGGGCGAGGCTCGGGACCCGCGCCAGCACCCGGCGGCGGTAGAACCACCAGTTGGTGGCCAGGAAGACGGCGTAGGCGCCGATGAACACCTGGAGGGCGGGCGCGACGGAACCCGTCCCGGCCAGCGAGACGGCGAAGCCGCGGGGGATGAGGAACCCGCCGAACGCGCCGACCGCGGAGGCGATGCCGATGGCCGCCGCGGCCTCGCGCCTGGCCCGCAGCCGCGCGTCCGGAGACCCGTGCCGGGCCTGCGCGGTGAAGATGGCCGGGATCATCCGGTACGTGGACCCGTTCCCCGCCCCCGAGGCGACGAACAGCAGCAGGAACGCGCCCAGGAAGAGCGGGAAGCTGTGCCGTCCGAGCGCGGCGAGCGCGGCCACGGCCCCGGCGGCCATGGCGACGAACGACCACGAGGTGACTTTGGCCCCGCCGTGCCGGTCGGCCAGCCAGCCGCCGACCGGCCGCGCCAGCGACCCGGCCAGCGGCCCGAGGAAGGCCAGGTACGGCGAGGCGGACTCGGCGAACGCCGACCGGGCGACCAGCGGGAACGCCGCCGAGTAGCCGATGAACGAGCCGAAGGTGCCGATGTACAGGAAGGACATGACCCAGGTGTGCGGACGCAGGAACGCCCTGCCCTGGGTGCCGAAGCCGGTCCTGGCCACGGCCAGGTTGTCCATGAACAGGTACGCGCACAGCGCGGCGGCCACGACGAGCGGCATCCACACCAGCCCGGCGTACGCCAGGCCGCCCGCCGCCACCAGCGGGATCAGCAGTTGCACGACCGCCACGCCCAGGTTCCCGCCGGCCGCGTTCACGCCCAGCGCGAACCCCTTGCGCCGCTCCGGGTAGAAGTAGGAGACGTTGGCCATGGAGGAGGCGAAGTTGCCGCCGCCGAGCCCGGCCGTGGCCGCGGCGGCCAGGAACATCCAGTAGGGCCTGGCCGGATCGGTGACCAGCCAGGCCAGCAGCCCCGTCGGCGCCAGGAGCAGCAGGGCGCTGGCCACGTTCCAGTTGCGCCCGCCGAAGGCCGAGACGGCGAAGGTGTAGGGCAGCCGCAGCGTGCTGCCGACCAGGTTCGGCACCGCGACCAGCCAGAAGAGCTGGTCGACGGTGAACGGGAAGCCCGCCTTCGGCAGCAGGACGACCACGGCGCTCCACAGCAGCCACACCGCGAAGCCGAGATGCTCGACGAAGATGGAGAAGATCAGGTTCCTGGTGGCGACGCGGCGTCCGACGGCCGCCCAGAACCCCGGGTCCTCGGGTTCCCAGTGCTCGATCCAGCGTCCGGTCCGCCGGTTCATGAGGTTTTCCCTTCGTTGGTGGGACGGCCGGCGACCACGACGCCGTGGCCGCGGAACTCGGCGACGACCTCGCCGGCCGGGCGGCGCACGGTGACGTCGTAGACGCCGTGCCGGCCGTGCCTGGCCCGTTCCGTGGCCTCGGCCACCAGCACGTCGCCGGCCGCCGCCGGGCGCAGGAACGTCACCTGGGCGCTGTGGGCCAGCATGACCGGGCCGCGGCTGTTGCAGGCGTGGTCGAAGGCGGCGTCGGCGAGCAGGAACAGGTAGCCGCCGTGGGCGACGCCGTGCCCGTTCACCATGTCCTCGGTGACGCGCATGCGCAGCCGGGCCCGGCCGCCGGCGGCCTCCTCCAGCGCGATGCCGAGCGCCCGGCAGGCCGGATCGGGGCCGGTCGCGGAGCCGGTCGCGGAGCCGGTCGCGGAGCCGGTCGCGGAGCCGGTCGCGGAGCCGGTCGCGGAGCCGGTCGCGGGGGCGGTCATGGGGGCGGTCATGGGGGCGGTCATGGGGTGGCTCCGAGCCAGGTCCTGGCCATGGCCTGGACGGCCGAGCCGTCGGGGTCGGCGAGCTTGCCGGCCACGTACCGCGACACCCAGGGCCCGGTCGGGATGCGGAAGGGCGGGTCGGCGGCGGTCAGCGCGGCCACGATCACGTCGGCCACCTGCCAGGAGGTCTGGCCGGCGCCCTCCCAGCCGGGGCCGCACACCCAGTCGAGGTAGGCGTCGAAGGCCGGGGCGTACGGGCCGGAGGCGGCCCGGATGGTCTTCCGGTTGATGTCCGGAAAAATCCCGAACCGGGTGTCGGAGACGAAGCCGGGCACCACCACGCTCACCCGCACGCCGTGCGCGGCCGCGACCGGCGCCAGGCTCTCCATGAACCCCTCGACCGCCGCCTTCGCCGCCGCGTACGCCTCGTTGAACGGCTGGCCGACGACGCCGTGCACGCTGCCGACCGTCACCAGACGCCCTCCGGCGGCCCGCAGCAGCGGCATCGCCACCCGGCTCACCTCGATCACCCCGAAGAAGTTGACCTCGAAGTTGGCGCGCAGCGCCTCCGGCGTGGACATCTCCATCGTCGGGTCGAAGTTCGACACGCCCGCGTTGTTGACCAGCGCGTCCAGCCCTCCGTACGTCTCGCGCACGCCCTTCACGCACGCCCGCGCCGAGGCGGGGTCGGTGACGTCCAAGTGGCGGACGTCCAGGGTGACGCCGGCCCGGTCGGCCGCCGCGCGCAGGTCGCCGTCGCGTCCGGGGTCGCGCATGGTGGCCACCACCGTCAGTCCGGCCCGTGCGGCGGTCACCGCGGTGGCCAGCCCGATCCCCGACGAGGTCCCGGTGATCAGCACAGTCGTCATGACGCGCTCCCCGCCAGGTGCGCCCGCGGCTCGGCCCGGTCCATGTGGGCCTGGATCCCCGAGGCGGGCAGGAACGAGAACGCCGCCAGCAGCGTGCCGCCGGCCATGACGGCCTGCGCCGCGCCGAGCACGCCCAGCGCGGGCGTCAGCAGGGTGACCGCCGACCCGCCCGCGAGCGCGGCCAGCGGGATCACCCCCCAGGTCGCCGTGCGGAACGCGGCGTGCATGACGCCCTGGTTCTCGGCGGCCATCCGCGACTGCCGGATCGGCGCGCTGCACACGTTGATGCACGACATGAAGAAGCCGTAGCAGCCGAACGTCACGCCGATCACCGCCGCGGCGGGCAGCGCGGGCGCGGCCAGCACGCCGAGGCCGACCAGGCAGTGCAGCAGCAGCGCCCAGGCCATGGTCCGGCCGAGGCCGAGCCGGTCGCTGATCTTCGGTGCGGCCAGCGCGCCGAGCACCGCGCCGACGGCCGCCGCCGACATCGCCGCGCCGAACACGCCCACCGAGACGCCGAGCCCCTGGTAGGCCAGCACCGGCAGGACCGTGACGAAGACGGGCCCGCCCGAGTTGAGCACCACCGCGGCCAGCACCACCCGGCGCAGCACCGGGTCGGCCCAGTTCAGCCGGAAGCCGAGCATCAGCCGCGAGCGCACCGGCACCCGCTCCCCGGTCGTGACGCCCCACGGCTTCATGGCCCGCAGGCAGGCCGCCGAGACCAGGTAGCTGGCCGCGTCCACGAGCAGCGAGGCGACGCCGAGCAGGTGGTACAGCCCCGCCGCGATCGACGGCCCGGCCACCTCCGACACCGTGCTGCTGCCCTCCAGCCGCGAGTACGCCCGCACCAGCCGGTCCTGCGGCACGGTCGTCGGCACGGCGACGAGGTAGCCGATGTTGAAGAAGATGGTCGCGCCGCTGATCAGCGCCACGCACACGAACAGCACCGGCGTCGAGAGCACCCCGCACCAGTACGCGACCGGGATGACCCCCACCGCCACCAGCCGGACGAGGTCGCACACGACCATGGTCAGCCGCTTGTCCCACCGGTCCACGAGCACCCCGGCGATCGGCCCGAGCAGCGGGATGCCCAGGTACTGGGCCATGGCCACGACGCCCACCTCCAGCGCGGAGGCGTGCAACACGAAGATCATCAGCGTCGGCACGACGAACACGGTGATCCGGTCGCCGAGCAGGCTCACCGTCTGGCCGCTCCAGTAGAGGCCGAACTCCCGGCCGAGCGACCCCGGCATCCTCACTGCTCCTCCCGCACGACGAAGGAGGAGGTCTTGCCGGTGCGGTCGTTGCCGATCAGCGCGTCCACCGTCCGGACGCGGAAGGAGCCGGGGTCGTGCTGGAAGGCCGTGCTGAGGGTGAAGGTGGCGGCCAGGAGGTCGTGGCGCAGCCGTTCGGGCAGGTCGGGCGGGGTGTCGGGGCCGGTCAGCAGCAGCACGTCCACGCCGGAGACCCGGCCCTGCCGCTCGGTGATCAGGACCTGGGCGCGCAGCACGCCGGCCTCGCGCTCGGCCTGGGCGACGACGTCGTCCACGTGCAGGCCGAGGCCGCGCACCTGGACGACCGAGTCGCGACGGCCCAGGACGCGCAGCGCCCTGCCGTCCCGGCCGCACGGGCAGGAGACGAGGCGGCCGGCGTCGCCGGTGCGGTAACGCAGCACCGGGTTGAGCATGTCGGGGTTGAGCGTGGTGAAGTCCAGCAGCTCGTCGGCGTCGCTGTGCACGAGCTGGTCGGGCAGCGGGTGGAAGACGTCGGCCGGGCAGTCCGGGGTGTTGGTGGCGGCGACCCAGGTCTCGGTGCTGCCGAACATGCCCCAGCGGCGGGCGTCCGGGGCGACCTCGGCCAGGTCCTCGTCGAGCTGGGGATGCCAGGCCTCGCCCAGCCAGAGCACCTTGCGCAGCGCGGGCAGGCGCAGGCCGGCCGCGCGGGCGTGGGCGAACCACAGCCGCAGGACGCTGGGCGTGCCGCCGAACGCGGTCACCTTCCGGTCGGCGAAGAAGCCGAGCCAGTCGCCGTACTCCTCCTTGCCGACCGAGCCCAGGGCGATGACGCGGCAGCCGGACAGGTCGGCGAAGGCGGCGGCCAGGAAGTGGGCGCCCCACATGCGGCCGGCGCCCCAGGCGTTGACGAAGACGTCGTCCGGTTCGAGCGGCTGCCAATGGCGGTGCACGCCGTCCATGTAGAAGCCGGTGGGGGCGTAGCCGACCTTGGGCGCGCCGGTGCTGCCGCCGCTCTGGAAGAGCCAGGTCGCGCCCTGTCCGGACTTGGGCTCCAGGTGCGCGAGCGCGACGTTGAGGTCGTCCTTGACCAGCGGCGGCAGGGCGGCCAGGTCCTCCAGCGTGAGCACCTTCTCGTGGCCCTCGTAGCGCGGCGCGAGCGCGGGCACGCTCCTCAGCCGCTCCAGCGAGCGCCTCGGGACGCGCAGCAGCGGCTCGGCCGCCGCGGACGTCAGCGAGAACGATTCGGTCATGGGGGTCACCAGCTCTCGGGGTCGTGCGGAAGACGGTCTAGCGGAAGGCGGTCGTGCGGGTGGCGGTCGTGCGGGTGGCGGTCGTGCGGGAGGCGGTCGTGCGGGAGGCGGTCGTGCGGGAGGCGGTCGTGCGGGAGGCGGTCGTGCGGGAGGCGGTCGTACGGGAGGCGGTCTTTGAGGAAGCGGGTGTGGCCGTCGCGGTAGGCCGTCCAGCGGGCGCGGGTGACGTCGCGCTGGAGGGTGCGGGCGGGGTCGCCGAGGTCGGGCGCGATCACGCCGTCGGGCTCCAGCTCGGAGAACCAGTAGCGCTCGCCGTCGTGCAGGAAGTCGACGCAGAAGAACGGGATGGGCACCCGCTCGTAGAAGTACGCCGTGGCCGCCGCCAGCTCGGGCGGCACGGGCGGGAACTCCATCGTGCCGCCCCTGCTGGCGTTGGCGACCGGCGAGCCAGGCTCCGGGATGCGTTTCATGACCGCGTACGGCTCGCCGTCCACGACATAGACGCGGTAGTCCACGGTGCCGTCGCCCAGGTAGGGCTGGACGACGAGCGTGGTGTCGCCGCCCTGGGCGAGGCTGGCCAGGCCGCGCAGCTCCTCGGAGTCGCGGGCCAGGTTCACCCCGCCGCCGCCGCACCAGCCGGCCGGCTTGACCAGGGCCGGGTAGGTGAGGCCGGCGATGGCGGCCTCGTACAGGTGCTTGCTGGTGTCCCGGCCGGTGCCGATGCGCAGCGTCGGGATCGGCGGCACGGGCGAGTCGCGCAGCCGCAGGACGGTGGCCAGCTTGTCGTTGGCCACCGGCGACAGGGACGGCGGGAACGGCAGGTAGAAGCCGGCCTCCTCCAGCACGGCGTAGAGGGCGTACTGGTTGAAGACGTCCATGGACTGGTAGGGCAGGGAGTACAGGGCGGTGATGAAGAGGGTGTCCTCGGGGGTGACGGGCTCGTCGTCCACGAAGACGCGGGGGCGGCCGGGCTCCAGGGCGTCCACGGTGACCGAGTCCGGGGAGTTCCTGGTCCAGCGCAGGCCGAGCTCGGCGGCGACCTCCTCGTACAGGTCCCAGAAGAACGGGTGCCACATCGCGGTGGCCCGGGTGGACTCCCGGTCGGGGAAGATCCAGCACAAACGGCGCAACGAGCTCATGACTCTCCCTTCTGGCTCGCCCACCAGCGGCGGCCGGGCTCGGGCAGGGTGTCGATCGGGTCGTAGAAGGGGAAGCGGCGCTCCGGGCCGGGCGGCTCCAGCCCGATCCCGTGGCTCCTGGTCCAGTACGAGACGCCGCGTTCCCGGTCGTAGGCGGCGGCCTGGTGCACCCAGCGTTTGCCGACGTAGGGCACGTCGCACACGATCCGGGGCGTGGCGTAGCCGGGCAGGTGGCCCATGACGGCCTCCTGGAGGTGCCGCGCCTGGTGCAGCGGGGTGCGCCAGTGCTCGGCGTTGGGGATCAGGTCGCAGACGTAGAAGTAGTAGGGCAGGATCCCGGCCTCGCCGTGCAGGGCGAAGCACAGGTCGAGCAGGTCGTGCGGGGTGGCGTTCACGCCGCGCATGAGCACGCCCTGGTTGCGCACGTCCCGCACGCCGGCCGCGAGCAGGACCCCGGCCGCCTCGGCGACCAGCGGCGTCACCGAGCGGGCGTGGTTGGCGTGGGTGTGCACGGCCAGGTTCACCCCGCGGGCCCGCGCGACGGCCGCCACCCGGCCCACGCCCTCGACCACGGCCGGCTGGAGCCAGTGCTGCGGCAGCCCGACCAGCGCCTTGGTGGCCAGCCGGATGTCGCGTACGGACTCCAGCTCCAGCAGCCGCAGCAGGAACGCCTCCAGCCGCGGCCACGGCATGTTCGCCAGGTCGCCGCCGGAGACCACCACGTCGCGGACGGCGGGCGTGCGCTTGAGGTAGTCCAGCATCAGCTCCTGCCGGTCCACCGGCCTGAGCGTGAGCCTGGCCTTGACGACCTGCGGGGTGGAGGTGCCGACCAGGTCCATCCGGGTGCAGTGGCCGCAGTACTGCGGGCACGTGGCCAGCAGCTCGGCCAGCACCTTCGTCGGGTAGCGGTGGGTCAGGCCCTCCACCGCCCACATCTCGGCCTCGTGCAGCGAGTCCCGCTGGGCCCGCGGATGGCTCGGCCAGACCGGATGCCGGTCGGAGGCGACCGGCACCAGGTAGCGGCGGACCGGGTTGGCCAGGAACGCCGCCGTGAACGCGGCCGGACCGCCGGGTTCGTCCGGCGCCATGACGTTGAGCAGCTGGGGCGTGACCAGCATGGACATGGTGGCGAACCGCGCCACGTCGGCGGCCAGGTCGGCGAGGAAGGCGTCCTGGAGCAGCTCGCCGGTCACGGCGCGGAGCTGCGCCGCGTTGCGCACGCAGTGGGCGCGCTGCCACTGGGCGTCGCGCCACTGCGCCTCGGTGACCCCGCGCCACCCCGGCAGCCGCCGCCAGTCGGGCTCGGCGAGCGCCCGCCGCGCGTACACATAGGGGCGGTCGGGGGCGGGCCCGGGGCCCGCGGTGCTGGGCCGGCCGGTCCCGGGCCCCGCGGCGGCGGGCCGGGTGCTCCCGGCGCCGCCGGCGGGGTGGCGGGGCGTGTCGTCGTGCGGGCTCATCCGGCGAACAGCGCCGCGTGCCGGGTGCGGAGCTCGCGCTTGAGCACCTTGCCTGTGGGGCCGAGCGGGTAGTCCTGCTCGGTACGCGCCAGGATCACCGCGGCCAGCGTGGCCAGGCCCGCGTCGGCCAGCGCCTTGTTGGCCTTCTCCCTGATCTCCTCGGCGGTGACCGCGGCGGCCTCGGCCTGCGTCCGTACGACGGCGATCGGCACCTGCCCCCCGGGCCCCGGCACGCCGACGACCGAGCAGTCCTGGACGAGGTCCGCGCAGTCGGCGATGAGCACCTCCTCGACGGGCAGGCTGTAGACCGGCCCGGCCGCGGTGTCGATCACGTCCACGGTGCGGTCGAGGTGGTAGAAGTCGCCCTCGGCGTCCCTGCGGGCGACGTCGCCGGTGAGCCAGTAGCCGTTGAGCTCGAAGCTGCCGGTCAGCCTGGCGTCGTTCCAGTAGCCGGGGGTGCGCGACGGGGTGATCACGCCCAGCAGGCCGACCTCGCCGTCGGGCAGCTCCCGGCCGTTCTCGTCGAGCACGGCGGCCTTGATCACCGCGTCCTGCGGCTTGCCCACGCAACGGTCGGCGCGCGGCGTCTCGGGCGTGGTGACCTGGCCGAACAGCGCCATGCCCATCTCCGAGGAGCCGAGCCCGTCGACGAACTGGGAGCCGGGCAGCGGCTCGCCGGCGGCCTCGCCGCGCGGCAGCAGCCACGACCTGATCAGCCCCGCGGGCCGCTCGCCGAGCTGGACGAGCCGCCGGATGTGCCCGTAGTGGGCGCTGTCCCCGGTGTTGAACCAGGAGTGCACCCTGGCCGCGCCCCTGACCGGCAGCTCGCCGGTGGCCAGCTCGACGAACGTGCGCGGGAACGAGGCCACCATGGTCGGCTGGAACGCCTCCATGACCGGCTCCACCCCGGCCCGCCGCCAGTCCGACATGATCACGGTCGGCAGCCCGAGCAGCACCGCGGTGAGGAAGTAGCTGAGCCCGCCCGCGTGCGTGTGCGGCATGAGCGACATCAGCCGGTCGTACGGCTCCGCCGGGAAACGCACCATCCGGAGCTGTTTGCCGTCCCAGAAGCTGCGGTGTCCGAGGATGGTGGACTTGGGGGTGCCGGTGGTGCCGGAGGAGTGGATGAGCGCCACCACGTCGTCCGGCTCGTGCCGGTACGGGTACTGCTCCGGCAGCCCGCTCGACGCCGCGTCGTGGGCCCGCACCTCGGCCGCCAGGGCGACGAACCGGGGCCGGGCGCGCGGCGTGTTGCGGTAGGCGAGCTGCAGCCGGGTCGTGTCGTCGGCGACCACGCCCACCACGCCGACGTGCTCCAGATAGCCGGCCATGACGTCGGCCCGCATGGCGTCGTTGACCATCGCCGGGATCGCGCCGAGCGCGGTGAGCGCCAGGAAGTGCAGCAGCGGCTCCAGGCCCTCGGCGACGACGACGCCCACGGGCTCGCCGGGCCGCACGCCGTTGGCGTGGTACCAGGTGGCGTACCGGTCGCGCAGGGCCGCGAGGTCGGTCAGGCTGTGGCCGCGTAACACGACCTGGCCGCGGTGGTCGGTGTGGTGGCTGTGGATGAACGGCACCGACCGGTTGGGGTTGGCCGCCAGCGCGTGGTCGAGGAAGTTGCCCGCGCCGAGGCCGGGCTCGGTCATGAAGCCCTGCCGTACGGCCAGGGGGGCGATCGGGGTCTGGTCAGTCATGGATGTGCCTCCACGTCGCGTCGATCTCCGCGGCCACCCGGTGTCCTGAGCGGATGGCGCCTTCCATCAGGCCGAAGAACTCGGTGCTCGTCTCGGTGCCGGCCCAGTGCACCCGCTGGTGGGGGGTCGTCAGCCGCGGGCCGAGCCGCAGCCAGTCGCCCGGCCCGAACAGCGCCGCGTAGCAGCCCCGGCTGTGCTCGTCGCTCAGCCAGTCGGTCACGTGGCAGGCGTCCGGGGCGGGCAGGCCGGGGAACAGCCGCGCGACCTGGGCCCGCGCCCGCTCGGCCTGCTCGTGCGGGGGCAGCGCGGCGAACGCCTTGGCCTGCGCGCCGGTCACGAACCCGGTCAGCACGCCCGCCGAGCCGTCCGCGGGCGAGTCGTCCACGGTGGACAGCAGGGGGCCGTCCGCGCTGACCGACCAGCCCGAAAGGCCCTGCTCGCGCCAGAGCGGCGCGGGGTAGACCAGATGCACCTTCACCGCGCAGCCGGGCGCCGTACGGGGGCCCGAGCGCGGCGCGGGCAGGCCCGGCCGGAACTCCACGGCGTCGGCCAGCACCGGCGGCACGGCGACCACCACCGCGTCCGCCCTGGTGGCGCCGGTCGCGGTGACGACGTCCACGCCGGTCGCGTCCTGGTGGACCGCGCGCACCGGCTCGCCGAGGCGCACCCGGTCGCCGAGCCGGGCGGCCAGGCGCAGGCACACCTGGTGGGCGCCGCCGTCGATCCGGTCCTCCTGAGCGCCGCCCGCGAAGGCGTTCAGGTAGCGCAGCCCGCCGCCCGAGCGCAGGTAGAAGGCCAGGTGCAGGACGGACACGTCCGCCGGGTCGGCGGCCATCATCTCGCCGGCGAACAGCGGGAAGAACAGCCGCGCGTCCGGATGCGTCAGGTGCTCGGCGGCCCAGTCCGCCGCCGTGGTGGCGTCCAGGCGGGCGGCGTCCGGGGTCAGCCAGGGGGCCTCGGGGCGGACGGCGGCGGCCAGCTCCTCCAGCGCGTCGAACAGGCCGCCCAGCGCGACCGCCGACAGGGGCGGGAACCGGCCGGTCCCGGGCTCGCCGCCGAGCGCGAACCTGGCCGCGCCGCCCACGGTGGCCGGGGTGGTCTTCAGGTCCAGCTCGGCCAGCAGGGCCGTCAGCGCGGTGTGCCGCTCCCCCAGGTACGCCGCGCCCGCGTCGGCCCAGCCGCCGGGGGCGACCTCGATGCCGTGCGTACGCCCGCCGACGCGGTCCCTGGCCTCGATCACGGTGACCTCGGCGCCGGAGGCGGCCAGGTCGGCGGCGGCGGTGAGCCCCGCGAGGCCCGCTCCCACGACGACGACCCTCATGCCAGGCTCGCGATCTTCTTGGCCAGCGCGGCCGGGGTGGGCGCGTCGAGGAAGTCGTCGAAGTCCAGCTCGGCGCCGCAGTCGCGGGCGATCGCGCTGAGGACGCGGGTGGCGAGCAGGGAATCCCCACCCAAGACGAAAAAGTCGGAATCATCCGTTATTTCGGGGTTTTCCAGTACCCGCCGGAAGATGTCGGAGACGGCGGTGACGTCCACGTGCATGATCTCCTTCAGTTGGTGGTGTAGCGCCGGTGCGAACCGGCGCGGTCGACCTTGCCGCTGGTGGTGTAGGCCAGTTCGGGCACGACGATGATCCGGCTGGGCACCAGGTGGCCCGGCACCCGGTCCCGCAGGTACTCCCGCACCTCGCCGGCCAGCCCGCCCTCGACGTCCCGGCCGGGCTGCGGGTCCTGGGCGTCCCGGGCGGGCTTCGGGTCGTCGGCGTCCTGGACGGGTTTCGGGTGCTCGGCGTCCCGGCGGGGCTGCGGGCGGGGGACGACGTAGGCGGCGAGGGTGGTGTGATCGGCGACCGTGACGCCCGCCACCGCCACCGCGCTCACCCCCGGATGACCGGCGATGTGCGCCTCGACCTCGGCCGGGTCCACCCGGATGCCCCGGATCTTGAGCTCGTGGTCGAGCCGTCCCTCGTGGACGAGCGCCCCGCCGCCGGTCACGGTGACCCGGTCCCCGGTGCGGAAGAACCGCCCGCCACCCGCCTCGGGGGTGACGAAGCGCGCGGCGGTCGCCTCCGGCAGGCCCAGGTAGCCCAGCGCCAGTGCCGGCCCGCCGACCAGCAGCTCGCCCTCCGCACTCACCCGCTGCTCGACGTGCGCAAGCGCCCACCCGATCGGCACCCGCTCCCCCGCCGCCGGTGCCAGCTCACCCCCGGCCCCGTCGGTCATCGGGCCGTGCAGGTCGATGGCGTGCGTGATGAGCGTGGTCTCCGTGCATCCGTAGGTGTTGAGCAGGCGGAGGCCGCCGGTGTCCAGGGCCCGCCAGTCGGCCAGGCGCGACGGGCTGACGGCCTCGCCGCCGATGATCACCAGCCGGACGCACGGAGGCAGCGCGGCGCCTTCGTCGGTCAGGTGCCGTACCAGCTCGTGCCAGAACGCCGTGGGCAGGTCCAGCACGCCGATCCGCTCGTCGGCGACCGCGCGCAACATCCGGCGGAACGAGCCCGAGTGCGCGCCGTCATGGAAGACCAGCGCAGCCCCGCCGGTCAGGGCGGGCAGGATCTCCTCCAGGCAGGTGTCCCAGTTCAGCGAGGCGAACTGGAGCACCCGGTCGGCCGGAGTGATGCCGAACAGCTCGCGCAGCGCCCCGGTCACGACGGAGATCGCTCGCCTGGGCGTCACCACGGGCTTGGGCGCACCGGTCGAACCGGAGGTGAACAGGACGTACGCGGGCGCGTCCCCGGCGACGACCGGCAGCTCACCCGCCGCGCCGCCGCCGAGGTCGCCGCCGGAGTGGTCGGAGTCGTCGTCGGAACTGCCGTCAGGGTCGCCGTGATCGGGCGGGTCGATCACCCGTACGCCGTCCGGGGCCCATGCGTCCGGCCCGGACGCTACCAGCGTGCGGCAGCCGGCCGCCGCCAGCATCGCCTGCCGGCGGGCCCGCGGGTGCGCCGGGTCGACGGGCACGTACGCGCCGCCCGCCGCCAGCGTGCCGAGCAGCGCGGCCACGGTCCCCGGCGTGCGGGACGTCAGCACGCCCACCGCCCCGGGACCGGGCCCGAGCCGCCGGGCAATGGCGCGGACCCAGACGGCCAGCTCGGCGTAGGTGACGGTGCGACCGTCGTGGACCAGGGCCGGACGGCCCGGATGGAGCCCGGCCGTGCGGGCGAACTCCTGGAGAACGTCGTGGTGCGGTTCGGACAACGCTGCCTCTTCCCCGGGGCGACGCGACGGGGCCGGCCGCGCGTCGGCGCGTCTGTCAGCCCGTGTCAAGCGAATGTGGAGCGAACCCAAGCGAGATCGCGTTCAGAGTGCAGCAGGGCGCTGCACGGGGGCTTGATGGCGTCAGGATTTCGGCTGTACTGCCTGTCATGTCTCCTGTATGGCGGCCTGCGACGTGGCAAAGGGGAAATGCGATATGTCAGACGAAACAGCACGGGCGGGTCTGGCGGACGTACTGAAGATCGGACTCCTGGGGGCGGTGCGCGCCTGGCGGGGGCGCCAGGAGATCCCACTCGGGCCGCCCCGGCAGCGCGCGGCGCTGGCCCTGCTCGCGCTGGACGCGGGCCGGCTCGTCTCGGTGAACCGGCTGATCGAGGGCCTGTGGGGCGAACGGCCTCCGGCCGGGGCGCGCAACCTGGTGCAGGGGTACGTCTCCCGGCTGCGTCCCCTCCTGGCCGCGGCCGGCGTCACCATCGCCTACCGTCCGCGCGGCTACCAGCTCGGCCTGGACCCCGGGCAGGTGGACGTGCACGAGTTCCGGACGGCGGTCACCCGGGCGCGCGCCGGCGAGACGGCCGAGCGGCAGGCCACCGGGCTGCGCCGCGCCCTGACCCTGTGGCGCGGCGAGCCGCTGACCGGCGTCTCCGGCGGCGAGCTGCTGGACCGGCTGCGCGACGCGCTCGCCGAGGAACGCCTCGGCGCCGTCGAGGAGTGCCTGGACGCCGAGGTCCGGGCAGGCCGCGCGGCCGTGCTGGTCCCGGAGCTCATCGCGCTGGTCGCCGAGCACCCGTTCCGCGAGGGGCTGGTCGGCCTGCTCATGCTGGCGCTGTGCCGGGCCGGCCGCCGCGTGGACGCGCTGGAGCGGTACGAGCGCACCCGCCGCCGCCTCACCGAGGAACTGGGCCTCGACCCCGGCCCCGAGCTGCGGCAACTGCACCAGCGCATCCTGCGCGGGAACGTTCCGCCGATCAGGCCGGCCGATTCCCGGGAAACGGTGACGCCCGCGCAGCTGCCGCCCGGCCCCGGCCAGTTCACCGGCCGGACCGCCCAGCTCCGGCTGCTCGACCTGCTCACGGCCGACGGCGCCCCACCCACGAAGGACAGCGCCCCGCCCACGACCGGCGGCGACCCGCCCACGACGGGCGGCGCCCCGCTCGCGACCGGCCGCGACGCGCTCGCGGGCGGCGACGACCCGGCCGCCGGCGGGACGGCGATCTCCGTGCTGACCGGCGCGGGCGGGTCCGGCAAGACGGCCCTGGCCCTGCACTGGGCCCACCGCAACCGCCACCGCTTCCCCGACGGCCAGCTCTACGTGGACCTGCGCGGCCACTCGGCCGAGCGGCCGCTGCTGCCGATCGAGGCGCTCGGCCGGTTCCTGCGCGGGCTGGGCCTGCCCGCCGAGCGCGTGCCCGGCACGGTGGAGGAGGCCAGCGCGGCCTACCGCAGCCTGCTGGCCGACCGGCGGGTGCTGGTAGTGCTGGACAACGCCGGCAGCGAGGAGCAGGTCCGCCCGCTGCTGCCGGGCGGACGGCGCTGCGCCACCGTGATCACCAGCAGGGACCGCCTGGACGGCCTGGTCGCCCGGGACGGCGCGATCCCCGTCCCGCTCGGCGTGTTGTCCACCGGCGAGGCGGTCACGCTGTTCGGCGGGATCCTCGGCGGCGAACGGCTGGCCGCCGAGCGGGACGCGGCGCTCGACCTGGCCAGGGCGTGCGGCCGGCTGCCGCTGGCGCTGCGCATCGCCGCCGCGGGCATCCTCGGCCGGCCGGGCGGGGACGCCGTCGGCGGCATCGCCGGTCAGGTGCGCCGGCTCACCGGCACCCGATTATCGGCTTTGGCGGTCACCGGAGATCCGCACGCGGCCGTGCGCGGCGCGTTCGACCTGTCCTATCACCGCCTGGATCCGGCGGCGCGGCGGCTGTTCCGGCTGCTGGCGCTCGTCCCCGGGCCCACGTTCACCGCGGGGGCGGCCGACGCGCTGGCCGGGACCGTGCCCGCCGAGGCCGACCGGCTGCTGTCCGGGCTCGCCGCCGCGCACCTGGTCGAGGAGCCGGAGCCGGGCCGCTACACCTTCCACGACCTGATGCGGGAGTACGCCCGCGAACGCGTGCTGGCCGAGGAGTCAGCGCCGGGACGGGCCCGCGCCCTGGACGCGCTGATGGCCTGGTACCTGCGGATGGTCCGGGAGGCCGGCGACGTCGCCTACCCCCACCTGCTGCGCGCCCCCGCCGACGGCTCCGGCCGCCCGGCCGCCTTTCCCGCCGCCGCCGCCGCGCTGGCCTGGCTGGACGCCGAGCGCGCCAACCTCGTCGCCGCCGTACGGAACGCCCCCGACCACCCGTACGCCTGGCGGCTCATCGACGCCATGAACGGCTACCTCGACCTGACCGGCGGCCAGCCCGGCTGGACGGACGTGCTGCGGGACGCGCGGCGGGCCGCCCGCGCGGCCGGCGACCACCTGGGGCAGGCGGCCGTCGGGCACTGCCTGGCCGCCACCCGGTGGCGGGCGGCCGAGCTGACCGAGGCGGTCGCGGAGCTGCGCGGGGCGTTCACGGCCGCCGAGCTGGCGGGCTGGCCGGAGGGGAAGCTCGCGGCGCTGGCCGCGCTCGGCGTGGTCCACCTCCAGCAGGGCAGGCTCGGCGCGGCCCGGCGGCTGCTGGCCCTGGCCGTGGACGGCTCGCGGCGCTCCTCGCGGGTGGGGGCCGCGCCGCTCGTCGACCTCGGGCTGGCGCTGACCCAGATGGGCCGGCTCGACGCCGCCGAGGAACGTCTGAGCGAGGCGGTGTCGCTCTGCCGCGACCGCGGGCTGCCGGCGACCGAGGCCGCCGCGCTGGCCAGCCTCGGCAACGTGCTCCGGCTGACCGGCCGGCTGGGCGAGGCCGTCCGGTGCCTGACGGCGGCGCGCGGGCTCGGCGCCGCCATCGGCGAGCGGTCCCAGGCCGAACTGTGCAGGGAACTGGCCGACGTGCACCTGGACGCGGGCCGGCGGGCCGACGCGCTCGGCTACGCCGAGGAGGCGCTGCGGCGGGCGCTGGCGGTCGGCGATCCCAAGCTGGAGCTGGACGCCCTGCTCGGGCTCGGCCGGATCCGCTGCCAGACCGACCCCGGGGCCGCCGTCGGGCAGCTGAGCGCCGCGCTGGAGCGGGCCCGCGGCATCGGCGCCGCCGTGGGCCAGGCGGACGCGCTCGTGGGGCTGGCCGTGGCGCGTACCCGTCTGGACGAGCACGTGACCGCCATGCGCGACACGCTGGCGGGGCTGGCGCTGGCCAGGAAGGCGGGCGCGGTGCTGGTGCAGGGCGCGGCGCTGGCGGCGGGCGCGGAGGCGGCGCTGGCGGGCGGCGACCCGGGCCTGGCCATCTCCTACGCCGCCCGCGCGGCCCGCGTCCACGCCGGCAGCGGCTACAAGCTGGGCGAGGCGCGGGCCCTGCTGACGCTGGGACGCGCCCACCGCCGCACCGGCGACGAGCCGGCCGCCGAACGGTTCCGGGAACGGGCCGGCGACCTGTTCACGGCGGTCCTGGATCCGCCGCCGGCCCGGCCCGCCGAGGTGGCCGCGGGCCGATGACCGGCCCCGCCGGAACCTCGCCGGGATCGGCCTCGGCGGGATCAGTCTCGGCGGGATCAGTGGAGGACGCCGTGCTCCGCGGCCCAGGCGGCGACCTGCGTGCGCGAGCCGAAGTTGAGCTTGAGCAGGATGTTGGCGACGTGCCGGGCGGCCGTGGCCGGGCTGATGAACAGCTCCTCGCCGATGGCCCGGTTGGACAGCCCCCGGCTGATCAGCACGACGATCTCTCGCTCGCGCGGCGTGAGCACCGACGCCGGGCCCGACGCAGCCCCCGCCGCACTGCCCGCCGCGGGCCGCGGCGCGCCCTGGGCCGGCCGCTCGCCCCGCAGGCCGTAGCGCAGGGCCTCCTCCTCCGTCATGCCGCCGCCCATCGTCCACCAGAGCTGGACCTGCCCCTCGCCGGCCTCCGCGCGGGCGCGGGCGAGCAGCGGCTCGGGCGTGGCGGACGTCCAGACGGGCAGCCCGAGCCGCTCCTCCATGGCCTTGGCCGCGGCCCAGAGGCGTACGGCGGTCTCCAGGTCGTGCTGCTTCTCGGCCAGGACCGCGAGCGCCACCAGCGCGGAGATGATCGGCAGGTGCTGCCCCATGGACCGGCTCAGCGTCACGCACCTGGCCAGCCGCGCCCTGGCCCGCTCCGCGTCGCCCTGGCGGGCCAGGACCGCGCCGAGCAGGCCGAGACTGGTGGCGAGGACGGGCTTGGCCGCCATCTCCTCGGCCAGCTCGGCGCACTCCTCCAGGTGGCGGCGGGCGCTGTCGAGGTCGCCGAGGAAGTCGGCGAAGCGGCCCAGCTCCAGGTGGGCCCTGGTGACCCCCCACAGGTGGCCGAAGCGGGAGTAGACCTCGATGGCCTCCTCGCCCCTGGTCAGCGACTCGCGCCGGAGGCCCTGGAAGGCGGCCGCCCCGGACAGCAGCAGCCGCGCCGACGCCTCGATCAGGCCGTTGCCGACGCGCAGGGCCAGTTGCAGGGCCTCTTCGCCGCGCTCGGCGGCCAGCGCGAGGTCGCCTTTGGTGCCTTCGTACATGCCGGCGATCACGAGGGTGAAGGCCAGCATGAAGTCGTCGCCGGTCGCCCGGCGCAGCTCAAGGGCGCGGGCGGCCGACTCGCCGCAGGCGGCGGCGTCCTGCTGCTCGTAGGCCAGGTTGGCGTGGTGGAGCAGGGCCTCGGCGGACAGGTCGCCGAGGGAGCGGGCGGCGGGCAGCGCGAGCAGGCTCTCGTACCAGCGGCGGCCCTCGGTCAGCTCGCCGAACCCGGCCCACAGCGGCATGTAGCCGCACGCGAGCCGCAGACCGGGCTCGGCCAGGCCGGACCGGACGGCCCAGGACAGGGCCTCGCGGGCGTTGCCCAGCAGGTCCTGGAGCGCGAGCAGCCGGGCGTAGCGCTGCGGCCAGGTCAGGCCGGGCGTGGCCCACACGTCGCGGCCGTGGTGGTGGGCGAGGTCGGCCAGGCCGTGGAGCAGCCGGTCGCGCAGCTGCCGGGTCTCGCCGGCCGACTCCAGCTTCCCGGCGGCGAACTGGCGGGCCGACTCCAGCAGCCGGTAGCACGAGCTGCCCTGGTCGAACAGCACGAGCGACTTGTCGACCAGGCCGCTGAGCACGTCGAGGACCTGGGCGGCGGCCAGGCTCGGCCCCGCGCAGACGGACTCGGCCAGGTCGAGGGTGAACGGCCCGCTGAACACCGCGAGCCGCCGGAAGAGCACCTGCTCCTGCGGGGAGAGCAGGTCGTGGCTCCATTCGAGGGTGGCCAGCAGGGTGCGCTGCCGGGCCGGCGCGGTGCGGCCGCTCGCCGTCAGCAGCCGGAACCGGTCGTTGACCCGGGCCGAGATCTGGCCGGGCGACATCGCGGCGGTCCTGGCCGCGGCCAGCTCCAGGGCCAGCGGCAGGCCGTCGAGGGCGTGGCAGAGCCGGGCGATGTCGCCGGCGTTGGCGCCGGTGACCGCGAGCCCCGACCCGGCCGACCGCGCCCGGTCGAGGAAGAGCTGCACGGACTCGACCCGCTCGACCTCCTCGGCCGCCTCCGCCGGGCCGGGCAGCGCCAGCGGCGGCACCCGCCACACCAGCTCGCCGGGGATCTTCAGCGGCTCCCGGCTGGTCACCAGCAGCCGCAGGTCCTCGCAGGAGGTCAGCAGCCGCTCGGCCAGCTCGGCGCACGCCTCGACCAGGTGCTCGCAGTTGTCCAGGACGAGCAGCGGCTTCTTGCCGCGCAGGAAGTCGACCAGCGTGTCGAGCAGCGGCCGCACGCCCTCCTCGTGCACGCCCAGCACCTTGGTGATCTCGTGGACCAGCAGGTCGGCCCGGGTCAGCCTGGACAGCTCGGCCAGCCAGACCCCGTCGGGGAAGGACGGGACCAGCCGGGCGGCGATCTGCAGCGCGCACCGGGTCTTGCCGGTGCCTCCGACGCCGCTGAGCGTCAGCAGCCTGACCTCACCGACCAGCCCGCACAACTCCTCCAGGTCCCGTTCCCGCCCGATGAACCTGTCGGGCTCGGCGGGAAGGTTGTGTCTGAGCAACGTCACCATGATCCTCATGTGTCTGGACCCCAGGATTGGCACCCAGTGTGACACCGCCCTCACGAGCTGTCAGAGGTTTGCCCCAAGCGCGGGACCGGCGGCGCGGACCGGGACGACCCGCAGCCGCGCGTCGATCAGCAGGGTGACGTCGTGCTCGGTGATGATCCGGCGGCACTCGGCGGGGTCGGGCTCGTGCGCCGCGACCAGCCGCGCGCCCGCCCCGAGCACCATGTCGTAGGCCCGCAGGTCGGCCCCGGCGACCAGGACGACGTCGGCGGCGCCCACCTTGCGGGCGGTGGTGAGCCGGGCGGTGGGCTCGATCGGGCCGTCGGCGCCGAGCAGGCTGTCGAAGCCGGCCGCGCCGGGGACGCCGGTGAAGGAGTAGACCTGCCGGATGTCGGCCTCCTGGGCGATGGCGTCGGCGTCGTCCCGGTCGGTGATCATGATGCGGGCGCCGGTGGCGGCCGGTCCGCCGGGGATGGACACGACCACGCCGCCCGCGGCGAGCACGGCGTACCCGGCGACGGGCAGGTGGCAGCCGCCGCGCAGCAGCACGACCACCGGGTCGCCGGGGCGCAGGCCGCGCCGCCGCAGGCCCTGGGCGGCCTGGCGGGCGCGGACGGCGAGCGTGCCGTACGTGAGCGTGGCGCCGCTCGCGGCCTCGGCGACCGCCACCCGCGGGCCGAGAGCGGCCGCCCGCAGCAGGACCGTCTCCGTCCAACCAGTCATGGCCCCCAGGCTAGGAAGGGGGCGGCCGGGCGGCATGGTCCAGAGTGTGTAACCGGGTGTGTAATCCGGCCGCGCCATACCCGATTCCGCATGGCTTGAGCCCGCGCGGGGGCGGCGCGCGTACCTCCTGACGGCAGATCCCGGTTCCGGTTTCGGAGGTACGTCATGCACCGCAGAGTCGCCCTGCTCGCCGTCGTCGCGCTCGCCGTGGCGGGCGCGCCGGTCCCCGCGCAGGCCGGGACCGCCCTGGATCGCGGGCCCGTGGGCTGGTCGGGGGCCGGTTCGTCGGCGCAGCGCAGGACCGTCATGGAGTACTGGACGCCGGAGCGCATGCGGGCGGCCAGACCGCTCTCCGCGCCCACGCCGCGCCGCGGGACGTCCTCCGGCGGGCCGACGCAGGGCACGCCCTGGGCGACCCGCGGGGTGACGGGCGGCCGCCGGATCACGACGTCCTCCTGGACCGGCTCCCGGACCGGCGCGGCGGCCTCCTCGCTCGCCGGGAGCACGGCGGCGGCGGCCCGCCGGGCGGCGCCCGCGCAGGACAGTCCGGGCCAGGCGTGGGCGGACGGGGGCGGCGTCGCCCGCACGGTCGGCCGGGTCTTCTTCACCACCGCCGAGGGGCGTACGGCCTCCTGCTCGGGCACCGCGGTGACCAGCGCCAACCAGAGCGTCGTGATGACCGCGGGCCACTGCGTCAAGATGAACGGCGCCGCCCACCGCAACTGGGTGTTCGTCCCTGGCTTCGACGACGGCCGCCGCCCGTTCGGCACGTGGGTGGCCACCCGGCTGCTGACCACCCAGCAGTGGAACACCAACGAGGACATCAACTTCGACGTCGCCGCCGCCGTGGTCGCGCCCTTACAGGGACGCACGCTCACCGACGTCGTCGGCGGCCAGGGGGTGGCCTTCAACCAGCCCACCGGACGGCAGATGTTCTCCTTCGGCTACCCGGCCGCCGCCCCCTTCGACGGCTCCGACCTGGTGTTCTGCAGCGGACGGGTGTTCAAGGACCCGGTCAGGACCCGCGACCAGGGGCTGCGCTGCGCGATGACCGGCGGGTCGAGCGGCGGGCCGTGGTTCGAGGGGTTCGACACCTCCAGCGGCCTCGGCTGGCTGAACTCCGTCAACAGCTTCAAGTACGACTTCGCCCCCGACTTCATGTTCGGCCCCTTCTTCGGCAACGAGGCCATGGCCGTCTACCAGGCCGCACAACGCTCCGGCGCCGCCTGACCACCGCCGGCGTCCGCTGACTGATCTGTTTTGGGCCCCCCGGCCGGTATTCCGGCCGCACGGCGGACGCTCTGACCCGGCGCACGAACGCCACCACGCCGTCAGGCGACCCACGGGGGACCACGTTGACCCAGACCAGTGCCGACGCCCATGCCGCGTCCCGCCTCCGGCCGGCGGCGGTGCTGCGGCTGCTGGCGGGGCGGGGCGCGTTCCGGGCCGGTACGCAGGTCGCCGCGGCGGCGCCGGCGGCCGTGTGGGACGGGGCGACGTTCGGCCACTACGCCACCGCGCTCGGGCTGTGCGGATGGCTGCTCCTGGTCGCGGACGCGCCGGAGAAGGCCGCGCTGAAGACGCTGGCGCGGGTCAGGCGGACCGGCCCGGCGGTGGCCAGGCTGACGGTGGCCATGTCCGCCGCGCCGGTCGCGGTGCTGCTGGCGGTGCTCGTTCCCGTGGCGGTGACCGCGCCGCTGTCGACGGCGGCCCTCTGTCTCACGGCAGGGGCGTGGTCGGCCTGCACGGGCCTGCTGATGACGGTCTCCGGGCTGCACCGTGTGCGCGGCCGGCCCGTGCTGGACACGATGGCGTTCGTGGCCGGCGGCGGCGTGGTGCTCGCCGTCACCGCCGCCACCCTGTGGACCGGCTGGCCGCCGCAGACGCACCTGCTGCTCGTCCTGGCCGGGACGGTCGCGGTGACCTGCGGGGCGCTGGCGACGCTCCCCCGCGACTGGCTGCGCCCGCCTGCCGGTCATGGGCGGCGGGCGTTGCTGCGTCCCCTGTCGCGGGCCGCCTGGTTGCTGGGGGCGGCCGACCTGTGCGACGCGCTCTGCTTCGCGGTCGTGTACCTGGTGCTCGGCGCCTCGGGGCGGGCGGGGCAGAGCGGCGTGCTGTATCTCGCGCTGCTGCCGGCGGTCGCGGTCTGCCAGCTCGTCATCTACCTGCTGCGGGTCACGCAGCCGGCGACCTCGCGGCGGCTGCGCGGGCTCGCCGGACGGGCCGGGCGGGCGCGGGCGGTCCATCTCCTGGGCCGGGCCGGGTGGGCGGGGGCCGCCGTCGCCGTCGCCTGCGCGGCCCTGCTCCGGTGGGCTCCGGACGGGCTCGCGGCGTCGCCGGTGATCATGGCCGGGCTGGTCGTCGTCGTGCCGGCGCTGTTCCTGACCGTGATGTACGCGGCCTACCTGGTGGAGAACACGAACAACGACGTGCTCGCCGTCACGTCGGCGGGCGCGTTCGCCGGGCTGGTGGCCACCGCCTCGCTGGCGGTCGTCGTCGTGCCGTGGTCGGGGGCGGCCGGGGGCCTGGTGGCGCTGGCCCTCGGGGTGCCGGTGAAGGCCCATGTGATGCGCCGGATGCTGATCTCGCGGAACTCGGAGTGACGACATGTACGTGATGGGCATCTCCCGGGCGCACGACTCCGCGGCGGCGCTGGTGCGCGACGGCGAGATCGTGGCGTTCGCCGAGGAGGAGCGGCTCACCCGCGTCCGGCACGACGGCCGGTTCCCCCGCCGGGCGGTCGCGTACTGCCTGGAACAGGCGGGGATCGGGCTGGACGAGGTGGACCACGTGGCCTTCCACGGGCAGCGGACGGGCTCCCCGCCCGGCTGGGAGGTCAGGGAGGCCGCCGGGCACACCGGCCCGGCCGGGTTCGGGGTGCACCTGGTGGAACACCACCGCGCGTACGCGGCCGGCGCCTTCCACGTGAGCCCGTTCGACTCGGCCGCCGTGCTCACGATGGACGGGACCGGCACCTGCCTGGCCGTCGCCGACGGGGACCGGATCAGGCACCTGCGGCACGTCGGTCACCCCCACTCGCTGGGCGCCCTGTACGCGGCGGTCACCGGCTACCTCGGCTTCCGTCCCGGCCTGGACGAGGACAAGGTGATGGCGCTGGCGGCGTACGGCGGCGACACCTACGTCCAGCCCTTCGCCGACCTGCTGCGCCTGACCCCGTACGGCGGCCACGAGCTGGACCTGAGCTGGTTCGAGCCGCACGCGGGCGGCGGACGGCACACGGTCTCTGCGAGGTTCCTCGACGCCTTCGGCCCGCCGCCCCCGCCCGCCGGGAAGATCCTCACCCAGCACGCCGTGGACGTCGCCTTCGCCCTCCAGGCCACCCTTGAGCGGGCCGGGCTGCACCTGGCCCGATGGCTGCGCGAGACGACCGGGGCGACCCGGCTCGCGGTGGCCGGCGAGACCGCGATGAACCCGATGCTGAACGGCCGCCTGCTGGCCGAGTCCGGCTTCGAGGAGCTGTTCGCCCAGCCCGCCGCCGCCTCGCTCGGCGCGGCGCTGGAGGTGAGCGTCGGCCTGTACGGCCGGCCCCGCCCGGCGGGCGGTCACGTGTTCGCCGGGCCCGGCTTCACCGCGGAACGCATGGAGAAGGCGCTGCGCGACGCGGGCGTGGACTACCGGCGGCCGGACGACATCGCCGGGCACGCCGCCGCCCGCATCGCCGACGGCCTGATCGTGGGCTGGTTCCAGGGCCGGACGGAGTGCGGGCCGCGCGGCCTGGGCAACCGCTCGCTGCTGGCCGACCCGCGCGACCCCACGTCCGCCGCGCGCATGAACGAACGGGTCAGGCGCCGGGAGCCGTTCCTGCCGCTCGCGCCGTCGTGCCTGGCCGAGCGGTCCGCGGACTACTTCGCCGGGGGGCATCCCTCGCCGGTCATGCTGCTCGGGTTCGACGTGCTGGACCACCGCCGCGGCGAGGTGCCCGCGATCACGCACGTGGACGGCAGCGCCCGCGTGCAGACGGTGAGCCGGGCCGCCAACCCGCTCTTCCACTCCCTGATCACCCGCTTCGAGGCGCTGACCGGCGTGCCGATGCTGGCCGGCGCCTCCTTCCGGGACGACGACGAGCCGATCGTGTGCACGCCCGAGGACGCCGTCGCCTGCTACCTCAGGACCGGCGCGGACGCGCTGGCCCTCGGCCCGTTCTGGGCCCGCAAGCGCCGGACGGACGACCGGGCCGGCCGGGAGGCGGACCGATGAGCGGCGCGAGGTCCCTGGTCGTGCTCGGGGCCGCCGACGGCTCGCTGTCCACCTACCGGGCGGCGGCCGGCATGGGCCTGCGGACGATCGCGGTCGACCGTTCGGCCCACGCGCCCGGCGTCGCCCTGGCCGACGAGTACCTGCCGGTCAGCACGCACGATCCGGCCGCCGTCGCGGCCGCGCTCGCCGGACGTGCCGACCTGGCGGGCGTGGTGGCCCCCTCCAGCGACGTCGCGGTGCCCGCGCTGCGCGCGGTGGCCGACGCGTTCGGGTTGCCGGGCCGGCTGTCGGAGACGGCGGCGCGGGCCTCGGTGGACAAATGGGTGCTCCGCGGCATCCTCGACGACCTGGGCGTGTCCTCCTACCCGTGGATCGTCGGCGACGACCCGGCCGACCTGGCGGTCCGGGCGCGCGGGCTGCCCTTCCCCGTGGTGGTCAAGCCCGCCGACGCCCAGAGCGGGCGCGGGGTGAGCAGGTGCGCCTCCCCCGGCGACGTGCGCGCCGCCGCCGAGGAGGCCCGGCGCAGCTCGTACGGGGGGCTGGTGATGGTCGAGGAGGAGATCCGCGGGATCCTGTGCAACTGCGAGTGCGTCGTGGACGACGGGCGGGTGGCGTTCGTCGCGACCAGCCTGCAGACGGTCAGCCCGCCGCCGCTGGTGCTGACCATGAGCCGCCGGATGCCGGCCGGGCTGCCCGGCGGCGTCCTGGACACCACACGTTCGATCATGGACAAGGTCTGCGAGCGCCTGGACTACCGGCGCGGCCCGCTCAACCTCGACCTGATCGTCACCCCGGACGGCCGGCCGTACGTCATCGAGCTCGGGCTGCGCACCGGCGGCAACGGCACCGACGACATGGTGCGGTCCTGCTACGGCGTCGATCCGGTGCGGGCCGCTGTGCAGGCCGCGGTCGGCCTGCCGATCGAGCTGCGCCCGCACCCGCCCCGGCCGGTCCTGTGGCGGGTGCTGACCGCCGGGCGCGCGGGCGAGCTGGTGTCGGTGTCCGGCGTGGCGGCGGCCAGGGCGCTGCCGGAGGTGGCCGAGCTGGTCCTGCTGGCCCGCCCGGGGCAGCGGGTGCGGCCCTACCGGGACGTCTCCGACCGGCTCGGCTGGTTCGTCGTGCACGCCTCCGGCCCGGCGGAGCTGGACGCGGCCGCCGCCGCCGTCACCCGGGCGCTGCGCTTCGAGGTGCGCGGCGATGGACGGCGTTGACGTGGCCCGCCCGGCCGGCGAGGCGGGCGATGTACAGCGTTGAGGTGGCGGCCTCCATCGGCGAGGTCGGGGCCGGGGAGTGGGACGCGCTCGCCGACGGCGTGCCGTTCGTGCGGCATCACTGGCTGGCCCTGGCCGAACGCGTCCTGTCCGGGCACCGGCCGCGCTACCTGCTGGTCCGCAAGGACGGCGGGCTCGTGGCCGCGGCGGTGTGCGCGCTGGAGCACCGGCTGCACAACCCGGTGCTGGAGTCCCGGTTCGGGCGGCTGACCAGGAGGTGGCCGTTCCTCCAGGTCCAGGCGCCGATGACGGCGACGTCCGGGCTGCTGGGCGGTGAGGGGCCGCAGCGGCGGGTCCTGCTGCGGGCGGTGCGGTCGCTGGTCAGGCGCGAGCGGCTGCTGTTCTGCGTCGTCGACCACCTGCCGTACGCCGCCGGGCAGCCGGGCTACAGCCGCCTGGGCTGGTTGCCGGAGACGCTGCTGGACCTGACGTGGCCGTCGTACGAGGCGTACCTGGACCATCTGCCGCGCAAGAGGCGGGCCGAGATCCGGCGCACGCAGCGCCGGGCCGCACGCGAGGGCATCGAGGTCCGCCCGCTGACGCCCGGGCCGGGCGGGGAGCCGGACCGGCTGCTGGACCGGCTGGGCCCGATGGTGGCCGCGGTGGACCTCCGCCACGGGCCGCACGTCTTCTACCGGCCGCGTCTGTTCACCGAGGCGGCCGGCGCCCTGGGCGCGGACCTGACCGTCCTGGCCGCCCGCCGCGACGGCGCGCCGGTCGGCTGCGTCGCCCTGCTGCGCGACGGCGACGAGCTGGTCGCCCGGTGGATCGGGCGCGACTACGCCCGCACCGAGGGCACCGCCGTCTACCACGCGCTGCTCACGGCGTGCGTACGGGCCGCCGTCGGCTCGGGCGCGCGCAGGCTGCGGCTCGGCGGCGCGGCGTACGAGACGAAGAAGCAGTTCGGGGTGCGGCTGGAGCCGCGCAGCCGGTTGTTCGCCGCCCGCGGCGCGATGGTCACCCGGCTCGTCGGCGGGCTGGGCCACCGCCTCGACCCGCCGCAGCTCCCGTCCCCGCCATCCAGCACGTGACCCGGAAAGGACGAGGGCCGGTGCGCGCCGCCGTTCAGCGCTCGCGGCGCTCCGGGGGGAGCTCGCCCGCGAAGACGCGTAGCTGGAGGGCCAGCGTGGCGTAGTAGCCGACCAGGGTGGTCAGCTCGAACAGGCCGCGCTCGCCGAGCGCCGCCGTGACCGCCCGGTAGTCCTCCTCGGCCAGCGTCCCCGTCCGGGTCAGCTCGCGGGCGGCGAGGACGGCGGCGCGTTCGGCCGGGTCGGCCAGGCCGGGCGGACGTCCCTCGCGCACCGCGGTCAGCTCGGCCTCGGTCAGGCCGCAGGACCGGCCCACCGCCTCGTGCGCGTCGCGTTCGAAGTCGCTGCCCCAGTGGGCGGCGACCACGAGGATCGCCAGCTCCCTGGCCCGGTCCGGCAGCACCGACCCGTAGCGCACCGCCGCGCCCAGCGCCTGGAGCGCGCCGCCGACCGGCGGGCTCAGCAGCATGGCGTTGAACGGGCCGCGCAGCCGTCCCCGCTCGTCGGTGAGGGGGAAGACCTGGGGGCCCGCCGCCCGGGCGCCGCCGGTGATGGCGCGGTAGACCTCGCTCTGGGCGTCGTCCAGGTCTTCCGGGGGAAGGGCGGGCAGCCGGGCGGTCATGCGGTGCTCCTGTCTCGGCGACGCGGGCCACCCGGGCTCCGCCGGCGGGTGGACCTGCGGTGACGTCTCGCGCTCGGGTGCCGGTGGCGCGGTTAGCCGTGGCCGGATCACGGAACATCCTAGGTCTCTAGCCGCGCGGCCGTCTTGGAGATCATGACCATGGAGTTCGAGACTCCCCACAGCCACCGACACCGTCCGCAGAGGTGTGCGTCATGACCAGGACCGGGGTGTCCGGGCCGCTGCTGGTCGTGCTCGGCCTGCTGTCGGCGGTGGCGCCGCTGGCCACCGACATGTACCTGCCCGTGTTCACCGACCTGGCGGCCGACCTGGGGACGGGCGCGGCCGGCGTGCAGCTCACGCTGACCGCGTTCCTCACCGGGCTGGCGCTGGGCCAGCTCGTCATCGGGCCGCTGTCCGACCGGTTCGGCCGCCGCCGGCCGATCCTGCTGGCCACCGCCGCGGCCCTGGCCGCCTGCGTCCTGTGCGCGCTCGCGCCGGACATCCGGACGCTCGTCGCCCTGCGTTTCGTACACGGGTTCGCCGGGTCGGCGGGCATCGTCATCGGCCGCGCGGTGGCGGCCGACCTGACGTCCGGCCGGGCGGCGGCGCGGATCTTCTCGCTGCTGGCCTCGGTGGTCGGCGTCGCGCCCGTCGTGGCCCCGCTGATCGGCGGCGCGCTGTCGCCCGCCGGGTGGCGCGCGGAGTTCTGGGTGATGGCCGGGATCTCGGCGGTGATGCTGCTCGGTTCGGCGCTCGTCGTGCCCGAGACGCTGCCGCCCGGACGCCGGCACGCGGGCGGCCTGGCCGCCACCGGGCGGACCGTGCGGCGGCTGTTCGCCGACCGGGGCTATCTCGGTTACGCCTTCTCCTTCGCCTTCGGCTTCGCGGGGCTGATGGGGTACATCTCGGCCTCGCCCTTCGTCGTGCAGAACGTCCTGGGCCTGTCCACCCCCGCCTACACCGTGACGTTCGCGGCCAACGCGCTGGGCATGACGCTGACCGGCCTGGCCGCGGCGCGCCTGGTGCGCCGGTTCAGCCCGGAGGGGCTGCTGCGGACCGGGCAGGGGGTCGTGCTGGGGCTGTCGGCCGTGCTGCTGGTGCTGCTGGGGGCGGGGGTGGCCGCAATGGTGGTGCTGCCGGTGCTGTTCGCGCTGGTCAGCTCGTTCACGCTGATCATGGGGAACGCGGCGGCGCTGACGGTGGGGCGGGCGCCGTACGCGACCGGCACGGCGGCGGCCGTGATGGGCGCGTTGCAGTTCGCGCTCGGGGCGCTGGTCTCGCCGCTGGTCGGCCTGGGCGGCGCGGACACCGGGCTGCCGATGGGCGTCACGCTGGTCGTCAGCGCGCTGCTCGGCATCGGCGCCCGCCTGCTGACCCGGGGCCTGCCCGAGACCGGCCCCACCACCGCCGAGGCCCCCGCCCGCGGCTGAGCCCCGTCCGGTGGTGTCTTCCGGGCCTGGGTTCAGGGGGCCGGGTGGGTGCGCAGGGCGGTGACGAGCCAGTCGAGGGCCGGTGCCGACGGGGCCGGGGGCGGCCAGGCGTTGATCACGGCGAGCAGGCGGAGGTAGCGCTCCCTGCGGGGGTCGTTCGCCGCCGTCAGCCTGGTCAGCAGCCGCAACCGGAGGCCGGCGTCGTCGAGACGGCCCAGGAGGCGTGCGTACTCGCCGGCGACCGCCGCCACGACCGGCGCGGACTCGGGCGCGGCGGGATCCACGCCCGCCGCCAGCGCTTTCCCCGCCGCCCACACGCCCACCGACACGGCGTCCCGCGGCACCCCTTCCCCATGGCCCGCGGCACGGTCGGTGGCGTGGTCGGTGGTCAGGTCGTGCAGCCTCGCGCGGAAGGACGGGTCCGCCATCAGTTCGGCCAGTTCCAGCCACGCCTCCACCTGCTCCGGCTCGGCGTCGTCCGGCAGTTCGGGGGTCAGCGAGACCCGCATCCCCGCCAGTCCCGGCCCGGCGTCCGGGACGGCGGCGTCCAGGAAGTCGCCGACCAGGCGGCGGCGTTCGTCCTCCGACAGTCCTGCGAGTCTGTGCATGAGCTCCATCTCCTCGGGCCCCGAGCCGCGCCGGGCCACCGCCGTCAGCACCGCGCGCCGCATCCGCAGCGTGCGGATCCGCACCGCCAGGGCCTCGGCGTGCGCCGCCGCGACCTGCGCGAGCGTCAGCTCCCGGTCCACGACCTTGCGGACCGTGACCAGGTCGACCCCGAGGTCGCGCAGCGTGCGGACGAGGTCGAGGCGGGCCGCGGCGGCGGCGTCGTAGAGGCGGTAGCCGGCCGGGCTGCGTTCCACCGGCGGCACGATCCCGCGGTCGGAGTAGAACCTGATGGTCCTGACCGGCAGTCCGGTCCGCCGCGCCAGGTCGCCGATCGTGTAGAGGGTGCCGTCGTCCATGGCTCCACCTTGGCGTCTCCCCCTGGTGGAGACTCAAGCGCCTCCCTCGTTGCGCGGCTCCGGCCGATGACCGTGGTGTCAAGCCTCGGATCGTGACCGGCGTGATCGTAAGGTGGGACTGACCACCGGGGAGCGGTCCTGGACGTCGCCGCGCGCCTGGGTGCCCTCACTTCGACGGCTCGGGAGAAGTCATGGCTGAAGAGCACCCCCATTCCTACGGCGCCCACGACGCGGCCACCGTGTCGGCCGCCTACCGCAACGCGCTCGACGTGATCGCCGCCGTGGAGCCCGGCGTGGCCGGCGCGATCCGCGCCGAGCTGGCCGACCAGCGCGCCTCGCTGAAGCTCATCGCGAGCGAGAACTACGCCTCCCCGGCCGTCCTGCTCACGATGGGCACGTGGCTGTCCGACAAGTACGCGGAAGGCACGATCGGCCACCGCTTCTACGCCGGTTGCCAGAACATCGACACCGTCGAGCAGCTGGCGGCCGACCATGCCAAGGCCCTGTTCGGCGCCGAGCACGCCTACGTCCAGCCCCATTCGGGCATCGACGCCAACCTGGTGGCGTTCTGGGGCATCCTGGCCCACCGGGTGGAGGCCCCGGCCCTGGCCGCCGCCGGGGCGCGGCACGTCAACGACCTGTCGGAGGACGACTGGGAGACCCTGCGCAAGGCCCTGGGCGACCAGCGGGCCCTCGGCATGTCGCTGGACGCGGGCGGTCACCTGACCCACGGCTTCCGTCCCAACATCTCGGGCAAGATGTTCCACCAGCGCTCCTACGGCACCGACCCGGAGAGCGGCCTGCTCGACTACGACGCGTTGCGCGCGACCGCCCGCGAGTTCCGCCCGCTGGTGCTGATCGCCGGGTACTCGGCCTACCCGCGGCGCATCGACTTCGCCCGCATGCGGGAGATCGCCGACGAGGTGGACGCGGTCCTGATGGTGGACATGGCGCACTTCGCCGGGCTGGTCGCGGGCAAGGTGTTCACCGGCGTGCACGACCCGGTGCCGTACGCGCACGTCACGACGACCACCACGCACAAGTCGCTGCGCGGGCCGCGCGGCGGCCTGGTGCTGTGCCGGCGGGAGTACGCCGACTCCATCGACCGGGGCTGCCCGATGGTGCTGGGCGGCCCGCTCGGCAACGTGATGGCGGCCAAGGCCGTCGCCCTGGCCGAGGCGCGGCAGTCCGCGTTCGCCGACTACGCGCGGGCGGTGGCCGCCAACGCGGTCGCCCTGGCCGAGGGCCTGGCGCGGCGCGGCGTACGGCTGGTCACCGGCGGCACCGACAACCACCTGGTGCTGCTCGACGTGTCCACGTACGGGCTGACCGGCCGGCAGGCGGAGTCGGCGCTGCTCGACGCCGGGATCGTCACCAACCGCAACGCGATCCCGCGCGACCCCAACGGCGCCTGGTACACCTCGGGCATCCGGGTCGGCACCCCGGCGCTCACCTCACGCGGGTTCGGCACGCAGGAGTTCGACCAGGTCGCCGAGCTGATCGTCGGCGTGCTGACCGACACCACGCCGTCGGCCACCTCCAAGGCGAAGTACGACCTGCCGCAGAGCACCGCCGAGAAGACCCGCGCCGCGGCGGCCGAACTGCTGGCCGCCCACCCGCTCTACCCGGGCCTCGACCTGAGCTGACCCACCGGCCGCCCGACCCGCTCACTCCGGCCCGCGGCGGGCCCGTCGCGTGAAGTAGGCGGCGGCCGCCCGGGTGTGGGCGGGGAACGCGAGCTCGGCGGGCCCGTCGATGACCAGCCACTCGCTCGTCTCGTCCGTGGCCTCCATCGGCGGCAGCGCGGACGCGGTGACGCGCGGGCCGAGCCCGAAGATCAGCACGGTTCCGTCCGGGGCGCTGACCACGTCGAAGAGCGTGACGTCGGCGGCCTCGGCCACCACGCCCGTCTCCTCGCGCAGCTCGCGCACGGCCGCCTGCTGCCAGGACTCCCCCAGGTCGATGAACCCGCCGGGGAGGGCGAGCCGGCCGCGGCGCGGCTCGACGTCCCGGCGTACGACGAGCAGGCCGTCGTCCACGGGCAGCAGCGTCACCGCGACCGGCAGCGGGTTGAGGTAGCTGGTGTTCCCGCAGGCCGCGCAGGTGCGGGGCCAGGGCTGGCCGGGGGCGAAGGCGGCGCCGCAGAAGGAGCAGTACGCGTTCCTGATCACGCCGCGATCCTAGGGCCCGGCCCGGCGACCGGGACGGCTGGACGGCGGTGCCGCGGGGTCAGCCCGCGACCGAGCGGTCCGCGCGGCTGACCAGGGGATTGCCGCGGTGGGGTTGCCAGGCGGCGCGCAGGCCGCGCAGCTCCTCCCGGACCCGGGCCGAGGAGATCAGCCGGATGTCGTCGCTCAGGTCGAGGACGGTGGCCGCCGCCTGGTCCACCTCCCCCGCGCGGAGGAGGGAGTGGGCGGCCCGCAGCCCGATCAGGGCACGGGTGCGCAGCTCGACCGGCCGTCTGGCCCGCATGGACGCGGCGAAGTGGCGGGCGGCGGTGGCGTGGTCGCCGAGCTGGGTGAGGGTCAGGCCGATCTGGTGCTCCAGGGACTCGCGCCGGTAGTTGCCCGTCCACTCCGACTCGGGGACGGAGTCGGCGCGTTCGAGCTGGGTCTCGGTACGGCTGAGCAGCCTGAGCGCGTCCCAGCGGGTGCCGGCGGCGGCGTGGGTCTCGGCGCGCATGCCGGTGATCCACGCCTGGGTGCGGGCGGGACCGTGCCCGGCCAGCGCGGACGCGGCCGCCTCGGCCAGGGCCAGCGCCTCGCCGTCGTGGCCCAGCTCGGCCGCCTGGACGGCCATGCTGCGCAGGGCGGTGGCGCGCAGCAGCAGGTCGGCGGCCTCGTCGGCGAGACGCACGCTGCTGATGTAGTAGCGCTGGGCCAGGGCGTGGGCGCCGGCGTCCATGGCCATGTAGGCGGCCAGGTAGCTCAGCTCGGCGGCGGCGGCGAACAGGTCGGGCCTGCGGCGGCCGGTGGTGCCGTGCAGCAGGGGCGTGACCTCGCGGGACAGGTAGGCGGCGACCGCGGCGCGGGCGTGGCCGCCGCCGTAGCGGTCGTCCAGGTCGGCGAAGGCGCGGGTGGTGGCGCGGATCCGTTCGACGTCGCCCGCGCCGGCCCGGCGGGCCGCCGCGCGGCCGCCCGCCCGCCGCGCGGCCAGGACCGATAAGCCCGATAAGCCGGACAACGCGGCCAGGGTGAACGTGCGCCGGTTGAGCAGGTCGTCCTCGCCCAGCACGGCGAGCCGGGCGACCGGGTCGCCGCGCCAGGGATCGTCGGCGGACGGCGACCCGCCCGGCTCCGGCCAGCCCAGATGCGCCGGGCGCAGGCCGGGCCTGCCCAGGCGGCGGCGGAACGCCTCGACCGCCGCGCGCACCGCCTCGGGGCGCGGGATGGTGCCGGTCAGCCAGTGGCCGACCGCCGAGCGGTCGTAGTGCACGCGCTCGCCACTCTCGGCGGCGACGGCGTTGACGTGCCGCGCGGTGGCCGCGTGGGTCCAGCCCGCCTGCTCGATCAACGCCGCCAGCGCCCGGTTGACGACTGGGTGGGTACGGCGGGGCGGCATCTCATCTTCACATCGCTTCACATCACTGTGGCCTCGACGGTGCGCCGGACGTGGCTCACCGTCAAGAGTGCGGGCCGTGCCCCTCGCGGGACGGCCCCGTACGGAGGACGGCGAGGGAGGGGCTGATGGACGGGCTGCACGGCGCGGGCCGGCACGAGACCGGCCTGGAGGAGGCGGCGCAGGAGGAGCTGACGGCCGCGCTGGCGGGCCGCCCGCTGGTCTGCGTCGAACGGTTCAGCACCGCGCTGCGCACCGGCTACACCGGCCCGGCCCCGGTCGAGGTGCTGCGCCCGGCGCTGAGCATCGGCTGCTACTCGGCGTGGGACCCGGCGCTGCCCGGCATGGTCGTCGCCGCCGAGGAGCGCACCAGGACCCGGTCCGTCGCCGAGCGGCACGCCTGGCTGCCCCGCGTCCGGCACGAGGCCGCCCGGTATCTGCTCAAGCTGGACCGTCCGCCGGTCGTCTTCACCTGGTACGACAACGCCCGCCTGCGCGAGCTGGCCGGCCCCGGCGGGGTGGTCGCGGCCATCGACGCCGACGTGCGGGCCGCGATCGAGGCCAAGCACCTGCTGGACGACCTGCTGCGGGCGGCCGGCGTGCCGGCGGTGGCCCGCGTCCCCTGCGTGCACGTCGAGCGGCTGCCCGGACTGGCCGAGCTGCGGCGCGCGGTCGGCACCGAGCGGGTCGTGGTGCAGGCGGGCCGGCGGGCGGACCGGCACGGCACCGTGGTCGTCGCGGGCGAGGACGACATGCCGCGCGCGGCCCGGCTGCTCGGGCCGTACCGGGTGGCGGCGTACGTGCCGGGCTGGCCGTGCACGATCGCGGTGCTCAGCGTGCCCGACCGCGACGGCGGCGTCCGGGTGTACGCCGACCGCCCCGCCCACACCTCGGCCGGGATCGCCGAGCTGGGCGCCGGGCCGATGCGCAGCACGGGCGACGACTGGTCGCGCCCCTGGCCGACGCCCGCCGCCGCGCTGCTCATCGAGTGCGCCGAGCGCATCGCGTCCTGGGCCTGGCGCAGGTACGGCGCGGCCGGCCTGTTCAGCGTGGAGGCCATCCTCACCCCGGGCGAACGGGTCCACCTGACGGCGATCAAGTGGCGGCACCAGGAGGGCACCGAGGTGGCGTCGGTCAACCAGCAGGCCGCCGGGTTGCCCCCGTTCGTGCTGGCCCACCTGTCGGTGATGCTCGGCGGGCCGGTGACCTGGCTGGGGGACGCGCAGGAGTTCAACCAGCGCACGCTGCTGCGCTCGGCCCGGCCGGGCGGGCCGTTCCACGTCCGGGTCCGCCTGGCCCGCGACACCCCCGTACGCGTGTCGGCCGCCCACGGCCCCGGCGTCTACCGTCTGGACCGGTCGGGGAGCCTGCGGTGGGTGCGGCGGGGGGCGCACCCGTCGCAGGCGCGGGCGAACCAGGGCGAGTTCCTGCTGGCCAACCTGCCCGAGCCGGACGTCGTCTGCCATCCGGGGGCCCACCTCGCCACCGTCGAGGGCGTCGCCGAGGGCGGGGCGCACCCGTTCGACGGCCCGGACACCGCCTCCCTGGCCACCCGGCGGATCGTCGCGGCCGTCGAGGACCTGTTCGACGAGGTCAAGGAGCTCTGATCGGCACATTGCCACAGGGAGCCCGCGGACCGATGAGTTCACCCGCCCCCGGTGGTCCAACCTGGTGTCACCCGACTCCGCGGAAGGACCCACCGATGAGCACCACGCACATTCTCGACATACCGGGCGGACGCCTGCGCTACCACGTCCGCGGCAGCGGCCCGCTGCTGCTGCTCGTGGGCGCGCCGATGGACGCCGCCCCCTTCGCCCCGCTGGCCGAGGAGCTGGCCGGCGAGCACACCGTCGTCACCCACGACCCGCGCGGCGTGTCCGGCAGCACGCTCGACGACCCCGGCCAGGACTCCACCCCCGACCTGCGGGCCGGCGACGCGCTCGCGATCATCGACGCGCTCGGCGCCGAGTCGGCCGACGTGCTCGGCAGCAGCGGCGGCGCGGTCACCGGCCTCGCCCTGGTCACCCGCCACCCCACCCGCGTGCGCACCCTCGTCGCGCACGAGCCGCCCGTGCTGGAGCTGCTGCCCGACGTGGCCCGGCGCCGCGCCGAGGTGGACGACATGATCGAGACGTTCCGCCGGGAGGGCCCGGGAGCGGCGTTCGGGAAGTTCATGGCCACCGCGGGCTTCCAGACCGGCGAGGACGCCCCGGCCCCGCCGCCGAGCGAGTCGCCCGAGCAGGACCTGGCCGACGCCGCCCACTTCTTCCTGCACGAGCTGCGCGGCACCACCCGGTACGTGCCCGACGTCGCGGCGCTGAAGGCCGGGCCGGCCCGCGTCGTCGTGGGCGTCGGGGCCGACTCGGGCGGCCTGCTCACGTACCGCACCTCGCTGGCGCTGGCCGACCTGCTCGGCGCGCCGCCGGTGGTGTTCCCCGGCGAGCACAGCGGCTTTGTCGACCGTCCGAAGGAGTTCGCCGACGTGCTGCGCGAGGTGCTGGCCCACTGACGCGGGAGGCCCACTGAGGCGGCGGGCCCCGGGCGGCTCGCTCCTGGTGGCTCGCTCCTGGTCGGGCGCTCAGCCGCCGGGGGTCAGGTTCGCCGGGAAGCCGCCGGTCGCGATCGGCCCCCAGCGGTCGATCGTGATCCGGATCAGCGACTTGTTCTGGCGGCGCATGGCCTGCCGGTACTCCTCCCAATCAGGGTGCTCGCCGGCGATGCACCGGTAGTAGTCCACCAGGGCGTCGAGGGCCTCGGGCATGTCCAGCACCTCGCCTCGCCCGTCCACCTGGACGTAGGGGCCGTCCCAGTCGTCGGACAGCACGCACATCGAGACGCGCTCGTCGCGCCGGGCGTTCGCGGCCTTGGCGCGACCGGGGTAGGTGGAGACCACGATCCGGCCCTCGTCGTCGACGCCGCACGAGACCGGCGAGAGCTGGGGACGCCCGTCGGCGCGGGTCGTCGAGAGCAGGCCGTGATGCCGGGGGCGGAGGAAGTCGAGAAGTTCGGGCAGATCGACGCGGCGGGCGGTCGCGATCCTGGGAGCCATACGGGACGCCTTTCCTGTGCGGTGCCGGCTTCGATCCTGCCATCCGGCGCGGGCCCCGGCTTCCGGGGCTCGCCCAGGCGGCCCTATGGTGTGGTTCGCCGGCATATGCCGGTACGCGCCCGAGGGAGGAGCGGAATGCCGGAAGTCCGTCCGCTCCGGCCGGGCGATCCCGACAGGATCGGCGACCACCGGCTGCTCGGCGTGCTCGGCTCGGGCGGGCAGGGGGTCGTCTACAAGGGCGTCGACGGCGCGGGCCGCGAGGTCGCGATCAAGCTGCTGCACAGCCACCTGACCCAGGACGACGACGTCACCCGGGGCCTGCTGCGCGAGGCCGAGGCGGCGCGCCGGGTGGCCGCGTTCTGCACGGCCGCCGTGCTGGACGTGGGGGTGGCCGACGGGCGGCCGTACATCGTGAGCGAGTACGTCGCGGGCGACACGCTGCAGAGGCTCGTCCGGGAGTCGGGGCCGCGCACGGGGGGCGCGCTGGACCGGCTGGCGATCTCCACGCTGACCGCGCTGGCCGCCATCCACGAGGCCGGGATCGTGCACCGGGACTTCAAGCCGGGCAACGTGCTGATGGGGCCCGAGGGGCCGATCGTCATCGACTTCGGCATCGCCAAGGCCCTGGGCGCGACGACGCAGGCCTCGGCGCCGATGGGGACGCCGGCGTACATGTCGCCCGAGCAGTTCGCGGGCGAGCGGGTCGGGCCGGCGTCCGACGTGTTCAGCTGGGCGGGGACGATGGTGTTCGCGGCCACCGGCCATCCGCCGTACGCGGGCGAGACGGTCGCCGCCATCCTGCACAAGGTCATGAGCGGGACGCCCGACCTCACGGACGTGCCGGCCCGCCTGGTGGACCCGATCCGGTCCTGCCTCGCCAAGGACCCCGCCGCCCGTCCCACCCCCGCCGCCCTCCTCCGCCACCTCATCAGCGCCCCCGGCACCGCGGGGCCCGGTGCGCCGATCCCCCCGCCCGGAGCCGGAGCGACGGCCCATCCGACCGGAGCCGGAGCCGGTGCGACGGTTCCGCCGCGCGGGCCTGGGGCGACGGTTCCGCCGGCCGGGGGCGGAGTTGGGGCGACGGTTCCGCCGGCTCTGGGTGGGGCGACGGGGCCGGCGTTTCACGGGGAGGCGACCAGGCCGGGTACGGATCGGCGGGTGAGCAGGCGGGCCGTGGTGGTCGGCGGTGCGACGGCCGCGGTGGCTGCGGCGGCGTCCGCCTTCCTTCTTCTGCGCCCCGCGAACGGCCTCGCCGACGACCCGTCCCCCCGCCCCACCGGCGACCCGACCGGCCCCCCGGCGACGGGCACGGCGACGGGCACGCCCACGACAGCCGCGACGAGCCCAGCGCCCAGCACGTCCCCCACGGAGTCCCCCACCGGGTCGCCCACCGGATCCCCCACGGCGTCCGCCACCCGGTCCCCCACGGCCGAGCCGTTCGGCGCGCCCGTCAGGGAGCCCGTGGCGCTGCCGGCGGGCAGCGGGACGCCGGCCGTCCTGGCCGCCGCCGGCGCCACCGTCGTCTGCGGCACGTCCAAGGGCACGGTGCTCGTCTGGGACCTCGGCCCGGCATCCGCGCCCGTGCGCAGGCTGGGCGACGGCGGCGCCGCCGTGACCGCCGTGGCCTGCGGCGAGGGCAAGGCCGCCACCGGGCACGGCGACGGCGCGATGCGGCTGTGGAACCCGGCGGGCGGCGCTCTCCACACGAAGAAGGCGGCCGACCCGGTCATCGCCGTCACCACCGCCGGACGCGCGGTCGCCGTCACCCAGAAGTACGACAGCCTGAAGGACCTGCACAGCGTCGTCCGCCTGTGGGACCTCGCCACCGGCCGCCAGATCGGCCCCGCCGTCACCGACCACTTCCAGGGCGTCAACGGCCTGGCGTTCGGCCGCCTCGGCGACGACGAGGTGCTGGTCACCGGCGACGGCGCCAATCGCGTCCGGGTGCGCCGCCTGTCAGACGGAAAGGTGACACATACCTACAAGACCGGCGAGATCGGCGGCATCGAGCTGCTCGCCTGCGGCGAGCTGGACGGCCGTCCCGTCCTGGTCTCCACCCACCTCGACGCCACCCTGCGCGTCTACGACCTGGCGACCGGCAGGCGCAGGAAGAAGTGGAACTTCAGCCGCCGCAGCCCCGACGACCGGGGGGCGTCCGCGCTGGTCGTGGGCGCGCTCGGCGGCAGGCCCGTCGCGGTCGTCGCGCACGCGCCGGGCGGCGGCGAGACGGTCGTCCGCGTCTGGAGCCTGACCGACGGCAAGGTCGTCGGGGAGCTGGGCCCCGGGCCGGGCGCCGAGGTGCGGGCCCTGGCGCTGGCCGAGCTGGAGGGCCGTCCCGTGGTCGTGGGCAGCGGCGGCGACGCCCTGCTGAGCGCGTGGAGCCTCGGTCCCGCCTGACGCTCATCCAGGTTTAAGAATCGCGGCCTAGGGTTCGGGCTGTGCTCACGGACGAAGTGGTGAAGGAGCCCGTGCGGACGCGTCCGCGCCGGGTCTGGCGGCGGCGGCTGGCGACGGCGGTCGCGGTCCTGTTCGCGGCGGGGACGGCGGTCCGGCTCGGCGGCCTGGAGTCGGGCGTCCTGCTGGTCCCGCTGGTGTCCTTCACGCCGTACTTCGGGGTGGCGGCGCTGCTGATGCTGGGGGCGGCCGCGCTGGCCCGCAGCCGGGCGGCGGTCGCCGTCATGCTGGCGGTGTGCGTGTGCCTGGCCTGGCTGGTGCTCCCGCGCGCCCTGCCCGGCGGTACGGACGGCGCGACCGGCCGCCCGTTGCGCGTGCTGACCGCCAACCTCAACGGCGGCCGCGGCGACGCCCGCACGATCGTCGACCTGGTCCGCACGCTGAACGTGGACGTGCTCAGCCTCCAGGAGCTGACCTGGGCGGAACGCGACCGGCTGGCGGCGGCCGGGCTGGAGACGCTGCTGCCGTACCAGGTCACCAAGCCGGAGACGTGGGGGCCGGTCGGCAGCGGCGTGTACGCGCGCCACCCGCTGCGCGAGCGCACGGGCCTGTTCCAGCCGGTCGGGCACCACATGCCGGTCGTGGAGGCGGCGCTGCCCGGCGGCGCGGTGGAGGTGGTGGTCGTGCATCCGGTGGCGCCGGTTCCCTCGACCGTGCCGGAGTGGGCGGCGGGGGTCGGGACGCTGCCGCCCGCGCCGTCCACGGGCGCGCCGCGGATCCTGGCCGGGGACTTCAACGCCACGCTGGACCACGCCGTGTTCCGGCGGCTGCTGGGCACCGGCTACACCGACGCGGCGGCGGCCACCGGCAAGGGGCTGGTCCCCACGTGGCCGATGCGCCGGATCCCGCCGCTGGTGGCGATCGACCACGTGCTCACGGACGGGCGGGCGCGGGCGGTGGACGTGCGCGTCCTCGACCTGCCCGGCTCCGACCACCGCGCCCTGTTCGCCGACCTCCGCCTCCAGAGCTGACCCGCCGGAAGCCCAGCGGGCGTTCCGGACGGGCCGGGGCGGTGTCAGGCCAGCCAGGCCGCCGTGTCGGTGGGCAGGCGGTCGCCGTCCAGGGCGCCGCTGGCCAGCAGGACCGTGCCGTGGGCGGGCAGCGGCACCGGGTCGGCGCCCAGGTTGACCACGCAGGTCAGACCGGAGTCCCGGGTGAAGGCGAGCACGTCGGGCCCGAGGTCGAGCCAGGTGAGCGTGCCGTCGCCGAGCCGCTCGGCGCGGATGCGCAGCCCGTCCCGGTAGAGGTTGAGCATCGAGCCCAGGTCGGCGGTCTGGGCCTCGACGGTGAGCTTGTTCCAGGCGTCCGGCTGCGGCAGCCACGGCGTGGCCGTGCCGAAGCCGAACGGCGGCTCGTCGCCCGACCACGGCAGCGGCACCCGGCACCCGTCGCGGCCCTTCACCGTGTGGTTCGAGCGCCGCCACATCGGGTCCTGGCGCAGCTCGTCCGGGATGTCGTCCACCTCCGGCAGGCCCAGCTCCTCGCCCTGGTAGATGTAGATGCCGCCGGGCAGCGCCATGGCCAGCAGCGCCGCCGCGCGCGCCCGGCGGTAGCCGAGCTCCAGGTCGGAGGGGGCGCCGTCCCTGCGGTCGCCGTGGTCCCAGGAGGTGTCGGCGCGGCCGTACCGGGTGACGACGCGGGCGACGTCGTGGTTGGACAGCACCCAGGTGGGCGGGGCGCCGAGCGGGGCGTGGGTGGCAAGGGTCTGCTCGATCACCTGGCGCAGCCCGGCGGACTCCCAGGGGCAGGCCAGGAACGGGAAGTTGAAGACGGTGTGCAGCTCGTCGGAGCGCAGGTAGCGGGCCAGGCGCTCCTGGTCGGGCAGCCAGACCTCGCCGACCAGGACGCGGCCGTCGTACTCGTCGTTGATCAGGCGCCAGCTGCGGTAGACGTCGTGGACCTCGTCCAGGTCCTCGTACGAGCCGGTCAGGCCGTCCGGCTTGGCGAGCAGGGCGGCCGAGTCGATGCGGATGCCGTCCACGCCGCGGTCGTACCAGAAGCGCAGCACGTCGTGGAACTCGCGGTGGACGTCCGGGTTGGTCCAGTTGAGGTCGGGCTGGCCGGGGTCGAACAGGTGCAGGTACCACTGGCCGTCGGGCACCTGGGTCCAGGCGGGGCCGCCGAAGATCGACTGCCATTCGCCGGGCTCGTCCCGGAACCAGAACCGGTCGCGCACGGACGGGTCGCGCAGCGCCTCCCGGAACCACGCGCTCGCGGTCGAGCTGTGGTTCGGCACCACGTCGATGATGATCCTGATGTTCAGGGCGTGCGCCTCGGCGATGAGCTCCTCCGCCTCGGCCAGGGTGCCGAACACGGGGTCGATGTCCCGGTAGTCGGCCACGTCGTACCCGCCGTCGGCCAGCGGCGACGGATACCAGGGGTTGAGCCAGATCGCGTTCACCCCGAGCGCCGACAGGTACGGCAAACGTGCCCGCAGCCCCGCCAGGTCGCCCACGCCGTCACCGTTGCCGTCGGCGAAGCTGCGCAGGTAGACCTGATAGATCGCGGCTCCCCGCCACCACGTTTCGGACATGCTGAAGACAACTCCTTGCCATAGGTGGAGGCACTCAGCCCTTGAGGCTGCCGGCGGTGAGTCCCGCCATGATGTGCCGCTGGAAGATGAAGAAGACGATGACGGTCGGGATGCTGGCGATCACCAGGCCGCCCATGACCTGGTCCTGCGACACGGCTCCGGCGGTCTGGGCCAGGCCCACGCTGAGCGTCATCTTCTCGCTGTCGCTCATGACGAGCAGCGGCCAGATGAAGTCCTTGAACGAGGTGACGATCGTGAAGATCGACGTCACGCCGAGGATCGGGCGGGAGACCGGCAGCACCACCGACCACAGGATGCGGAACGGGCCGCCGCCGTCGATCTGGGCGGCTTCGAGCAGCTCGCGGGGGATGGAGTCGAAGAACCTCTTGAGCAGGAAGATGTTGAAGCCGTTGGCCGCGGCGGGCAGCCACAGGCCCCACGGGTTGTTCAGCAGGTCCCAGCCGAGGACCGGCACGTCGTGGATGGCGAGATAGGTGGGGATGAGCACGACCATCGGCGGGATCATCAGCGTGGCCAGCATGGCGCCGAGGATGACGTTGCCGAACGCCGGGCGCAGCTTCGACAGCGCGTACGCGGCGGCGACGTCGACCGACATGGTGATCAGCCAGCCGCCGCCGGCGTACAGGACGGTGTTCTTCAGCAGCGTGCCGATGTCGAACAGCTCCCACGACTCCAGGAACTTCCCGAAGTTCAGCTCCTTCGGGAAGAGCGTGGGCGGCACCTGGGCGAACTCCTCGGCCGACTTCAGCGCGCCGGTGATCATCCAGTACATCGGCAGGAGGAACACGACCGTGAACGTGACGACCGTCGCGACCAGGACCGTCCAGTAGACCCGCCGTCCCCACCGGCTGTTGAGCTGGTGCGGGGAGATGATCGTGCGGAACTGCACCTCGATGCGCCTGGGCGGCCGTCTCCTGGCCCGGCGACCTGGCGAGGGCGGCGCGGCGGGGCGTCGCAGGGTGGCGTTCGACATGGTCAGCCCTTCTCCTCGCGGGTCAGCCGGAGCTGCACGGCGGCGAAGGCGAGCAGCACGACCATGAGCATCATCCCCAGCGCGCCGCCCGCGCCGTAGTCGCTGTAGGTGAACGCCTGCTGGAACATCAGGAAGACGACGGTGGCGGTGGCGTTCTCCGGGCCGCCGCCGGTGAGCAGGTACGGCTCGATGAAGACCTGCATGGTCGCGACGATCTGCAACATCAGCATGAGCAGCAGGATCAGCCGGGTCTGCGGGATCGTGATGTGCCTGATCCGCTTCCAGACGCCGGCGCCGTCGAGCTCGGCGGCCTCGTAGAGGTCGGGCGGGATGTTCTGCAGCGCGGCGAGGTAGATCAGGGTCGCCGAGCCCATGTTCATCCAGGTCGAGACGAGCACCAGGCAGAGCAGCGCGGTGTCGGTCGAGTAGATCCAGTTGAGTCCGGGCAGCGAGAAGAAGCCGAGGATCTGGTTGAACAGGCCGACGTCGGGGTCGTAGAACCAGCGGAAGAGCAGCACCGCGACGGCCGGGGGCAGCATGACCGGCAGGTACACCACGAACCGCAGGTAGGCCCGGCAGTGGCGGAGCTCGTTGAGCAGGATCGCCACCGCGAACGGCAGCCCGTAGCCGAGCACCAGCGCGAGGACGGTGAACATGAGCGTGTTCAGCCACGCGGGCCCGAAGGCCGGGTCGGCGAAGGCGGCCCTGAAGTTGTCCAGCCCGACCCACTCCGGCTCGTTGACCAGGTCGGTCTTCTGGAAGCTGAGGATGAACTCCTGGACGATGGGATACCAGGAGAACAGGACGAAGCAGAACAGCGCCCCGACCATGAACCCGTAGGCCGTCAGGTTCCTCCGCAACGCCCGGCGCAACGGCGAGGGCGGCCTCGGCCGTCGCGCGGCTCCGGCGGTCGCAATGCTCATGGGGTGTCTCCGATCACCGACTCGACGTACCGGGGCGCCGGCGGGCGCGGCGCCCCGGTCTCACGTTCCGCTCAGCTCTTGCCGAGCATGGCGTTCGCCTTGGTCTCGGCGTCTGCGAGGAGCTGGTCGACATCGGCGTCCTCGCGGCTCAGCACGGCCGACATGGCGACGTCGAGGATGGCGTAGAGCTCCTGGGCGTGCGGCGGCTCCATCTTGGGCGGGATGGTGGCCGAGGCGTCCACGTACGGCTGGTAGTTCTCCACCGGCAGGGTGGCGTTGGCCTTGCGGGCGTCCTGGATGGCCTTGCCGGTGGGCGAGGCGCCGTAGACGTCGTTGTCGGGCACGCCGACCGGGTTGCCGAGCGACTTGCCGCGGGCGAAGTCGAAGCGGCCCTTGTCGACGGTGTTGAAGCGGAAGTTCACCCAGGCCAGGCCGGCCTTGGCCTGCTCGGGCGTGGCCTTGGGGTTGACGAAGAACGCCTCGCCGCCGCTCAGCGACGCCTTGGCCTCGGGGAAGCCGGTGATGCCGTAGTCGGTGGCGGCGCCCTTGAACTTGTTGACCACGTCGGTGACGACGTCGGGGGCGCCGAGCATCATGCCGACCTTGCCCGAGCCCATGGCCTGCATGAGCGGCTCCCAGGCGTTGAACAGCTTGGCGCCGGTGCTCTTGTCCACCCAGCGCAGGTCCTTGAGGAACTGCAGCACGGCCTTGCCCTCGGGCGAGTTGAACGCGGCGGTCCTGCCGTCGGCCGAGACCATGTCGCCGCCGCGGCCGTACAGGGCCTGGTTGAAGTGCCAGCCGCCGGTGTTGCCGCCGGAGTACTCGCCGTAGCCGATGACGCCGCCGCCGAGCGCGGCGATCTTCTTGGCCGCCTCGCGGACCTCGGCCCAGGTCTTGGGCGGGCTGTTGGGGTCGAGCCCGGCCTTGGTGAACAGCGCCCGGTTGTAGACCAGGCCGACGCTGTAGTGGACGTTGGGGACGCCGTAGACCTTGCCGTCCTTGGTGACCAGGTCGCGGACGTCCTGGCGCAGGTCGTTCCAGTTCTTGATCTCACCGGTGTACGGCGTGATGTCCAGGCCCTGTCCCTTGGCGATCACGTCGCCGTAGTTGGTGACCGGCACCACGAACACGGTCTCCATCTGGCCGCCGGCCAGCTTCGGGCCGAAGGTCTTGGGGTCGAAGCAGGGCTGCTGGTCGGTGCTCTTGACCGTCACGCCGGGGTTGGCCTTCATGAACGCGGCCACGTCGTCGTCCCAGGCCTGCCGCTCCTTGGGGACGGACTTCGCGGGCTGGCAGGCGACGGTGATGCTCACCTGCGCGGCGCCGGAGGCGCTGCCCTGCGCCTCGGGCTTGGTGTCGTCGCCACTGCCGCAGGCCACGGCGCTCATGCTCAGGCCTGCCGCCACGAGCAGCCCCACAGTCCTGCGATAGTCCGATCTCTTCATCGATCTGACCCTTCCGAAGCTTGACGAAGCCGGGGGACGGTGAGGCGCCCCGCTGTGCGCTCACAATGGCAGATCCCTCAGATGTCCGCAATGTTTCGACATAGGGTTGCAAGATAACGACTAGGTCACCGGAAGACGTTCTCAGGACGAGCCGCGAACCCGTCCCGTCGAGGCTCTGACCACCAGCTCCGGGTCGAAGAGCAGCTCGTCGGCGGGCACCACGTGCTTGTCGATCTGCGCGATGAGCAGGTCGACGGCGGCCCGGCCCATGGCGTCGATCGGCTGCCGCACGGTGGTCAGCGGCGGGTCGGTGCAGTTCATCAGGGCCGAGTCGTCGAACCCGACGACCGAGACGTCCGCCGGCACCGACAGGCCGGCCCGGCGCACGGCCCGCACCGCGCCGAGCGCGAGCATGTCGCCGGCGCACACGATGCCGGTCACGCCCCTGGCGACCAGCCTGGCGGCCGCCGCGTGGCCACCCTCCAGCGAGTACATGCTGTGCTCGACCAGCGCGGGATCGACCTGCCCTGCCACGGCGGCGAGCTTGCGCCGGGACGGCACGTGGTCGCGCGGCCCGAGCACCAGGCCCACCCGCTCGTGGCCGAGGCTGCGCAGGTGGCCGAGCGCGATCTCGGCGGCCACCACGTCGTCGGCCGACACCTGCGGGAACCCCAGGTGCTCGACGGCGGCGTTGACCAGGACGGTCGGCAGTTTGCGCTCGTAGAGCAGCTCGTAGTGCTCGTGGGAGGCGTCGGCCTGGGCGTAGTGGCCGCCGGCGAAGACGACGCCGCTGACCTGCTGGGAGAGCAGCAGGCTGACGTAGTCGGCCTCGCTCACCCCGCCGACCGTGCGGGTGCACAGCACGGAGGTGAAGCCCTGCTGGGCCAGGGCGCCGCCGACGACCTCGGCGAACGCCGGGAAGATCGGGTTCTGCAGCTCGGGCAGCACCAGGCCGACCAGCCGGGCGCGGTCGCCGCGAAGCCGGGTGGGGCGCTCGTACCCGAGCACGTCGAGGGCCGTGAGCACGGCCTCCCTGGTGGCCTCCGACACGCCGGGCTTGCCGTTGAGCACCCGGCTCACGGTCGCCTCGCTCATGCCGACCTTCTTGGCCACGTCTCCGAGTCGTCGGGTCATGCGCAAACTATACGACCAATCCCGCAAAGACTTGCAACAGCTTGCGCTCATCCTTGCGGGCGATGGGTGGGATTTCCGCCGCTTCCGCAGGGGCCACGACCTGCTTCGTCCGCCGGGCGCACGAAATCACGCGACAGTCGATTATTTGCGAAACGAAGTAGAAACATTGCGGATTTCTAGGAGTCAACTTAAGGTGCGGGCAACCCTCCCAGCCCGACGAGAGGTGACACCCCCCATGAGACGCAAGCCCTCCCTCTTACGACCGCTCGCGGCGGCCGTGGCCGTCGCCCTGGCCCTGATCGGCTGGACGGCTCCACCGGCCGCGGCCGCGGGCCCGAACCTGGCGGCCGGGAAACCGGTCACGGTGAGCAGCACCACCGACGTCTACGGCGGCGGCAACGCCACCGACGGCGACCAGGCCACCTACTGGGAGAGCGCCAACAACGCCTTTCCGCAATGGATCCAGGTGGACCTCGGCTCGGCCGTCAGCGTGAACGAGGTGGTCCTCAAGCTGCCCGCCACGTGGGAGTCCAGGACGCAGACGCTGACGGTGCAGGGCGGCACCGAAGGCTCGCCGCTCACGACGCTCTCGGCCTCGGCCGTGCGCACGTTCGCCCCGGCGGCGACGATCACCTTCACCGCGGCGACCGTCCGGTACGTCCGGGTGACCGTCACCGCCAACACCGGCTGGCCCGCCGCCCAGGTCTCGGAGTTCGAGGTGCGCGGCCCCGGCTCGGGCGACACCCAGGCCCCGTCCGCGCCCGGCGGCCTGGCCTACACCGAGCCGGTCGCCGGGCAGATCAAGCTGACCTGGACCGCCGCCACCGACAACGTGGGCGTGACCGGCTACGACGTCTACGCCAACAACGCGCTGCGCGGCAGCGTCGCCGGGAACGTGCTGACCTACACCGACACCCAGCCCGGCACGCTGACGGTCTCCTACCAGGTCAAGGCCAGGGACGCGGCGGGCAACCAGTCCCCGGCCAGCAACACCGTCACCCGCGTCGGCAGCGGCGGCGGCGGCTCCAACCTGGCCGCCGGCAAGCCGATCACCGCCTCCTCCTACGTGCACACCTACGTCGCCGCCAACGCCAACGACAACAGCGTGACGACCTACTGGGAGGGCGCGGGCGGCAGCTATCCGAACACGCTGACCGTGCAGCTCGGCGCGAACGCCGACGTCTCCTCGGTCGTGGTCAGGCTGGACCCGGCCGCCGTGTGGAGCACCCGCACCCAGACGTTCCAGGTGCTCGGCAGGGAGCAGGGCGCCTCGGGGTTCACGAACCTGGTCTCCTCGGCGGCCTACACGTTCGACCCGGGCTCGGGCAACACGGTGACGGTGCCGGTCGGCGCGCGGGTGGCCGACGTGCGGCTCTCGTTCACGGCCAACACCGGGGCCCCGGCGGGGCAGGTGGCCGAGCTGCAGGTCATGGGCGTGCCCGCGCCGAACCCCGACCTGACCGTGACCTCGCTGTCCTGGTCGCCACAGGCGCCGGTGGAGACCGATGCGGTCACGCTGTCGGCCGTGGTCAGGAACGCCGGCAACGCGGCGTCGGCCGCGACCGACGTCGCCTTCTCCCTCGGCGCCGGCAAGGTCGCCACCGCGAACGTGGGCGCGCTGGCCGCGGGCGCCTCGGCGACCGTGACCGCGAACATCGGCGCCCGGGACGCCGGCAGCTACCCGGTCACCGCCAAGGCCGACGACGCCGGGACCGTCATCGAGCAGAACGAGTCCAACAACTCCCTCACCGGCCCGTCCCCGCTGGTCGTCAAGCCGGTGGACACCTCCGACCTGGTCGCCGCGCCGGTCTCCTGGACGCCGGGCAACCCGGCCGCCGGCAGCGCGGTCGCCTTCTCCGTCGCGATCAGGAACCAGGGCACGGTGGCCTCCGCCGCCGGCGCGCACGGCGTCACGCTGACCGTCGCGAACGAGGCGGGCACGGTCGTCAGGACCCTGACCGGCGCCCACAGCGGCGCGATCGCGGCCGGCGCCACCACCGCCCCCGTGTCCCTGGGCACCTGGACGGCCGCCGGCGGCCGCTACACCGTGAAGACCGTCATCGCGAACGACGCCAACGAGCTGCCGGTCAAGCAGGCCAACAACACCAGCGTCCAGCAGCTCTTCGTCGGCCGCGGCGCGAACATGCCGTACGACACCTACGAGGCCGAGGACGGCGTGACCGGCGGCGGCGCGCAGGTCGTCGGCCCGAGCAGGGACGTCGGCACGGTGGCCGGCGAGGCGTCGGGCCGCCGGGCGGTGACGCTGAGCCAGAACGGCTCCTACGTCGAGTGGACCACCAAGGCCGACACCAACACCCTGGTCACCCGCTTCTCCATCCCGGACGCCCCGGGCGGCGGCGGCACGAGCTCGACCCTGAACATCTACGTCGACGGCGCCTTCCACAAGGCCATCGACCTGACCTCGAAGTACGCCTGGCTGTACGGCGCGGAGGCGAGCCCCGGCAACTCCCCCGGCGCCGGCCCGGCCCGCCACATCTACGACGAGGCCAACGTCATGCTGAACGCCACGGTCCCCAAGGGCAGCAGGATCAGGCTGCAGAAGGACCCGGCCAACAACACGACCTACGCCATCGACTTCGTCAGCCTGGAGCAGGTCTCGCCGGCCGCCAACCCCGACCCCGCGCACTACGCCGTACCGGCCGGGTTCTCCCAGCAGGACGTGCAGAACGCCCTGGACAAGGCACGCCAGGACGCCAACCTGACCGGCGTCTACCTGCCCGCGGGCACGTACCAGACGACGGGCAAGTTCCAGGTGTACGGCAAGGCCGTCAAGGTGGTCGGCGCGGGCCCCTGGTACACCAGGTTCGTCTCGCCCTCGGGCCAGGACGGCACCGACGTCGGCTGGCGCACCGAGGCGTCGTCGAACGGCTCGACGTTCGCCGGGTTCGCCCACTTCGGCAACTACACCTCGCGCATCGACGGCCCCGGCAAGATCTTCGACCTGTCGAAGGTCTCGAACATCACGATCGACGACCTCTGGGTCGAGCACCAGATCTGCATGTTCTGGGGCACGAACGTCGACCACGTCACGATCAGGAACTCGCGCATCAGGAACACCTTCGCCGACGGCGCGAACTTCACCAACGGCAGCACGAACAACCTGATCACCAACGTCGAGGCCCGGGCCACCGGCGACGACAGCTTCGCGCTGTTCGCGGCGATCGACAACGTCAACGCCGACCAGTCGGGCAACGTCTTCGAGAACATCACCTCGCTGCTGACCTGGCGGGCCGCGGGCGTCGCGGTGTACGGCGGCCAGAACAACGTCGTGCGCAACGCCTACATCGCCGACACCCTGGTCTACTCGGGCATCACGATCAGCTCGCTGGACTTCGGCATCCCGATGCGGGACTTCGGGCCGGGCCAGACGAAGTTCGAGAACATCTCGCTCGTCCGCGCCGGCGGGCACTTCTGGGGACAGCAGACGTTCCCGGCGATGTGGATCTTCTCCGCGTCCAAGAAGTTCACCGCGATCCGGGTCACCGACGTGGACATCGTGGACCCGACCTACAGCGGGATCATGTTCCAGACCGGCTACTCCAGCCCGAGCACGCCGCTGAACCCGGTCACCGACACCGTGTTCACGAACGTGTCGATCTCGGGGGCGCACCGCAGCGGCGACGCCTTCGACGCCAAGTCGGGCTTCGGCATCTGGGTCAACGAGCTGCCCGAGCCGGGGCAGGGCCCGGCGGTCGGCTCGGCGACGTTCGGCAATCTGCGGCTGAGCGACAACGCGACGAACATCCGCAACACGACGAGCACGTTCACCCTCAATGTGAACTGAGCCCGTCCCGACGTGCCGTCCGGGTCCGTGGGGGCCCGGACGGCACGTCCGTGATATGACCCAAATGGTATGCAAGCTCCGTGGACAACTTTAAAGTTTCTTTACATAATCCGATGAACCCGCTGGTCGCGGGCCCGCGCTCGGGCGACGAAAGGGTTGTCCACCATGAAGCGAACGCGCCGTCTCCTCGTCGTGCTGCTGGCCTCCGTCCTGGCGGCACTGGGCGTCCTCGTCGTCCAGACCTCCGCCCAGGCGGCCAACCTCCTCACCAATCCGGACTTCGAGACCGGATCCCTGTCGCCGTGGTCGTGCACCGGCGGGCTGGGGTCGGTGGTCTCCACCCCGGTCCACTCCGGCACCAAGGCGCTGGCCGCGGCGGCCAGCGGGTCCGACACCGCGCAGTGCACCCAGTCGGTGTCGGTGCGGCCGAGCACGACGTACACGCTGAGCGCGTGGGTGCGCGGCAGCTACGTCTACCTCGGCGTGACCGGCGGCTCCTCCTCCTGGACGTCGTCGGCGGGGGCGTACACGCAGCTCACCGTGTCGTTCACGACCACCGCGAGCCAGAGCACCGCGGTCATCTTCCTGCACGGCTGGTACGGGCAGGGCACCTACTACGCCGACGACGTCAGCTTCGACGGCCCCGGCGGCACCGCCTCCCCCACGATCACGCCGACGGTCACCCCGACCGTGACGCCGACCGTCACGCCGACCGTCACGCCCACGGTGACCCCGACCGTCACCCCCACCGTGACCCCCACCGTGACGCCGACCGACACCACCTGCCCGACCAAGCCGCGCCCGGCCGGCAAGGTGATCCAGGGCTACTGGGAGAACTGGGACGGCGCGATCAACGGCGTGCACCCGCCGCTCGGCTGGATCCCGATCACCGACCCGCGCATCAAGGCGCACGGCTACAACGTGATCAACGCCGCGTTCCCCGTCATCCGCTCCGACGGCACCGTGCTGTGGGAGGACGGCATGGACGCCACCGTCAAGGTCGCCACCCCGGCCGAGATGTGCCAGGCCAAGGCCGCGGGCGCGACGATCCTCATGTCCATCGGCGGCGCGGCGGCCGGCATCGACCTCGGCTCCAGCGCCGTCGCCGACCGTTTCGTGGCGACCGTCGTGCCGATCCTGAAGAAGTACAACTTCGACGGCATCGACATCGACATCGAGACCGGCCTGACCGGCGGCGGCAGCATCACCCAGCTCTCCGCCTCGCAGTCGAACCTCATCCGGATCATCGACGGCGTGCTCGCCCAGATGCCGGCCGGGTTCGGCCTGACCATGGCGCCGGAGACGGCGTACGTGACGGGCGGCAGCGTGACGTACGGATCGATCTGGGGCGCGTACCTGCCGATCATCAAGAAGTACGCCGACAACGGCCGCCTGTGGTGGCTGAACATGCAGTACTACAACGGCAGCATGTACGGCTGCTCCGGCGACTCCTACTCCGCCGGCACCGTGCAGGGCTTCACCGTGCAGACCACCTGCCTCAACAACGGCCTGACCATCCAGGGCACGACGATCACCGTGCCCTATGACAAGCAGGTGCCGGGCCTGCCCGCGCAGCCGGGCGCCGGCGGCGGGTACATGGCCCCCTCGCTGGTCTCGCAGGGCTGGAACGCCTTCAACGGCCAGCTCAAGGGCCTGATGACCTGGTCGATCAACTGGGACGGCTCGAAGGGCTGGACGTTCGGGGACAACGTCAAGGGCCTGCAGGGCCGCTAGGGACAGGACGCGGCGGCCTTCCGGCGCGCCAGGGGCGCCGGAAGCGCCGCCGTGTCCGCGAGATAACGCTTGCCTGTGAATCCGGCCCACTGGTTTGCCGCGTTTGCGGGGGCATGGAACGCTCTAGGCAAAAAGCGCCGAGGACCAGGTGGGGATTCAGGTGTCAACAGTAAGCGGGAGGGCGGCGGCGCGGCGTTCTGGCCGGTTGGCCACCTGCGTCATGGGGTTCGCCGCCATGGCGCTGCTCGCGGCCGGCTGCTCCCTCGGCGCCACCGCCGACCAGGAGACCACCGGCGCCCAGCCGCCGCCGGCGTCCTCGCCCGCCGCCACCGCCGAGGCGCTGAAGCCGCCGCCCGTGGACGCCGACTGGCCGCGCTGGGGCCTGACCCACACCGGCGTCAGCGCCAACAACATCACCCCGCGCCTGGAGCAGGACGTCGCCCGCGCGCTGTCCGAGACGCCGATGCTGCAGAACCAGCACATCATGGGCTTCGGGGCGCTCAACCCCGAGCCGCGGCGGGGCGAGTACTTCTGGGAGGACCTCGACAGCCGGACGAACTTCATGCGGGAGTCCGGCGGCACCGGCGTGATCACGCTGTGCTGCGCCCCCGACTGGATGAAGGGCGGCCCCGAGGGCCCGACCGAGGAGTCGGCCTGGAAGGAGCACCTGGAGGACGCGCCGTACCCGGAGCACTTCGACGACTTCGCCAAGCTGGCGGCGACCGTGGCCGAGCGCTACCGGGACGTCAAGTACTTCATGGTCTGGAACGAGTTCAAGGGCTTCTGGCGGGACCACAAGAAGCCCGCGGACTACAAGGGCTACACCGAGCTGTACAACAAGGTGTACGACGCGGTGAAGGCGGTCCGTCCGGACGCCAAGATCGGCGGGCCGTACCTGGGCTTCGACAGCGACAGCAAGGGCGACACCGAGCTGCGCGGCCCGTGGGGAGCGGTCAACCAGCACGCCCTCGACGCCTTCGAGTACTGGTTCAAGAACAAGAAGGGCGCCGACTTCGTCGTCGTGGACGGCGCCTCCCCCACCGAGACCCACGAGCTGCTGCCCGACGCGTTCGGCGCCCTGGGCAAGTTCAGCGCGATCACCAAGTGGCTGCGCGAGAAGACCGGCGACCTGCCGGTGTGGTGGTCGGAGTGGTACTTCGTGCCCGAGGACGGCACCGTCTGGGACGAGCCCATGCGGCTGGCCGTGCAGGCCGTCTCGATGATGGAGTTCGCCCGGAGCGGCGCGAGCACCGCCCTGTACTGGAACCCGCAGGCCAAGGACGGCGAGTGCCGGGCCTGCATGTGGGAGCCGCGCACGGGCGCGCTGATGCCCACCGGCAAGCTGGTGAGCGACTTCACCCGCTGGTTCCCGGCGGGGGCCGAGCTGGAGCCGGTCACCTCCTCCGACCCGCGGGTGCGGGTGCTGGCCCAGCCCAAGCAACTCCTCGCGGTCAACACCACGGGCAAGCAGGTCACCACGACGGTGGACGGCAAGGAGCTGACGCTCAAGCCGTACGAGATCAAGTGGAGCGACCGCTAGCCGGAGGCGGCGCGCGGTGATCACACGGGCGAGATGGCGGTCCGGTATGACGGCCGCCATTGATCCGGCTGACTCGCCTTGACACGATGCGCAAGATCCCGTGTCAATCCATCGAGGGAACTTGCGCATGTTGAAGCTCCGACCAGGGCTGAGCGCGCTCGTCGTGATCGCGTCGCTCAGCCTGACGACGCCGCCCTCGCAGGCGGCCCCGCGCGGCGCGCCCGCCTGCGCGCCCGGCACGACCGTCACCACCGACTCGGGCCAGGTGTGCGGGATCGCGGGCGAGGGCCTGCGCTCCTGGCTCGGCATCCCCTACGCCGCCCCGCCCGTCGGCGACCTGCGCTGGACGCCCGCACGCCGGGCCACGCCCTGGCCCGGCGTGTTCTCCGGCACCGGACGGGGCAGCCCCTGCCCGCAGGCGGAGCTGCTCGGCTCCCCCTCCGAGGACGAGGACTGCCTCAAGCTCAACGTCGCCGCTCCCGAAGGGGCGCGGAACCTGCCCGTCATGGTGGAGTTCCACGGCGGCGGCTTCCGGTACGGCGCCCCCTCCGACGGCTCCTACCTGGCGAAGGCCGGCGACGTCGTGCACGTCGGCGTCGGCTACCGGCTGGGCGTCCTGGGCTTCCTGTCCCACCGGGCCTTCGGCCGGAACGCCGGCAACTACGCCCTGTCCGACCAGCAGGAGGCGCTGCGCTGGGTGCGGCGCAACATCGCCCGCTTCGGCGGCGACCCCGGCAACGTGACGATCTTCGGGGCCAGCGCCGGCGGGTCGAGCGTCTGCGCGCACACGGCGTCGCCGACCGCGAAGGGCCTGTTCGAGAAGGGGATCGTGCAGAGCGGCGAGTACAACTCGCTGCGCGGCGTGAACACCTTCTGGCAGCCGCAGGACTGCAAGGCCGAGCTGCCCACGCAGGCCGAGGCGCAGGCCCAGGGCGGCCGGTTCGCCGCCGCGCTGGGCTGCGAGCAGGCCGCCGACCCGGCCGCGTGCCTGCGGGCCAAGCCGGTCAAGGCGCTGCTCGACCAGTCCGGCGACGGGCTCGGCCCGGACCGCGGGACGATCGCCCCCATCGTGGACGGCCGCATCCTGACCATGTCGCCGTCCCGGGCGTTCGCCAGGGGCAAGGTCAACAAGGTCGCCCTCATGCACGGCGTGGGCCGCGACGAGGTCCAGCTCCCCGCCGCGAACACCCCGGCCGAGTACGAGACTTTGGTCCGCCGGCAGTACGGCCCCCTCGCCCCCGAGGTGCTCGCCCGCTACCCGCTGGCCAGGTTCCCCGCTCCGGCGGCGTTCATCGCGTACCGGACGATCGTGGCCGACAGCAACTCCGTCTGCCCGGCGCTGCTCAACGACGAACGGCTGGCCGCGCACCTCCCGGTGTACGCCTTCCAGGTGGACAACGCCGACGCGCCGCCGCTGTTCTTCCTCGACCGGACCAAGCCGAACGGCGCCTTCCACATCAGCGAGGCGCCCTTCCTGTACTCCGACGTCAAGGACCTGGACGCCAACCAGCGCTCCTTCGGCGCCCAGCTCGTCGCCCAGTGGACGGGCTTCGCCCGTACCGGCGACCCGACCGCGGAGGGGACCCCGCTGTGGCCCCGGTACACCCGCAATGACCCCGCCGTCATGTCGCTGGCCCCGGCCGGTGACAGCCAGATGACGCGGGAGATCGCCAGGCAGCACCAGTGCGCGTTCTGGAACAAGGAGGCGACCTCATGATCCGGCTGCTGACCGCGCTCTGCCTCGCGCTGCTGCAGGGCCCCGCGCCCGCGCAGGCGGCGACCGGCGGCGACTGGCCCATGTGGCAGCAGGGCCCGCTGGGCTGGCGGCACAACGCGGCCGAACGCGCGATCAACCCGCGCACGGTCGGCGGCCTCGCGCTGAAGTGGGCCTTCGCCTATCCCAAGGAGGCCGGCACGCCGCGCAGCCAGCCCGCCGTCGTGGGCGACACCGTGTACTTCGGCTCCCCCGAAGGCAAGCTGTACGCCAGGGACGCCGCCACCGGCGCCGCCCGCTGGGAGTTCGACCTGACCACCGTCGGCACCGGCCGCACCCAGGTGCAGGACGGCCCGGCCGTGGCCAGGGGCAAGGTGTACTTCGGCGACGTGCGCGGCTGGTTCTACGCCGTCGACCAGCGCACCGGCCGGCTGGCCTGGGCCCGCCGGCTCGACGACACCGTCACGGCGATCGTGACCAGCTCGCCCCTGGTCTTCGGCGACCGCGTCTACGTCGGCGTCTCCAGCGGCGAGAACATCCTCGGCAAGGAGCACGCCTGCTGCACCTTCCGCGGCCACCTCGACGCCATGGACGCCGACACCGGCCGCCCGGTCTGGCGCTTCAACACCGTCCCGAAGGCCCGCCAGGACGGCACCTGGCCCAACGGCGTCCCCCGGTACGCCCCCTCGGGCGGCGGCGTGTGGAGCTCCCCCGCCCTCGACCCGGTCACCCGCACCCTGTACGTCGGCACCGGCCAGAACTACACCGGCAGCGCCGGCCACTACGACTCGGTGCTGGCGCTGGACATCGACACCGGCCGCCCGCGCTGGACCCGGCGGATGACCGACGTGGACACCTGGCGGCTGGAGTGCTCGCTGCCCACCCCCGAGGACCGCGAGTACTGCCCCAACCTCCCCGACGGCACCGCGCTCGACTTCGACCTCGGGGCCGCGCCCAACCTGTTCAGGGCGGGCGGGCGCGCCCTGGTCGGCATCGGGCAGAAGGCGGGCGTGTACCACGTGCTCGACGCCCGGACCGGGAAGATCGTCTGGCAGCGGCAGCTGTCCAAGCCGATGCCCGGCGGCGGCCTGTCCGGCGTCCAGTGGGGCACCTCCTTCGACGGGCAGCGCCTGTACGTGGCCACGTACATGGCCCAGCCCGGCACCCTGTTCGCCCTCGACCCGGCCACCGGGCACCTGCTGTGGGAGACGCCCAACCCGGCCGACGGCTGCGCCACCGGCGGCGCGGCCCAGTACCCGGACGTCTGCCGGCTCGGCCACACCCCGGCCGTCTCCAGCACGCCCGGCCTGGTCTGGGAGGGCAGCATGGACGGCAAGATGCGGGCCTACTCGGCGCGCACCGGCGAGGTCGTGTGGGCCTACGACACCATGCAGGAGGTGCAGGGGGTCAACGGCCTGACCGGGCGCGGCGGGGCCGTCTCGGGCGGCGGCGGGGCCGTGGTGTCGCACGGCATGCTGTTCGTCCAGTCCGGGTACTCCTTCACGCCGTACCCGAACCCGTACGGGTCGGTGTTCCTGGCCTTCAGCCTTCCGTAGGCGCCGCCGGGGCGGTCGAGCCGCGCACCACCAGCTCGGTCGCCAGCTCGACGTGGTGGGAGTCGATGCGCTCGCCGGCCGCCAGCCGCAGCGCGGTGCGCAGGGCCGCCCGGCCCATCTCGCGCAGCGGCTGGCGCACGGTGGTGAGCTGCGGCGAGGCCATCCGGGCGATCTGGGTGTCGTCGAAGCCGACGATGCTCAGGTCCTCCGGGATGCGCAGGCCGCGCGACCTGGCGGCCTCCATGACCCCGAGCGCGATCTCGTCGCAGCCGGCGAAGATCGCCGTCGGGGGCTCCGGCAGGTCGAGCACGCTCGCGCCGTTGTCCAGGCCGTCCTGGTAGTGGAAGTGGGCGGTGCGCACGTAGCCGGGCGGCTCGGGCGCGCCGGCCGCCTCCAGCGCCGCGCGGTAGCCGTGCAGGCGGGCCTGGTTGCAGGCCGAGGTCGGCGGGCCGCCGATGTAGGCGATGCGGCGGTGGCCCAGCGACAGCAGGTGCTGGGTGGCGGTCAGGCCGCCGGCGAAGTTCGTCGAGCCGACGCTGGTCACGCTGGTGGTCGGCAGGTTGAGCGGGTCGATCACGACCAGCGGCAGCCGGGCCCGCGTCAGCGCCCCGAGCTGCGCGCCGGTCAGCTCGCTGGTCACCACGATGAGCGCCCGCCGCCCGGCGGCGACCAGGTCGCGCGCCCAGCCGCCGGTGCGCTGGTGGCTCTTCCTGATGCTGACGACGACCGACGTCTCCAGCTCGTCGCCGGCCTCGATGGCGCCGTGGATGATCTCGGTGGAGTAGGCGTTGAGGTCGTCGTCGAACTGCACCTCGACCGTGGCGGGGCCGCCCGCCTCGCCGCGGCGCGGCGTGGCGGGCACGTAGTCGTGCTGCTGGAGCAGCGACTGCACCAGCGAACGGGTCGCCGGAGCCACGTCGCTGCGGCCGTTGAGCACCTTGGAGACGGTGGCGACGGACACGCCGGCCGAGGCCGCGACGGTGGCCAGCGTGGCGCGCCTAGGAGCCGGCATCTGTTCCTCCTCGGATCTCCACGGGTGTGACCAGCCGCCTGCCCGCGCCGGCGGGCCGCGTCGGCCCGGTCAGCCGGACCACGCCGCGGCACGGCAGGTCGGCGGCGGACGTGCCGACGAGCACCTCGACGTCTCCTGGCTCCACGACGCGCCGCAGGTCGCGCCCGGTGAAGGCGGTCCTGTCGGTGTGGACGAGGAAGGAGACCCGCCTGCTCTCGCCCGGTTCGAGGTGCACCCTGGCGAAGCCGGTGAGCTGCTTCACCGGCCTGGTGACCTGGGCGAGGACGTCGTGCAGGTAGAGCTGCACGACCTCGTCGCCCGCCCGGCCGCCGGTGTTGGCGACGCGGACCGAGACGGTGAACTCGCCGTCGGTCGGGACCTCGGCCGCGCTGATCCGCAGGTCGCCGACCTCGAAGGAGGTGTAGGAGCGGCCGTGCCCGAAGGGGAACAGCGGGGTGGGATCGAGGTTGCTGATGCCCTTGCTGTCGGCTCCGAGCGGGGGCTGCAGGTAGGTGCCCGGCTGCCCGCCAGGATGGCGGGGTATCTGCACGGGAAGCTTGCCTCCAGGCTGGACACGACCGCTCAGTATACCGGCGATCGCCCCGCCGCCCTCCTCTCCCGGCATGAACGCCTGGACCAGCCCGGCGGCTCCGGCGTGCGCCTCGCCCAGCGCGTACGGGCGGCCGGAGACGACCACCACGACGACCGGCGTGCCCGTCGCGAACAGCTCGGCCAGCAGGTCGGCCTGGAGTCCGGGCAGCCGCAGGTCCTCGGCGTCGCAGCCCTCGCCCGACGTGCCCTGGCCGAACAGCCCGGCCAGGTCGCCCACGACCGCGACGCACAGGTCGGCCGCGCGGGCGGCGGCGGCCGCCGCGGCGAACCCGGACCGGTCGCCGCCCTGGACCGCGCACCCCGGCTCGTGCACGATCTCGGCGCCGGGCAGCTCGGCGCGCAGCGCGTCCAGCACGGTCGGGGCCTCGACGCCCAGCCCGAGCCCGGGGTAGCGGGGCAGCACGTGGTTGGGGAAGGCGTAGCAGCCCATGAACGTGCGCGGGTCGTCGGCGCACGGGCCGACGACGGCGATCCGGCGAAGGCCCGCGCGCAGCGGCAGCGCGGTCCCGGGGGCGAGCAGCACGATCGAGCGTTCGGCCAGCTCGCGGGCGAGGGCGCGGTTGGCGGCCGAGTCCAGCTCGACGTCCGGCGCGCCGGCGACCGAGCCCTCCGGCGTCCAGCCGGGGTCGAGCAGGCCGAGCTGCACCTTCTGGGTGAGCAGGCGGCGCGCGGCGCGGTCGATCAGCGACTCGGGCAGCTCGCCGCGGCGCACCCGCTCGACCAGGTGGGCGCCGAAGCCGAGGGTGTCGGGCAGCTCGACGTCCACGCCGGCGGCCAGCGCCTGTGCGCCCGCGTCCGCCGGATCGGCGGCCACCTGGTGCATGGTCGCCAGGAACGGGACCGCCCAGTAGTCGGACACGACGGTGCCGGTGAACCCCCACTCCTCGCGCAGCAGCTCGGTCAGCAACCAGGAGTCGACGGCGGCGGGCACGCCGTCCACGTCGGAGTAGGAGTTCATCACCGAACGGGCGCCGCCCAGGGTGATCGCCGCCTCGAACGGCGGCAGGATCATGTCCGTCAGCTCGCGGCGGCCCATCGGGACCGGGCCGTGGTTGCGGGCGGCCCGCGAGGCCGAGTACCCGGCGAAGTGCTTGAGCGTGGCGATCACGCCGGCGCTCTCCAGGCCGCGCACGTACGCCGCGCCGAGCATCGAGACGAGGTACGGGTCCTCGCCCATCGTCTCCTCGACCCGGCCCCACCGGTAGTCGCGGACCACGTCGAGCACCGGGGACAGGCCCTGGTGGGCGCCCACGGCGCGCATGTCCCGCCCGATGGCCGCGGCCATGCGCTCGACCAGGCCGGGGTCGAAGGTGGCGGCCCAGGCGATGGCCGCCGGGTAGACGGTGGCGCCGTAGGTGGTGAAACCGGTCAGGCATTCCTCGTGCACGAGGGCGGGGATGCCGAGCCTGGACAGCCCGACGACCTCGCGTTGCAGCCGCACCACCTCGGCGGCGCCCTCGGCCACCGTCACCGGGACGCTGCCGAACACGCGGGTCAGGTGGCCGAGCCCGTGCCGGGCGGCCTCGCCCAGGGGCACGGTGCCGGAGGCGGCGAAAACGTCCTGCATGGGGGCCACGTTGTGGGTGCCCGTGCCGTCCGGGTCAGGGGCGGGGGCCGCCTCCTCGTGCGCCATGTCGTTGCCCACCCACCGGCTGCCGAGCTGGGCGACCTTCTCCTCCAGCGTCAACTCCTGAAGGAGGGCCTCGACGCGCTCGGCCACGGGAAGCGCCGGGTCCAGCCACGGACCGAGGACCCGATCCGCCGGGGTCCGATCTAGAGCCGTCATGAACTGCACTCCTTCAAGAGTTCTGCCGCAAAGTTTCGAAACATTTCGGAGCTGGGTCCGCCACCTGCACAATGCCGCAACTGGGGCAGAATAGCCAGCTAGATGCCCGCGCGAGATTACTACACAGGCCCGGCCGCCGCCCAGCTCCGTTTCCGCGACAGAGGTCTTGACAGGGTAATGGCCGAAATCTAGATTGACGTGCCGCGCGGTCATGTCGCAAATGTTTCGACTAGTTCACTCAACGGCGAGCGGACGAGCGGCATTGGGGGGTTTGCCGATCCGACCGCCGGCCAACGCGTCCCAAGGACAACCGAGCCGCGGCCAGGCCACGGCATTCGAGTACGGAGATCAGCGTGGAGACCAGGACAACCTCTCGCCGCACCTTCCTCAGCCTCTCGATGGGGCTGCCCCTGGGAGCCGCGCTCGCCGCCTGCGGCACGTCGGGCCCCACCCGCGCCGGTGGCGGCGGTCCGACCGGCGGTGGCGGCGGCGGCGCCAAGGCCACCTACTGGTACCTGTCGGTCGAGCCGCAGGAAGGCGTGCGCCGCCGGGCGATCGAGCGCTTCAACAAGGCCAACCCCAACACCCAGATCGAGGGCACGGCGTTCCAGAACGACGCCTACAAGACCAAGATCAAGACGGCCATCGGCGCCGGCCAGGCCCCCACGCTGATCTGGGGCTGGGGCGGCGGCACGCTGCGCAGCTACGTGCAGGCCGGCCAGGTGGAAGACCTCACGTCCTGGTTCTCCGAGAACGCCGCCGTCAAGGACCGGCTGTTCCCCTCCTCCTTCGGCGCGGCCACCGTGGACGGCAAGATCTACGCGATGCCGTGCGAGACCGTGCAGCCGATCGTCCTGTACTACAACAAGGAGGTCCTGGAGAAGGTCGGCGTGCAGCCGCCGACGACCTGGGGCGAGATCATGGACATCGTGCCCAAGATCAACGCCAAGGGCATCGCGCCGTTCTCGCTCGGCGGCCAGTCGCGCTGGACCAACATGATGTGGCTGGAGTTCCTGTTCGACCGGATCGGCGGCCCCGAGGTGTTCCAGGCGGTGTTCGAGGGCCAGAAGGACGCCTGGTCCCACCCCGCCGCCCTCGACGCCCTGACCAAGATGCAGGACCTGATCAAGGCGAACGGCTTCATCAAGGGCTTCTCCTCCATCACCGCCGACTCCAACGCCGACCAGGCGCTGCTCTACACCGGCAAGGCCGCGATGATGCTGCACGGCGGCTGGACGTACGGCGGCATGAAGAACGACGGCGGCGACTTCGTCCCCGGCGGCCACCTCGGCTACATGAACTTCCCGCCCGTGGACGGCGGCAAGGGCGACCCGAGCAACACCGTCGGCAACCCGGGCCAGTACCTGTCGATCTCCGCCAAGGCCACCCCCGAGCAGAAGGAGATCGCCAAGAAGTTCTTCACCAGCGGCGTGCTCGACCAGACCGAGGTCAAGGAGTGGGCGGACACGGGGGCCGTGCCGATCGTCAAGGGCGCCGACGCGGCCTTCGCCTCCTCCCCCGACGCCGAGTTCCTGAAGTTCGTCTACGGCATCGCCAGCAACGCCAAGACCTTCGCCCAGTCGTGGGACCAGGCGCTCAGCCCGACCGCCGCCGAGGTGCTGCTGGACAACATCGCCAAGCTGTTCCAGCTGTCCATCTCGCCGCAGCAGTTCCAGACGAACATGAACGCGGTCATCGGCAAGTGAGCGTGATCCCGATCCCCGCCGGGCGGCGGGCGCCGGCGGCGGCCGGGCGAGGGGGTCGCGGCTCCCTCGCCTGGCTGGCCGTCCCGGCGTTGCTGCTCTTCGTCGCCTTCGGCGTGATCCCGCTGATCGGGGTCCTCGTCCTCAGCTTCACCTCCTGGGACGGGCTGGGCGACATCGGCTTCGCCGGCCTGTCGAGCTGGCAGGCCGTGCTCGCCGACCCCGGGCTGCCGCACGCGTTGTGGGTGACGTTCCTGGTGATGGCCGCGTCCTGGGCGGTGCAGACGCCGGCCAGCATCCTGCTCGGGGTGTTCCTGGCCGGTCAGCAGCGCTACCGGGCCGTGCTGTCGGTGTTCTACTTCATCCCGCTGCTGCTCAGCTCGGCCGCCATCGCCATCACCTACAAGGCGCTGCTCGACCCGAACTTCGGGCTCGGCGCCGGGCTCGGCCTCGACCTGCTGGCCCAGGACTGGCTGGGCGAGCCCGTCCTCGCCTTCAGCGTGGTGATCTTCGTGGTGTCGTGGCAGTTCATCCCGTTCCACTCGCTGATCTACCAGGGCGGCGTGCGGCAGATCCCGCGCTCGATGTACGAGGCCGCCCAGCTCGACGGCGCGGGCCGGGTGCGCACGTTCTTCAGCATCACGCTGCCGCAGCTCAAGTACACGATCATCACGTCCTCGACGCTGATGGTGGTCGGGTCGCTGACGTTCTTCGACCTGATCTTCGTGCTGACCGCGGGCGGACCCGGCGACGCCACCCGGGTGCTCGCCCTGGACATGTACAAGCGGGGGTTCCAGGCCAACCTGATGGGCCCGGCCAGCGCGATCGCGGTCATCCTCGTCCTCGTGGGCCTGGCGCTGGCGCTGCTGCTGCGCCGCCTGGGCGGCCGCGACGCCTCGGCGAGCCAGCTGGAAGGGGCCTGACATGGCGACGACGCTGACGAAGCCGGCGCGGCGGGCCGCCGGGGCGTCCCGGCGGGCGGGCGGTCCGGCCGCCGCCCGCCGCAACTGGGTGGCCGGGGTCGCCGGGTGGATCTGGCTGGCGATCGTGGTGGTGCCGATCTACTGGATCGTCATCACCAGCTTCAAGGAGCAGAGCTCCTACTACGCCTCCAACCCGCTCGCGCCGCCGGCGGAGCCGACGCTGGGGGCCTACCGGCTGGTGCTGGAGTCGGACTTCGCGCTGTACTTCCTCAACAGCCTCCTCGTCACCCTCGGCGCGGTGATCCCGGCCGTCGGGGTGTCGTTCATGGCGGCGTACGCGATCGTGCGCGGCGGCGGGCGGTTCCTGCGCGGGGTGAACTCGCTGTTCCTGATGGGGCTGGCGATCCCGCTCCAGGCCACGATCATCCCGATCTATCTGATCATCATCCGGCTGCACCTGTACGACTCGCTGCTGGGCATGATCCTGCCCTCCATCGCGTTCGCGATCCCGCTGTCGGTGCTGGTGCTGTCCAACTTCATCAGGGACGTGCCCAAGGAGCTGTTCGAGTCGATGCGGCTGGACGGCGCCACCGACTGGGGCATGCTCTGGCGGCTGACCTTCCCGCTGACCCGTCCGGCCGTGGTGACGGTGACGATCTACAACGCGCTGACGATCTGGAACGGCTTCCTGCTGCCGCTGATCCTGACCCAGAGCCCGGACAAGCGCACGCTGCCGCTGGCGTTGTGGACGTTCCAGGGCCAGTACAGCGTGAACGTGCCCGCCGTGCTCGCCTCGGTCGTCCTGACCACGCTGCCCATCCTGATCCTCTACGTGGTGGGCCGCCGTCAGCTGCTCAGCGGGCTGACCGCGGGCTTCGGCAAGTGAGCGGCGGTCCTCCCCCGCGTGGGAGGGCCGTCCATCGCGGCGCGTACCAGGGCCTCGGCGTCCCTGGCCAGGGCGGCCCGCGCCCGCCGGCGGCCGGCCGGCGGCGCGGCGCGCAGAGGGGCCAGCAGGCGCACCTCGACGGCCAGCCGCCGGGTCGCGGCCACCCGGAGCACCGAGGCGAGCAGCGAGTCCTCGCCCACGTAGCAGGCGCGGGTCGAGGGCCGGCCGTCCTCGCGGTAGCGCAGCGTGGCGGGCCGTACGGCGGCGCCCGCGTCGATCGCCGCCTGGAACACCGCCGGCCGGAAGTCGCCCATGCCGAGCCCGCACCACGTGGTGCCCTCGGGGAAGGCCACGACGGTGTCGCCCGCCCGCAGCGCCCCGGCCACGGCGGCGACCGCCGACGGCAGCGCGGACAGGCGTTCCCTGTCGATGAACAGCGCGCCCGAGCCCGCGGCCAGCGTGCGGACGACCGGCCAGGCGGCGATCTCCCGCTTGGCCAGCGGGCGCGCGGGCACCGTGGCCGCGACGACCAGCGGGTCCAGCCACGACACATGATTCGCCACGACCAGCACCCCGGCCTCCCCACCTCCCCCCGAACCGGCGGCCCCGACCCCGCACTCGCCCCCGGCCCCGGGTCCGGCCCCGGGTCCGGCCCCGGGTCCGGCCCCGGCCATGGTCGGCGGCCGGGGCGCCTCCGCCGGATCCTCGGCGACGAGGTCCAGGTGGATGCCCAGGGCGCGCAGCAGGAGCCGGGCCCACCTTCCGGTGACGCGCGCCCGCACGTCCGGGCGGGCGTGGCGGAACGCCAGCGCCACCGGCACCCCGGCCAGCACCACCAGGGCCGCCGCGAGCAGCCGCAGCGCCCGGCGCACCGCCCCCGCGCCGACGACCGCCGCCCCCACGCACATGTCCGGCGTGCACGGGCCCGTACGCAGCCAGGGGCCGGTCACGGCGTCCCGCCCAGGAAGTGACGCAGGTAGCGGGTGTTCGCCTGGGCCATCGAGAGCAGCACGAAGAAGTCGGCCGTGCCGAAGTCCCGGTCGTGCGCGGGCGGCCCGCACACCCACGCGCCCAGCCGCAGGTAGCCGCGGAGCAGCGCGGGCGGCACGAACCGGTCGGAGCGCGGCGCGCCGTCGGCCGCCCAGGGCACGTGCGGCGTGACCCGGTGCTCCTCGGGGCCGAGCGGCACCCGTCCGGCCACCCCGGCCGCCAGCGCGCCGCCGTCGTCGAGCGGCACCGAGCAGCAGCCCGCCAGCCACTGGTGGCCGCCGTTCACCATGTACCGGGCGATCCCGGCCCACATCAGCGCGACCACCGCGCCGTCCCGGTGGTCCGGGTGCACGGTGGTACGTCCCGCTTCGACCAGGTTGTTGCGGATGGGGGCGAGGGCGCGCAGGTCGAACTCGCCGTCGGAGTAGAGCCGGTCGGACCGCCCCGGCGGCAGCAGCCGGTACGTCCCCACCACCCGCCGCCCCTCCCGCACCAGGAGGTGGTCGCAGTAGGCGTCGAACCGGTCCACGTCGAGGCCGGAGACCGGGCTGTCGAGCCGCGCCCCCATCTCCTCGGCGAAGACCTCGTACCGCAGCCGCTGGGCCGCCTGGAGGTCGGCGGGGCTCGTGGCCATGCCGACCGTGTACCGGCTCGTGTCAAGAGAGATCGTCATGGGCGCGGAGTCCTTCCCTGAAAGCGTCTCGCGACCATGTCGTCATGCCGACATGACGGCCGGCTCTCGCGTCGGGGGCACCCAGGCGTCGGAGCGGTGAACTAGCTCGCGGCCGCCTTCTCGCGGTCGCGGCGGTTGGCGTACAGGCTGGTCAGAGTGACCGTGGTCAGGACGGCGACGATCACGCCGAGCGAGGCGAGCGTCGGGATCTGCGGCATCCAGTCCCACACGCCGTGCGCCCAGTGCAGCATGAGCTTCACCCCGATGAAGGCCAGGATGACGCTCAGCCCGTGGTTGAGGTGGCGCAGCTTGGCCAGGACGCCCTGCAGCACGAAGTACAGCGCCCGCAGGCCCATCAGCGCGAAGGCGTTGGTGGCGAAGACCAGGAACGGGTCCTCGGTCACGCCGTACACGGCCGGCACGGAGTCCACGGCGAAGACGATGTCCGTGCCCAGGACGGCGACGGCGGCCAGGGCCAGCGGCGTCAGGGCCAGCCGGCCGCCCTCGCGCACGGCCAGCCGGGAGCCGCGGTAGTCGTCGGTGACCGGCACGAACCGGCGCACCAGCCGGACGCTGCGCATGGAGGAGATGTCCACCTGCTGCTCGTGGCCGCCGAGCACGTCCTTGAGGATCTTCCCGGCGGTGACGATGAGGATCGCGCCGAACAGCAGGAACGCCCACGTGCCGCTCTGCAGGGCGGCGGCGCCGAGCCAGATGAAGACGCCGCGCAGGACGAGCGCCCCGACGATCCCGTACAGCAGGACCTGCCGGGCCAGCGCGGGCGGGACGGCGAAGGCGGCCAGCAGCAGCATGAACACGAACAGGTTGTCCACCGACAACGACTTCTCCACCACGAACCCGGTGAAGAACTCCACGGCGACGCCGCCGCCGTGGTCCGCCCACAGGTAGAAGCCGAAGATCACCGGCAGCACCAGATAGAACACCGACCAGCCGGCCGCCTCGCGCATGCGGACCTCGTGCGGGCGCCTGGTCAAGAGAAGATCCAGCGCCAGCAGCAGCACGAGCCCGGCGATCGCGACCAGCCAGAGGGTGGGCGTGGCGATGGTGGTCAGGGCGGGGGCAGCCTGCAATGTGCCCGGGGGCATGGGTCCTCCTCGAACGCGCGTCATCGTTCGAGGTCTCCTTCGCCCGTGCGCCGATCGCGCGGGCGGCCGCCCGGGGACGTCTGGGACGTCCGTACTGACCGGGCCGGCGCTTGCGAAGTACTCCCCTCGGCACCCTCAGCCTAGGCGAAGTCACGACATGTCACCACCTGTTGGCCAGCCCATCTGTGCGCTGCCCGACATCAGGCGCAGGGCTCTCGCTACCGGCGGAAGGCGACGAGAGCCTGACTGCGGGGCGGAAAAGCGCTGACTGCGCCATTTACCGTTAGGAAACTTTCCTTTATATTTGGGACTATCCCCCAGCATGAAGGAACGGTGACATGCGCAGAGTATGGACCTTCTTAGCCATGGCGGCGGTCTCCGTCGCCACCGTCGTCGCCCTCTCCCCGCCGGCCTCGGCGCACGGTTACATCTCCGACCCGCCCAGCCGCCAGGCCAACTGCGCGGCCGGCAAGGTCAAGAACTGCGGCCAGATCATCTGGGAGCCGCAGAGCGTCGAGGGCCCGAAGGGCCTGCGCAACTGCAGCGGCGGCGACGCCCGGTGGGCCCCGCTGGACGACGACAGCAAGGCCTGGCCCGCCGCGTCCGTCGGCGACACGGTCAACTTCAAGTGGCTCATCGAGGCCCGGCACGCCACCAGCACGTGGGACTACTACGTCGGCGGCACCCGGATCGCCTCGTTCAACGACCACGGCAGGGAACCGGGCGCGACAGTGACGCACACGGTGAGCCTGGGCGGCCGGACCGGGCGCATCAAGCTGCTGGCCATCTGGAACATCGCCGACACGGAGAACGCCTTCTACAACTGCGTCGACCTCCAGGTGGGCCCCGGCGGCCCGACGCCGACCCCCACCGCCACCCCGACGCCGACCCCCACGCCCACCCCCACCCCCACGGTGACCCCCACGGTGACCCCGACCCAGGGCCCGGCCGGCAACTGGACGGCGGGCACCGCGTACAAGTCGGGTGACCAGGTGGTCTACAACAACGTCACCTACCGCTGCCTCCAGCCGCACACGGCGCTGCCCGGCTGGGAGCCGCCGAACGTGCCCGCCCTGTGGCAACGGGTGTGATCGTCTAGCTCCGGTGCACGGGGGCGGTGCGGTCGGCCATGATGGACGGGCCGGCCGCACCTCCCTTCCGGAAGGACGCCGATGAAGCGACTTCTCCTCGCCCTCGGCGTCGTCGCCGGGGTGGCGGCGGCCGTCTGGGGCGCCGTCCTGGTGCTGTCCGCGACGGCCGGCCCGGCGCCGGCCAGGCAGCGATTGGCCGTCGCCCCGCTGGTGGTGCGCGACAGCGTGATCACCGACGGCGGCGGCCAGGTCGTCGAGAAGCTCGCCCCCGACTGCGCGGCCAGCCGCCACCCGGCCTTCTGCCGCCGGGTGCACGACGAGCTGACCGCGATCGATCCGCGGCTGCTCACCCGCGGCGGCCTGGTCGTGGCCACCGCGCTCGACCCGCGGGCGCAGCAGGCGGCGCAACGGGCCGTCGCTCGCGGCGGCGCTGTCGGGCGGCTTCCGTTACGACGACGGCTTCCCCCGCGCCCGCTCCTTCCAGGCCACCGGCTACAACTCCTTCACCAACTGCAAGGGCGAGAACGTCGGCGACCCCACCCACACGGTCATCGGCCCCGGCGGCGAGGACGGCGGCGCGTTCACCACCCTGCGTTCGGCCGCCCGCGCCGTGCCGAACCCCTTCTTCCTGCGGCTGGAGGAGCGGGTCGGCCTCTGCCAGACCGTGCGCACGGCGCAGCGGCTCGGCCTCGCCCGCCGCGACGGGACACCGCTGCGGGAGTACGAGACCTTCACGCTCGGCATCAACGAGGCGGACACCGTCACCGTCGCCGCCACCTACGCCACCCTGGCCGCCCACGGCCTGCGCTGCGCGCCGAGGGCGGTCAAGGAGGTCCGCGAGGGCTCCGGCAAGGTGCTGCACGCCCTCGCCCCCCGGTGCGAGCAGGTTCTGGACGCGGCCGTCGCCGACGCGGTGACCGGCCTGCTGCGGACCGGCGGCCTCGGCCGGCCCACGCTCACCGGCCTGACCGTCGGCGGCCGCCGCTACGACACCATGGACGGCGCCACCGTCCCCGGCCCCATCTGGCGGGCCTCGATGGCCGGGGCGCTGCGCGGGACGCCGGCGTCGCGCTTCCCCGAGCCGGACGAAGCCCGCTTCGGCGGCTGCCGGCTGGCCTGCCCGCAGTAAGACGTCAGCGCGCTCCCAGCAGCTCGGCCAGCCGGTCCATGGACTGGGCGCCGCCCTTGGGGCCGTCGGCGCGGACGATGGCGTCGCGCGCCTCGACGGACGGGTGCACCGACCGGGCCACGTACCGGGTACGGCCGCCGGCCTCCTCCAGCCGGACGGTCTCCAGGGCCACCTCGCCGGGCGTGCCCTCGAACTCCCACGTGCGCACGTACCGCTCCGGCGGCACGACCGCGTGGTAGACGCCGCCGAAGGCGTACTCCCGGCCGCCGGCGTCGGTGTTGACGAAGCGCCACCGGCCGCCCGGCGCGACCTCCATGGCGTCCACCCGGGTGTCCAGCCAGTGGGGGCCCCACCAGCGCGGGATGAGCGCCGGGTCGGTCACGACCCGGAAGACGACGTCCCTGGGGGCGTCGAAGGTCCGGATCATGATGATGTCCTGGCGGCCGGGTTCGATGACGAATTCGGTCTCAGCCATGGTCACGTCCTTCCTCGCTGCGCCGGAGCTTCCTGATCTCCTGGTCGAGCCGGTCGAAGCTGCCGGTCCAGCGTTCGCGGTAGCGGTCGATCCACGCGGAGGCGCCCTCCAGCGGCGCCGTCTCCAGGCGGCACGGCCGCCACTGGGCGTCGCGTCCGCGGCTGATCAGCCCGGCCCGCTCCAGCACCTTCAGGTGCTTGGACACGGCCTGCAGGCTCATCTCGAAGGGCTCGGCCAGCTCGTTGACCGTCGCCTCGCCGTCGGCCAGCCGGGCGAGGATGGCCCGCCGGGTGGGGTCGGCCAGGGCGGCGAAGGTGAGGCTGAGCTGGTCGTCGGGCATCGGTGCGTACGTTCCTTCCTGGGCGGTGCCGACCCTAATGGTCCACGATCGCGCCGCAGGAGACGTTCACGGTCGCCGACGTCATGGTCCGGGCCCGGTCGGAGGCGACGAACGCCGCCACCTCGCCCACGTCGGCAAGGGTGGCGAGCCGGCCGAGCAGGGTGGGCTCGCGCAGCTCCGCCTCCAGCGCGGCCTTGCCCGGGAACGAGTCGGGGATGCTCTCCGGCACGCCGCCGGTGATCAGGGTGACCACGCGCACGCCCTGCGCCCCGGCCTCGCACGCCCACTGGCGGCGGATGCCCTCCATGGTGTCCAGCGACACCTTGAACCCGCCCAGCCCCGGCTGCGTCTGCGGGCCGCCGCCGCCGAACAGCAGGACGACCCCCGAACCGGCCATGTGCCGCACGGCGGCCCTGATGGTGAGGAACTGGGTGCGCGCGGCGACCTGGATCGGCCGCAGGAAGTCCTCGACGGAGATCTCGGCCAGCGGGCGCTGCACGTCCTGGACGGAGACGGCGTTGAACGAGACGTCGATGCGGCCCTCGCGGGCGGCCACCGAGCCGGTGAACGCGTCGACGGCCTGCTCGTCCAGCGCGTCGACGAGGGCGGTCTCCGCTGTGCCGCCGGCCGCGCGGATGTCGTCGGCGACCTTGTCGAGCGGGGCCCGGGTACGGCCGGCCAGGAAGACGCGGGCGCCCTCGCGGGCGAAGGCGCGGGCCACCGCGCCGCCGATCGAGCCGCCGCCGCCGTAGACCACCGCGACCTTTTCTCGGAGAAGCATCTCTTCCTCCTTGTTCAACCAGTTGGTTTATCAACCTATAGGTTGAATGCGCGACGGTGTCAAGAACTGGACAGTCCTGGAGGCTTCATCCGATCTTGTCAGGACTCCGGGGCGGTGTTACCTCTGGCGGGACGGGCGTCAACCGCCCGTCTTCCGTGCCCAGGAGGAACCGTGTCCACCAGACCCTGGTTACGCAGCGCCGTGATCGCCCTCGCGGTCACCGCCTCTGCCCTGCCCCTGACCGGCGCCGCGCGGGGCGAACCCGGCGGGCAGGCGCCGATCGTCCACGACTTCCAGGCCGAGCAGCACGGCAGGCCGGACCTGGACAACCGGCAGGGCCGCGTCCCGCCGCCCGCCGGGCTCGGCGCGCGGGCCGCCGGCGCGGAGATCCGCTGGAACGCCCTCGGCACCCCCGCCGTCGTCACCGGCGCCGCACCGCTCGCCGAGGGCCTGGGCGAGGATCCGGAACGGGCCGCCCGCGCCTACCTGACCGCCAACGAGCCGCTGTTCGGGCTGTCGGCGGAGGAGGTCGCCGGGCTGGAGAAGGTCGCGGTCAACCCCCTCGGCGCCGGTCACGCCGTGCTCCTGCGCCAGCGGTTCGGCGGGCTGCCGGCGGGGGTGGACGGGCTCGTCGCGGTCGGCGTCGTACGGGGGAAGGTGCGCCACGTGACCTCCTCGCTCGCCCGCGGGCAGGCCGCGCCCCCGGCCGCCGCGATCAGCGAGGCGCGGGCCCTGGAGATCGCGGCCCGCGACGGCGGCGTGGACCTGGCCACGGCGACGACGAAGCAGGTCACGAAGGTGGCCGTGCCCGCGCCCGACGGCGTGCACAGCGCGTACCAGGTGGTCCTGATCGGCGGCGGGAAGGGCGAGGCGGCGGCGTACACCACCCACGTGGACGCGGTCACCGGCGGCATCCTCACCCGCGAGAACCTGGTCGACCACTTCGACCCGGAGAACCCGCGCTGGGCGGCCTTCCCGGCCAGCCCGCCCGGCGACTACTCCGCCACCGACACCCGGCGGACCTGGTGCCTGGCGGCCGGGCCCGGCTGCGACCTCGCCACCGGCGGCGACCCGGCGACCGGCCGCGCCTGGGACGTGGACCACGCCACCGGCACGCCGACCCACACCAGCGCGGGCAACGCCGCCCGGACGTACGAGAACCGCGCGAACGGCGACCCCTTCACCGTCGGCACCCGCGCGAACGCCCCCTCCCCCAACCGCGACTACGTCTATCCGTGGCGCAACACCTGGCACCGGGCCAAGTGCGACCCGGCGACGTTCGACCAGCCGGGCGAGGCGGACCTGGAGGCCGCCATCGCCAACCTCAACGCCATGCACAACCGCATGCACGACTGGTCCTACCGGCTCGGCTTCACCGAGTCCGCCTGGAACATGCAGGTGGACAACGGCGACCGCGGCGGGCTCGGCAACGACCCCGAGCTGGGCAACGCCCAGGCCGGGGCGCGCGTGGCGTCGGTACGCGACAACGCCAACCAGATCACCGGCCCCGACGGCCTCGCCCCGATCACCAACATGTACCTGTGGCAGCCGATCGCCGGCTCGTTCTACTCCCCCTGCGTGGACGGCGACTACGACATGTCGGTCATCGGCCACGAGTACAGCCACGCCATCTCCGGCCGCATGATCGCCGGCCCGAACGCCGGCTGGAGCGGCGCGCAGGCGGGCGCCATGAACGAGAGCACCTCCGACCTGTTCGCCATGGAGTACCTGGACGAGTACGGCTTCCGCTCCTCCGGCGCGACCCCGTACGTGATCGGCCCGTACGTCACGGGCGACCGGACGCGCGGCATCCGCAACTACGACATGTCCAGGTCGCCGCTGAACTACAGCGACCTCGCCTACGACCTGGTCGGCACGCAGGTGCACGCCGACGGCGAGATCTGGACCGCCACCCAGTTCGACGTCCGCGAGGCGTTCGTCAAGCGGTACGGCAAGGGCACGCCGGCCCGGCAGCGCGACTGCGCCGACGGCAAGGTGGCGGTGGACCGGTGTCCGGGCAACCGGCGGTGGGCGCAGCTCTCGTACGACGCCCTGCTGCTGATGGCCTCCGGCGCGGTCAGCTACGTCGACCACCGGGACGCGATCCTGGCCGCCGACGCCATCCGCTTCGACGGCGCGAACCAGGACATCCTGTGGCGGGCGTTCGCCGAGCACGGCCTGGGCAAGGGCGCGGCCAGCAACGGACCGAACGACCCCGACCCGACGCCGAGCTTCGTCGACCCGGCGGGCCGCAACGGCTCGCTCCAGCTCAAGCCGCTCGGCGAGGCCAGGGACGCGGCCCTGCGGCTCTACGTGGGCGACTACGAGGGCCGCGCGGTGCCGGTCGCCGACACCGATCCGGCCACGCCGCTGGGCGACACCGTCGAGATGACGCCGGGCACGTACCGGTTCGTGGTGGCGGGCGCCGGGTTCGGGCACGCGCGGCTGACGTTCCCGGTGGTGGCCGGGGCCAGGCTGCCGCTGCCGCTGCCGCTGCCGCGCAACCTCGCCTCGGCCGCGGCGGGCGCGACGGCCGCCGGCGACGGCGTCAACCAGGCCCGGCTGATCGACGACACCGAGGCCACGAACTGGGCCTCGCGCACCGGCGCGCCGGCCGGCCGGTCGGTCACCGTGGACCTGGCGGGCGACCGTCCGGTCACGGTGCGCAGGGTCCAGGTGAGCGCGATGCTCCGGCCCGACGTCGGGGACGCCGCCGATCCGGGCGGGCAGAACAGGTTCTCGGCGCTGCGCGCGTTCGAGGTGCTGGCCTGCGCCGCGAACTGCGCCGACCCGGCGAGCTTCAGGAAGGTCTACACCAGCCCGGCGGACGCCTTCGACGCCACGCTGCCCCGGCCGCGCGGCGCGGACCTGCTGGTGCGCTCCTTCCGGGTGCCGCCGACCAGCGCCACCCACCTGATGCTGCGGGTGGTCAGCAGCCAGTGCACCGGCAACCCGCGCTACGCGGGCGAGCAGGACGCCGACCCCGGCTCCGCGACCGACTGCGCCACGGCGAGCCCGGCGCGCGAGCAGGTGCGGGCGGCGGAGTTCCAGGCGTACGCCCACTGACCCGCCGGCGGGCCGCCCGGCCCGCCCCTCCCAGGGGTGGGCCGGGTGGTCAGAACGGGTAGTGGGCCTGTTCGGTCGCCAGGGTGATCCAGCGGGTGTTGCTGAACGCCTCCAGGCCCCACCGGCCGCCGAACCGGCCGTAGCCGGAGGAGCCGGCCCCGCCGAACGGCGCCTGCGGCTCGTCGCCCACGGACTGGTCGTTGACGTGCACGATGCCGGTCCGCAGGCGGCGGGCCACGCGCAGGCCGTGGGTGCCGTTCTCGGTGATGATCCCGGCGGTCAGGCCGTGCTCGGTGTCGTTGGCCAGGGCCACGGCCTCGTCGTCGGTGGCGAAGGTGCCGACCACGCACACCGGGCCGAACGCCTCGCCGTAGTACAGACGGGCATGTTTGGGCACATCGGCCAGCACCGTCGCCGGGTGCACCGCGCCGTCGGGCTCGCCGCCACCGGCCAGCACCGTCGCGCCCTCGGCGACCGCGTCGGCGACCAGCCCGGCCACCCGGCGGGCGGCGTCCGCGCTGACCAGCGGCCCGATCACGGTCTCCGGCCGGGACGGGTCGCCGGCGGGCAGCGCGCGCACCTTGTCGGCGAACCGGCGGCCGAACTCCTCGGCCAGCGACTCGTGCACCAGCACGCGGTCGCCCGACATGCAGATCTGGCCCGCGTTCATGTAGACGCCGAACGCGGCGGCGTCGACGGCGTGGCCGAGGTCGGCGTCGTCCAGGACGATGATGGCGTTCTTGCCGCCCAGCTCCAGCAGGGCGGGCTTGAGGTGGCGGGCGGCGTGGGTGCCGACGATCCGGCCGACCTCGGTGGAGCCGGTGAAGTTGACCGCGCGGACGCGGGGGTCGGCGATGAGCGCCTCGGCGACCACGGCGGCGTCGGCCGGGTCGTTGGTGACCACGTTGAGCACGCCCGCGGGCAGCCCGGCCTCGTGCAGCAGGTCGGCGACGAACAGGCCGCACGCGATGGGGGCGTCCTCGCTGGGCTTCATGACGACGGTGTTGCCCGCGGCCAGGGCGGCGGCCACCGAGCGCACGCCGAGGATGATCGGCGCGTTCCACGGCGAGAAGGCGGCCACCACGCCGAGCGGCTCGCGCACGGCCAGGCCGAGCACGCCCTCCTCCTGCGCGGTGAGCACCTCGCCGCGCGGCGCGGTGATCGCGGCGGCGGCCTCGCGCAGCATGTTCGCGGCCAGCCCGACGTTGAACAGCGCCCACGGGCGGGTGCCGCCGACCTCGGCGGCCATCAGCGCCACGGCCTGCTCGCCGCGCTCCTGGAGCAGGTCGGCGGCCTTGAGGAAGATCGCCCGGCGGGCGAACGGGCTGGTGGCGGCCCAGCCGTCGAAGGCGGCCTGCGCCGCGTCCACGGCCGAGGTGACGTCCTCGACGCCCGCGGCGGCCACGGTCGCGTACACCTCGCCGGTGTAGGGGGCCAGGTCGGGCGTCGTACGGCCGCTCTGGGCGGGGACGTTCTTGCCGCCGATCAGCAGGTCACGGGTGATGGTCATGCGGACTCCCCTGATATCTCGGTAAGGACGCGCTGGGCGACGGCGAACGCCGCGTTGGCGGCCGGCACCCCGCAGTAGATCGCGCTCTGCAGCAGCACCTCGCCGATCTCGTCGGCCGTCAGCCCGTTGCGCACGGCGGCGCGGACGTGCATGGCCAGCTCGTCGAGGTGCCCGTGCGCGACCAGCGCGGTGAGGGTGACGCAGCTCCTGGTGCGCCGGTCGAGGCCGGGCCTGGTCCAGATCTCCCCCCAGGCGTAGCGCGTGATGAGGTCCTGGAAGTCCCTGGTGAAGGCGGTGGTGCGGGCGACGGCCCGGTCGACGTGGGCGTCCCCGAGCACTTCGCGGCGCACCCGCATGCCGGGGGCGGCGGGCAGGTGGGCGAGCAGCGCGGCGGTGACCCGTTCGGGCTGGTCGACGCCGGCCAGGTGGGCCGCTCCCGGCACCTCCACGAGCGTCGCGCCGGGGATGCCGTCGGCCAGCTCCCTGGCGTGCGCGGGCGGCGTGGCCGGGTCGTCGCGGCCGCCCAGGACCAGCGTCGGGACGGCGATGCCGGGCAGCTCGGCGCGCAGGTCGTAGCCGGCCAAGGCGTCGCAGCAGGCGGCGTAGCCGGCGGGGTCGGCGGCGGCGAGGTCGTCGAGCAGCGCCGGGTCGCCCGGCCCGGCGAACCAGCGCTTGGCCGTGGGCTCCAGCAGCGGCGCGGTGCCGTGCTCACGGACCAGCGCGGCCCGCTCGCGCCAGCCGTCCGGCTCGCCGAAGCGGGCCGAGGAGCAGATCATCGCCAGGGACAGCAGGCGTCCGGGGTGGCGCAGGGCCAGGGTGGCGCCGATCGCGCCGCCGATGGAGATGCCGGCGTAGTGGAAGGCGTCCAGGCCCAGGTCGTCGGCCAGGTCCAGGACGAGCCCGGCCAGGCCGTCGATCGTGGACACGCCGGACGACGGGGAGCCGCCGTGTCCCGGCAGGTCGAAGCGGACCACGCGGAACCTGCGGGCCAGCGCGGCGACCTGCGGCTCCCACACCCGGGTCGAGGTGCCGACCGACGGGCCGAGGACGATCGGCTCGGCGTGTTCCGGGCCGTCCACCCGGTGCTGCAACAACGTCACTTCTCCTCCAGCGCCCGCTTGACCAGGGCGGCGGCGGCGCCGGGCGGTCCGGCGACGGTCATGGCGGCGCGCATGCGCCCGGGATCGACCCGCAGGCCGGCGACCAGTTCCGCGGCGTCGCGGGCGGCGCCGGCGACCAGGCGCAGCGCCTCGCGCAGCGGCTGCCATTCGGCGTGCCAGGCGCCGGGCGGGCGCTCGTCCTCGGCGGCGAGCGAGGCGTACAGGACGGCGGCCAGGGCGGGCACCTGGCGGGCCGCCGCGGCGATCATCGTGGCCCGCACGGGGTTGTGCTTGTGCGGCATCGACGACGAACCGCCGCCGACGCCCTCGGACACCTCGCCGATCTCGGTCCGCGACATCACCAGCACGTCGGCGGCCGGCTTGCCCAGCGCGCCCGCGGTGAACGCCAGCGCCCCGGCCAGGTCGGCGACGGGGGTGCGCAGCACGTGCCAGGGCAGCGCGGGCGCGGCCAGCCCCAGCTCGGCGGCGAACCGGCCGGCCACCTCCAGCGCCCCTGCGCCTCCGTCGTCCGGGTCAGGGGCGGTGAACCGGTCGAGGGTGCCGGCGGGGCCGCCGAGCTGGGCGGGAAGCGCTTCGCGGACGACTCGGAGGCGGTCGCGGGCGTCGAGGGCCAGCTTCCGCCAGCCCGCCGCCTTGAGCCCGAACGTGGTGGGCACGGCCTGCTGGGTGAGCGTGCGGGCGGCCATGACGGTGTCGCGATGGTCCCACGCCAGCGTGGCCAGCCCGGCGGCCACCCGGTCGAGGTCGTCCAGGACCGGCCCGAGCGCCCGGTGGGCGACCAGCATGAGCGCGGTGTCGAGGATGTCCTGGCTGGTCGCGCCCGCGTGCACGTGCTCCGCGTACGGCCCGGCGGCGGCGCGCAGGTCGTCCACCAGCGGGATGACCGGATTGCCGCCCGAACGGGCCCGCGCGGCCAGGCCGGCCGGGTCGAACAGCTCGGCGCGGGCCGCGGCGGTCACGGCGTCGGCCGCCTCCCGCGGCGCGCGCCCGAGCGCGGCCAGCACCCGGGTGAGCGCGGCCTCCGCGTCGAGCATGGCCTGCAGGACCGCCACGTCGCCGGTCGCCTCGACCCCGCCGCGCATGGGCGCGAGCAGCCCGAAGTCGCCCAGGGCGCCCGCGGAGGACGCGCCCGGGTTCCCGCCGCCGGGGTCAGCCGAAGTCAAGGAAGACCGTCTCCTTCTCGCCCTGAAGATGGATGTCGAAGCGGTGGACGCCCTCCCGCTCCTCGACCGCGACCAGCGTGCGCGCCCGGTCGGGCGGCAGCGAGTCGAGGAAGGCGTCGGGTCGCAGGTAGATGCGGGTGAACAGGTGGTGGAGCAGGCCGCGGGCGAACACGCACACGCTGATGTACCCGTTGCCCGGCTCGACCGTGCGCAGGGTCCAGTGGCCGTCGGCGTCGGTGGGGACGCGGCCGAACCCGGTGAAGTCGACGCCGTGCCGGCCGATGACCGCGCCGTTGACCGGGTCGCGGCGCAGCGAGCCGGGCGCGCCCGACAGGTCGCCCGTGGGGTCGGCCTGCCAGAACTCCAGCAGCGCGTCGGGGATCGGGTCGCCGGCGCCGTCGTAGACGCGGCCGTGCACGGTGATGCCGCCGGTGGCCAGGTCGCCGCCGCCGGGGAAGGGCAGCGCGTAGCCGTAGAACGGGCCGACCGTCTGCGAGGGGGTGGGGTTCATCGGCCTTCCTCCATCCAGGTCGCGGCGGGCCCGTCGAGCACGATGTCCCACCGGTAGCCGAGCGACCACTCGGGCTTGGACAGGTCGTGCGCGTAGGTGGAGACCAGTCGCTGGCGGGCGCCGTCGTCGGTGACCGACTGCAGGATCGGGTCGTAGGGGAACAGCGGGTCGCCGGGGAAGTACATCTGGGTCACCAGCCGCTGGGCGAAGGCCGTGCCGAACAGCGAGAAGTGGATGTGCGCGGGCCGCCAGGCGTTGAGGTGGTTGCGCCAGGGGTAGGGGCCGGGCTTGATCGTGGTGAAGTGGTAGCGGCCGTCGTCGTCGGTCAGGCAGCGGCCGACGCCGGAGAAGTTGGGGTCGAGCGGCGCGGGGTGGTCGTCGCGCTGGTGCAGGTAGCGGCCGGCGGAGTTGGCCTGCCAGATCTCCACGAGCTGACCGCGTACGGGCCGGCCCTGGCGGTCGAGCACCCGGCCGGTCACGGTGATCCGCTCGCCCAGCGGCTCGCCGAGGTGCTGCCGGGTCAGGTCGGAGTCGAGGGCGGTCACGTCCGTGACGCCGAACACCGGGCCGGACAGCTCGCTCGCCTCCGGGTCCTTCAGCGCGACCAGCGGCTGCTTGGGGTGGCGCAGCAGGGTGCTGCGGTAGGGGGCGTAGTCGCGCGCGGGGTGGTCGGCGGGCCGCTCGCCGCGGGACTCGCTCAGCGCGGCGATCTCGCGGTCGATGTCGGCCTGCGTGAGGGGTTCGGACATGGACGCTACCTTTCGAGTACGACGGCCAGCCCCTGGCCGACGCCGATGCAGAGGGAGGCGAGCCCGACGCCCGAGCCGGCCGCGGCCAGCCGGTGGGCCACGGCGCCGGTGACGCGGGCCCCGGAGGCGCCGAGCGGGTGGCCGATCGCGATCGCGCCGCCGTCGGGGTTGACCAGGGCGGGGTCGAGCTCGGGCAGCTCGGCCAGGCAGCCCAGCACCTGCGCGGCGAACGCCTCGTTCAGCTCGACGGTGGACAGGTCGCCGAAGCCCTTGCCGGCCTTGGCCAGCGCCTTGCGCACGGCCTCGACCGGGCCGAGCCCGAAGTAGCGCGGCTCCAGCGCGCTCGCGGCGCTCGCGGTGAGGCGGGCCAGCGGCTCGCGGCCGCGCAGCCCCTCCTCGTCGGTCAGCAGCAGCGCCGCCGCGCCGTCGTTCAGCGGGGAGGAGTTGCCGGCCGTGACCGTGCCGCCGTCCCTCCTGAACACCGGCTTGAGCCGGGCCAGCGCCTCGGCCGAGGTGTCGTCGCGGATGCCCTCGTCCCTGGTCAGGCCGGCGATCGGGACGATCTCGCGGTCGAGGGCCGCCTTGGCCGCCTTCCGGTGGCTGCCCAGCGCGTACGCGTCCTGCTCCTCGCGGGTGATGCCGTGCTTGTCGGCGATCAGCTCGGCGCCCTCGCCGAGCGCGACCGTGTGCTCGGCGGGCATCCTCGGGTTGACCAGCCGCCAGCCGAGCGTCGTGGAGACCAGTTCCCCGCCGCCCGCCGGGAAGGCGCGGTCGGGCTTGGGCAGCACCCAGGGCGCGCGGGTCATCGACTCCACGCCGCCCGCGATCACCGCCGAGGCGTCGCCGACCGCGATCGCCCGGTACGCCTGGATGATCGCCTCCATGCCGGAGCCGCACAGCCGGTTGACGGTGGCGCCGGGCGTGGTGACCGGCAGCCCGGCCAGCAGCGCGGCCATGCGGGCGACGTTGCGGTTCTCCTCGCCCGCGCCGTTGGCGTTGCCCAGGACCACCTCGTCGGCGCTCTCCTGGCCGGTCCGCTCGACCAGCGCCGCGACGACGTGCGCGGCCAGGTCGTCGGGGCGCACCTTGGCCAGCGCGCCGCCGTGGCGGCCGAACGGCGTGCGGACGGCGTCGACGATGTAGACGTCCTTCATGCGGTGACCTCCGCGTCGGTACGGTTGCGCAGCTCGTCCAGGCCCACGCCCGGCGCGCTCTCGACCAGGGCCAGCCCCTGCTCGGTGACGTCGAGGACGCCGAGGTCGGTGATGATCCGGTGCACGCATCGCCGGCCCGTCAGGGGCAGCGAGCACTCCTCGACGATCTTGGGTGAGCCGTCCTTGGCGTTGTGTTCCATGATCACGATGACCTTGCGCGCGCCGTGCACCAGGTCCATGGCCCCGCCCATGCCCTTGACCAGCTTGCCGGGGACCATCCAGTTGGCCAGGTCGCCGCGGGCCGAGACCTGCATCGCGCCGAGCACGGCCACGTCGATGTGGCCCCCTCGGATCATGCCGAACGACAGCGAGGAGTCGAAGAACGACGCGCCGGGGAGCACGGTGACCGTCTCCTTGCCCGCGTTGATCAGGTCGGGGTCGACGTCGGCGGGCGCGGGGTAGGGGCCGACGCCGAGGATGCCGTTCTCGGAGTGGAGGACCACGTCGACGCCCGGCGGCAGGAACGACGGGATGCGGGTGGGCAGGCCGATGCCGAGGTTGACGTAGTCGCCGTCGCGCAGCTCGGCCGCCGCCCGCGCGACCATCTGGTCACGGGTCCAGCTCATTCGGTGACTGTCCCTCCTGCCGGAGGCGGGGCAATCGTACGCCTCTCGATGCCCTTGTCGGCGGCCTGCTCGGGGGTGAGCGGGAGCACGCGTTGCACGAACACGCCGGGCAGGTGGACCTCGTCGGGGTCGATGTGCTCGGCCAGCTCCTCGACCTCGGCGACGGTGACGCGCCCGGCCATGGCGGCCAGCGGGTTGAAGTTCCTGGCGGCGCGGTGGAAGACCAGGTTGCCGGACCGGTCGCCCCTGGCCGCCCGGACCAGCGCGAAGTCGGTGCGGATGCCGTGCTCCAGGACGTACTCCCGGCCGTCGAACTCGCGCACCTCCTTCGGCGGCGAGGCGACGGCGACGGTGCCGTCGGGGTGGTGGCGCAGCGGCAGGCCGCCGTCGGCGACGGGGGTGCCGACCCCGGCCGGGGTGTAGAAGGCGGGGATGCCGCTGCCGCCGGCCCGCAGCCGCTCGGCCAGGCTGCCCTGCGGGGTCAGCTCGACCTCCAGGTCACCGCCGAGGTACTGCCGGGCGAACTCCTTGTTGTCGCCGATGTAGGAGGCGGTCACGCGGGCGATGCGCCCGGCGGCCAGCAGGATGCCGAGGCCGCCGCCGTCGACGCCGCAGTTGTTGGACACGACGCCGATGCCGGTCACGCCGGTGTCGTAGAGGGCCTGGATCAGCACGTTGGGGATGCCGCTGAGCCCGAAGCCGCCGACCGCGAACGACGCGCCGTCCCGCACTCCGGCCAGCGCCTCCGCGGCCGTCGCGACCACCTTGTCTCTCCGCACGACGCTCCGTTCAGCCGAGGATGTCCGCCGAGTGCCCGCCCGAGGGTGTTCGCTCTGCGAACTTTAGTTCACTATTATGAGTTCGAGTATCTGTAACCGGGGCGTTCCTGTCAAAGCCCCCACCTGGACGAGGAGTCGCCGATGGAACCGGCCGGGACCCTGGAGCGCGGCCTGGCCGTGCTGCGCGTGCTGGCCGCCGACCCCGGGCGGCCCATGCGCGCGACCGACCTCGTCCGCGCCACCGGGCTGGCCAGGTCCACGGTCGACCGCGTGCTGGCCACGCTCGTGCACCTCGGCCACCTGCGGGCCGAGGGCCGCGACGTGCTGCTCGCGCCGCCGCTGATGGAGCTGGGCGCGGCCTACCTGGCCTGCGACGGCCTCCAGGAGAGCCTGTCGCCCCTGGCCGAGCGGCTGGCCGCCGAGCTGGAGGAGTCGGTCTCGCTGGCCGTGCCCGACGGCGACGGCGTGCGCTTCGTCGGCCAGTTCACCCGGCGGCGGACGATGTCGGTGGCCTTCCGGGTGGGCGACCTGCTGCCCGCCGGGCGGTGCGCGGCCGGGCTGGCCCTGCTCGACCCCGCCGCGCCGTGGGCCGAGGACGACCAGCTCATCGAGCCGGGGCTGATCGCGGTCGCGCTGCCCGTCCGCGACCCCGGCGGCACGGCGGTCTGCGCGGTCAGCGTGGTCAGCCACACCAGCAGGCACACGGTGGCGGGGTTGCGCGAGCACGCCCTGCCCCGCCTGCGCGCGACGGTGGCGGACATGGAGGCCGTCCTGGCGGCCCAGGCCGCCCGCCCCCGGGAGCCGCGCCGCGCGCCCGCCGGGCTGGACGGTTCGCGGGCCGTCAAGGAGGAGCTGGGCATGGGCTATCTGCAGTCGCTCGCCCGCGGCCTGGCCGTGCTGGTCTCGCTCGGGTCGGCGCGCGGCGGCTGCACGCTGGCGGAGTCCGCCAGGGTGACCGGCCTGCCCCGGGCCACCGTCCGGCGCGCGGTGCAGAGCCTGCAGGGCCTCGGCTACGCCGCCGCCGTGGGCGACCGCCACGTGCTGCTGCCCAAGGTGCTCGAACTGGGCTACGCCCACCTGTCGGGGCGTACGTTCGGCGAGGTGGTCCAGCCGCACCTGGCCGACCTGGTGGCGCGCGTCCGCGAGTCGGCGTCGGTCGCGGTGCTGTCCGGCGACGACGTGCTCTACGTGGCCCGGGTGCCCACGGTCAGCATCATGAGCGTGGACATCACGGTCGGCACCCGCTTCCCGGCGTACGCCACGTCCATGGGCCGGGTGCTGCTGGCCGGGCAGCCCGCCGCGCGGGTGGCCGCCATCGAGCCGAAGCCGCTGTCCCGGCACACGATCACCTCGCCGGACGAGCTGGCCGCGGCCGTGCGGCAGGCCGCCGCCGACGGCTACGCGCTGGTGGACCAGGAGCTGGAGGAGGGCGTGCGGTCGATCGCCGTCCCCGTGCGCGGGCCGGACGGACGCGTGGTGGCGGCGGTCAACGTGGCCACGCACGCCGGCCGGGCCAGCCGCGACCACCTGCTGCGCGACGTGCTGCCCGAGCTCAGGCGGACGGCCGCGCGCATGGAGGCCGACCTCGCGCACACCGGCCGGCTCCCCTGACGGGCCTCCCGGCCACCGACCGGCTCCCTGACGGGCCTCCCGGCTACCGGGTGGCCTCGGCGCGGGCCTCGCTCGGGGTCAGGCCGTACCGGGCGCGGAAGAGGCGGGCGAAGTGGGCCTGGCTGGAGAAGCCCCACCGGTGGGCCACGTCGGCGATCGTGGTCTCCAGCGCGCGCGGCCCGGTCAGCTCGGCGTGCGCCCGGACCAGCCGCCGCTCCACGATGTGCCGGGCGGGCGAGCGGCCGGTGGACTCGAAGATGCGCGCCAGGTGCCGCACGGAGATGCCCATGACCCCGGCCACCTGCGCCGCCCCCAGGCAGGGGTCGTGCAGGTGCCGGTCGATGTAGTCCTCGGCGACGATGAGCTGCGACCGGTAGGCGTCCGGCCCGGGACGCCCGCCCGTGCGCTCCTCGGCGAGCTGCCTGAGCAGGTCGAGCACGGCCCGCTCGGCCTCGGCCGGGTCGGGGGCGGAGCGCAGGGCGGCCAGGCCGCCGATCATCGAGCGCAGCGCGGCCACGAGCACGCCCTCCCGCGCCGTCGCCCTGCCGAACACCATCGGCCCCGGCAGCCCGCCCGCCACGCACGCCTGCGCGAACAGCTCGCGCGGGACGTCCACCAGGATCTGCCGCATCGAGGAGGAGAACCCGAACAGGTACGGCCGGCGCGTGTCGTAGACGACCAGCTCGCCCGCCGTGGCGGCCAGGCAGCCGTTCTCATGCAGGAACACCGCCTCGCCCTTGAGCAGCAGGGTCGCGAACACCGAGTCCTTCGGCGTGGACCTGACGGTCTGCGGGCTGCGCTCGATCGCGTGGGCGTTCCCGGCGATCTCGGCCAGCCGCAGCCCGGCCAGCTCGATGTTGGTCTGCCTGGCCAGCAGGCCGTGCTCGGAGTACGACGTGCACGACAGGCCCACCAGCGCCCTGCGGTTGTAGTCCTCCCAGAAATGGATGCGCTCGGCGGGTTCGACGTGCTCGGTCGTGGCCTGGGAGATCACGGAGACGGCGGCCAAGGCGACCCTCCTCGCGTTCGTGCCGGTCAGGGGACACACAGCTTAGGTGAGATGTCACACAGCCAGATAGCCTCCGTCCACGGGGACGACCGCCCCGGTGACGTACGACGCGGCCGGCGAGCACAGGAACGCCACCACCGAGGCGACCTCGCGCGGCCTGCCCAGCCGCCCGCCGGGGATGCGGGCCAACACCTGGGCCAGGGCCGGCGGGTCGTCGAGCACGCCCCGGGCCAGCGGGGTGACCACGAAGCCGGGGGCGACGGCGTTGACCCTGATGCCGTCGGCGGCGTACTCGGCCGCCAGCGACTTCGTGAGCTGGGAGACGCCGCCCTTGCTGGCGCTGTAGGCGGGCCGGTCCCTGCTGCCGGAGAAGGCGAACATGGAGGAGACGTTCACGATCGCGCCGCCGTGTTCGGCCAGCGCCGGGCGGGCGGCCTGGCAGGCGACCATGGTGGCGGTCAGGTTGACCTCGATGACGCGCTGCCAGCGGGCCAGGTCGTACTCCTCGCGGTCGTGGCTGACGCCCGCGCAGTTGACCAGCGCGTCGAGCGGGTCGCCGGCCGACAGCAGGCGGGCCAGGCCGCCCCGGTCGAGCACGTCGTGCTCCACCACCCGCACCAGCGGGTGCGCGGGCAGCTCGGCCGGGTCGGCGGGCGGCAGGCCGAGCGCGGTCACGGCGGCGCCCAGCTCGGCGAGGAGCACGGCGGTCGCCGCGCCGATGCCGGACGTGCCGCCGGTCACGAACGCGTGCCGCCCGGCGAACAGCCCTGGGGCGAGTCCGTCGGTCACCGGAGCCGCCCCCCGTCCTGAGCGGGTCGTACCAGCACCTTGACCTGGTCCTCGCCGCGCAGCAGCGCCTCGAACCCGTCGCGGACCACGTGCTCCAGCGGGATGGTCGCGGTGACGATCGCGGCCAGGTCCACGCCCTCCTCGGCGACCATGCGGATCAGCTCCGGGTAGGCGTCGCGGTAGCCGACGCTGGTCACGATCGTCTGCTCGTTGTTGACCAGGGCGAAGGCGTCGAGGGAGACCGTGCCGGTCAGCCCGAGGAAGACCACCCGGCCGCCGCGTCTGGTGGCGGCCAGGCAGGCGCGCAGCGTGCCCTCCGAGCCGACGGCCTCGAAGACGACGTCCGCGCCCTCCCCGCCGACCGTCTCGGCCAGCCCGTCGCCCGTCGCCGTCTCGACGCCGAGGCGGCGGGCCAGCTCCAGGCGGGCGGACGAGCGGTCGGCGGCCACCACGCGGCCCGCGCCGGCCCGCGCCGCGAAGCGGGCCACGAGCAGCCCGATCGGGCCGAGCCCGAGGACCGCGACGGTGTCGCCGGCGCGGATCCCGGCCCGCCGCACCGCGTGCAGGGCCACGGCCGCGGGCTCGAACACCGCCGCCTGCTCCAGCGGCACCGACTCGGGCAGCCGGTGCAGCATGTACGCGGGCACCGTCGCCCGTTCGGCCAGCCCGCCGTGCCCCATCAGCCCGGCGAACCCGAAATGGCGGCAGATGTTGTACTCCCCCGCCAGGCAGCGCGGGCAGTTCCCGCACCGGTAGTGCGGCTCCACCGCGACCCGGTCGCCCACGGCCAGGCCGGTCACGCCCGCGCCGAGGCCGGTGACCGTGCCGCAGAACTCGTGGCCGAGGACGAGCGGCGCGCGCACGCCGGACTCCGGATGCGGCTCGCCCACGGGGATCGCGTGCGGGCCGTCGGCGTACTCGTGCAGGTCGCTGCCGCAGATCCCGCAGTACGCGACCGCGATCGCCGCCTCACCGGGGCCGGGCTCGCGCACGGGGACGTCCTCGACCCGCACGTCCTTGGCCCCGTGCCAGACCGCGGCCCTCACGCGGCCGCCCTGCGCAGCACGGCGGGGGCCGTCTCCTTCAGGGCGAAGGCGAGCCCCACCACGACCAGCGCGCCGCCGGCGGCGATGAACATCGCGGCCTGCAACCCCCACTGGTCGGACGCCCAACCGGCGACCATCGGGCCCAGGAAGCCGCCCGCCAGCTCGCCCACGCCCATGATCACGCCGAGGGCGGTGGCCAGCGCGCCGCGCGGCACGGTCTCGGCCGGGATGGTGGCCATGAACAGCGTGAAGCAACCGAGCCCGGTGTAGGTGACGATCATGATCGCGCCGAGCAGCACGGGGCTCTCGACGTAGACCACGGCCAGCGGGCAGAACACCGCGAGCGCGGTGAAGCCGATCAGCGCGGGCTTGCGTCCCAGCCGGTCGGAGATGGCCGGGGTGGCGAAGCCCCAGAGCACCCAGGCCACGCCCAGGCACGTCATGACGCCGCTCATCGTGCCCGGCCCGAAGCCCTTCACCTGGGTCAGGTACGTCGGCGTGAAGGTGATGATGGTGACGAACCAGGTCAGGTAGCAGCAGGCGATGAGCATGCAGACGACGATGTTGCGCAGCTTCAGCACCTCGCCCAGCGGCACCCGCGGCTCCTTGGCGGGCGCCTCGGCCGCCGCCCGCGGCGACCGCTCACGGACGAACTTGGCGATCAGCAGCGCCATCACCAGGCCCGGCACGATCGTGACGTAGAAGGCGACCCGCCAGTCGTAGGTCTCGGCGATCCACACCACGACCAGCGGCGCGAGGATGCCGCCGAGCAGCCCGGCCGACGAGCCCTGCAACAGGCCCATGTTGAAGCCCCTGCGGCGTTCCCGGCTGGCCTCGACCATGAGCGTCTGCGCCATCGGCAGCACGGCGCCCTCGGCCGTGCCCATCAGCGCGCGGGCGGCCAGCAGCCCGGCGAACCCGCCCATCAGCCCGGACGAGGCCGAGAACAGCGAGAACAGCAGCACGGCCACGACCAGGATGGGCTTGCGCCTGCCGAGCGCGTCGGACAGGCGGCCGGCGAACATCCCGGCCAGCGCCCAGGTGAGCGCGAGCACGCCGGACAGCGTGCCCAGCTCGGCGTTGGACAGGCCGAAGTCCTGGTCCATGTACGGCGCCAGGAACGACAGCGCCTGCCGGTCGAAGAAGACGAAGCCGAAGGACAGGAAGAGGATGACGAGAAGGCGGTTCTCGTACCGGTCGGCGGCCCTGGTGTCCGGCGCGGCCGCGATGTCGGTCATGACGCTCTCATTTCGGGGGATGCGGCGGGGCGGCGATCAGCGGAACAGGGAGTTGACGTAGTCGGCGCCGATGCCGACCTTCTCGTAGTGCTCGCGGCACATCTTGATGTAGTCGTGCACGTCGAAGAAGCCGTCGGGGTCGCCGTTCTCGTCCAGCCAGACCAGCGGGCCCTTGACGATGAAGAACGTCTTCATCGGCTCGCCGCTGTCGTAGGCGACCAGCGTGTGGCCCTCGCCCGGGGCCTCGTAGACGAAGTCGCCCGCGGTGGCCGTCCAGGGGCGTTCCAGGTAGCCCCACTTGCCGGAGATCGTGTACGCGAACACCTCGTGCGGGTGGTAGTGCCGGTTGACCAGCCCGGCCTCCTTGGCCCGCAGGATGTCGGCCCAGCTGTTGTCCTTGACGTTGATCCACAGCGGCCGGGAGCCGACGGTCTCGGTGAACGGCACGTAGTACCGGTCGTCGTCGGTGGCCACCTTGGACAGGTACACCTCGGGCAGCGCGTCCGGCCGGAAGGAGTTCTCGATCGGCCGCAGGTCCTTCCAGAACTCGCCGGTGGGGTTGTCGGGCATCTGAACGGCCCCTTTCGTGTCGTGTTCCCGGCAGTGAATCCCGGCCGGACCGACACCGTCTTTCCCCAGGTGGACGTGGCGGCTTGCAGATTCAGGACATGCGGCCGCGCCGCGGTCAGGCGCCGAGGTCGCGCACCACGTTGTCCAGCCGCACGGCGAGGTCGTCGAGGGCCTGCCCGTCCGTCGCGGCGCCGTCGGGGAGCTGGGCCATGACGTCCTCGCGGCTGGCTATCACCAGCCCCCGATGGGCGTCGTCGATCTCCGCGGCCCGCAGCACGACGCAGTCGCCCCGGACGAACACGAGCGTCGCGTCGGCGTGCTCCGACTCCAGCAGCCTGCGGACACAGTCACGGTCGATGAGAGACATCTCGGCTCCTCTTCCCCTCAGCGGGCGTGTACCCCCACAGAAGGGCCGAAACCCCAGGTGGTCGCCCCGGCGTCGCGCTAGCCGAAGGTGGGCGGGCCGCCGTCGTCGCGGGCGCGCCGCCGGGCGAACACCACCAGGTACGCGGCGGCGGCCACCGCCAGGATCGCCGGCGGCAGCGCCAGCGGCAGCCGTCCGGCCAGCACCGCGAGCACCGCCAGCACGACCCCGGCGAGCAGCAGCAGCGCGGCGGCCAGCAGGCGCAGGCCGAGCGCGTTCGACGGCGGCGGCTTGCGCGGCCAGTGCCCCTCGCCGCCGCCGTGCACGCCGGGCACGCCGGTGTCGCTCACCACGCCTGAGCGGCTGATCTCGTCCGGGGGCGGCGGCTCGCGCAGCACCGGAGCGAAGAACTCGTCCTCGGGATCGTCGTCTCGCCGGTTCATGAGGGTGACCCCTACCCAGGATTCCGGCCGCTCCCACGAGTGAACGGCGAGGCACCGGGAAGAGCTGTTGCTGGCGGTAGCGAGCCGCTCACCTGCGCGAACGAGGACTGAGGACATGACGACGACGCCGCATCCAGCATCGGGGGACGAGCAGCGCGAGCACACCCTGCGCGATGCCGTCAGGACGGACATCGAGAGCGTCGAGGAGCCCGCCCGGCTGCTCCGCGTGAGCGCGATGGCCCGCAGCCTGCTGGAGGAGGCCAAGGGGGTGCACCTGGAGGAGCGCGCCAGGGAGCGCATGCACCGCATCTACGAGCAGGCCATCCGGGAGGTCGCCGGGGCGGTCGCGCCCGAGCTGCGCGACGAGCTGGAGCGCCTGCGGCCCACCCCGAACGGCGGGACGCCGACGGAGATGGAGATCCGGGTCATGCAGGGGCAGCTCGTGGGCTGGCTGGAGGGCGTCTTCCAGGGCATCCAGGCCGGGCTCCAGCTGCAGCAGGCCGCCGCCCGCCAGCAGCAGCTCGGCCTGCACGCCGGCCGCGCCCTGCCCCGCCCCGACGGCGTCCGCGCCCAGGGCGACGGCAACTACATGTAGACACCGGGGCCGGGAGCCGTCAGCGGGAGGGGCTCCATTCGGGCCGCCAGCCGGGGCGCAGGCGGTAGCCGTAGGCCAGGTGGCGCAGCGTCTGGCAGGGAGAGCCGGCGGCCTCGCCGCACACCGGGCAGAGGGCGTCCGCGGTGTCCCCGGCCGACAGCGGCGCCGACAGCGGCGGGGTGTGCTCGTTCAGCAACGCCAGTTCGGCGCCGCAGCGGGCGATCGCGTCGGCCGGGTCGTGCAGGGCGATGTGGATCGCCTCGACCGGGTGGAGCAGGTCGTCGTCGTGGAAGCCGACGCGGGTGACCGTCCGCCCGCCGCCGAACTCCAGCCGCCGCGCGCCGCCCGCGCCCTGGCGTACCGGGACGGTGGCCGAGCCGGTAGCCGTGAGGTAGCGCCAGGGCCCGGCGCCCGCCGCCTCCGCGGTGGCCTTGTCGGCCTCGATCTGCGTGCGCAGCCACTGGACCAGCGTGGCGCCGTCGGTCCCGGGGGCGCCCTCGGCGCCCTCCAGCTCGCGCAGGAACGGGGTCACCGCCGCGTTCAGCTCGGCGACGAACGCCTCCAGCGACGCCTGGGCGTCGTCCAGGTTGGGCAGGCCCTCGGCGCGCGGCCGGGTGGGCGTCGGCAGCCGGTCGCCGGACAGGGGGATGCGCAGCTCCAGCGTGCTCAGGGCGGTCGGCGTGCCCTCCGCGCCGGCCGCGTACGGCTGCTCGCCCTGGTGCCGCCAGCTCGACCAGCCGTCCGGCAGCGGGACGGGCGGCGGCGCGGCGAGCTCGACCACGGCCAGCGGGTCGTGGCCGTCCTCGGCCCGGTGGCAGGCCGCGTCCAGGACCCGGGGGTGGGTGCGCACGTACGGCGAGTCGGCGACCGGCCGGGTGGCGACCTCCCAGGCGGCCAGCGCGAAGTGCAGCGGGTCCAGCGTGACACCGCTCGCGCCCGGCTCCCCGCCCGTGGCCGCGAACGCGTGCCGCCACCTGCGTAGCTGTTCGCCGTAGTGCTCCTGCGTCCCGCCGTGCCCGGCGTCGATCCAGAACGCCTGCGTCGCGGTGCGAGCCGTGCTCTTCATGGCAGAACTCCCCTTAAATCCCCTATCGTGCTTTCTGCCCGGTATCGCGGGCGACCAACGCCTCCGGACCGCCCTCCGTTAGCGCTGTGACCTGCGGGGTAGGCCACGGCCAGCGGGAAGTGCGAGCGAGGGGGATTGTGGTCATGCGCACGACTGCTTTTCGGGGCATCAGCTCCTTCAACGGGGAATCGCGGCAACCGGCTCCGCGGCGCATCCAGATCGTGCACACGGAGTCGCGAAGACGGTCGCACCCGTTCGTCGCGGCCGTGCTCGGCGCCTGCGCCGGGGCCGCGGTGACGTACCTGCTGGATCCGGACCGGGGCCGGACGCGCCGCGCCCGCGTGCGGGACAAGGGCTCGCACGCCACCCACGAGGTGCGCGACGGCCTGGGCGTGCTCGGCCGCGACCTGTCCAACAGGGGCCGCGGGTCGGCCGCGGCGGCCAGGTACCGCCTGACCGGCGGCACCGCCGACGACCGCGTCCTGCACGAACGCGTACGCGCCGAACTGGGCCGCCACATCAGCCACCCGCACGCCGTCGAGGTCGACGTGCGCGAGCGCGTCGTGACGCTCTCCGGCGACGTGCTCGCGGGCGAGGACGAGCGCGCCCGCCAGAAGGTGCGCCGCATCCCGGGCGTCAAGCGGGTGGAGACCAACTGGCACGTGCACAGGGACGGCGCCGACGCGCCACGGCTGCAGGGCCAGGGCCGCCGCCGCAAGGCGGTGCCGGAGCTGCTCCAGCAGCGCTGGTCGCCCTCGGCCAGGCTGGTCGCGGGCGGGGCGGCGGCCTCGATCTGGGCGGTCACCGGCAAGCTGCCGAGGCCGCTGTCCTGGCTGACCCGCTGCGCCGCCTCCGCGCTGGCCGTGCGGGCGGCGACGAACCTGCCGCTGCGCCGCCTCACCGGCGTCAACGCCGGTCGCGAGGCGATCGACGTCAACGCGGCCGTCTCGATCGCGGCGCCGGTGGCGGCCGTGTGGCCGCTGGTGAGCGACTACTCGCTGTTCCCGCGCTTCATGCCGGACGTCGAGGAGGTCCGGCTGTCGGCCGACGAGCTGCGCTCCCACTGGGTGATCAGGGGCCCGGCCGGGACGCGCATCCGCTTCACGGCCACCGAGACCAAGCGCGAGGAGGGCGCGGAGATCGCCTGGAAGTCCGGCGACGGCGAGCTCATCGCCCACACCGGCGTGCTGCGCGTGGACGCCCAGGCCGACGGCCGGACGCGCGTCCAGGTGCACCTGTGCTACAACCCCATCGCGGGGGCGGCCGGGCACGCCATCGCCGGGCTGCTCGGCGCGCATCCCGCGCGCAAGCTGCGGCAGGATCTGGTGCGGCTGAAGGAGCACGTCGAGAACCAGGTGCAGCCGACCGCGCCGTCCCTGCTCTGACCGCTCCCCGACCGCTCTCCGGCCGCCGGACGGCCACGCGCGACGCGGGTTCGCGCGTGGCCCGTACGCTGGCGTGATATCGATCTCGATATCACCCGATGGCCGATATCGGTCTTGGACACCGCCTTTCGCCCTGTGCTGTCATGTCCGGGCTTGCCCCTGTTCCTGCCCGGAGGTGCTCCCGCATGCCCAATCGCCTGTCGAACGTCGGTCGGCTCACGGTCGCGGCGATGTCGGCCGGGTTGCTGACGGCCGCGATCACGCTGCCCGCCGTCGGGGGCACCGGCACGCTGGTCGTCTCCGCCACCGAGCAGCTGAACCTCAAGCCGGTGGCGCTGGCCGAGCCGCCCCTGGCGCAGACCTCCACCGTGTACGACGCCCGCGGCAACGTGATCGCCCGCTTCTACGACCAGAACCGCGAGATCGTCCGCCTGGACCAGATCTCCGAGGTGATGCGGACGGCGGTCGTCGCCATCGAGGACGACCGGTTCTACCAGCACGGCGCGATCGACCTGGAGGGCACGCTGCGCGCCCTGGTCAAGAACCTCAGCTCCGACCGGCTCAGCCAGGGCGGTTCCAGCATCACCCAGCAGTACGTCAAGCAGGTGCTGCTCAACGCGGCCGGCACCGAGCAGGACAAGAACAAGGCCCTGGAGGCCAGCTACGCCCGCAAGCTCAAGGAGCTGCGCTACGCGATGGGCGTCGAGCAGAAGTACGGCAAGGACGAGATCCTGCGCCGCTACCTCAACATCGCCTACTTCGGCGCGGGGGCCAACGGCGTGCAGGCCGCGGCCAGGCGGTTCTTCGGCGTCCCGGCGTCCCGGCTGGACCTGGCCCAGGCCGCCACGCTGGCTGGCGCCGTGCAGGACCCGAACACGACCGACCCGAGCCGCGGCAGGAAGGCCCGCGCGCTGCTGCTGGCCCGGCGGAACGTGGTGCTCGACCGGATGGCCGAGCTGGGCAGGATCACCCCGGAGCAGGCGGCCGCGGCCAAGGCGAGGAAGCTGGGGTTCAAGGACGTCCGGCTGCCCAACGGCTGCGGCGACAGCGACCATCCCTACTTCTGCGAGTACGTCCGGCACGAACTGCTGGCCAACCCGGCCTTCGGCGGCACGCGGCGGGCCAGGGAACGCGCCTTCGCGCAGGGCGGCCTGAAGATCTACACCACGCTCGACCCGAAGGCCCAGGCCGCCGCGGACCGGGCGATCAGGAAGCACGTCGCCGCCACCGACGACGCCCTGGCCGCCGAGGCGCTGGTCGAGCCCGGCACCGGCGCGATCAGGGCCATGGCCGCCAGCCGCGGCTACGGCTCCTCGGCCAGGAAGAAGCAGATCTCCTTCAACGCGGTGGCCGACGCGCGGCACGGCGGTCTGATCGGCTTCCAGGCGGGCTCGACGTTCAAGACGTTCACCCTGGTCGAGGCGCTCAAGCAGGGCATGAAGGTGGACGACGGCATCACCGTGGGCAACGGCTACAACGCCCCCTCCACCAGCGCCTTCAAGAACTGCGCCGGCGCCGGCGTCGGCGACCCGTCCTGGACGGTCACCAACGACGAGGGCTCCCCCGGTTTCAAGACGCTGCGGACCGGCACGTGGGGCTCGGTGAACACCTTCTTCATGGCGCTGGAGCAGCGGGTGGGGCTGTGCCGGACGGTGGAGACGGCCAAGTCGCTCGGCATCGCCCGCGCCGACGGCCGCAAGCTCCAGGAGTACGAGACGTTCACGCTCGGCATCAACGAGACAGACCCGGTGACGGTGGCCACCGCGTACGCCGCCATCGCCGCCCGGGGCAGGTACTGCGCGCCGATGGCCATCACCAAGATCACCGATGCCGCCACCGGCCGGCCGACCTCGTACCGGCCGTCGTGCCGGCAGGCGCTCGATCCGGGCGTCGCCGACGCGACCGCGCACATCCTGTCGGGCGTGTTCACCAAGGGCACGATGAGCCGCGTCGGCGGCATCGGCCGCCCGGCGGCGGGCAAGACCGGCACCACCGACGGGTACGCCACGGCGTGGTTCGCCGGGTTCACCCCGGACCTGGCGGGCGCGGTCAGCATCGGCGACCCGCGCGGCTCGCAGCGGTACAAGCTGGTGAACACCACGATCGGCGGCCGGCACTTCGCCATCGTGGCCGGGGCCTCGCTGCCGGGGCCGATCTGGAACGACACGATGAGGGCGGCGCTGAAGGGCGTGCCGGCCACGCGGTTCACGCCGATCGACACCGGGCGCTTCGGCGGGTGCGGCGACGCCTGCGCGCCCGCCCGTCCCGACCGGGACGCGGACCATCCCGACGCGGGCGAGCCCCGCCTCGGGGAGACGGACCCGGGCGAGACCGGCCTCGGGGAGCGGGCCCTCGACGACCAGGGCGCGGGGAGAACGCCCTGAGCGGCGTGCCGGCCAGTTCCACGGCTCCCGGTCCATAACCCCGACGGGTGACTCAAGAGCTATACGACAGGCGGCGCGGCGCGACCGTACCCTCGATGAGTCCGCACATCTCCGCCTCACGAGGGACGGTTCCGCCATGCCCAAGGCACGGACGTTCGGCCGGACACATCTGGCGCTCTGCCTCGCGCTCGCCGCCGGGGTCGCCGCCATCGGCGTGAGCGCGGTGGCCGACGCCACCGCCTCGCGCCCGGGCGACCCGCGGCCCGTGGTCATCCGCGACGCTAGCGGCGTCGCGGTCGGGCGGCTCAGCATCCTGCGCGAGGGGTTCGGGACGGCGCGCGTCTCGGTCTCGGTCAAGGGCCTGACGCCCGGCTTCCACGGCTTCCACATCCACACGACGGGCCTGTGCGACCCGAAGGCCGTCGATCCGGCGACCGGCCAGGTCTCCCCCTTCTTCACCGCCGGCGGCCACCTCGACCTGGCCGGCGCCGTCCACGCCGGGCACTCGGGCGACCTGCCGCCGCTGCTGGTCGGCAAGGACGGGACGGGCGCCGCGTCGGTCGTCACCGACCGGTTCGGCCTGCGCGAGCTGACCGACGCCGACGGCAGCGCGGTCATCGTGCACGCGCTCCCCGACAACCTGGCCAACATCCCCGCCCGCTACGCCCCTGACGGCCCCGACGAGGCCACGCGCAGGACGGGCGACGCGGGCGGCCGCACCGCCTGCGGCGTGATCAGGTGACGCGACGCGCGTGAGCCCCGCCGTGGCCGGGCGGTGACGCGACGCGCGTGAGCCCCGCCGTGGCCGGGCGGCGGTGTGCGGCTAGTCTCGTGCCGTAACGCCGCCGACCTCGGGGAGTTCCCGTCATGATCTTCATCACCGCGAAGTTCCGCGTCCTGCCGGAGCACGCCGGCCGCTGGCCGGAGATCTCGGCCGAGTTCACCGAGGCCACCCGCGCCGAGCCGGGCTGCCTGTGGTTCGACTGGTCGCGCAGCCTCGACGACCCGGCCGAGTACGTCCTCGTCGAGGCCTTCCGCGACGACGCCGCCGGGGCGGCGCACGTGGGGTCGGCGCACTTCAAGCAGGCCCAGCAGGTGCTGCCCGGCTACCTGGCCGAGACGCCGCGCATCGTCAACGCGAACGTCCCGCAGGACGACTGGTCGCTGCTCGGCGAGATGGCCGTCCCCGAGCGCGGCTGACCGCATCACCGGGGCGAGCCGGGTCATGGCGGCGAACCCGGAGAAGGCGTTGCAGGCCATCGTCACCAGCGCGGTGACGACGTAGGCGGTGGAGTGCGGCACGGGACCCTCCGGTCGGTGTCGGCTGGTCAGCCCTGCGGGCGGAACCCGGACGCGTGGCCCGCGGCCGAGTGGTCCTCGGGCTGCTGGGCGGGCGAGCGGTCGTCGGCCGGGTGGTTCTGGCGGGCGAAGGCCGGGGCGTGGGTCAGCGACTCGGGCCCGGTCAGTTCGAGCCGGCGTCCGGCGTACCCGCCGAGCAGCGTCCTGGCGGCGATCTCGACCAGGTCCCGCTCGTCGATCGGCACCTCCTGGAAGCCCGCGTGCACGTACCGTACGACGTCCCCGGCCCGGATCTGCGGGGCCCACGACTGGAGGGCGTTGCCGGCGAAGGAGGCGGCGCGCAGGCTGGTCCACTCCAGGCCGCTGTGCACGGCGGCGGCCTCGGCCTCCTTGTTCCGGTCGCCGCGGAAACGGGAGGGCTGCTCGTCGAGGGGCTCGTCGACGTTCATCGCCGACAGGGCCACCACCCGCCGCGCCCCGCGCTCGGCGGCACGGGCGAGCAGGCCGGGCGCCCCGTCTCCGATGGCGCGCGGGTGCAGGAAGACGGCGGTGACGCCGTCCAGGTGGCCGGCGAGGGTCTCGGGGCGGGTCGGGTCGCCCTCGACGGCCTCGGCCCCGGCGGGCAGGCGCACCCCGGCCGCCGAGCGGGTGACGGCGCGCACCTTGGCCCCTCGGGCGGTGAGCAGTTCGACCAGCGGGCGGCCGAACGTCCCGGTGGCGCCGGTGACGAGAATCATGTCGTTCATGCCCGTTGAGAGAAACCCGGGACGGGAAGTGTGACATCGGCTTGAGCCGGCGGAAGTCCCGCCCGCTCCGGCCACCGAGCTCCGGGACCCGCCGACAAGGAGTGCTTTATCCGGATCGGAGCGCTGGGCGGCTACTCTGCGGCCCATGCACACCCAGTCACTCGCACCCGGTCCGGCCCTCGGCCCCAGGCTCATCAGAGCCGAGATCCTCGTCGTGCTGTCGGTCTCGCTCGGCGCCAGCGCGGTGTTGTCGCTGGTCCGGCTGATCGGCTCGCTGACCGCGCCCAAGGAGCTGAAGGGGCAGCAGGCCGTGCTGGTCGGCTCGCTGGCCCCCGGGCGGCCGTGGCTGGACCTGACGTTGCAGCTCGTGGACATCGCGATCTCGGTGGCGCCGGTCGCGCTGGTGGCGTACCTGCTGGTGCGGTCGGGCGAGTCGTTGCGGACGATCGGGGTGGACCTGCGCGAGCCAGGCCGCGACACGTTGCGCGGCGCGCTGCTCGCCGCCGCGATCGGCGGCACGGGGCTGGCCTTCTACCTGGTGGTCTACGCGCTGGGCGTCAACCTGACGGTGGTGCCGGGCCAGTTGCCCGAGGTGTGGTGGCGGGTGCCGGTGCTGCTGCTGGCCGCCGCGCAGAACGGCGTGCTGGAGGAGGTGCTGGTCAGCGGCTACCTGCTGCACCGGCTGGACCAGGCGGGCTGGGGTCCGTGGCGGGCGGTGGCCGTGTCGTCGGTGTTGCGGGGGTCGTACCACCTGTATCAGGGGTTCGGGGGGTTCGTCGGAAACGTGGTCATGGGGCTGGTGTTCGGACGGCTGTACCAGCGGTGGGGGCGCGCGATGCCGCTGGTGATCGCGCACACGCTGATCGACGTGGTGGCCTTCGTCGGGTACGCCGCCCTGCACGGCCGGGTGAGCTGGCTCCCCTGACGCAAGCAACTTGCATGACTGTCGCAAGAAACCGATAAATGCTTGCAGCTCGACAACAAAGCTCCGAAACTCCTTCGCAGGAGCCTTGTGCCGCGGGGTCGTGGGGTCCTACTGTCACCTCACCCCCCGAGAGAATCGAGCTTCGGATGTCAGGCACGAGCACATCCCGGAGGGTCGTGGCGGCGCTCGCCGCGGCCCTCGGCCTCCCCCTCGCCTCGCTCGCCGTCCCCGCGCAGGCCGTAGCGGCACATGGGCCCGTGGTCACCAGGGCCGCCCTCGCCCCGGCCCTGGTCGCCGGCCGGGGCGCGCGCGTCGGCTTCGCCGAGCAGGAGGCCGAGAACGCCTCGACGGACGGCACGGTCATCGGCCCCGACCGCACCGCCTACACGCTGCCCGCCGAGGCGTCCGGGCGGCGGGCGGTCCGGCTGACGCCCGGCCGGCACGTCGAGTTCACCCTGCCGGCCGCGGCCAACGCGATCACGGTCCGCTACAGCATCCCCGACGCGCCCACGGGCGGCGGCATCACCGCGCCGCTCGACGTCGCGGTCAACGGCCGCCACCGGGCCACCATGACGCTGACCTCGCAGTACTCCTGGCTGTACAACCAGTACCCCTTCACCAACGACCCCGGCGCCGACCTGCTGCACCCGGACTGGTGGATCACCGAGTGCTCCTGCGTGCCCAGCGCCACCGTCCCGGCCCCGGCGATCGCCAAGCCGTTCCGGCCCAGCCACTTCTACGACGAGCAGCGCCTGCTGCTCGGGCGCACGTACCGGGCGGGCGACCGGATCCGGCTGACGGCGAGCGCCGGAGCCGCCTGGACGGTCATCGACCTGCTCGACTCCGAACTCGTCGCCCCGCCGCGGATCGAGCCGGTCGCGGCCGACGTGCTGGCCTTCGGCGCCGACCCGTCCGGGCGCCGCGAGTCGTCGGCCGCCTTCGACCGGGCCGTCGCCTTCGCCCGGCGCGCCCACCTGAAGGTGTACGTCCCGCCCGGCACGTACCAGGTCAACCGGCACATCATCGTGGACGACGTGACGATCACCGGCGCCGGAAGCTGGTACACGATCATCAAGGGCCGCGAGGTCACCCTGGACGCCCCGGCGCCCGACGGGTCCGTCCACACCGGCGTCGGCTTCTACGGCAGGGACGCCGCGGACGGCGGCAGCCGCAACGTGCACCTGTCCGGGTTCGCCATCGAGGGCGACGTCCGCGAGCGCGTCGACACCGACCAGGTCAACGGCGTCGGCGGCGCGATGAGCGACTCCACGATCGAGGGCCTGCACATCCACCACACCAAGGTCGGCCTCTGGTTCGACGGCCCGATGAGCGGCACCCGCGTCACCGGCAACGTGATCGCCGACCAGATCGCCGACGGGCTCAACCTGCACACCGGCGTCACCGGCACGGTCGTGTCGGACAACTTCGTCCGCAACTCCGGCGACGACGGCCTGGCCATGTGGTCGGAGCGCACGGCGGACGCGCGCAACACCTTCGACCACAACACGGTCCAGACGCCGGTGCTGGCCAACGGCATCGCGATCTACGGCGGCGCCGACAACACGGTCTCGGCCAACCTGATCGCCGACCCCGTCCGCGAGGGCAGCGCCCTGCAGGTCGGCTCCCGCTTCGGCGCCGAGCCGTTCGCCGGCCGCCTGGACATCACCGGCAACACCACCGTGCGGGCCGGCACGTACGAGCTGAACTGGAAGATCGGCCTCGGCGCCATCTGGTTCTACGCCCTGGAGCGGAACATCGACGCCGACATCCGGGTGACCGGCGACCACTACCTGGACAACACCTACAACGCCGTCATGCTGGTCGCCGACTGGCCCGTCAAGGACCTCTACTCCATCACGAACCTGCGCTTCAAGGACGTCCGGGTGGACGGCACCGGCACCTCGGTGCTCAGCGCCCGCGCCGCCGGCTCGGCCGCCTTCGAGAACGTGGACGCCCGCAACGTGGGCGCGGTCCCCGTGAACAACTGCGGCACCTTCCACTTCACCCCCTCCGGCTCGGAGTTCGCGCTGACGGACGGCGGCGGCAACGACGGCTGGCTCGCCCCCTGGCTCCTGCCCAACACCCTCACCTGCGACGACCGCCCCCCGCTGATCCCCCCACCGGCCCCCGCCCCCTGGTGAGGTCGAAAACACCGGCGAAGGGATTTTGACAGCCTGATTCCTGCGACCATGATGGAGGAGCACATTCGTCCCAGGAGCTGATCGACGTGCACGGAGACGGCGGAGCGCCCACCGGTCCGGGCGGCAACGAATGGCCCGCCGACCTCGACGTCGGGCTCCTGCTGGAGTCCGGCTGGCGCCCCACCGCCTTCCGGCAGTTCATCCTCAAGCTGCACAGCCGCTGCAACCTCGCCTGCGACTACTGCTACATGTACGAGATGGCCGACCAGAGCTGGCGCCGCCAGCCGCGGAGCATGGCGAAGCCGACCATCGACCGCGTGGCCGCCCGCATCGCCGAACACGCCGATGCTCACCAGCTGAAGAGCGTGGACATCACCCTGCACGGCGGCGAGCCGCTGCTGGCCGGCATGCCACACGTCCGATACGCGGTGAACGCCCTGAGATCGGCGCTCGGCGAGCGGACAGACGCGGTCGTCCAGGTGCAGACCAACGGCGTCCTGCTCAGCGAGGCGTTCCTGGACCTGCTCGCCGAGCTCGACGTGTACGTCGGCGTCAGCCTCGACGGTGACGCCGACGGGCACGACCGCCACCGCCGGCGCTCCGACGGGGAGGGCAGCTACGGCAAGGTGCGCGCCGGGCTGGCCCGGCTCACCTCCCCCGCCTATCGCCACTTGTTCAGCGGCCTGCTGTGCACGCTCGACCTGGCCAACGACCCTGTCATCACCTACAAGGCCCTGCTGGAGTTCCAGCCGCCGACGGTGGACTTCCTGCTGCCGCACGGCAACTGGGAGACTCCACCGCCCGGCTGGTCGGCGACCGCACAGCCCTACGGCGACTGGCTCGTCGCCGTCTTCGAGCACTGGCGTTCGGTCCGGCCCAGGGCGACCCGGATCCGGCTGTTCAGCGAGATCATCCGGCAGTTGTGCGGCAGCCCGTCCAGGAGCGAGTCGATCGGGCTGGCGCCCGTGGCCATGGTCGTGGTGGAGACGGACGGCAGCATCGAGCAGGTCGACACGCTCAAGTCCGCCTATGAGGGGGCGACGCGCACCGCGCTGCACGTGTTGCGCGACTCCTTCGACACGGCGCTGCTCGAACCGGCCATCGTCGCCCGGCAGATCGGCCGTGACGCGATGTCGGAGACCTGCGCGTCCTGCGACATCGTGGGGATCTGCGGCGGCGGCCTCTACCCGCATCGTTATCGCGAGGGCAGCGGCTTCCGCAATCCGTCCGTCTACAGCCGCGATCTGTACCGGCTGATCACTCACATCCGGGGCGCGCTCCACGAGGAGCTGGCCGCGCTGTCCGGGACGGCCCCGGCGACGCCGCGCCCGTCCTCCGGCGGGGAGTGAGCGCGGCGCCTGCCGTCACACGGGCGGGGGGTCGAAGTCCAGGTCGAGATGGCGGCCTTCGTCCGCCGCCCGCGCGTCCGGATGCTCCATGCCGCGCGTCTCGCGGTAGTGGCGCATCGTCTCCTCGCGCAGGGCGGCCGCCTCCTCCTTGTAGTCGGCCCTGGCCAGGTCGGCGGCGAGGTTGGCGGCACAGGCCAGGGTGGTGGGATGTTGCTCGCCCACCAGGGGGCGGAGCTGCCGATGCGTGTCCCTGCCCAGCCGGCAGGCCGCCTCCAGCTCGCCGAGGGCGGCCAGGTCGCTGGCGAGGTTGACGGACGCGGTCAGCGCGTAGTGGTGCCCACCGCCCACCGTGGCCTTCAGCCCGGCGATGACGCGTTCGTTCAGCTCGCGGGCGCCCTCCAGGTCGCCGCGCACCCGCAGCAGGACCGCCACGTTGCTGGCGCTGCCGAAATAGTACGGATGGTTGGGCCCGTACACCCTCGGATAGCGCACCATGGCGTCCTGGGCCAGCTTGAACGCCCTGTCGATCAGGTCGTTGACCCGGAACGCGTTGGCCAGGCACAGAGCGGCGCCCAGCGTGCTCGGATGGTCGATGCCGTAGTTGCGCACGTAGCGCGCGTGCACGGTGGCGGCCAGTTCGAGGGCCTCGGCCGCCTCGCCCACCCGGAGCCGGGCGATGGCGAGGTCCTTCTGCGTGAGCAGGATGCGCGGATGGTCGGCGTCGAGCTGCTCCTGACCGTAGGCCAGCGCCTCCTCGCCGATGTCGCAGGCCTCCGCGTAGTCTCCGCAGAGCCGGGTCATGCGGCTCAGGCTGGCCCACAGGTTCAGGACCGTGCCCCGGGCCACGGCCGACTCGGCCAGTTGCGCCGCCCTCAGCGCCTCTTCGAGCAGTGTCCGCGCGCCGCGGTAGTCGCTGTTGAGCCCCAGGTCGAGCGCCAGGTTGTTGACCGCCATGAGCGTACGGGCGTGGTCGGGACCGAGGACGGCCTGGTGCACGCTCACCGATTCGGTGTCGTGCTCGCGCGCCTCGACGAACAGGCCGCGACCGCGCAGGTCGGCGCCGATGCCGTTGCGCAGCACCAGGGTGTCACGATGCTCGTCGCCGACCGTCTCCCGCATGGCGGCGAGCGTGGCCATGTCCAGGTCGTACGCTTCGTCGTAGCGGCCCAGGAACCGGAGCAGGTCGCCCTTGACGCGCTGCGCCCGCAACACGCTGATGTCCTGCCGGCCGGAGTCGGCCTTCCAACGCTCCAGGAAGCTGTCGACGTGCGTGCGCGCGACGTTGTGGTTGCCGGAGGCCATCAGGTATTCGAGGATCCGCAGCGCGAACTCCCGCACGTCCTCCCGCTCGCTGTCGGCCAGTCTGGTCGGCGCGACATGGGCCAGCAGGGCGTCGAACCGGGGCCAGTTCGCGGGGTCGCCGGTGTCGCCGGGCGCCGCTCCGGCGAGCAGGGAGTGCACCTCCGCCCGGATCAGGTCCTGGGTGTCGGCCGGCAGGCCCTCCCGCAGCAGCGCCTGGATGAGCCGGTGCACCTGGATCGTGCGCTCGCCGGTGACCGTGCCCTGGCCGGGCTCGGCCTCGATGCGGACCAGCGCGTACTTCCCCAGTCTCTTGATCGCCTTGCTCAGCCGGAGCGGGTCGGCGAGCAACTCGGCCATGACCGGCCGCACCGGACCCCTGACCGGGCGGAACACGCCGCGCGGAATGGGCTCGGGCCCGAAGAAGGCGCAGCAGCGCAGCAGCTCCATGGCTTCGGGCAGGTGCTCCTGGAGCGTGCTGACCGACAGCTCCCAGGCCGCGGACATCGACAACGGGTACTCGGCGGGCTTGCCCTCGCTCAGCAGGCTCGCGGTGCGCTCCTTGAGCAGGCGCAGGTACTCCTCCGGCGACATGCCGGTCTCGCTCTGCAGCGCGGCCGACTGCTCCAGCGCCAGCGGAAGGTCCCCGAGAGCCTCGGCGAGCCGGCCGGCGTCGGCGTCGCTGATCGAGCGGCGCATGCGCCTGCCGAGGAACTGCATGCTCTCCTCGCGGCTGAACACGTCGACGGCGACCGTGCCGACCACGCCCTCCCACCGGTGGTTGCGCGAGGTGATGAGCACGTGCCCGGGGCCGGGGGGAATGTTCGGCTGCAGGTCTTCGGGCTCGTCGGCGTTGTCGAAGATCAGCAGCCACCGCTCGTACGGCTCCCCGCTGCGCAATCTCTCGATCACGGCGTCGGCGGCGTCCTCCGTGCTGGTCATGGTGGATCCGGGCACGCCCAGCCGCGGCGCGAGCTGCGCCAGGTTCGATCGCACGAGGCCCGGCTGGTCCGCGGGGATCCACCAGACGAGGTCGTAATGCTCGCGGAAGCGGTAGGCGTACTCGATGGCCATCTGGGTCTTGCCGACACCGCCCAGGCCGTGCAGGGCGCGCGGGCCCTGCGGCAGGTTGGGGGCGTGTGCCACCACCGCGGTGACCTGGCCGACGATCCCGCTGCGCAGCCTGTCGAGCAGCTCTTCACGCCCGGTGAAGTTCTGGTTCCGCGGCGGGACCTTCCAGACCGCGGGATACGGCCCCGTGGTCCCCCATGCCACCGACTCCGGTGATTCCGTCACGCGTTATCGCCTCCCGTCCGCGAGTCCCAGTGAGGGATTACCGCACTGGTGGCAGGGGCAAGATGGAGATGGCCGACATTATGCTGATTAGCGTACAGGTTTCATGCACGCCGGTCATTACGGTCAGCACTGTTAGCTGTTTTCCGGACAGCTATAATAGGGCGACGATAATGCCGGCACGCAGACAGTACCTTCCAGATCAACGTTCTCGCGAAACTTCGGAGCCGGTGTTCCGCGCCGCTCACGCCTCGCGAGGCGGCGAGTGTCGACCAGCAGAGGAGATGGCCATGGCACCGCAGCAGAGCGACCTGATCGACGCGCTCTCCATCGTGTCCGACCTTGACAGGCTCGGCGACTCCCCCATCGGCCTGACCGTCCGGGAGCTGCTGGAGGAGCCCCGCCAGGCGGAGGACTGCAGGAAGTTCGACAACAGCACCCCGCCGCCGCCCCTGGTCGGCGACCGCTAGGGACCGGGTCCGGAATCGGCGAGGAACCGACACCTCGCCGATGCGGACCAAATACGTCATTCCACAACTTAATCGACATTAATTCTCATGCCGCTTTAATCCGGATAAACGGATCAAATATTGATTCGTCCGACGTCTAACCATATGGTCACATCAGTAACACAACCGTAGACGGCTCATCCTCCGTTGTGGTGTAGGTCTTGTGTGACCGTAGGGTGGTTCAACTATTCGGATGCCGTGAAAGTGCTGGGCGGCGAGGGGAAACTGGTCAAGGCGCTCGACCGCCTGGTCGGAGGGCTGTTGCTCAGCGCGACCGGCCCGACGGGCGAGCTGGTGGTCAGCCTGTTCGACGTCGAGGGAGAGCTCGCCCGCGTGAGCGGACAGCTCGGCACGGCGCTCCACGACCGCTTCTCCGGCCTCGGCAGATACCAGCGCACCCAACGGATCGCCGCCGCCCACGCCGTCATCGTCGTCACCGCGTTCTTCGAGGCCGTCCGGCAGGGGGAGGAGCACTTCGGCTCCGGGAAGCTGCGCATGCTCAGGTCGGAGCAGGTGATCATAGCGGGCGCCTCGGACGTGACCGGGAACCGGCTGGGCGACCTGGTCGAGCACCTCCTGCACGTGCAACTTCCCTGCCCAGGACCGACGCAGCCGTACGAGCAGGTCGAGAAGGCTCTGGACGACTACTACCGGCTGCTGTCCGCCCGGCTGCTGACGTTCCTGCGCGGGCTGCGCATGTGGGAGTCCATGACCGAGGCCCAGCGCGAGCAGGCCGAACGCTGGCTGACCGACGGCGTGCCGCAGGCGGCGCGCCGGCAGTACGCCGAGCTGTTCCACCGCCTGTGCACCGAGGTGCCCGAGATCGCGTACTGGGCGGCCCGCGTCGACCATCAGGCCACCCGTACCGTCATCGGATCGCTCGACACCGGTCTGCGCGATCTGCGCCGGCTGCTCGAATCGGTCGTGTCGGGAGCCGTGCCCGGTGGCATCCGCGACGCGCTCTCGCAGCACTACCGGACGGCGTTGAACCAGCCCGTCATCTCCAGCGCCGACCTGCCCGACGACATGACCATGCCCACGCTCGACCAGGCGTACATCAGCCCGTGCTTCCGCCGGGCGGTCGTGACCGGCTCGTCCCGGCCGGCCGAGTGGAGCTGGTGGCGGGACCGTCCTCTGGAGAGCGACCTGCGCACGTTGCTCTTCGGCTATCTCACGCATCCGAGCGCCACCCAGCTCCCGCTGCTGGTGCTGGGGCAGCCCGGTGCGGGGAAGTCCGTCCTGACCAAGATCCTGGCGGCCAGGCTGCCGCCGGAGCAGTTCGCCGTCGTCCGCGTCCCGCTCCGGGAGGCGCCCGCCGAGCAGGACCTCCAGACGCAGATCGAGCACGCCATCCGGCAGGCCACGGGTGAGAGCGTGCGATGGCCCGCACTGTACGCCGGGGCCGCGAACCTCGTCGGCGTGGTCGTCCTGGACGGCTTCGACGAACTGCTCCAGGCGACGGGCGTGAGCAACACGAACTACCTGGAGAAGGTGGCCGCGTTCCAGGAGCGCGAGGCTGCCCAGGGAAGGCCCACCGCAGTGATCGTCACGAGCCGTACCGTGGTGGCCGACCGGGCCCGCCTGCCGCGGGAGACCGTGGTGATCCACCTGGAACCGTTCAACGAGACCCAGGTCAAGCGGTGGCTGGACATGTGGAACCGGTTGAACGCCCGGTATTTCAGCGACCACTCCCTCTTCCCGCTGGAGCTGTCCACCGTCGCCGGGCTCGGCGAACTCGCCTCCCAGCCGCTCCTCCTGCTGATGCTCGCGCTCTACGACATGGACGGCAACCCCCTGCGTCACGAGCTGGGCAGGCTGGACCGGGCGCAGCTCTACGAACGGCTCCTCGTCAGGTTCGCCCGCAGGGAGGTCCGCAAGTCCGGCGACGCGCTGTCGGAGCAGGCGCTGGAGCGTTCCGTGGACCGGGAACTGCTGCGGCTGTCGGTCGTGGCGTTCGCCATGTTCAACCGCAACAGCCAGTGGGCGACCGAGGAGGACCTCAAGGGAGACCTGCTCCACCTGCTCGCCGAGGAGAGCAGCCAGGCCGGCGAGTTCCGGACGCCGTTGAACCCCGCCCAGCTCGTCGTGGGGCGCTTCTTCTTCGTGCACGAATCGCAGGCGACGCAGGACGACCAGCAGCGGAAGACCTACGAGTTCCTGCACTCCACCTTCGGCGAGTATCTCGTCGCCCGGCTCACCACCCACGAGGTCGAGGACCTGGTGGCCGCGGCGGAACTGGACACCGGGCACGCCCGGCGCAACCGCCCGAACGACGATTTCCTGCACGCGCTGCTCTGCCACAACCCGCTGTCATCCAGGGAATCGGTGCTGGAGTTCCTCCAGGACCTGATCCGCGGGCTGAGCCGTGATTCGCGGGACATGCTCAAGCGCACCCTGCTGGCACTGTTCCACGACGCGCTGTACTTCCGCAGCTCCCTGACCTTCGGCTCGTACCTGCCCGGCCGCGTCCGCGAGCTGCGCACCGCCCCCATGCAGTTCGCCACCTACAGCCTCAACCTGCTCGTCCTGCTGACCCTCGCCTGTGACGAGGTCACCGGCGAGGAGCTGTTCCCTGCGCCGCCGGTCACGGCGGGCACCCCGGTCTCGGTGGTGAGCAGGTGGCGGAGCATCGCCCGTCTGTGGCGGTCCCAGATCGCCTACAACGCCTGGACGAACCTGGTCCGCCACGTGGAGGTCCAGCGGTCGTGGCGAGACGGCGAACGCACCCTGCTCCTCAGGTGGGTGGGCAGCAGGGGATCCACCCCGCCGCTGGTCGACCTCTACTGGACCTTCGAGAGGGGGCCGGATCACGAGACCCGCGGACAGTCCTCCTGGATGCACGAGGAGTTCATGGCGGCCGCCCGCCACTTCCACTTCATCTGCGGTTACGAGGAAGAGCTGCTCGTCCACGCCCTGGCGCCGCTCACGGCCGAGCTGAGCCGCTCGCTGATGACCGTCGCCGGCTACTGGCCCGACCGCGCGATGTCGCCCGCTCATGCCCTGCTCCGCCTGTGGCTGCTGTCCAGCCGCGGCGGCGACCCGGCCGAGCTGGCCGGCGCCTACGCCGACTGCATCCTGCTGAGCCAGGCGTTCGCCCCCTATGCCGACAAGGACGCGACCGCCTTCCTCGACATCGTCCTGGGACACCTCAAGCTGGACGCGCCCCGGCTGCGCGGCGTGCTCGCCCTGCGAGATCTGCGGCTCGGGCGGGACAAGCCCGAGATGGTGGCCAAGGTCCGCTCGGTGCTGACGGAGCTCGGCCTGACGCGGTGAGGCGGGCGCGTCAGGGGACCGGAGGTGGGCAGGGGGAGGGCATGACCGACACCTACGACCGGGTCGCCGTTGTCACGGGCGCCGACTCCGGTATCGGCAGGGCCACCGCCGTGCTGCTGGCCGAGCACGGGTTCGACGTGGGGATCACCTACCACGAGGACGAGGACGGCGCACGGGAGACCGCCGCGCTGGTACGGGACGCGGGCAAGGCGGCGGCCGTGCGGCGCCACGACCTGACCGACCCGGTCCGCGCCGCGCACGTCGTCGACGAGCTGGCCGGGGATCTGGGCGGGCTCGGCGTGCTGGTCAACAACGCCGGCACCGGGTCGTCGGAGCCGCTGCTCGACATGGACTACGAGCGCTGGCGTTCGGTGCTGTCGGTGGACCTCGACGGGCCGTTCCTGTGCGCGCAGCGGGCGGCCCGGCGGATGGTCGCCGAGGGGCGCGGCGGCCGGATCGTGAACGTCACCAGCGTGCACGAGGAGTACCCGAGGGTGGGGGCGGGGCCGTACTGCGCGGCCAAGGGCGGGTTGAAGCTGCTCAGCCGGGTGCTGGCGCTGGAGCTGGCCGCGCACGGCATCACGGTCAACACGGTCGCGCCCGGCGAGATCGCCACCCCGATGACCGGGCAGGAGGACCGGCCGCCGCGGGCCGGGAGCCGTCCGGGGTACCCGATCCCGCGGCCGGGCGACGCCCGGGAGGTCGCCGCGGTCATCGCCTTCCTGGCCTCGCCGGCCGCCTCGTACATGACCGGGTCGTCCGTGTTCGTGGACGGCGGCCTGGTCACGATGGGACCGCAGGCGGCGGGGGCGCTCCAGTCCGGCGACTGGCGTTGACCCCGCACCCCCGCCCGCCCGCTCCCACGCGGCACCCCCGCCCGCAGGCGGTGACCTGCCGTCCTTCAGGCGGTGGCCGGATGGCCGACGGCCAGGGCCGCGGCCACCTGCGGCGCAAGCCGCTCCGTCCAGCGGCCCAGCAGTTCCTCCAGCACGGGCACCTGCGACTCCAGCACCGCGAGCCCCGGTGTCGGCACGGTCGCGCCGAGCTCCACCAGCAGCGGACGCAGGTGCACCTCGACCGCCAGCGCGTGCTTCGGATCGCCCATGACCAGCAGCGGCAACGCCACCACCCCGGCCAGCGCCTCCGGCCGCAACCGGTCGAGGAACGCCTTCAGCAGCCCGGTGTACGTGCCCTTGTAGGTGGGGCTGGCCACCACCAGCACCCGCGCCTCGGCGACCAGCTCCAGCGCCACCTCCACGCCGGGCGCGGGCCCGGGGGCGAGCAGGTGCGGCCCGAGCGCCGACAGGTCGATCACGTCGTGCGCGCCCGGCAGGCCGAGCCGCCGTGCGACGGCCTCGGCGGCCGCCACGGCCACGGTCCGCGTCCTGGAGCCCTCGCGGGGGTTGCCGACCAGCGCGACGACGCTCATCCGGCCACCGCCGCCGCCAGCCCGGCGGCGTACCGGGAGACGGGCCGGGTCAGGCCGTAGTTGTCGCGAAGGGTACGGCCCTCGTACTCGTACCGGAACAGGCCCCTGACCTGCAACTCCGGCACGACGTGGTCCACGAAGTCGGACAGTCCCGACGGGAGCAGCGGCGGCATGATGTTGAAGCCGTCGGCGGCCCCGGTGAAGAACCACTCCTGGAGCTGGTCGGCGATCTGCTCGGGCGTCCCGGCGACCACGCGGTGGCCGCGGCCGCCGGCCAGCCGGTTGAGCAGCTGCCTGACCGTCAGGCGTTCCCGCCTGGCCAGATCGATGACGAGCTTGCGACGGCTCTGCGCGCCCTCGGTCTCGACGGCCACGTCCGGGAGCGGCCGGTCGAGGTCGTCCTCGGACAGCTCGATGCCGGTCAGGTGGGAGAGCTGGGCCAGGCCGTAGGCGGGGATGATCAGGTCTTCGAGCTCCTTCTCCAGGTGCAGCGCCTCCCGTTCGGTCGAGCCGATGATCGGCGAGATGCCGGGCAGGACGAGCACGTCGCCGGGCTGCCTGCCGTGGGCGGCCACCCGTCGTTTGAGGTCGCTGTAGAACTCCTGGCCCTCCTCCAGGGTCTGCTGGGCGGTGAAGACGGCCTCGGCGTGCCGGGCGGCGAACTCCTTGCCGTCCTCCGACGACCCGGCCTGCACCAGCAACGGACGGCCCTGCGGGGAACGGGAGGTGTTCAACGGCCCCCGGACGGCGAAGTGGCGGCCGATGTGCTCGACGGGATGGATCTTGCCGGTGTCGGCGTAGCGGCCGCCGGTGCGGTCGCCCAGGATGGCGTCGTCCTCCCAGCTGTCCCAGAGCTTGCCTGCCACCTCCAGGAACTCGTCCGCCCTGGCGTAGCGGGCGGCGTGCGTGGGGCGTTCGACGCCGAAGTTGAGCGCCTCGGCCTCGCTGGCGGAGGTGACGATGTTCCAGCCGGCCCGGCCGCCGCTGATGTGGTCGAGGGAGGCGAACTTGCGCGCCACGTGGAAGGGCTCGTTGTACGTCGTGGAGACGGTCGCGATCAGGCCGATGTGGTCGGTCACCGAGGCCAGCGCGGCCAGCAGCGTGAGCGGCTCCAGCCCGCCGAGCGCGTTGTGCCGGACGTCGCCCTGCAGCGCCACGCCGTCGGCGAGGAAGAGCGAGTCGAGCTTGCCGCGCTCGGCGATCCTGGCCAGCTCCTGGTAGTGGCGGACGTCGGTCAGGCGGCTCGGCTCGGTGCGGGGGTGCCGCCAGGCGGCCTCGTGATGGCCGACGCCCATGAGGAAGGCGTTCAGGTGGAGCTTTCTCGTCACGTGGTCCTCCAGGTGGAGAAGCGGCGCTCGACGCCGATCAGGAGCAGGTTGAACAGCAGGCCGACCACGGAGATCGTGATGATGCCGGCGTACATGTCGGGGATGCGGAAGCTGGACTGGGCGTCGAGGATGAGGTAACCGAGCCCGGCCTTGGCGCCGACCATCTCGGCGAACAGCAGCACGAGGATCGAGTACGCGCCCGCCAGGCGCACCCCCGTGAAGATGGTGGGCACGGCGGCCGGCAGGATCACCTTCTGGAACAGCCGCACCGGGCCGAGGCCCATCGACCGGGCCGACTTGATCAGCAGGGGTTCGACGGTCTTCACGCCGCTGACGGTGTTGAGCAGGATGGGCCAGGAGCAGGCGTACAGGACGAACGCCACCTTCGTCGTCTCGCCGATGCCGAGGATGAGCGTGAAGACCGGCAGCAGCGCGACCGCCGAGGTGTTGCGGAACACCTCCAGCAGCGGGGTGAGGAAGTCGGCGACGGGCTTGTACCAGCCGATCAGCAGCCCGAGCGGGATGGCCAGCACGATCGCCAGCCCGAACCCGGACAGCGAGCGCGCCAGCGACGCCCCCAGGTGCTCCGGGAGCCGGCCCGATAGCAGCAGGTCCGCGCCGGCGGCCAGGCTCTCCGACAGCGGGGGCACGAACACGGGGTCCACCACGCCGAGGCGGGGCAGCACCTCCCAGGCGGCCAGGAGCAGCAGGATCGCGGCCGAGTTCCGCACCGCCCGCCGCGCCGGCCCGCCCGCCCGCCGCCACGTCGCCGCCTTCCGGCTCGTTCCGGTCGAGGCCGTCTTCCTGCTCGTCCCGCCCGACGCCGCCTTCCGGTCCTCCCCCTCGGTGGGCCGGACAGCGGTGGACAGGACAGCGGCGGGCTCGTCCCGGGTGGCGGGCTCGTCCCGGGTGGCGGGGTCGGGGTCGTCGTCGGGGATGTCGTACCAGTGGACGTCGCCCTCGGGACGCGTCCGTTCGTCGGTGCGGGCGTCAGTCATGCCGGATCGCCGCCTTCCGCTCCTGCACCTGCGCCGCGGCGACCTCGTCGCGCAGCCGCCCCCACACGTGGTGCCGGTACTCGCCGAAGCGCGGGTCGGCCCGCAGGTCGCCCTCGCGCGAGTCGAAGTCCACCTCGATGATCTCCTTGATCCGGCCCGGCCTGGAGGTCATCACGGCGACGCGTTGCCCCAGGTAGACGGCCTCGTCGATGCCGTGCGTGATGAACACGACGGTCTTGCGGGTGTGCTGCCAGATGCGCAGCAGCTCCTCCTGGAGCGACTCGCGGGTCTGCGCGTCGAGCGCGGCGAACGGCTCGTCCATCAGCAGGACGTCGGGATCGAAGGCCAGGCTGCGGGCGATGGCGACGCGCTGGCGCATGCCGCCCGACAGTTCGTGCGGGTAGCGGTCCTCGAAGCCGGACAGTCCGACCAGTTCCAGGTGCCGCCGCGCCCGTTCCGTACGCTCGGCCCTGGGCACGCCCTTGGCCTCCAGCCCGAAGGCCACGTTGGCCAGCGCGGTCCGCCAGGGGAACAGCGCGTACTGCTGGAAGACGATCCCCCGGTCGAGGCCGGGCCCGGTGACGGGCGCGCCGTTGACCACGATCTGGCCCGACGTCGGCTCGGTGAGGCCCGCGATCAGGTCGAGGAGGGTGGACTTGCCGCAGCCGCTCGGCCCGACGAGCGTGAGGAACTCCCCTTCGCGGACGTCCAGCTCGATCCCGGACAGGGCGGTGAACGGCTCGCCCGCGTCCCTGACCGTGAACTCCTTGGAGACGTTCCGGATGCCGATCTTGGTCTGGACGCCGGTCTCGCTGATCGTGGCGGTCATGAGCCGCTCCCGTTCGCGTAGGGGTTGAACTCGTTGGTGTAGAGGTCGGTGGCCTTGACCTGGCCAGGACGGATCTCGCCCTCGCGCTGGAGCCAGTCGATCCACCGCTGGAACTCCCGGCTGTCGATGACGCCGCCCTTGCCCGCTATGCCGGTGCTCTTCCAGAGCTTCACGACGTCGGTGCTCTCGTTGCGCCCGCGCTTGGCGATGATCTGCTGGAACTTGGCGACGACCTCCTCGCGCGGGTGGGTCTGCGCCCAGGCGATGGCCTTGGCGAAGCCGGCCACGAAGGTCCTGACGGTGCCGGGGTTCCTGGCGATGAAGTCCTCGCGCAGCACGACGGACCCGGCCGTGAACGGCCCGAACAGCTCGACGTCGGTGAACAGCGGACGCAGCCCGCCGCGTTCGAGCGCCTTGTCCTTGAGCACGCCGCCGAGCGTGCCGACGTCGAGCTGCCCCTGCCGCAGCGCCTGCTCGGTGTTGACCGGCGGGATGACCACGAGCTGGACCTGCTCGATCTCGGCCGGGGTCAGCCCCTGACGCTTGAGGTACTCCTTGATGACGGCCTCGTGGTGGGCGCCGAGGGTGTTGACGCCGATCTTCTTGCCGATGAGGTCGCGGGCGGTCCTGATGGGGCTGTCGTCCTTGACGTAGTAGCCGTTGAACGACTTCTCGTCCGAGCCGTAGTAGCCGATCACCGCCTTGATCGGGGCCTTGGCCGCCTTGAGCTTGATGACGGCGCCGTCGAAGGCGCCGCCGAAGTCGGTCTGGCCGGTGGCCGCGGACTGGATGTCCTGCGGCCCCGAGGTGGTGTTGCCCACCCACTTGAGCTTGACGTCGCCGAGGTAGCCGAGCTCCGCGGCCAGTTCGGGGAAGGTGACGTTGCCCGCGCTGCCCTGGTAGCGGAGCTCCTTCACCTCCGGTTCGCCGGGTTTCGCCGAGCCCTCGGCCGCGCCGCAGCCGACGGTCACGGTGGCGAGCAGCACGGCGAGGAGTGCACGTCTGATGTTGATCACGATGAGTTCCTCTGGGGAGAACTGCGCAGGGGGTAGGGAGGTCTGCCGGAGGTGCGTGATCAGCGACACTGCGCGCTGGCGACGTGGCCGTGGTCCACGTGCGGGCGCCGGGTCAGGTAGAGGCCCTGGCTCATGCGTACGAAGCTACGGAACCCCGGACGCTAAGTCAACATTTCCTACTGGCTTTACATGAATAGCTAAGACATGCCGGATGGGAATGCCTTTTCCGCAGAGGGCACGGCGGGCGTGACGGGCCTGGTCAGCGAGGCGCTGCCCGGCCTTACGGCACGCCGGATCACCCGTTCGGCACGGCGGTGGGCCGGAAGGGCATTGGCGGGCCGGCGAAAGTCCGTCAATGTGAGACCTGCCTGTCGAGCACTTCGCCTCGCACCAGGAACGCCACGGGCAGGCCGGAGCCGATGAAGGAGCAGCCATGGCACCGCGGATCGTCACCCACCACCAGGACCTCGTCGACCTGTCCGTGCTCGCACCCGCGCGGCCGGCGGAACTCGGCAACTCCGTCATCGCCATGGAGCTGCTCGAACTGCTCGAATCGGCGCCGGAGGACGAGGTGTTCGCCGCGTTCGACGACAGCACGCCCGCGCCGCGCCGCTCCGGCGGCCGGTGATCACGGCACCGGTCCGCCCGTAAGGGCGCGGCGGCGGGGGGGGGGGCCGGGGGCCCCCCCCCCCCCCCGCCGCGCGCCCCCGGCCCCCCCCCCCCCCGGGCGCCCCCCCCCCCCCCCCCCCCCCCCCCCCCCCCCCCCGCCCGCCGCCCGCCCCCCCCGCCCCCCCCCACCACA
>NZ_JBITLS010000021.1:0-79569 GCF_044465465.1 Nonomuraea sp. NPDC049655
CGCGGCGCGCGGCGGCGGGGCGGGCCGCGCGCGCCCCGCGCCGGGCGCCCCCCCCCCGGGGCGCGGGCCCCCCCCCCCCCGCGCCCCGGGGGGGGGGGGCGCGGCGGCCGCCCCCGCCCCCCCCCCCCCCCCCCCCCCCCCCCCCCACGACGGCTGATCGGCCGTCAGTCGCATCCCGCGCAAGAGGGATGTACTGGGCAGGTGTCGTCGCGCGCGACGGGAGGGACGATCATGACTGTTTTCTCGATCTCGATTCTGCTCGGCTGCCTCTCGGTGATGGCGGTCCGGGGCCGCCGGGGGGACTGGCCGCCCGGCATGCCGGCGGCGCGGCCCCGGCTGGTGACCGCGGGCGGCACGTACGACGGCTCGCACGGCCACCCCTCCGACGCCTACGTCGTCCAGGAGCGGCTGATCGCGCTGGCCGACGGGCAGGGCGGCACGGAGGTCGCGCACACGGCGGCCGCGCTGGCCCTGGGCGCCGTGGTCGCCGCCCGCCCGCAGCACTCCGCCCGGCGCGAGGAGGACATGGACGAGTGCGCCCAGGCCGCCCACCGGGCCGTCCGGCGGGCCGCGTTGCGCACGCCGTCCAGGCCGGCGCTGGTCACGACGATGGACCTGCTGGTGCTCGTCCCCGGGGAGACGCCGTGCCTGCGCTTCGCCCACGTCGGCAACGGCGCGATCTGGCACTGCGCCAAGGGCGGCAAGCCGCGCCGGCTCACCACGTCGCACTCCTTCGACGACGGGCCGCTGCTGCGCGGGATCGGGCTGGCCTCCACGCTGAACCCCGAGGTCGGCACCGTGCCGCTGCGGCCGGGCGACCGCGTGGCGGTCGTCACCGACGGCGTGCTGAAGGCGCTGGGCGAGCACCGGCTGACCGAGCTGCTGGCCGTCGGCCCGTCCCCGGCCGCCTGCCTGGACCGGCTGTACGACGAGGTGGCCGCCGCGGCGCCCAAGGACGACGCCACGATGGTCGTCGCCGACTTCGTCACCGCCTGACCTCCGGCCGCCTGTGGAACGTGCCACCGACGCGAAGGCGGGGGCCGGGTGGCATGGGGGCGCGCCGGGGCGTCAGCCCAGACGCTGGAGGAGGCCGTACACGAACAGGGCACGGCGGGACGTGCCCTCGCAGGCGAAGTCGACCGCCCAGTGGTGCGGGGCCGCCCCCTCGCCCTGGAAGCGCACCGGGAAGCTCGCGGCGACGTCGGCCACGACGCACCCCCACGGGGTCAGGTCGGCGGCCGACAGCCGCCGGTCGCCGCCGGGCCGCACGAACCACAGGTTCCACACCTCGCCGCCGGGGCCGGTCAGCGCCTCGAACTCCAACTCCGGCCAGGACGGCAGCCGCCAGCGGGCCACGTCGCAGGTCAGGCTGCCGAACGGGGCCTCGCCGGCGTACGCGGGCGGGCCGAGCGCCATCCGCAGCGCGGCCCGTCCCTTGGGCGCCCGAGGGGCGTGGGCCAGCCGGGTCCAGTGGGCGTGGGCGGCGCGCAGCTCGGCGCGGGAGGCGTCCAGGTCGGCCAGCGCCTGCTCCACGCGTCGCGGGTTGAGGTCGCGCATGCGGTGCATCAGGGCCAGCTCGAACTGGCGTACGCCGAATCGCATGGCCCCCAGCCTGCCAGGCGTCGTGACCTGCGTATGCTCCCCGTCATGAACAAACGGGGGCAGATCACCCTCCGCGAGCTGCTCGCCTTCGACGAGGGCGGCGTCCTGCGGCTGCTGCTCGCGCCGTCGGGCCAGGACGTGCACGTGTCCGGGATGATCATCGGCGACGAGGGGCCCGCCCGCTCGTACGCGGGCCGCATCGTGCTCGCGGCCGGGCTGTTCCACTCCACCGGCGCGGCCACCGCCTCCATCCGCGAGGCGGCGCGGCGCGGCGCCGCGGCGGTGGTCGTGCGGGCGGGCGAGGACCTGGCCGACGACGCGCTCGACGCGGCCGAGCAGGTCGGCATCGCCCTGCTGGCGCGCGCCGAGTGGGCCGACTGGGACGACGTGGCGACCCTGCTGCGCTCGGCCGCCGCCTACGGCGAGGCGGGACGCGGCGACCGGATGGCCGAGGCCACGGCGGGCGGCGGGCTGGCCGCGCTGGCGTCGGTGGTCGCCGAGTTCACCGGCGGCTCGATCACCATCGAGGACACCCAGTTCCGCGTGCTGGCGCACTCGGCCACCGGGCCGGAGGCCGACGAGCTGCGCCGCTCCACCATCCTGGGCGGCCGGGTGCCCGACTGGCGGGTGGACGAACTGCGCCGCAGCGGCCTGCTGCGCACCCTGTGGTCCTCCGGCGAGGTGATCCACCGGCCCGCCGACGGCGACACCCCCGAGCGGCTGATCATCGCCATCCGGAGCGGGCGGGAGATGCTGGGCTCGATCTGGGCCGCCGCCGACGGCCGCAGCCTGTCGCCCAACGCGGCCAGCGCGCTGAGCCGGGCCGCGGAGGTGGCGGTGCCGTACCTGGTGCAGCACCGGTTGCGGGAGAGCGGCGCGCGGCTGCGCGAGGAGCACGCGCTGCGCGGGCTGCTGGGCGGCGAGGGCGACATGAGCACCCACGCCTGGACGCTGGGCCTGCCGCCCGACCTGCGCTGCGCCGTCGTGATCGCCGAGACCGGCCCCGACGCGGCGGGCGAGGGCGCGGCGGCCCGGGGCCCGGCCGGTGAGCGGGTGCTGGAGGTGCTCGCGCTGCACGCCGCCTCCTACCGGACGGGCGTGCGGGTGCTGCGGGAGACCGGCCGGGTGCTGGCCCTGGTGCCGGTGCGCGGCGGCGACGAGCGGGACGTGCTCGGGCTGGCCCGGGAGCTGGACGGGCTGGCCGCCTCGACGCCGGGCGCCGCCGCGGTGCTGGTGGGGGCGGGGTCGGTGGCCGCCTCGCCGCTGGTCGCGGCGGGCTCGCGGGAGGAGGCCGACCTGGTCGTACGGGTCCTGCGCGCCCGCGACGCCGGCCCCCGCCACGCCCTGGCGGCCGACCTCGGCCCCGCCCTGGACGTGCTGCGCGTCCTGGACGCCGTCCGCCCGGTGTGGGAACGCGGCAGCGGCCCGGTGTACGACCTGGTCCACGCCGACCTGGCGGCGGGCGGCGAGCTGGTCCGCTCGATCGCCGCCTACCTCGACGCCGCCGGGGACGTCGGCCGCGCCGCACGCCGGCTGGTCCTGCACCCGAACACCCTGCGCTACCGGCTGCGCCGCGTCCGCGAGCGCTTCGGCGTCGATCTCGACGACCCCGACACCCGGCTGCTGCTCACCCTCGCCGTCCGCCTGGCCGCCTGACCTGGGGCTCCGGATTTTCCTTGGCCGGGTGGACAAAGCCGTATGCGGGCTTTGTCCGCCCGGCTGAAGACTTGGCCTGCGGTCATGGCCGAATCTCGTCTGGCCCCCCTCCGAAACTCCCTCTTTCCCGATGCATCCAGGAGCCTTGGACGTGATCCAGAGCAGTGCCACGCTCGCGCCCGCCCCGGCCCGCGGCACCACCGCCGAACGCGCCGCCCACGTGCTGCGCCATGCCGTACGCGCCGGCGCGCTCGGCCCGGGCGAGCCGGTCGCCGGCTTCGTCGACACCGCCGGCGTGCGGGACTCGGTCAGGGCGTTGCACGAGGCGTTCGGCGAGGTCCCGGACGTGCTGCACACCTTCGCCGCCAAGGCCGCGTCGCTGATCCCCGTCCTGCGGCTGCTGGCCGCCTCGGGCATGGGGTGTGAGGTGGCCAGCCCCGGCGAGCTGCGGATCGCGCTGGACGCCGGGTTCGCGCCGGGCACGATCGTCTTCGACTCCCCCGCCAAGACCCGCGAGGAGCTGCGCCAGGCCCTGTCCCTGGGCGTCGCGGTCAACGCCGACAGCCTGGCCGAGCTGCGCCGCATCGACGAGCTGCGCGCGCCGGACTCCTCCTCGGTGCTGGGGCTGCGGGTGAACCCGCAGGTCGGCACCGGCACGATCGGCGCGATGAGCACCGCGACCGCCACCTCCAAGTTCGGCGTCGCGCTGCGCGACCCGGGGGCCCGCGAGGCCGTCGTCCGCGCCTTCGCCGAACGGCCGTGGCTGACCCGCCTGCACGCGCACGTCGGCTCCCAGGGCTGCCCGCTGGAGCTGATCGCGGCGGGCATCGCCGAGACCTACCGGCTGGCCGAGGAGATCAACGCGACGCTCGGGGTCCGGCAGATCACCAGCATCGACATCGGCGGCGGCCTGCCGGTGAACTTCGACGGCGACGAGGTGGCCCCCACCTACGCCGACTACGTCGCCACGCTGCGCGCGGCCGTCCCCGGGCTGTTCGACGGCCGGTACGCGCTGGTCACCGAGTTCGGCCGGTCGCTGCTGGCCAAGAACGGCTTCGTCGCGGCCCTGGTGGAGTACACCAAGGACGCGGGCGGGCGTCGGGTGGCGATCACCCACGCGGGCGCGCAGGTCGCCACCCGCACGGTGCTCATGCCGGACGCCTGGCCGCTGCGGGTCGGCGCGTACGGCCCGGCGGGCGACCCCAAGGACGGCCCCCTGCTCGCCCAGGACGTCGCGGGCCCGTGCTGCTTCGCCGGTGACGTGGTCGCGCACGCCAGGGAGCTGCCGGAGCTGGCCGAGGGCGACATCGTCGTGCTGCACGACACCGGCGCCTACTACTTCTCCACCCCGTGGGCCTACAACAGCCTGCCCTATCCGGCGGTGCACGGCTTCACCGTCACGGCGGACGGCGACGTCCGGCTGAGCGAGGTGCGCCCGGCGCAGACCCTGGACGAGATCGCCGCGGCCAGCGGGCTGGCCCAGGCCGACGCGCTGACCGGCCTCCTGGCGGCCATCGCCTGAACGCCTGCCGTCCCAACTATGGCGGTATGTCCTGGTTTGTGGGGATTGTTTTCGCGCGTGAGGGTAGGTCTACCAGCGAGTATGGAGTTCTCGCTCCATTTCGGGGGAACCTTCCGGGCCGTCGCCCGGAAGGCGCGACAGGCGGCTCTCCGCCTTGAGGGCCGCCGGATCCGGGGGAACCCACATGCGCAAGACGCTCACCGGCCTGGGGATGGCATTCTGCTTGGCGCTGGCCCCGGCCGCCACCGCTGTGGCGGACACGCCCGTCGTCCAGAGCCAGGCGACGCCGAGCCCGCAACCGACCGAGAACAGATACGACGAGGGCGGCGGCAACGGCGGTCTGTGGGGCCTGCTGGGGCTGCTCGGACTGCTGGGGCTGGCGGGCCTGCGCAAGGGCCGCAACCCGGTGGGGACGGCTGAGCACATGACCACCCGCCCGACAGGAACCACAGGTACCACCGGGACCACGGGTACCACCGGGACCACGACGGGGACCACCGCCAACCCCACCCGCCCGCAGCGTCCGTAAGGAGGACGCGGGCGGTGCCCGGCACGCTCCGGCGCGCCGGGCACCGCGCTGCCCGCCCCCGGAGCCCCCGACCCCTGCAGCGCCGCCGCGGCCCGATCCGCCGTAGTCCGGTTCGCGCGGGTACGGGCCTCAGGCGGGCGTTGTCCGGTTCGCGTGGGTACGGGCCTCAGGCGGGGCGGGTGGCGATGACGGCGGTGGCGTCCAGTTCCTCCGAGACCGTGGCCCGCGCCGGGAGCCCCGCGGCCACGGCGGCCCGGACGGTGGCCGCGGCCTGCCGTTCGCTGGTCTCCACCAGCAGGTGCCCGCCCGGCGCGAGCCAGCCGGACGCGCCCGCGATCACCCGCCGCACCACGTCGAGCCCGTCGCCGCCGCCGTCGAGCGCCATCAGCGGCTCGTGCAGGCGCGCCTCGGGCGGCAGCAGGCCGACCGACTCGGTCGGCACGTAGGGCGGGCTGGCGATCAGGATGCCGACGCGGCCGCGCAGCGAGCCGGGCAGGGCGTCGTACAGGTCGCCCTGGTGGACGTGGCCGCCGGGCAGGTTGAGCCGGGCGCAGCGCACGGCGGCGGGGTCGAGGTCGGCCGCGTGCACCTCGGCCCCCTCCCCCAGCGCCGCCGCGACCGCGGCGCCCATCGCGCCCGTGCCGCAGCACAGGTCGAGCACGACGGGCGGGCGGCCGGCCCGGCGGGCCAGCGCGACGGCCTGACGGATGAGGAACTCGGTGCGCGGCCGCGGCACGAACACGCCGGGCTCGACGGCGACGCGCAGGCCGCAGAACCGCGCCCAGCCCAGGACGTGCTCAAGCGGCAGCCCGCCGGCCCGGCGCTCGACCATCCCGGCCAGCTCGGCGGGGGTACGGGCGGTGGAGACCAGCAGCTCGGCCTCGTCCTCGGCGAAGACGCAGCCGGCGGCGCGCAGCCGGGCGACGACGGCGGACACGGGGATCGGGGAGGGGGACATGGGGAGCCTTTCGGGATGCCGATGGGCGCTCCCCGCGGTCACCTGGCCCAGGCGGGCCGGACGTGTGCCGGAAGGGAGCCCCAGCCTGACGAAGCGGTAATGGGTCTCACCTCCTACGGACGTTCTCGGCCAGAGACCGTCACAGTACCAGAGCCGATCCGGCCCGACGCGGGCGGCCGCCGGGGATCTCCCCCGGTCACGCGCACGCCGCCACGCGGATGATCACGTAGTAAAATGTCCGGGAGCTCGGCCGCGGAGATCGTCCCGGCGAGCAGGAGGCGGCCGCGGGAGCCGCGCGAGAAGTCCCGCCGATCACCTGACACGAACGAAGCGCACACCACTACGGTGTGCGCTTTTTGTCGTGCCCGACAACCGGACCACCGTGAGAGGAACCAGGCACATATGCCGCACCACGACGACGACACCAAGATCAGCCTGCCCCGGCAGTTCGCCCGCACCCGGCGGTTCACCCTGGGCGCCCCCTCGGCCTTCACCGTCTCGGCGGACGGCTCCGTCGTGCTGTTCCTGCGCAGCCGCGCCGGCGACGACCCGGTCACCTGCCTCTGGGCCCTGGACGCCGGCTCCGGCGAGGAGCGGCTGCTCGCCGACCCCGCCGCGCTGACCGGCGGCGGCGCTCAGGGGATCGGCTCCTACGCCACGGACGACGCGGCCGGCCTGGCGGTGTTCGCCCTGGCGGGCGCGCTGTGGGCGGTGGACGTCCCCACCGGCGCGGCCCGTACGCTGCCGGCGCTCGGCACGGCCCGTGACCCGCGGCCCGACCCGGCCGGGCGGCTGGTCGCTTACCTCTCCGGCGGCGCGCTGCGGGTGATCGGCGCGGACGGCGCCGGCGACCACGTCGTGGCCGAGCCCGACGGGCCGGACGTGCGGTTCGGCGTGGCCGAGTACGCCGCGTCCGCCTCGATGGGCCGATCCCGCGGCTACTGGTGGTCCCCCGACGGCGGCCGCCTGCTGACGGCCCGGGTGGACGAGGCCGGCGTCACGCTCTGGCACGTCGGCGACCCCGCCGAGCCCGCGCGCCCGCCCCGGGCCGTGCGGTACCCGGCGGCCGGCACCGCCAACGCCGACGTCACCCTCTGGATCGCCGGGGTGGACGGCGCGATGGACGGCGGGCGCGTCGAGGTCGCCTGGGACCGGACCGCCTTCGAGTACGTGACGGCCGCCGGCTGGGACGCCCACGGCCCGTACCTGTCGGTGCAGAGCAGGGACCAGCGGACGGTCCGCGTGCTGGCCGCCGACCCGGACTCCGGCCGGACGCGGCTGCTGGCCGAGCAGCACGATCCGTACTGGGTGCAGCTCGTCCCGGGCACGCCCGCCCGTACCGGCTCCGGCCGGCTGGTCGCCCACGCCGACCTGGACGGCACGCGGCGGCTCACCGTCGGCGGCGTCCCGGTCACGCCGCCCGGCCTGCACCTGGAGGCGGTGCTCGGCGTGGACGGCGAGGACGTGCTCTTCACCGCCTCCGACGACCCCGCGCAGACCCACCTGTGGCTGCACACCCCGGCGGCGGGCGCCCACCGGCTCAGCGTCGCGCCCGGGGTGCACGGCGGGACCCGGCGCGGGGGCACCCTCGTCCACGTCATCCGCACCGCCGAGCACCCGGGCGAGCGCGTCCGCGTGGAAGGCCCTGGGACGGCGTCCCCGACGGGGAGCGGGGTCGAGGTGGCGTCGGCGGCGCAGCGGCCGGTGCTGGCGCTGCGCCGGCTGTCGCTCGTCACCACCGCGCGCGAGCTGCGCAGCCACCTGCACCTCCCCTCCTGGCACCGCCCCGGCGACCCGGCGCTGCCCGTCCTGCTGGACCCGTACGCGGGGCCGGCCGGGCGCCGGGTCACCGACGAGCAGGCGCCCATGATGTTCGTCTCGCAGTGGTTCGCCGAGCAGGGGTTCGCCGTCCTGGTCACCGACGGGGCCGGCACGCCGGGCCGCGGCCCCGCCTGGGAGCGCGAGGTGCACGGCGACATGTTCGGCCCCGTGCTGGCGGACCAGGTGGCCGCCCTGCACGCGGTCGCCGCCCGCCACCCGGAGCTGGACCTGCGCCGGGTCGCGATGCGCGGCTGGTCGTTCGCGGGCACGCTGGCCGTCCTGGCGGTGCTGCGGCGTCCGGACGTCTTCCACGCCGCCGTCGCCGGCGCCGGCACCAGCGAGCAGCGTCTGTACGACACCCACTGGCGGGAACGTTTCCTCGGCCACCCGGACCGCCACCCCGACCGCTACGAAGCCTGCTCCACCCTGGTCGAGGCGCACACCCTGGCCCGCCCCCTGCAGCTCGTCCACGGCCTGTCCGACGACAACGTGTTCCCGGCGGGCACGCTGCGCCTGTCGTCCGCCCTGCTGGCCGCGGGACGCCCGCACGAGGTGCTGCCGCTGTCCGGCGCCTCCCACGCCCCCACCTCGGACGAGGACGTCTTCGAGGGCCTGCTCCTCCTCCAGCTCGACTTCCTCCGCCGCCACCTGAACGGGTAGCCGCCGGGGGCCGGGTCAGCAGCGGGCCGGGCGGATGAGCAGGCGGCCGTAGGGGAGGTCGCCGGTCACCTGGACGTGCGGGTGGCCGGGGCGGGGCCGGCCGGGGACCTTGCAGGTCACCCGCCCCCACTCGGACCGCACCCCGTCGGCGTTCGCGGTGGCGCCCGCGGGCAGGACGATCGTGGCGCTGCCGTACGCCAGCAGCAGCTCGATGTCGATGCGCGCGTACGGCACGTGGGCCCGCGACAGGTCGAGCCGCACCCGGCCGTACCTGGAGTCGACGCACAGGCGGCGCGGGACCTCCCAGTCGCCGGTCCGGGTGACGGCGCCGCCGGTGGAGCCCAGCCGGACCACCTCGTCCGGCAGGTCGGCGACGATCGGCGCCAGCTCGCGGGCGGAGGTGGCGGTGAGCGCCAGTTCGAGCCGCCGCTCCAGCTCGCCGGGGTCGAGCCGGCCGTCCGCGTACGCCTGCTGGACCAGCTCGACCGCCCGCTCGCGGTCCGCGCCCGAGACGGTGTTCATCGGCTGACGGCCCTGTTGTACAGCCGCGTGGCCAGCGGCACGAACACGGCCAGGAGCAGCACGGACCACAGCAGCGACACCGGCACGGCGTGCCGCAGCGGCCAGGCGGCGGGCTGGGGCAGGGCGGCGCTGGTGTTGCCGAACAGCTCACGCGCGGCCTGGACGAGCGTCGAGACCGGGTTCCACTCGGCGATCGGCCGCAGCGGGCCGGGCAGGCGCGTGGAGTCGGCGAACGCGTTGGACAGGAACACCAGCGGCAACGAGGTGAGGGTGGCGAGGTTGTTGAACACCTCGGGCGTGCGCAGGGCCAGCGCGACGGTGGCCGTCACCCAGGAGAAGGCGTAGGCGAACAGCAGCAGCATCGCGAACCCGAGCACCGCCTCCGGCGGCGAGCTGTGGACGCGCCAGCCGACCAGCAGGCCGACGAGCGCCATGGTGGCGATGCTGGTGACGTTCATGATCACGTCGCTCACGGTCTGGCCGGTGAGCACCGCCGTCGGGGACATCGGCAGGGTGCGGAACCGGTCGAAGATGCCCTTCTGCAGGTCCTGGGTGAGCGTGTAGCCGGTGATCTGCGCGCTGGTGACGATCGTCATGACGAAGATCCCGGGCAGCAGGTACTCGCCGTAGGACATGCCGGGCAGCTCGATCATGCTGCCGAAGACGTAGGTGAACAGCACCACGAACACGATGGGCAGCATGATCACGCCGCCCAGCAGGTCGGGGGCTCTGCGGATCTTGAGCGCGTTGCGCCTGGCGATGGTCAGGCCGTCGGCGGCGGCCAGCTGGAAGGCGTTCATCGAACGGTCTCCTCGGTCTTGTCGACGGCCTGGCGTCCGGTGAGGGTGAGGAACACGTCGTCGAGGGTGGGCCGGCGCAGCCCGGCGTCGCGTACGGCGATCCGCTCGGCGGCCAGGTGGCCGAGCGCCCGGGTCAGCGCGGCCGCGCCGCCGGTCACCGGGATCGTCATGCGCAGGGCGGCGGCGTCGACCTGCATCTCGCCCAGGGCCAGCGGCGCCAGGGCGCGGGCGGCGTGGTCCAGGCTCGCCGCGCTGGTCACCGAGAGCTGGATGCGGTCGCCGCCGACCTGGTCCTTCAGCTCCTCGGCCGTGCCGCGGGCGATCACCCGCCCGTGGTCGACCACCACGATGCGGTCGGCGAGCCGGTCGGCCTCCTCCAGGTACTGGGTGGTGAGCAGGACGGTGGTGCCCTCCCGGACGAGCTCGGCGATGACGTCCCACAGGGCGATCCTGGCGCGGGGGTCGAGGCCGGTGGTGGGCTCGTCCAGGAACAGCACGGGCGGGTCGGCGACCAGCGCGCCGGCCAGGTCGAGGCGGCGGCGCATGCCGCCGGACCAGCCGCGCACCGGGCGGTCGGCGGCGTCGGCGAGGTCGAAGCGGTCCAGCAGCTCGCGGGCGCGCTCGCGGCTGCGCCGGGCGCCCAGGTGGTAGAGGCGGCCGACCATCTCCAGGTTCTCGGCGCCGGTGAGGTGGTCGTCCACGGCGGCGTACTGGCCGGACGCGCCGATGCGGGCGCGCAGCCGGCGGGCGTCGCGGACGACGTCGAACCCGGCCACCGTGGCGTGCCCGGCGTCCGGTCGCAGGAGCGTGGTGAGGATCCTCACCGTGGTGGTCTTGCCGGCGCCGTTGGGGCCCAGCAGTCCTAAGACGGTCCCCTCCGGGACGGTCAGGTCGACGCCGTCGAGGGCGGCCACGTCGCCGAACCTCTTGGTCAGCCCTTCGACCACGATCGCGTCTGGCATGTCGGTCTCCTCGGTCGTCAGGAACGGTGGATGTCGATGTCGCCGTGCGTGGTGTGGGCGTGGATCTCGACGGTCCGCGCCGCGTCGCCGGGGTTGTCGCCGGGGTCGAGGGCGACGTTCACGGTGCCGTACCGGGAGCTGACGTCGAGCCAGGCGGAGGTGCCCTCGGGGACGCCGACGTCCAGGCCGCCGCCGGTGGTCTCCATGACGACCGTGCCGGACGCCACCTCGCGGATCTCCACACCGGCGTAGGCGGTCTTGGCGACGACGCCGGCCAGCGGGCGCTCCACGGTGATGTCGCCGTGGGCGCTGTTGAGCCGCAGCTCGCCGGTGACCTCGCCGAGGCGCACGTCGCCGTGGGCGGTCTTGACCGCGGCGGTGCCGTCGATCTCGCCGACGCGGATGTCGCCGTGGTTCGTGGTGATCTCGGCGTGCCCGCGGGCGCGGGTGACGGAGACGGTGCCGTGGGTGCTCTTCAGGCGCAGCCGTCCGGCCTCCTCGACGCGGATGTCTCCGTACGTGGTGGTCGCCGTGACGTCGCCGAGCCGCCCGCGGCACGACAGGCCGCCGGACGTCCTGGCGTCGAGGCGGGAGCCGGCCGGCAGCTCGACCGTCACCTCCACCGAGCCCGTGCCGAGCAGCAGCGAACGCGCCCAGTCGGCGGGCGACTCGACGAGCTTGCCGAGCGAGAGCCCCCAGCCGAGCGCCGGCGCGCCCTGCTCCTTGTCGGCGGCCACCGTGAGCCTGCCGTCGGCGTAATGGACCTGGACGTGCCGGGCGGCCTGCACGTCGGCGTCGTTGTGCTCGTCGCTCGGGCGGACCTCGACCACGGTCTCGCCGCGGTCACCCGCGACGACGCGGACGGCGGCGGTCGCCAGGTCGAGGACGGCGACGATGGGGCGGGGCGTGTCGAAGGCCGGCATTCCGGTCTCCCTGTCATCGGTCGGCATGGTCATCAGCGCACCCAGCCGCTGTAGCGGTTGCCGGTCTGCGGGGCCGGGCGCCGGGTGGCGCGGCGAGTGGCGTCGCGGGTGGCGTCGGCGGGGTCGAGCGCCGCGGAGACGGCGCGGACCAGCCAGGCGTTGACGGACAGCCCGTCACGCGCGGCCGCCTCCTCGATGCGCGGCTTGAGCGCCTCGGGCACCCGGAGGGAGATCCGGGACGTGCCGCCCTCGTCCGCCTCGGGTGGCGGCGGCGGTGTGGGCGGCCGCTCGCCCGGCCCGGCGCTGACGGGCGGTTCGTCCTGGTCCGGGAACGGGTGGGCGGCGGGCGGTGACGTCACGACGAAGGCGGGGTCGCGGCCGCGCAGGCGCACCTCGACCGAGCCGGGCGCGAGGTCCTGGGTGATCTCGTCCGCGGCGGCCGACAGGGCCTCCAGCAGCGCGAGCCGGGCGGCCGACTCCAACGTGGCGGCGAAGCGTTCGGCCAGCGCACGGGCCTCCTCGCCGCCCGTCCCGGCGGCGAGCATGAGCTCGCGCCGGAGTTGATCGACATACGGGGCAAGGTCCATGACGCCATCATGACACGCGAAGTGACGCCATCGCAATGCGCTATGGCGTCATTATGGCGTCACATGGCGTCTCAGGCGGGCGGCGGCCCGGACAGCGCGGTGACGACGCGGTGGCGCAGCAGCTCGTACTGCTCGCGGCACCGGCGCGGCGCGTCCGGGGGACGGTGCTGGAGCTGGGGATTCACGATGACCTCACCCGGGTGGAACTGGTCTGAGGTGAAGTCGACCTCAGTGCCGCCGGGCAGCACGTTCCAGTAATGGTGGCCGACCTTGACGCCGTCGGCGTGCACCTCGGCCAGGATCAGGTCTCCGCCGAGCAGGTCCTGGACCACCAGCGCGGTGATCCCGCACTGCCCTCTGGCCGGGTTGTCGGCCCGCCACTCCTCCCGCGCGGCGGTGTCGCAGGTGTCGGGCCCCCAGGCGGCGCGCAACGTCGGCCGCAACAGTTCCAATATCAGCATCCGGGGAGTGTCGCAGGCAGCCCCGACAGTTCACCGGCCGCCACGTTCCCGAGGAAGGGAACCGGGCGGCGTCCTTCCCGCCCCGCGGCGCGAGCCGGACGCCGCCCCTCCACACCCGGATCACGCCAGGGTGTCGTGCAGGATCTTGTCGAGGAAGGCGTCCAGGTTGACCGTGGTCCTGGCGACGCGTTCGGCCACGCTCAGCGACTCGAACCGGACGCCCAGCTCGGTCTCCTTGCGTCCCCGGACGTACAGGGAGCAGGCCAGGTCGGCGCACATGTAGGCGCCCACCGTGTTGCCCTGCCGCCCCGCCGCGCCGACCCGGGCCGCGGTGAACAGCGCGACGCCGGTCCCGGCGTGCGGGGTCACGCAGACCGAGCAGAGCGTGCTCTTGGTGAAGCTCCTGCGCACCTCCTGGCCGAGCCGCAGCGCGACGCCGACCGGCGCGCCGCCGCGTTCGGCCACCAGGTACGCCCGCTCGGGCGCCCCCGGATCGCGCCAGCCCAGGAAGTCGAGGTCGGGCCAGGGCAGCTCGGGCAGCCCCCTAGGGACGGCGAGCCGGCGGGCCTCGCCCTTGGAGCAGTTGACGAAGGACGAGCGGATCTCGTTCTCGGTGACGGGGTTCATGACGTGCCTGCTTTCGAGGACGGGAGGAACATGGCGGGCAGGAGGCAGAGCGCGACGGCGGCCAGCGTGACCCAGAAGGCGGGCCGGTAGCCGCCGTGCTGGAGCAGCACGGCCACGCAGGCGGTGCCGGCCGCCGCGCCGACCTGCTGGCCGATGGCGTTGGCGGTGGTCGCGGCGGGCACCTTGGCCGGCGGCAGCGAGTGGTAGAGGGTGATCATGGTGGGTGCGACCGCGAGCGCGGCCCCCACCCCGCGGACGAACAGCGCCACCGGCAGCAGCGCCGTGCCCGCGCCGGGATCGGCCAGCGCGAACGGCAGCGTCCCGGCCGCCAGCAGGACCAGGCCCGTGACGACGATCCGGCGCGGGTTGCCGTTCAGGTCGATCAGCCGACCGGCCGCCAGCACCGCGACGAGCATGCCGAGCCCCTGCGGCGCGAGCACCAGCCCGGCGCCGAGCGCTCCGGCCCCCTCGGCCGTCTGGACGAACAGCGGCACCAGGAACACGGCGGCGAACAGGGAGAAGTTGGCCAGGAAGGCCAGCGCGGCGGAGGCGGCGAAGGCCCGGTCGCGGAACAGGCCGGGCTCGACGATCCGCGGCCCGGAGGTGCGGGCGGCCCGCCACAGGCAGGCGGCCAGCAGTAACGCGCCGGCGGCCGCGGTCAGCGCGGCCACGGGCTCACCGGCCCCGCTCAGGCCGTGCAGCAGCAGGGTCAGGCCGCCGCTCACGCCGAGCAGGCCGGCCACGTCGAGGCGTTCGGCCGGGCCTTCCGGCCGGGCGGTGCGCACGTACAGAGCCGACAGGACGACCCCGGCCGCCACGAACGGGACGTTGACCAGGAACACCCACCGCCACGACAGCGTCTCCAGCAGCACGCCGCCGACGACCGGCCCGAGGACGGGCGCGAACACGGCGGGCACGGCCATCAGCGCCATCATCCGGCCGAGCCGCTCGCGCCCGGCCACCTCGACGACGATGATCCGGCTGAGCGGGAAGAGCATGCCCGCCCCGGCCCCCTGCACGACGCGGAAGGCGATGAGGCTGCCGAGCGACCAGGCCGCCCCGCACAGGATCGAGCCGGCCAGGAACACGGCGAGCGAGGCGGTCCAGGCCGCCCCGGCGCCGAACCGCTGGGCCGCCCACCCGGTCGCCGGGATGACCGCGGCCAGGGCGAGCAGGTAGGCCGTCGTCACCCATTGGGTGGCCGCCAGGTCGGCGGAGAAGGCGCGGGCCAGGGTGTGCGTGGCGACGCCGACCACCGTGCCGTCGAGCAGGGCGGTGAAGGCGCCGAGGGTGAGCACCCCGGCGACCGTCAGCAGCCGCCGGTCGAGGCCGGGCCGGGCCGCGGTCGTTCCGGTCATGGGGAAACCTGCCAATGTCTCAGTGCGCTGTCGAGCGCGTCGATGATCGCGTCCCACGAGCTGCGGACGTCGCGGGACGCCTGGAAGCCGCCGCGGGCCTCCAGGTTGGTGAAGCCGTGGAAGGTGCTGCGCAGCAGCCGGATGGCGTCGGTGTGGGCCGGCTCGGGCAGCCCGTAGGCGGCCACGACCGCGTTGGTGGTGGTGAAGATGCGCTGGACGTCGGCGCACCCGGCGACGATCTCGGGGTCGAGCCGGAGCTGGGTGGCCTCGTACAGGCCAGGGTGGGCGAGCGCGAAGTCGCGGTAGGCGGCGGCGAAGGCGGCCAGCGCGTCCTTGCCCGCCTTGCCGGCCACCGCCGCGGTCAGCGCGTCGGCCTGGATGCGGGCGGCGCGCAGCGCCACCCGGACGCGCAGGTCCTGGAGGTTCCTGACGTGGGAGTAGAGGCTGGCGTCCGCGACGCCGAAGCGGCGCGCCAGGGCCGAGACCGTCAGGTTGTCGAACCCGGCCTCGTCGGCCAGCTCCCCGGCCGCCTCCGTCACGCGGTCCGCCGTCAGACCGGCCCGAGCCATCATGATCCACCTCCGCAGCAGGAAACCTAACGTTCCTAGGTTTTACCCTAGGAGTCCTAGGTTTCGCAAATCAGGAAAACTTGGGATCAGGTTGGAACGTGGCTGGAGCAGCCGTTCGTAACGTGGCGGACATGAGAGTGCTCGTCGATCTGAACCGCTGCCTGAGCTACGGCCAGTGTGTGTTCGCGGCGCCGGCGGTCTTCCGGTTCCACGGCGCCGAGTCCCTCGAGTACGACTACGCCCCGGCCGACGCGCTGCGCGAGCAGGTGCGCGAGGCCGCCGCGGCCTGCCCGGTGCAGGCGATCACCTGCTCGCCGGACGACCATGCGTAGCGCGGTGATCGTCGGCGCCTCGCTGGCCGGCCTGCGGGCCGCCGAGACGCTGCGCGCCGAGGGCTTCACCGGGGAGCTGACCCTGATCGGCGACGAGCCGTACGAGCCCTACGACCGGCCGCCGCTGTCCAAGCAGGTGCTGGCCGGACGCGCCTCGCCCGCGCACACCGCGCTCGTCGCGGCGCGGGACCTGCGGGCGCGCTGGCTGCTCGGCGAGCCCGCCACCGGCCTGGACCTGCGCACCCGGCAGGTACGCCTGGCCGGCGGGCGCGAGATCGGCTTCGACCGGGTGCTGATCGCCACCGGCACCCGGGCGCGCCCCTGGCCCGAGCCCGCCGAGGCGGCCCTGACCGGCGTGTTCACCCTGCGCGGACGCGACGACGCGGCGAGCCTGCGGGCCGCGCTCGCCGCCGGGCCGAGCCGGGTGCTGGTCATCGGCGGCGGGTTCACCGGCTCGGAGATCGCCTCCGTGTGCCGCGAGATGGGCCTGGCCGTGACGGTCGCCGAACGCGGCCCGGCCCCGCTGGCCGGCGCCCTGGGCGCGGCGGCCGGCAGCGTGGCCGCCCGGCTGCACCGCGAGCACGGCGTGGACCTGCGGGTGAACACCACGGTGATGGCGCTGGAGGGCGACGCGGAGGGCCGGTTGCGCGCGGCGCACCTGTCCGACGGCGACGTCCTGCCGGTCGAGGTCGCGGTGGTGGCGCTCGGGGCCGTCCGCAACACCGAATGGCTGGACGGGGCGGGCCTGGCCGCCGACGCGCGCGGGGTGGTGTGCGACGCCGCCTGCCGGGCCTTCGACGCCGACGCGATCGTCACCTCCGACGTGTTCGTGGCCGGCGACGTGGCGCGCTGGCCGCACCCGCACTACGACGGCCTGCTGCTGGCCGTGGAGCACTGGGACAACGCGGTGCGCCAGGCGGCCACCGCCGCGCACAACATGGTCGCCGACCGGCCGCGCCCGCACCGGGGGCTGCCGGCGTTCTGGTCCTACCAGTTCGGCGTCAGCATCAAGTCCGTCGGGCTGCCGACGATCGCCGACGAGGTGGTGGTCACGCAGGGCTCGGTGGCCGAGCGCCGCTTCGTGGCCTGTTTCGGCCGCCAGGGCCGGTGTGTGGCGGCGGTCGCGGTGGACGCCCCGCGCTCGCTGCCCGCCTACGCCGGCCTCATCGAGGCGGCCGCGCCCTTCCCGCCCGACCTGCGGGCCGCCGACGGGCCGCGCACGCTGCTCCCGGTGGCCGCCGGCCTGGCCGTGGACGGCCAGTCCACGCACAGCCCGACGGCCGCGGTGACCGGGCAGGGCCCGACCGCGCGCGAGGTGCCGCGCGAGCGCGACCCCCGCTCGCCGCTGACCGCGCCGCCGCTGGAATGAGAGCCGGAGGACGACCATGGCCCACCAGGTGACGCAGAGCCTGTTCGCGCAGGTCCTGGACGAGGCGAGCCGCCCGGACCCGTACCCGCTGTACGCCCGGCTGCGCGAGACGCCCGTCTCCCGCCAGGGGGACGACCTGTACGCGGTGAGCACGTACGCCGAGATCGTCTCGCTGCTGCACGACCCGCGGATCAGCTCCGACGAGCGCAAGAGCAGGAGCGGCTCCGGCTCGTTCGGCGCCTCCGGCAGGCTGATGGCCGGACAGGACGCCCAGGACGGCCAGGAGTCCCGCAAACCGGCGTTCATCTTCCTCGACCCGCCCGACCACGACCGGCTGCGGCGGATCGTCATGCGGCACTTCACCCCGCAGCGCGTCAACCGGCTCGGGGAGCACGTGGTGTCGCTGGTGGCCGAACTGCTCGACCGGCGCGCCGGCCACGACTCCATGGACGTGGTGGACGACCTGGCCTACCCGCTGCCGGTCACGGTGATCTGCGACCTGCTCGGCGTGCCCAAGGAGGACGAGCCGCGCTTCCACGGCTGGGCCTCGGCCCTGGCCCGCACGCTGGACCCGCCCGAGGGGCTGTCGGCCGAGGAGGTGCGGCAGGCCGAGACCGCCGCGCCGGAGCTGCGCGCGTACCTGGTGGAGCTGGCCGGCGAGCGGCACGCCCACCCGTCGGACGACCTGCTGTCGGCGCTGCTCACCGACGGCGAGGCCGAGCGCATGGACGCCCCGGAGATCATCGCGACGATGGCCCTGCTGCTCATCGCCGGCCACGAGACCACCGTCAACCTGATCGCCAACGGCATGCTGACGTTCCTGCGCAACCCGGAGGCGCTGGCGCGGCTGCGCGCCGACCCCGGGCTGATCGTGCCGGCCGTCGAGGAGGTGCTGCGCTACGACCCGCCGGTGCAGTTCCGCACCCGCACGACGCTGGCCGACATCGAGATCGCCGGGGTCACCGTCCCCCAGGGCGCGGACGTGGCGCTGCTGCTGGCCTCGGGCAGCCGGGATCCGGCCCGCTTCCCCGGCGCCGACCGCTTCGACCCGGCGCGGCGGGACAACCAGCATCTGGGGTTCGGCGGGGGCGTGCACTACTGCGTGGGGGCGCCGCTGGCCCGGATCGAGGCGCGGGTCGCGCTGGGCGCGCTGGTGAGCAGGCTGGTCGGGCCGGAGCTGGCCGCCGGCCCGCCGCCGTACCGGCACAGCGCGTCGCTGCGCGGGCCCGCGCACCTGCTGGTCGGCTTCGACCGCCTGCTCTGACGCCGCCCGCTCTGGCGCCCGCCCGCTCTAATGTCCGTCGAGGACGCGGGCCAGGGCGTCCAGGGTCTCCTGCCGGGTTCCGGGGGGCGGCGAGACGCGTAGCACCGGTTCCCGCAGGTCGAGCGGGGCGCGGGCGACCGGCGCGACGCCCACCAGCAGGCCCGCCGCGGCCGCCGCCGCGGCCGTCCTGGTGGGGTCCGCGCCGCCGGGCGGGCGCAGGGTGACGATGGCCGTCGGCTCGTCGTGCGGCTCCACCACCCGCCAGCCGCCCCTGCCGTCGAGCGTGCGCCGGGCCGCCGCGCCCAGCTCGGCGAGGTGGGCGCGGACCGCGTCCGGCCCCAGCGCGTGGTGCTCCAGGACGGCGACGCCGAGGCCGATCCGCGCCGCGACCGCCGACTCGGCGCTCTCGTAGCGCGCGGCGCCGGGCAGCGGCCCGCTGTGCGCCGGGTCCTCCAGCCAGACGTGGCCGCCGAGCGCGGGGGCCGCCGCGTCCATGTCCTCGGTGAGGCCGGGGACGATCAGGAAGCCGACGCCGCGCGGCCCGGCCAGCCACTTGCGGGAGGTGCCGACGTAGGCGGTGGCCCGCGCGCCGGTGACGTCCAGGTGGCCGAGGGACTGGCACACGTCCAGGACCAGGGGCACGCCGGCCTCCCGGCACAGGCGGCCGATCTCGCCGACCGGCTGCGCGGTGCCCCGGTGGGAGGGCAGGTGCGGCAGGGTGACCAGGTCCAGGCCGCGGCGCAGGGCGGCGGACAGGGCGTCGAGGTCGAGGCGGGCGTCGTCGTCGGCGGGCAGCTCGGCGAGGGTCCAGCCGCGCTCGGCGGCCAGGCGGCGCAGCAGCATGAGCGTGCTGCCGTACTCCGAGCGGGTGAAGCCGACCCGGGCGCCCGGCGGCAGCCGCCAGCCGCCGAGCAGCGCCGCCATCGCGGCCGTGCCGCTCTCCAGGAAGGCGACGTCGGCCGCGTCCGCGCCGGTCAGTGCGGCCAGCGCGGCCCTGGGCGCGGTCAGTCCCGGCACGGCGGCGTACCCGCCGAGATCGCGTTCGCGCCGCAGGTGCTCGACCGTCGCGGCCAGCGTCCGGTCGCTGGGCACGTTGCAGCCGGCCGCGTCCAGGTGTCCGGGCGGCGCGGCCGAGCGGGCGGCCCGCCAGCGTGCGGCGATCACGCCCCGGCCAGCAGCAGCCCGAAGTCGCCGGCGGGGTCGGTCCACGACCGCAGGACGGTGAACCCGGCCGCGGCCAGCTCCTCCCCCAGCGGCTCCAGCCGGAACTTGGCGCTGATCTCGGTCCGCATCTCCTCGCCCGCGGCGAAGTCCACGGTCAGGCCGAGTGCGCCGACCCGTACCCGCATGTCCCGGGTGGCCCGCAGCCGCATCTCGATCCAGTCGTTGCGCTGGTCGTACAGGGCGACGTGCTCGAACGCCGCCGGCTCGAACCCGGCCGCCAGCTCCCGGTTCACCACGCGCAGGACGTTCCGGTTGAACGCGGCCGTCACCCCGGCGGCGTCGTCGTAGGCCGCGACCAGCCGCCCGGTGTCCTTCACCAGGTCGGCGCCGAGCAGGAACGTGTCGCCGGGCCGCAGGGTGGCGCGCACCTCCTTCAGGAACACCTCGCGGGCGGCCGGTTCGAGATTGCCGATCGTGCCGCCGAGGAAGGCCACCATGCGCCTGCCCGAGCGCGGCAGCAGCCGCAGGTGCCGCTCGAAGTCGGCGCACACCGGCCGCACCTCCAGCCCGGGATGGCGGCCGCCCAGCCGGCGCGCGGCCGCCTCCAGGGTGACGGCGTCCACGTCCACCGGCGTGTAGGCGCGCAGCGTGCCCGCCGCAGTGAGCGCGTCCAGCAGGACCACGGTCTTCTCGCTCGTGCCCGACCCCAGCTCGACCAGCGTGTCGGCGCCGCTCGCGGCGGCGATCTCGGCCGCCCGCGCGCGCAGGATCGTCAGCTCGCGGCGGGTCGGGTAGTACTCGGGCAACCGGGTGATGCGCGAGAACAGGTCGCTGCCCGCCTCGTCGTAGAACCACTTGGGCGGCAGCCACTTGGGCGTGGCCGTCAGCCCGGTCCTGACGTCGTGTTCGAGCGCCTGGCGCAGGTAGCCGGGGTCAAGATGGTTGATCACATGGACGGTCGGCTGGGTGACGGGCACGAGATCCTCCTGAAAAGGTCACAACGGCTGGACGCGTACGTCGTCCGGCGTGGCGGTGAGCAGGCTGCGGTCGGGCGCCGCCTGCCAGCCCGGCCGGTCGTCGAGCGGCTCGCTGGCCACGTACACGCCGTCCCGGTCGGCGCGGAAGAAGAGGGTGTCGCCCCAGACGGTCGCGGCGAGCGCCGTGCCGTCGCAGGCGAGCAGGTTCAGGCGGGCGGCGGGGTCCTTCTCCCCCGCGCGCACGACGACGTCGGCCAGCGCCGCGGCCAGGCCGAGCCCGGCGCTGCCGCGGGCGAACACGGCGGCGGCCAGCCAGGCCGAGTCGCAGGGGCTCTCGGGCAGGTCGTCGGCCAGGTCCATGACCGCGTCGCGCTCGACCCGGCCGTTGTGGCTGAGCAGCCAGCCGCCCCCGGCGAACGGCGCGGTGGCGCTCTCCTCCACCGGCATCCCGGTCGTGGCGCACCGCACGGCCGCGATCAGGCAGCCGGAGCGGGCGATCTCGGCGAGCGCGGGCAGGTTGGCGTCGGCCCAGATGGGGATGGCGCGGCGGTAGCGCACCGGCTCCGGCCTGGCCGGGTCGTACCAGGCCATGCCGTAGCCGTCGGCGTTGACCGTGCCGTGGCGCTGCCGCCGGGGCGCGTACGACTGGGCGAGCAGGCCGTGCGGCGGCTCGTGGATCAGCGTGGTCAGCGGGCGCGGGGCGCCCAGCCAGGCGGCGTGCCGGCACATCTAGGCCCTCTCGGCGTCGCGGGCGCAGCGGAAGCCGGTGAAGATCTGCCGCCGGACCGGGTAGTCCCAGTTGCGGAACGTCGTCCGCACCGCCGCCGGGTCGGCCGCCCACGAGCCGCCGCGCAGCACCCGGTACTCCTGCCCGAAGAAGACCTCGCTGTACTCCTTGTACGGGAAGCTGCGGAACCCGGGGTAGGGCTGGAACCACGACCCGGTCCACTCCCACACGTCGCCGACCATCTGCTCGGCCCCGTACGCGCTCGCCCCGGCGGGGTAGGCCCCCAGCGGGGCCGGCCGGGCCGCCCGGTGACCGAGGTTGGCCAGGTCGGGACGGGGATCCTCGTCGCCCCACGGGTACTTGCGGGCCCGCCCGGCGTCCGGGTCCCAGCCGCACGCCTTCTCCCACTCGGCCTCGGTGGGCAGCCGGCGGCCCGCCCAGCGGGCGTAGGCGTCGGCCTCGTACCAGCTCACGTGCTGGACCGGCTCGTCCATCGGGACGGGCTCGGCGCGGCCGAAGCGGGTGCGCCACCAGGAGCCGCCCTCGCGGGTCCAGAACAGCGGCGCGGTGGCGCCGCTCTCCTGCCGCCAGCGCCAGCCGTCCGGGTGCCACCAGCGCGGGTCGTCGTAGCCGCCGGACTCGACGAACGCGGCGTAGGCGGCGTTGCCGACGGGCAGCCGGTCGATCCAGTAGGCGGGCAGGTCGACCCGGTGGGCGGGGCGCTCGTTGTCGTAGGCCCAGGGCAGGGTGCCGGTGCCCATCTGGAAGGGGCCGGCGGGGACGTACACCTCGGCGGGGCCGGTGGCGCGGCCCGGCGGCAGGTCGCCGTCGCGGACCAGGCCGGGCTGCCGGGACAGCTGCCAGGTGGCCAGCATCGTCTCGTCGTGCTGGTGCTCGTGCTGGATGACCAGGCCGAACACGAACCCGTCGCGGTGCAGCGGCGCGGCGGCCTCCAGGTCGATCGCGTCCAGCACGTCGAGCACCCGGCCGCGCACGCCGCCGATGTACCTCCTGGCCTCCTCGGGGCCGAGGATCGGCAGGGTGGGACGGTCCTTGCGGGGGTGCTTGAAGGCGTCGTAGATGTCGTCGATCTCGGGGCGCAGCGGCGTGATGCCGGCGGCCTCGCGCAGCACCCACAGCTCCTCGTAGTTGCCGACGTGCGCGAGGTCCCACACCAGCGGCGACATCAGCGGGGAGTGCTGGCGCAGCAGGAGGTCGTCCTCGGCCTCGGTGTAGGTCAGCGAACGGTCGCGCACCGCGGTCAGCTCGGCGGCGATGCGTTCCTTGATGTCGTTCATGCCCGTCCTTCTCCGCTCAGCCAGGCCGGCAGGCGCCGTACCGGGTCCGTCATCAGGTCCATCAGGTCGGCCGCCGGGGAGCGGCCCGCGCTCACGTACCGGGCGGCGAAGCCGGACACGCCGTCGACCAGGTCGGCGGGCGCGCCGAGCCGGGGCAGCGCCTCGACGGCGGCGCGGAAGGCCGCCTCGGCGGCGCGGGCGAGCCGCGGGTCGGTCAGGCCGCACCTGGCGGCCACCTCGGCCAGGCCCGCGACGGGCTCGGCGGCCGACAGGGCGGCGTCGGCGGCGCGGTCGTCGGTGATCAGCGCGTGGGTGACGGCGACGCACACCGGCCAGTCGTCCGGGTGCTGGGCGTCGAGGTAGCGGATCTCCAGCCAGCCGCGCGGCCGGACCGGCGGGAACAGCGTGGTGGCGTGGTAGGCCAGGTCGTCGGGGGTGGGCGGGCGCTCGCCCGCGCCGTCGAGCCAGTCGCGGAAGGTCGAGCCGTCGCCGACCGCGCGGTAGCGGCGCTCGTCCTCGCGGACGAGCATGAGCCGGGCGTCGAGCAGGTACGCCGCCCAGGCCGCCGCCGGGTCGCCGGAGCCGTCGACGGGGGCGGTGCGGGTCGGGTCGAGGTTCTCCCAGACGGCCTGACGGCCCGACATCCAGCCGCAGGGGCGTCCGCGGCTCAGCGGCGAGTTGCTGAAGGCCGCGGTCAGGACGGGCCCGAGCAGCCTGGCGCGCTCCCACCGGACCGCCGGCCGCTCCCCCAGGTCCACGTTGACCTGGACGGACGCGGTCGAGCACATCATCAGCGGCCCGTACGGGCGGCCCAGGAACTCGGCCATGGCGTCGTAGCGCGGCTGGCGGAGCTGCCGCCGGGCCGGGCGCAGCGGGTCGAGCCCCACGCCGCCCAGCACCAGCCCGGCCCGCCCGAGCGCCGCGCGGACGGCGGCCACGTCGGAGGCCAGCCGTCCGATGGCCTCGGCGGGCGGCCCGGCCGGGCCCGACAGCTCGATCTGGCCGCCCGGCTCGTACGTCACCCGGCTCCCGCCGGCCAGCGCCGGGACGACCCGCTTCACCCGGTCCATCGGCACCTGCCGCGCCGGATCCGCCCGGTCGAAGATCAGGAACTCCAGCTCGGCCCCCACCCGGTCACCCGGGGCGGGGGCGAAGCACCGGCGTGCGAACTCCTCCACCTCCGGCACGCCCCGGAGCGGCTCGCCGGCCGCTCCCGAGGCGCCGGACCCGCCGGCCGCCGGGCCGGTCATCGCGTGGCGCATGTGCTTACAGACCCGCGAGACCCGCCAGCGTTACACGGAAATCTGATGATCTGCTGAGATTTGCCCTTTTTGCGGCTCTTGGTGCGGCAAGGGGCCGTCAGCTCCGGTGGCGGCGGGCTCTGAACGCGGACATCAGGCGGTCGCGCGTGCCGTCGGACAACTTGCGTTCCGGCGGGAGCTCGCGCAGGGCCCGGACGGTCTCGCGGAACTGGTCGAGCTGCCGCGCGCAGTCGGCGCAGGCCGCGGCGTGCGCCTCGAACCCCTCGCGTTCGGGCTGGTCAAGAGCGCCGTCAAGGTAGGCGGTGATGAGTTCTACCAGCTCGTCGCACGTGAACCGCTTCACGACGTTGACCGCCTCACCTCTGAACGTTGAACCGTTTAACCTATTCTGACCGCTTCACGGACTGGTAGTAGCCTTCGAGCCGGTCGCGGACCGTGGCCCTTGCCCGGTGCAGGAGCACCCGTTGGTTGGCGGCCGAGATCTCCAGGATCTCGCAAACCTCCTCGGACGTGCATCCCTCCAGGTCACGCAGGGTGATGACGATCCGCTGCCGGGGCGGCAGGCCAGCCAGCGCCTCGCCGATGAGACCGCGCGCCTCCGAGGCGAGCACCGCGCCCTCCGGCGTCGGGCCGTCCACCTTCTGGGCCGGCTCGGCGGGCGGCTCGAACGCGCTCCACGGCAGCGTGCGGCTCTCGCGCAGGCCGCGTTTCTTGGCGGTGTTGACCAGGATGCGGTAGACCCACGTCTTGACCGAGGAGCGCCCCTCGAAGGCGTCGATGGCGCCGATCACCGCCAGCCACGTGTCCTGCACGACCTCCTCGGCCGAGTCGTCGGTGGACACGTAGGACCTGGCCGCCCGCAACATCCCCCGCGACCAGGTGTCGAGGAGCGCGGCGAACATCGACTCGTCCCCGGCCCGCAGCGCCGCGACGACGACGTCGTCCGGGGGCAGCCCACCGCCCGCGAAAGGCCCCACGATCGTTTCCTCCCGGTCGAGCGTCGGGGACATCATGACATCGGGCCGCGCGTCGTCCACGCCCGGCCTGCCGCCGGGCCCGTGCGGGACGTCATGCTCCAGGCTAGCCCTCACCCCCTCGCACCTGAAGATCGCACACCGGTCCACGCCCGCACGTCGTACGGCGGCACCCATGGGGAACCTTCCCCGGCGGAGGCCATCCAGCCGCGCGGGACCGGGATCGCCGCAGGTCAGTCGCGGTCGTAGTGGCAGACGGCCTCCAGCATGACGCCGTGCGGGTCGAGCCAGAACGCGGCGTGGTAGGGCGGCGGGTACTCGGGGAACTCCCTGGGCTCGTGCAGCACCTGCGAGCCGAGCTCCACCGCCCGCGCGTGCGCCTCGGCGACCGCGGACCGGCTGGGCAGCGAGAACGCCAGATGCTGGAGCCCGGTGCGGTGCCGCGAGTAGTCCCCGGACTCCTGCGCGGGGTAGAGGAACAGGTACGTGCCCGGCTTGTCGTTCGCCGGCATGTAGCCGATCTCCTCCTCGCTGCTGAAGAACTCCTTGAGACCGAGGTACGGCAGCAGGGCGTCGTAGTATTCCTTGGCCGCCCGCATGTCGGGGACGTTGATGCCGATATGACCGATCATGCAGGGAGTATCGCGGCCCCCGGCGGGCGACGGCAACGTGTCGGTCCCGGCTGTTACGGTCGCGGGCATGGGAAGAGGAGTGCCGCCATCCGGTGGCGAGAAGGAGAGCCTGCACGCCAGCCTCGACCGGCACCGCGACGTCATCGTGTGGAAGCTCCAGGGCCTGGGCGAGGAGCAGGTCAGGCGGCCGATGACACCGTCCGGCACGTCGCTGCTCGGCATCGTCAAACACCTGGCCGCCGTCGAGTACGGCTGGTTCTGCTCGACGTTCGGCCGCGAGGCCGAGCCGCTGTGGTTCGCCCCCGAGGACGACTTCGCGATCGGCGACCGGGAGACCACCGAGCAGATCGTCGCCTTCTACGGCCGGGCCCGCGCCGCCGCCGACCAGGCGATCTCCGACCTCCCCCTCGACGAGCCCGGCACCTCGTGGGCGGGCCGCCGGGTGACCCTGCGCTGGGTGCTCATCCACATGATCGAGGACACCGTGCGGCACGCGGGCCACATGGACATCCTGCGCGAGCTGATCGACGGCGCCACCGGCGACCACCCCCGCTGATCGCCTTTCGCTCCCGTCACAGGGTGGTGGGCAGCACCGGGCGGCCGCGCACGCCGGGGTCGGCCGCGAACAGGGCGCCCGCCTCGGGCTGCTCCCGGGCGTCCACCCCGAGCCTCGACGTGGTGACGTACAGCCGGTCGAGGCCGGGGCCGCCGAACGTGACCGCGGTGACCTTGCCGACCGGCAGCTCCACCACGGCGTCGAGCCGCCCGCCGGGGGTGTACCGGTGCACGGCGAACCCCTGCCAGAGCGCCACCCACACCCCGCCCTCGGCGTCGACCGTCAGCCCGTCGGGCGCGCCCTGGGCGGGGTCGATCGTCACGAACGGCCTGCGCCCGGTGAGCCCGCCCGCCGGGTCGTGGTCGAGGACGTCCACCCGGCCGGTGGCGGTGTCGGCGTAGTAGGCCAGGCCGCCGTCGGGGCTGAAGTCGAGGCCGTTGGAGACGGTGACGCCGCTGATCACCGGGCTGAGCGCGCCGTCCGGCCCGGCCACGTAGAGTGAGCCGGCTCCGGGGGTCTCGTCGTAGGGCATGCTGCCGATGTAGAAGCGGCCCTCGGGGTCGCAGCCGCCGTCGTTCATGCGCACGCCGGGGTCGCTCCACGCCTGGCCGAGCGGGCGCAGCGGCGCGTCGAGGTCGTCGGAGTCGGCCAGCAGCAGCTCGCGTTCGCCGGCTACCACGTAACCGCCGGTCACGCGCGGGCGCAGGGCCGCGGCGACCGGGCCGACGTGCCGCCGCCGCACGCCGCCGGAGTCGTCGAGGGCGAGCACGTCACCGGCCAGCATGTCCACCCACCGCAGCCCGCCCCAGCGGGCGGACCACACGGGCCCCTCGCCGTGCTCGGCCACCGGCCCGGTCACGGGGTACGCCTGCACGCTCATACCGGCCTCCTCGGCCCGATCCTAGCGTCGGACGCGATCATCGTTTCCCGCCCGCGGGCACGGGGGCCTCCAGCGGCTGCGGCGCGGCGCGGTGCCGTACGGGCTGGAGCTGCGCCACGAGGAGGGCGGCGAGCACGATGACGGCGCCGGCCACCTGCGCGAGCGTGAGCCGCTGGCCGAGCACCAGCCAGCCGAGCGCGGTGGCGACGACCGGGCTGAGCAGCCCGAGGAAGGTGACCTTGGTGGCCGACAGCTCGCGGATGCCCCGGAACCACAGGGTGTAGGCCAGGGCCGAGCCTATGATCGCGAGGTAGGCGTACCCGGCGAGATTCTCGCCGGTCAGGTGGGCGGGCGGCGGCCCCTCGACGAGGAACGTCACCGGGGCGAGCAGCAGGCCGCCGGCCGTCAGCTGCCATCCGGTGGTGGCCAGCAGCGGCGCGGGCGACTGCCAGCGCTTGCTGAGCACGACCCCGACGGCCATCACCACCGCGCCGCCCAGCGCGGCGGCCACGCCCAGCAGGTCGAGCCGGGCGTCGGCGCGCAGCACCAGCAGGCTCACCCCGGCCACGCCCGCCGCCGCGGCGAGCGCGACGCGCCAGGTCAGCCGCTCCCCCAGCAACCCCGCCGACAACAACGCGACCAGCAGCGGCTGGATGGCCCCCACGGTGGCGGCCACCCCTCCGGGCAACCGGTAGGCGCCCACGAACAACAACGCGAAGAACAACCCGATGTTGAGCGCGCCGAGCACCAGGGCACGCCACCACCAGTTCCCCTGGGGAAGCCGGCGGGTGATCGCGATCAGGATCAGCCCCGCCGGCAGGGCGCGGATCAACGCGGCCAGCAAGGGCCGGCCGGGCGGCAGCAGTTCGGTCGTGATCAGATAGGTGGTCCCCCAGATGGCGGGGGTGAGGGCGGTCAGCAGAACGGTTCCCGTTCGATTACTTAGCACTAAGACAAATTAACCGAACGCCGACGTTCCGGCCAGGTGATTTTCCTCACCGCTAAGACACTTGTAGGCTGCGAGGGTGGCTGACCAGGTCGACTACATCCTCAGGCAGTGGCACGCGCAGCGCCCTGACCTGGACGTCTCCCCCATGGCGGTGATCGGGCGGCTGTCACGGCTGTCCCGGCTCATCGAGGCCGAGCTGGGCCGTACGTTCGCCGGGCACGGGCTCGACCGGGCCTCGTTCGACGTGCTGGCCACGTTGCGGCGCAGCGAACCGCCCCACCGCCTGACCCCCGCCGCCCTGATGCGCGCGTCCATGGTCACCTCCGGGGCCGTCACCCAGCGGCTCGACCGGCTGGAGTCGCGGGGGCTGGTGCGGCGCACGCCCAGCGACTCCGACGGGCGCGGCGTGCACGTGACGCTCACCGCCGAGGGGCTCGCGCTGATCGACCGCGCGCTGCCCGACCATCTGGCGACCGAGCAACGGATGTTGTCGGCGCTCACCGGGCAACGACGCGACGAGCTGGCCGCCACCCTGCGCGACCTGCTCGAATCCCTCGGCGACCACACTTCCTGACGCGTGGGTCACTCGGGGGCGCCGCCCGCGGATCTGGTGGCCAGGGCGAACAGCAGGGCGGCGGCCGCCAGCGCCGCGCCGGTCGCGTACGTGAGGGCCGCGCCCGACGGCAGCGTGAGCCCGCCGAGCAGCGTGCCCGCGCCGATCCCCGCGTAGATCGCCGAGGAGTTGAGCGAGACCACCAGCGGCGCCTCCCCGGGCGCGGCGGCGATGAGCCGGTGCTGCTGCGGCGGCGTCTGGCACCAACTGCTCGCCCCCCACGCCAGCACCAGCACACCGACCAGCGCCACAGTGCCGACCGCAGGTCCGGCCGCAACACCGGCCGCCGCGCCGACCGCAGGGCCACCCGCCGGGCCGGCCGCGGCCATCCAGCCGAGCAGCCCCAGACTGACGGCCATGACCAGGTACGCGACCGGCAGCACCCGGTGCGCGCCCCACCGGTCGGTGGCGTACCCGGCGGCCAGGTTGCCGAGGACGGCGCCGAGCCCGTACAGGAACAGCATGCCCGCCGTCCCCTCCACGCCCACCGCGCGCAGGGCGGGCACGCTGTAGGCGTACACCGTGTAGCTGCCCGCCATCCCGAGCACGGTGAGCGGCAGGATGGCCGTCACCGCCGGCCGCCTCAGCACCTCCAGCCGGGCGCGCAGCGGCACCCGGGGCGCGCCCGGCAGCACCGGCATGATCGCGTACACCCCGGCGGCGACCGCCAGGCAGGCCACGGCCACCGCCCCCAGCGCGTACCGCCAGCCGAGCCGTTCGCCGGCCAGGTCGCCGAGCGGCACGCCGAGCGCCGTCGCGACCGTCAGCCCGCCCACCACCACGGCCAGCGCCCGCGCCCGCAGCTCGGGCCGCACCAGGACGGCCGCCACCGCGCCCGCGCCCGGCGTGTACGCCGCCGCCCCGGCCGCCGCCAGCACCCGGCTGACCACCAGCACGGGGAACGACGGCGCCAGCGCCGACCCCAGGTTGGCCAGCCCGAGCACGACCAGCGCCGTCACCAGCAGCGCCCGCCGCGGGACCCGCGCGGCGACGGTGGCCAGCACGGGCGACGACAGCGCGTACGCGACGGCGAACACCGTCACCGACTGCCCGGCCGCCCCCTCGGTGACCTCCAGCGACGCGGCCAGGTCCGGCAGGAACCCGGCCACCACGAAGGCGTCCGTGCCCACGGCGAACGTACCGAGCGCCAGCACCAGCGTCGGGGCGAGGCCCCGGGACTCCGTCTTATTCGGGACATTCAACATCCCGATTCTCCTTCCACGTGTGCGCCCCACGGGCGGGGTCGAATTCAGCCGCGAAGGCGTTCGTAGTGACGGCGCGCGCGGTCGGGGGCGTTGGCCGGAGCCGCGTCCATGAGGTCGGCGACCGTCTGGGCGGCCAGCTCGCGCCGCCAGGCGAGCTCGGCCCGGCGCATGGCCGCCGCGACCCCGCACGGATGCGCGAACTCGCGGGCGGGCGCCTCGGCCCCCGCGCCGCGCTGCCGGATCTCGGTGCACCTGAACGCCTCGTCGGGGCCCTCGACCGCGGCGACGACGTCCATGAGCGTGATCCGGGCGGGCGGCCTGGCCAGCCTGAACCCGCCCTGCGCGCCCGGCACCGAGGCCAGGACGCCCGCGCGGACCAGCGCCTGGAGCCGCTTCTTGAGATAGACGGGCGGCAGCTCGAACAGCGCCGCCAGCCGCCCGGTGGGCAGCGGGGCCTCGTCCTCCAGCCACGCCAGCACCAGACAGCAGTGGAGCCCCCACTCGACGCCTTCACCCATGCGCATGAAAGGGGATACTACATGTCCCTTTAAGGTCGGCCGCGGCGGCCCTGCCTGCCGCGCCGGGCGCGCGGCTCCGGCCCGGCGGCGGCCGTCCAGTGGGCGGGACGGGTCAGCGCGGCGGGCAGTTTCGTGGCGGGGGTGCCCTTGGCGGCGTTGACCTGGGCCTGGGTGAGGAAGACGCAGCCGGTGAGGTCGGCCCCGGACAGGTCGGCGCCCCGCAGGTCGGCGCCGATCAGGTCGGCCAGGCGCAGGTCGGCCCCGCGCAGGTTCGCGCCGATGAGGTAGGCGCCGCGCAGGTTGGCCGCGCGCAGGTCGGCGCCCTTGAGGTTGGCGCCGATCAGGTCGGCGCCGCGGTGCTCCCTGCCCCGCCGACCGGCCCTGACCAGCTCGCTCGTACGCAGCAGCAGCGTGTTGACCTCACCCCGGTGGGCGGCCACGTCGAGCCGCTGCAGGACTTCGGGGCTCTCGCGGGTCAGGCGCTCGGTCTCCTCGTACGCCGCCCGCAGCTCGGGGGCGATCTCCGCGGCGGCGTCGAGGGTCAGCGCCTCGGCGAGGTACCACAGCAGCTCGTGGAGCTGCCGCATGACCGGGAACACGGCGAACATCTGCCCGGACGTCTCAGGCGCGGCACGCCAGTCGCGGCCCTCGAAGGTGACCTGGGAGACCTTCTGCCCGGCGCCGAAGCAGTCGAAGACGGTGCAGCCGGGGAAGCCGCGCTCCCGGAGCTGGGCGTGGATGCCGCAGCGGAAGTCGTCGCGCAGGTTGACGCAGGGGCGGCCGGCGTCCTTGGCGACGGCGAAGTCGGCGGAGGCGGCGAACGGCAGGGCCACGCAGCACAGGCCGAAACAGCTCTCGCAGTCGGCCAGCAGGCCGAGCTCGCGCGGGGTCCTCTCGGGCAACGCTCTCCTTGTCACGACGGGGTGTGCCCAGGGTACCGGCGAGGTCAGTCCCGCACGTACGGCGTGGTCGTGGTCAGCGGGACGAACCCGAGCCCGAGCAGGATCGGCCGGCTCTGGTCGGAGGCGTCGACCTGGAGGTAGTCGTAGCCGCGCGCGGCGGCCCGCCGGGCCCGCCAGGCGACCAGCGCCCGGTAGAGCCCGCGCCCCCGCCAGCCCGGCACGGTGCCGCCGCCCCACAACCCGGCGAAGCTCGTGCCCGGGGACAGGTCGAGCCGGGCCGCGCTGACCGCCCGCCCGTCCGCCACCGCGAGGACGGGGACGACGGTGTCGTCGGACAGGCGGGCCAGCAGGTGGTCGCGCAGCCGGCCGCCGTCGGCGCCGAAGGCCAGCTCGTGCACCTCGACCAGCGCCTGCACGCCCGCCGCGTCGGTGACCGGCACCAGGCTCACGCCGTCGGGGGGCTGCACCTCGGTGTCGAGGTCGGCGACCCGGGCCACCATCACGGTCTCGGCCGGTTCGGCGGCGAACCCGGCGGCCAGGAGCCGGTCGGCCAGGTCGGCGGGCCGGTCGTGGGCGTACAGCTTCCACTCGAAGCCCAGGCCGAGGTCGCCGAAGAAGCGCACCTGGCGGGCGACGGCCGCGTCGGCGCTGCCCTCGTCGAGGCCGGACCACAGGACGCCGTTCCACGCGTGCGGCGGGCCGACCTGGCGGACGACGTCGGCGTCCCGCTCGACCCTGACGTCCGGCCCGTCGGGGCGCGCCTCCCGCCGCATCTGCCGGTCGAACAGCGCCAGCACCTCAGCATGATCCATTCGGCCGACCCTACCGCCCCGGCCGGGTCACTCGGCGGCCGGCCAGTCGTCGCCCCAGTCGACGTCGCGGGCCAGCCGGTACAGCTCGCCCTGCCGCTTGGAGACGACCACGTCGCGCACGCCCTCCTCGGCGGTGCACAGGCGCAGCGACACCAGGCCCTTGCGCTTCTGCGGGTGGCGCAGGACGCGTGCCGCCGCCCGCGGCCACTCCCCCCGCACGGCGGCCACGTAGGAGAACTTCTCGTCCTCGAAGCCGAGGGTGCCCGACTTGACGCGGCGGTGCAGGGTGGTGCGCGGCAGGCGTACGGAGAAGTGGCACCAGTCACGGCCCGGCCGGATCGGGCACGGGCCGTCGTGCGGGCAGGGGGCGACGACGGTCAGGCCGCACCCGGTCAGCGTCTCCCGGGCGGTGACGATGTTGGCGTATCCGGCGGGGGTGCCGGGCTCGATGACGATCACCATCGTCGCGTCCGCGGCCAGCCAGCGCACGACGTCGGCGTGCCGCTGCGCGGGCAGCTCGTTCAGGGCGTACGACATGGTGACCAGGTCGGCGGCGGGCCGGTCGAGCCCCGGGTCGATCGAGGCGCGCCGCCAGGTGACGTCGCGGACGGGCGCGGTCCTGGCCAGCCGCCGGCCGAGCTCGATGATCTGCGGGTCGTGCTCGACGACGGTGACCCGCTCCAGCGAGGGCCAGACCGGCCCGGCCGCCCAGACCGCCGCGCCGGTGCCGCCGCCCACGTCGAGCTGCGTCCGCGGCGCGAAGCCCGGGGTCATCGTGGCGGCCATGCGCATGGCGGTGCCCGCGGCGGCGTACGTGGCGGGCATGCGGTAGGCGGCGTAGGCCGCGATGTCGGCCGGAGTGCGCAGGTGCGGCGCGGCGGCGGACGGGCCGGTGCGGTAGCGCTCGGTGAGCTGTTCCGTCGCGCGGGACAGGTCGTGCGGCGCGAAGCGGGCCAGGGCCGAGTCCAGGGCGGTCCTGAGCTCGTCGGGAAGCATGGTCATCGTGTGGTCCTGGCGGTCGGGTCGGGGTCGGGGACGGGGCGGGCGACCGCTGCCAGGCGAGGAACGACGCCTCTGACCTGTCCGGCGATGTCGCGACGCAGCGTACCAAGCGGGCGGCGCGCTGCGGCGGCGGAGCTCAGCCGGGGGCCGGGGGCCGGAACAGGCGCCAGAACGACTGGGCCGCGGCGGCGTCGCGGCGGCCGCCGCACACCCAGTGCGTGATCACGCCGATGAGCGCCCCGGCCAGGAAGGCGGCGTGCACGTCGGCGGGCACGTCCTCGAACCCCGCCGGGCGGCTGCCGGTGGCGAAGCGGCCGGTCAGCTCCTCGGTGAGCCGCTCGCGCATCCGGGCGGCGAAGCGGGCGCTGCCCTGGCCGCCCAGCATGCGCTCGTACAGGGTGGCGTTGGCGGCCACGTGGTCGAACAGCTCCGCCAGCGGGGCCGGCGGCCGGTCGCGGGGGGCGTCGAGCGGGCACAGGGCGGCCGCCCGCGCCACGGCGGTGACGGCGTCCTCCATGGCGTCGGTGACCAGCGCGTCGACGTCCGGATAGTGCAGGTAGATCGTGGCGCGGTTGACCTCGGCGTGCTGGGCCAGCGCCGACATGGTGATGCTGCCCACTTCCTGCCGGGCGGCCAGGTCCAGCACGGCGGCCTTGAGACGGGCGCGGGTACGCCGCGCCCGTGGATCATCCGGGTTCACGCCGCCACTATACGACACATGTTGACTAATCGACAGTTGTCGCATAAATTGCCCGTCATGCGAATCGAAGTCTGGGCGGACATGGTCTGCGGATGGGCCCACATCGGGAAGCGGCGGCTGGAGAAGGCCCTCGCCTCCTGGGAGGGCGAGCCGGTCGAGGTGGTCTGGCGGCCGTTCCAGATCGATCCGTCGGCGCCGGCGAAGGCCGAGCCGCTGGCCGAGGTGCTGAGCGACCCCATGGTCGAGGAGGCGCTCCAGGTCTGCTCGCCCGGCCTGTCCCCGGCCGACAACCGGCTGCGGGTGGCCGGCATCGCCGCCGACGAAGGGCTCGGGCAGCAGTGGGGCGCGGCCTGGCACCCCAACACGCTGGAGGCGCACCGGCTGATCGCCGTGGCGTACGAGACGGGCGGCGCGGCGCTGCAGTCTGCCGTGGTCGGCCGGGTCCTGTCGGCCCACTTCGTCGAGACCCTCGACATCGGCGACCCGGCCGTGTTGTCGGCGATCGCCGCCGAGACCGGCGTGCCGTGGGACGGCAGGGGCGCCGGCCTGGTGCGCGAGCTGCTGCTCACGGGCAAGGCCAAGGGCGTGCGCACGTCGCCGACCATCGTGGCGGGCGGCCGCGCCCTGGCCGGGGCCCAGCCGCCGGACGTGATCAGGGACTTCCTGGCCGACGCCGCCGCTCACCCGGTCCGGCGGCTGCCCGCCGAGGTGGAGCGCCTGCGCCACGCCGAGTCGCTGCTCGACCAGCGCGACCCGCTCGGCGCGCTCACGCTGCTGCGCCCGCTGCTCGACGAGCACGGCACGGATCGCGGGGTGCGGCTGCTGGCGGCCCGCGCGTACTTCGCCTCGGCCCAGCTCGGCCGGGCGCGCACGGCCCTGGAGAGCCTGGTCGCCGAGGCGCCCGACGACTCCTACGCCCGCCACCTCCTCGGCCGCACCCTGCACCGCCAGGGCCGCCCGGAGGAGGCCGCCCCGCACCTGACCCTGGCCGCCGTCATGACCCCCGACTACGCCTGACGCTGAGCCCGCGGCGAACGCGACCTTCTCCCGCACCCCCGCGGGAGTAGGTTGCGGGGATGACGATCGCCTTTGACCAGGCCGGGCCCGCGTCGGGCGACGCCGTCGTGCTGGTCCATGCCGGGGTGGCCGATCGGCGCATGTGGGAGCACCAGTTCGCGGCGCTGTCGCGGCGTCATCGGGTGATCCGCTACGACCGGCGCGGCCACGGCGGGTCCGGCGACGCCGAGGGCGAGGTGTGCCACCACGAAGACCTGCTGGAGCTGATGGACACGCTGGAGGTCGGGCGGGCGGCGCTGGTCGGCTGCTCGATGGGCGGCGCGTACGCCGTGGAGGCCGCCCTGGCCGCGCCCGGCCGGGTGGCGGCCCTGGCGTTGGTCGGCTCCGGCCTGGCCGGACATCAGTGGCCGCCGGAGATGCTGGCGCAGGCCCGCGAACGCGTGCACACCTCGGTGCCCGCCGACCGGCTGGCCCGCTACCGCGAGGGCGGGGCGACCGGCGTCGATCCGCGTGACGTGCGGGCGATGGCCGAGGCGCACACGGCCTGGCAGGTCGCCGGGCCCGGCCGCGGCCGCGACGCGCTGCCCGGCGCGGTGTGGGAGGCGGCGGTGGAGATGTGCGCCCTGGTGTTCCAGCGGTCCTGGACCGGGCCCAGGTCGTCGGAGCGGTTCCTGTCCCCGCCGGCCGCGGGGCGGCTGCGCGAGGTCGCCGCGCCCACGCTGGTGATCAACGGCTTGTCGGACGTGCCGGGCATCCAGGAGGTGTCGGACATCCTGGCGGCGGGCATTCCGGGCGCGCGCCGCCTCGACCTGCCCGAGACCGGCCACTTGGCGCCCCTCGAACGCCCCGAAGAGGTGACGGCGGCGTTGACGTCGTTCTTGGCGGAGGTCTTCCCCCGCCCCTGACGCCCCCCTGACCAGCGGCCGTCTCAGCGGCCGGGCTCCAGGCGGCCCCAGGCGCGGCCGGTGCGGGCGGTGTCCTCGGTCAGGATCTCCCCGATGGCCGCGGCCAGCAGGTCGCGGTGGCGCGCGGGCAGGCCGGCGGCCAGCGTCTCCAGGCGGGCCGCCACCCCGTCGTGGGCGCGCACCGCGATCTCCGCGCCCGCCGGGGTCAGCTCGATCAGGCAGGCGCGGCGGTCACGCGCGTCGCGCACCCGGGCCACCAGCCCGCGTTTCTCGGCGCGGTCGACGAGCCCGGTCAGGCTCGACTTCTCCAGGTGCAGCGCCCGGGTCAGGCCGGTCATCCCGATGGGCCCGCCGACCAGCAGGCACAGGAGCTGGGCCTGCTGCGGGGTCAGGTCGTGCTCCCTGCTGACCTCGCCGTAGACCTGCTCGACCAGGTGCGCCAGGCGGACGAGCGCCTCGGTGAGGCTCAGACCCGGGGCTTCGGTGGCGACCATGCGACCAGTGTAATTGACAGTAGTTGGCGGCACGAACTAAATTTACTTCGCGACACCAACAGTTCGCACAACCAACCAATGGGTGAGCCCCTCATGCCCGACTACGGTCACGACCTGCAGTTCAGCGCCAACCTCGTCCCGGCCGCCGGGCAGGCGGACGAGGTCGTGGCCCTCGCCCAGCTCGCCGAGCGCGCCGGGCTGGACCTGGTGACCTTCCAGGACCACCCCTACCAGCCCGCCCTCCTCGACACCTGGACGCTGCTCAGCTTCGTCGCCGCGCGCACCGAGCGCATCCGGCTGGCCGGCAACGTGCACCCGCTGCCGCTGCGCCCGCCGGCCGTGCTCGCCCAGGCGGCGGCCAGTCTCGACCTGCTCAGCCACGGACGGTTCGAGCTGGCGCTCGGCGCGGGCGGCTACTGGGACGCCATCGGGGCCATGGGCGGCCCCCGGCACACCCCGTCCGAGGCCGTGGCCGCGCTGGAGGAGGGCATCGGGATCATCCGCGCGGTCTGGGACATCGGCACGCGCGGCGGCATCCATCACCGCGGCGAGCACTACCGGGTGGACGGGCTCAAGCGCGGCCCGCGACCGGCCCACGACATCGGGATCTGGCTCGGGGCGTACAAGCCGCGCATGCTCCGGCTCACCGGGCGGCTGGCCGACGGCTGGCTGCCCTCGCTCCCCCGCTTCCAGGACGTCGCCGCCCTGGGCGAGGGCAACGCCGTCATCGACGAGGCCGCGCTGGAGGCCGGTCGGTCGCCGTCCGACGTGCGGCGGCTGCTCAACCTGGGCGGTCCGCTGCCCGCCGCGCAGCTCGCCGAGCTCGCGCTCGTCCACGGGGTGAGCGTCTTCATCCTCATGTCCGGCGATCCGCGCGAGATCGAGCGCTTCGCCGCCGAGACCGCCCCGGCCGTACGGGAGCTGGTCGCCGCCGGACGCGGACAGTCGCCGGAACCGGCCAACCGCGCCGGGACCCGCGCCGCGATCCAGGTCTGGGACGAGGCCACCAGGCCCACCGCGCCCGACCCCGACCCCGGCCGCCGGTACACCCCGGCGGAGCAGGCCGCCGGGCAGCACCTCGTGGACGTGCACGACCACCTGCGCGCCGAGCTGGCCCAGCTCCGCGACCTCGTCGAGCAGGTGGCCGCCGGCACGATCGACGCGGGCGCGGCCCGTTCGCAGATCGCGACCATGACGATGCGGCAGAACAACTGGACGCTGGGGGCGTACTGCGAGTCGTACTGCAGGCTCGTCACCATGCACCACACCGGGGAGGACAGCATGGTCTTCCCGAAGCTGCGCCGCGCCGAGCCGGGGCTCGCGCCCGTCCTGGACCGGCTGCAGGAGGAGCACGAGGCGATCCACAAGATCATCGAACGGGTGGACCGGACTCTGGTCGCCTTCGTCGGCGAGCCCGGCGGCCTGGGCGACCTGCGCGCCGCCGTCGACCTGCTCAGCGACGCGCTGCTGTCCCACCTGTCGTACGAGGAGCGGGAGCTGGTGCCGCCGCTGTCGAGGCACGGCTTCTAGCGGCGCCCGTTCCGGCGGCCCGGCTGCCGGCAACAGGGTCGCCGGGGGCCAGGTCACCAGGGGCCGTGCCGCCGGGGGCCGGGAAGGCGTGCCGGCGGGCGGCGGCCACGACCGCGAGGGCGGCGAGCGCCACCGGGAGGGCGGTCCAGGGCAGCGCGCCCGCCCCAGCGCCCTCCAGCACCAGCCCGCCGGTGAGCGACCCGGCCGCGATGCCCGCGTTGTAGACGGTGGTCTGCATCGACGTGGCCACGTCGGCGTGCTCCGGCCCCGAGGCGATGACCAGCGCGGTCTGCAGCAGCGTCGGCGCTCCCCCGAACGCCGCGCCCCACAACGCGACCGCGCCCAGCAGCACCCCGGCGGACCCGGCGTACAGACCGAGGGCCGTCATGGACGCGGCCACCGCGGCCAGCGCCACGAGCAGGGTCGCCCGCGGCCGCCTGTCGATCACCGCGCCGACCACCCAGATGCCCGCCACCGTGGCCACGCCGAACACCAGCAGCACGGTCCCCGGACGGCCGAACCCGGCCTGCTCCGCGAACAGCGCCAGGTACGTGTACATCGCCTGGTGCCCCAGCAGCACCAGCGCCGTCACCGACAACACGGTCCTGACGCCGGGCACGACCGCGACCTGCCGCAACGGCACCCGCCGCGCCGCCGGTTCGCCGGGGAAGGGCGGCACCTTCCACAGGACCCAGCCCACCAGGACCACCGCCACCGCCGACAGCGACCCGAACGCCGCCCGCCATCCGACGGCCGCCGCGAGCTGCGTCCCGGCCGGGATGCCCGCGCACAGCGCCACCGTGATCCCGGCCGAGACGATCGCGATGGCCCTGCCGCGGCGCTCGGCGGGAACCATGCGGGCGGCGTACCCGACGAGCATGGCCCACAGGATGCCGCCCATCGCCCCCGCGCCCACCCGCGCCGCGAACGTCACCGCGTACGACGACGACACCGCCGTGACCGCGTTGAGCAGCGCGAAACCGAGCAGCGCGGCCACCAGCACCTGCCGCCTGGGCAGCCCGCGCAGCAACGCGGTGAGCGGGATCGCGGCCAGGAAGGAGGCGACCGCGTAGGCGGTCACGAGGAACCCGGCCGTCCCCTCCGGCACGCCGAGGGCGGCGGAGAGCTGCGGCAGCAGGCCCGCCGGGAGGAGTTCGGTCATGACGGCCGTGAACGCCGCCGTGAACAGCGCGAGCAGCCCCGCCCACGGGAGTTTCGCAGGAGACATGCCGCCTATGCTGAAACCTTCACATCAGTGTGAAGGCAAATCCCGAGGGAAGCATGAAGATCGGACAATTGTCCCAGCGTACGGGCGTGCCGACGCGCATGCTGCGTTACTACGAGGAGCAGGATCTGCTGCACCCCGACCGCGCCGTCAACGGCTACCGGGACTATCCCGAGTCGGCGGTGTACCGGGTCCAGCAGATCCGCGGCCTGCTCGACTCCGGGCTCACCACGGAGATCATCCGCCGCATCCTGCCGTTCCTGAACAAGCCCGACGAGATCCACCTGCATCCGGAGTGCCTGACGCCGGAACTGGCCGAGCTGCTGCGGGCGGAGGCGGGCCGCATCCAGCAGCGCATCGACTGCCTGTCCCGCAACCGGGACGCCATCCACGCCTACCTGGCCGCCGTACGGTCCGCGGCGGACGGGGGCGCACCCTCGGAGTGACCGTTCCGCAGGGACGGGAGTCCGGCCTCGGGCTGATCGTTCCGCTGCGCATCCGGTCTGCTGGAATGAGGGCATGGAGACCCTGGCCGACCTTCTCTCGGACGCGGCGGCGGGCCGCCCGCCCGCCCCCGACGGCAGCGTGACCGTCCTCCCCCAGCCGTCGGAGCGCGACGCGGGGATCATCGCCTTCACCGCCCACACGGTGGTCTTCGCGGACGTCGATCCGGCTCGGGTGCACGCCCTGCTGCCCGCCGGCGACCTGTCGGCGCCGCTCATGCCGGCGTTCCTGACGGCGATGGAGGCCGCGACCGGCAGGCGGACCGGCAACCTCGACCTGCTGGCGCTGGCCGCCCCCGCCCCCGGGCCGCCCCCGCTCCCGCTGGAGGAGCTCACCGCCGGCGACCATCCGCGCGTCGTCCGGGCCCGCCGCTACCGGGACGCCGTGCGCGTGTGGGTCACCGGCGACGGCGCCGGCCTGGTCACGCTGGGCCGCGGAGTGGCGGGCCGCTGGGAGGCGGCCGTCGAGGTGGAGCCCGAGCACCGCGGGCGCGGGCTCGGCAGGTCGCTGGCCGCGGCGGCCAGGCACCTGACGCCCGGCCCGCTGTGGGCGCAGATCGCGCCGGGCAACGCCGCGAGCGTACGGGCCTTCCTGGCCGCGGGCTATCTGCCGATGGGGGCCGAGGTGCTGCTCGTTCCGGAGAACGGCTGACTCGGAGGCGTCGCGCGCCCGGCGTCCGCTTGCGCCGGAACGCCGTGCGGAAGGCCCGTCCGCCCTTGCCAGGCCGGGGTTGCCGGTGTCCGGGAGTTTGCTGGTAGGGGGCCCGCTGTTGGGGGAAACCGGGTGTGGCGCTGCGGAGGGCGTCCAAGATCGCTACGTATAGTGATGGCCGATGTCACTTCGTGATTACAGGGGGAGCTCATGAGAGGTAACCTCATCGCCGCCGGCGGTGCACTGCTCGTCGCGGCCGCGGTGTTCAGCATGGCCGGCGTGGCCGCCGCGGACGCCTGGTCCGACGAGAGGCACTGGCACCCGGACAACTGCAGCCTCGGAACGAACGACGACTCCACGTACCACCACGTCACGAAGTACGGCCGGTTCGCCGGCACCCGTGACGCCGACGCCTGCAAGGGCGGCGAGCACGGGCACGACTCCGACGACGACGAATGGGGCTGGAAGCACGACCACGGCCGCCACAACTGGCCGGGCAGCGGCAACGGCAACTGGATCGGCCACGGCTACGGCCCCGGCGCGGGGGTCGGCGTCGGGGGCTGACGCCCTCACCCACCTCGATCCCGGCGCCCCCGCGGGGCGCCGGGATCGACGCACGCCCCCGCCCTGCCACTCAGAGCGCTGATATCTTCTGCCGTAAAGAGATCCGGGGCAGAGGAGAGTCGTACCGTGGTCGTCTTCGCCGGGCAGGGGGACGCGCGCCGTTCGATGGCGTTGTTGTGGCGGACCGAGGAGCCGGGCGAGTCGCGTCCCGGCCCCAAGCCGGGCCTGAGCGTGGACCTGATCGTCGACGCCGCCATCGCCGTCGCCGACGCCGAGGGCATGGCCGCGCTGTCCATGCGCAAGGTCGGCGAACGGCTCGGCCGTACCGGCATGGCGCTCTACACCTACGTCCCCAGCAAGGGCGAGCTGGTGGACCTCATGTACGACAAGGCCCTGGGCGAGCTGCCCACCGCCCACGACCTGGCCGGGGGCTGGCGGGCGGCGGTCACCGCGTGGGCCGGGCATCTGTGGCACTTCTACCAGCGCCATCCCTGGGTGCTCCAGGTGTCGCAGGCCCGTCCGGTGCTGGGCCCCAACGAGTTCGCGCTGCTGGAGAGCCTGGTCGCGATCCTGCGTGAGACCGGCCTGCGCCCGCCCGCGCTGCGCGGCGTGGTGTCACTGCTGTTCGACTTCGTCCGCGGCGCGGCCCGGACGGTCGCCGAGTCCCGGCAGGCCCCGTCGGCCACCGGCGTGTCGGACGAGGAGTGGTGGCACACCCGCTCCCAGCTGCTGGAGGAGGTCGCGCCGGGCTTCCCGGCCCGCTTCCCCATGGTGGCCTGGATCGAGAGCGAGGGCAGCGTCCCCGGCGAGGGCGAGCCGTACCTGGAACACCAGGTGAACGAGGCGTTCACGGTCGGGCTCACCGTGCTGCTCGACGGCGTGCAGGCCGCCGTCGAGCGGACCGGCCCGCACGCCGGGCCGGTCAGCGCCCCTTGAGGAAGGACGCCCAGGCTTCCAGGCCCGGCTCGGGGTCGGCGCGGCCCACGCCGAGGCGGAACCGGTCGTCCGGCGTGGACGTGAGCTCCGAGCGGTAGACGCCCGCGGGCAGCAGCAGCACGCCGGCCTGCTCGACCAGCTCGGCGCAGAACGCCTCGACGCCGTCCGGCCCCAGGTAGCGGGGGAAGGTGACGCAGCCGCCGTCGGGCGCCCGCCATTCGAACAGGTCGCCGAACTCGCCGAAGAACGTCTCGAAGCGCGGCAGGTTGGCGGCGATGATCCCGCGGTTGCGCTCCAGGATGCGGTCCCGGGCCTTGATGGCGATGCGGGCGAGGAGCTCGCTGGGCGCGGAGTTGCAGATGGTCGTGTAGTGCTTGGCGCGTTCGAGGCGGGCGCGCAGCTCGCGGTCGCGGCAGGCGATCCAGCCGATGCGCAGGCCGGGCATGCCGAGGGACTTGGAGGTGACGTTCAGCGAGAGCGCCGCCGGCGACAGGTCGGCGGCCTGCGGCAGCGTGCGGGCGGGGTCGAGCTCCAGGCCGCGGTAGACCTCGTCGCTGAACAGGTGGATGCCGCGCTCCTCGCACAGCGCGGCCAGCCGGGCGAGGTCGGCCGCGCCGATGACCTTGCCCGTCGGGTTGTTGGGGAAGTTGACCGACACCACGCGGGTGTTCGGCCGGATCGCGGCCTCCACGGCGTCGAGGTCGAGGGCCCAGGCGCGGGCCGGGTCGAGCGCGACGCCGGTGACCTCGCACAACGCCATCGGCACCGTCTCGGCGGACTGGTAGCACGGCGTGACCACCACGGCGTGGTCGCCGGGGCCGAGCAGCACCTGCATGGCCAGGTACAGGGCTTCCTGGGCGCCCGCGAAGACGACCACGTCGTCCGCGCCGACGCGCTCGTAGGTGTCCGCGACGGCCTGACGCAGCCCCGGGTCGCCGAAGGTCTCGGTGTAGCCGAGGGACAGCGTCTCCCAGGCGTGCCTGTCGTCGTCGCCGGCCAGGGCGAGCAGCTCGGCCATGGTCATGGTCTGCGCGTCGGAGGCGGCCAGGTGGTGGCGGGCGGTGAACTCCCAGCGGGAGAAGTAGACCTCCAGCCGGAAGTCGGGAAGCGGGGTCACGGTCGGCTCCTCCTGAGCTCGGCGAGCAGGGCGTAGAGGGTGGAGCGGGACGTCCGCAACGCCCCCGCGACGACGGACGACGCCCGCCGGACGGTGAAGACCCCGGCCTGGTCCAGCTCGGCCAGCACGGCGAGGCGGTCCTCGCGGGTCAGCCGCTCCACCGGCCGGCCGTGCTCGCGGACGTAGGCGCCGACGATCTGCCGCACGCGCTCGGTCCAGTCCTGCTCGAACAGCCCCTCCGGACGCGGCGCCGACGGCGCGGCGAACGCGGCCAGCAGCGCCGCGGCCTGCTCCAGTGGGGTGCGGTCGAGGTTCACGCAGAGCACGGCGGACGGCTCGCCGCCGGGGTCGCGCAGCACGGCGCTCACCGACGACAGCCGCCGCCCGTCGGCCAGCAGCTTCTCGTAGGGCCCGTAGACGCCGTTGGGCGAGGGGTCGAGCCGGTCGAGCTCGCCGAGCAGCGACGGGGCGCCGGGGCCGCGCCCGGACATCGGGTTCCACACGCCCAGGACCCGGTCGCCGCGGACGTCGTGCAGGACCACCTCGGCGTACGGGGCCAGCAGCGCGGCCACCGCCTCGCACACCGGCGACCACAGCCGCACGCGCTCATCCGTGTTCGTCACGCCCGGATGCTATGTCCAATTCGGACGCTTTGTCCAGCCTGGGCCGATGCGCGTTCCCCGAGCTCAGGCGTGCGCGCCCACCGTGACCGGGCCGAGGGTCAGGCGCGGCCGGCCCTCCAGGATCTCTCCCACCCGTTCCACCTGCTCGTCGAGCTCGCCGCGCTGGGCGGCGGTCAGGCCGGACAGCAGTTCCACCGTGACGTCGATCCGGCTGCCGGAGCGCCGCTGGTGCCAGACCCCGCGCACCTCGCCGTCCACCAGCAGCACGGGGAAGGTGCCCGCCTGCCCCCCGGACAGCGCCCGCTGCCAGGCCGGACCGGGGTAGAGCAGCTCGCGCGGCCGGCCCGCGATCAGGTAGGCGTCGAAGTACGGCAGCAGGCGCACGCCGCGCGGCGGCTCGTCCGGCACCGTCGTGTCCCCCGCCAGCACCCGGGCCGGACGCCCGTCGAACGACACCTCCTCGGTCTCCACCGTCGCGAACGCCTCGGCCGCCCACCGCACCGTCGCGCCGACCCACTGGGCGAACTGCGCCGGGGTGGCCGGCCCGTACGCGGCCAGGTAGGCCCTGACCAGGCCGGCCCGAGCGTCCGGCGGCACGGGCGCGGCCGGCGCGGCGCGGTAGGTGACCTTGCGCCCTCTGACCGGCCCGAACACGAACGCCCCGCGGTGCGCCGCGGTGTGCATCGCCTGCCGCCAGCGCGGCCACATGCCCTGGAACGCGGGCATGACCAGGTCGCCCGCCCACGGCCCGGTGGCCGCCACGACCGCGTCGCTCAGCTCGTCGATCGTCATGTCGGCCCCGGCCAGCACGTCGCGGACGGCCTGGACGACCTGGTCGGTCTGCTCCGCCGTCAGCCGGACGCCCTCGGCCCCGCCGGGCCCCGGGGGCAGCGACGACAGGGCGCCCAGCCACATGGGCAGGTCGTCCGCCGGCAGCAGGTGCACGGTTCCGCGCGGCCCGTGCGTCTTGACCAGGGTCCCCTCGTCCCACAACGCCTCGCGCACGTGGGCGCGGGTGACGCCGTCGAGCCGCAGGCCGATCGAGAGCTCGGCCGCCGACATGACCTGGGCGTGCGCCCCGCACATGGCGGCCACGACGGCGGCCTGGCCCTTGTCGGCGGCGGGGGCGGCCAGGTGCGCCCGCTCCAGACGGCGCGCGCTGACCTGCGGCCACGACAGTTCGATCACGAATTCCTCCTCGGTGCGTTCGCCCTCACCGTAGAGGGACAGGCGGAAAGGTTCGTTCCGCTACGGCGGGTGTCACCCCGGCGATCCGCCCACGGTGCCGGCGCGGGGGCCGGTCAGCTGAGATCGCCGGCCTTGCCGAGCAGGTAGCGCTGCTCGACCTGGTTCGCGGTCAGGCCGGCGGCCTGACGGTAGAGCGCGGCGGCCCGCGCGGTGTCGCCGGTCATCTGGAGCAGGTGGGCGCGGACCGCGTGCTCACGTTGCCTGGTGAGCGGGTGCCGGTCCAGGTGGTGGCGGCGGTTGAGGTCGTCCAGGAGCGCCAGGCCGCGGGCCGGTCCGTAGGCGTGGGCCACCGCCACCACCCGGCTGAGCTGGACCGGCGCGGTGGGAGTGAGCCGTTCGAGCCACACGTACAGCATGGCGATCTGGGCCCAGTCGGTCCGGTCGGGCGCGGCGGCCGCGGAGTGCACGGCGGCGATCGCGGCCTGGAGCTGGTAGGGGCCCGTCCGGCCGCGGTTCCAGACGCCGTCGATGAGCGCGGTGCCCTCGGCGATCAGGTCGCGGTCCCACCGGGTGCGGTCCTGCTCGTCCAGGGGGACCAGGTCGCCGCCGTCCGTACGGGCTGCGCGCCTGGACTCGGTGAGCAGCATCAGCGCCAGCAGGCCGGTCACCTCGGCGTCGTCGCCGAGCGCGGCGTGCAGCATGCGGGTCAGCCGGATGGCCTCGCGGGTCAGGTCGACCCGGGCGAGCCGGTCGCCGGCGGTGGCGGTGTAGCCCTCGTTGAAGATCAGATAGAGCACCCGCATCACAGCGCTCACGCGGCTGTCGCGGTCGGCGTCGGTGGGCGGTGTGAAGCGGGCTCCGGCGCGGGCCAGCCGTTGTTTGGCGCGGCTGATCCGGGCGCCCATGGTGGGCTCGGTCGTGCCGTGGGCGTGCGCGATCTCGGCGGTGGTCAGGCCGCCGACCGCGCGCAGCGTGAGCGCCACCTGGGAGGTGGGGTCGAGCGCGGGATGGCAGCACAGCAGCAGCAGGGTCAGGCTGTCGTCGCTCTCGGCCGCGGGGTTCGCCCGGCGCCCGGGTTCCTGCATGGCCAGGTCGGCCACTCCGGCCCGCAGCTCGCGGCGGTGGCGGGCCTGGTCGGAGCGGAGCAGGTCCACCATGCGCCGGTATCCGACGCGGATCAGCCAGCTGCGCGGGTTCTCCGGGACGCCCTCGACCGGCCAGGTACGCCCGGCGGTCAGCAGCGCCTCCTGCACCGCGTCCTCGGCGATGTCGAACCGGCCGAAGCGGCGGACCAGCGCGCCGAGCACCTGCGGCGCCTCCGTGCGCAGCAGGTGCTCCAGCTCGCGGTTCACGCCCCGAAGTCCGCACCCATGATCGGGCGGATCTCGATCGGTTCGCCGAGCGCCTCGACGATGCGCGCGGCGATCTCGACGGCCCGTTCCTTGCCGGTCACGTCGATCACGGCGAAGCTGGCCAGGACCTCCTTGAGCTCGGCGAAGGGACCGTCGGTGGCGACCACCTTGTCACCGTCGCGGTGGACGGTGGTGCTGACCGCCGGGTGTCCCAGGCCCTCGCTGCCGACGAACTCGCCGGAGGCGATCAGCTCCTGCTCCAGCTTCTGGTAGGTCGCGAAGGCGGCCAGCGCCTCCTCGGAGGGGACGTCGGCGGTGGCGGCGTCCCACGCGGCGGCCGGGGTGTAGCCGAGCAGCAGGTATTTCATGGTGAATCCCTTGATCGTGGCAGCCGATTCTACGTTCGCCTCAGGCGGCACGCCGCAGCGACACCGCGAGGACGGTCGTCCAGGTGAAGGCGACCAGGCCGTTCACGGCGATCTGGACGCTCATGCGGTCGGGCGACATCGGCACGAGGAGCACCAGCGCGGCGACGGCGCTCAGCACGGCGCCCGGCACGGCGGGCGGCGCCGACCGGCGGCGGGCGCACCGGACGCTCATCACGACGGCCGCGACGGCCAGCGCGGTGAAGGCCACGGCGGCGGCGGCGGAGTGCGCGATGCCGTGCCAGGACATCTGCGCGACCGGTCCCTCAGGGGTCCCCGCCGGGAAGCCCTTCTCGGGGTCCATGGTGAAGACCCCGGCCGCCACCAGCCCCGCGCCGAACACGCCCACCAGGATCGGCAGCGCCCGCCGCCCGATCCCTTCGGTGAGCGTGCGCCTGACGCCGACGGCCAGCGCCAGCGCCCCCGTCCCCGCGAGGACGAAGGTGAGGATCTGGATCCACCCCAGGTCGCCGGTGGACAGCTGGCTGATGGGGTGCCGGGTGATGTCGAAGCCCTCACGGGTGAGCATCTGCGTGGTCGCCGAGGCGAAGAAGATCGGCCCGGCCAGCGCCCCGGCCAGCAGCAGGCGTCCGGACGTCCGGGCGCTCCTGCGGACGGGGACGCCGGTGGCGGTGGTGGTGGTCATGAACGTCCTCCTTTGTCGGTGGGTTTCCCGCTCGCTACCTCGGACCCGGATCGGCCTTCTTGACGCCGATCGAGTGTGATTCACGTCACAGCGATCTCGTGTCAAAGCCCGGCAGGGGGCTCCGAGGTACCGGTGAAACAACCCACAGAGGAGGACGACATGATCGAGACCCAGCAGCCCAGCCCCGACCTGAAGGCCCTGGACCGGCTGGTCGGCACCTGGAAGGTAACCGGCGGCGCCGAGGGGACCGTGCGCTACGAGTGGCTGCCCGGACGGTTCTTCCTCGTCCAGCACGTCGAGCTCACCCAGTTCGGCGAGCCGGTCACCGGCATCGAGGTGATCGGCAACCTGCGCCCGTTCGGCGAGCCGACCGGGGCGGACGTGGTGTCCCGCTACTACGACTCGGCGGGCAACACCTTCGACTACGTCTACGAGCTGGACGGCGACCGGCTGACCATCTGGGCCGGGGCCAAGGGCGGCCCGGCCTACTACGCGGGCACCTTCGACGCCGAGGGCACCATGCTCACCGGCGAGTGGGTCTACCCCGGCGGCGGCGGGTACGCCTCCACCTCGACGCGCGTCTGACGCCCGGCCGGGGAAGCCCACGGTGGCGGCGAGCCGTCCTGAACGGCCCGCCGCCGCCTTCCGCCCGCGTGGCTGCTCGTCGGCCATCGCGGGCGCTCGCGCGGTCAGCGCCTCGGACGCCGCGGGCAACCTGCTCAGGCACGACCGGAGAGATCCGATCATCTGGGGGACAAAACGCGATTTTCGGTGCACCACGAGCCTTCTGGAGTGAATTGGTCGGATGAAACGTGACCTTGGCGTGATCGCCTTCGTCTGAGGGGTTGGCCACAATGAGGGCCATCCCCCGACTGGAGGCCCTTGTGCGCCATGGCAAGCCCTGGCGGCTGCTCCTCGCGGCGACTCTCGCCGCGACCGGACTGACCGCTCTCTCCCCCGCCTCCGCCCAGGCGGCCGGCACCGTCTTCCACGTCTCCCCCGACGGCGACGACGGCGCCGCCGGCACCGAGGCGGCGCCGTTCCGTACGATCGAGCGGGCCCAGCGCGCTGTGCGCGCGGTCCTGCCCACCGCGGCCGAGCCGCCCCGGGTACGGGTCCGCGGCGGCGTCTACCACCTCGCCGAGCCCCTCACCTTCACCCCCGCCGACTCCGGGGCCGTCTACGAGGCGGCCGCCGGCGAGCAGGTCGTGCTCAGCGGCGGACGCCGGCTGACCCCCGCCTGGACCCCGTACCAGGGTGCGACCCTGGTGGCCGACATCGGCGCGGGCCTCGACTTCGACGAGCTCTTCCTCGACGGCACCCGGCAGGTCCTGGCCCGCTACCCCAACGTCGATCCCAAGGAGGCCGTGCTCGACGGGTACGCCGCCGACGCGATCTCGCCCGAACGGGTGGCCCGCTGGAAGAACCCCACGACCGCGCTGGTCCGCGGGCTGCACCAGGGCGAATGGGGTGGGAACTCCTTCAGGGTGACCGGCGTCGGCGACGGCGGCGTCCCGATCCTGAAGTGGGTCGGCGACAACAACCGGGGCGACGGCCTGCATCCGCAGAAGCGCATGGTCGAGAACGTCCTGGAGGAGCTGGACGCCCCCGGCGAGTGGTTCTACGACAAGGACGCCGGCCGCCTCTACCTCCAGCCGCCCGCGGGTCTCGACCCGGCCAAGGCCCGCGTCGAGACCGCCGAGCGCGAGGAGCTCGTGCGGGTCGTCGGCGACTCGCCCTCCGCGCCGGTGCGCGACCTCACCTTCACCGGGTTCACCTTCACCCAGACCCACCGCACGCTGTTCAGCCGCCCGTACGAGAAACTGCAGCTCGGCGACTGGGCCATCGTCCGCGCCGGCGCGGTCTACCTGCGCGACACCCAGCGGGTCGCCATCCGCGACGCCCGGTTCGACCAGGTCGGCGGCAACGCCGTCTTCATGGACGGGTACGCCGAAGGCAACGTCGTCTCCGGCGGCGAGTTCCGCGAGTCAGGGGCCAGCGACGTCGCGGTCATCGGCTCTCCGGCGGCCGTCCGCGAGCCGTCCACCTGGGACGACATGCGGCGCACGATCACCGACACCACGCCGGGCCCGAAGACCGAGGACTACCCGCGCGACATCACCATCAGCGGCAACCACATGACCCGCAACGGCCGGTTCGAGAAGCAGAGCTCGGGCGTGCAGATCTCGATGAGCCGCCGGGTGACGGTGTCCGGCAACACCGTGCACGACGGCCCGCGCGCCTGCGTCGACATCAACGACGGCACCTGGGGCGGCCACGTCATCGAGGACAACGACATCTTCGACTGCGTGAAGGAGACCTCCGACCACGGGCCGATCAACAGCTGGGGCCGCGACCGCTTCTGGCCGCTGACCGCCGGGGACGCCCAGAAGAAGGCGTACGCCAAGCTCGACGCGATGGAGACGACGAAGATCCGGCACAACCGGATCCGGCACTCCTCCCACTGGGACGTCGACCTCGACGACGGCTCCTCCAACTACGAGGTCACCGGGAACCTGCTGCTCAACGGCGGGGTGAAGCTGCGCGAGGGCTTCTTCAGGACCGTGCGCGGCAACATCTTCGTCAACGGCGGCGGCCACTTCCACGTCTCCTACGCGAGCAACGGCGACGTCGTCGAGAAGAACATCTTCGTCACCGACGACCCCTACGACTTCATCCAGAGCGACCCGTCCACCTCCGGCACCGTCTACGACGACAACCTGTTCTGGAACAACGGCAAGCCGGTCGCCGACATCACCGCCGCCTGGCGGGCCCGCGGGCTGGACACCCGCTCGGTGGTCGCCGACCCGCTGTTCGAGGGGCAGAGCCCGTACGCCGACCCGGCCAAGCTCGACTACACGCTCAAGGCCGGCTCCCCCGCCCTCGCGCTGGGCTTCCAGCCGTTCCCGATGACCGGGTTCGGCAAGCCCGGCTCGCCCACGCCGCCGCCGCTCACCTGGCGTGAGCCCGAGACCGGCATGACGATCGGCAACCTGGCCGAGCCGCTCATGGGCGCGACGGCCACCGAGGTCCACAGCGACGAGGTGAAGTCCTCGGTCGGGCTCACCGACTACGACGGCCTGTTCCTGGCCGCCGTCCCGGCCGGGTCCCACGCCCACGGGCAGGGGCTGCGCACCGGCGACGTGATCAGGGAGATCGCGGGGACCAAGGTCACCGGCCGCGACAGCTTCTGGAAGGTCTACAACCGCACGCCCGCCGGGCGTCCGGTGCCGCTGAAGGTCTGGCGCGCGCAGGCGCTGACCGAGCTGAGCCTGACCAAGGCGTACGGAGTGGAGACCATCGACAACGTCTCCGGCGTCACCTACACCGGCGAGGGCTGGGACTGGAAGAACGACCGGCGCGGCGGCGGCGGCTCGACCCTCGACGACCTGCACGCCACCCAGACCGACGGCGACTCCTTCGAGCTGGCCTTCCACGGCACCGGCGTGGAGTACATCGCCCAGGTCAACTCCGACGAGGGCAAGGTCGACCTCTACCTGGACGGCAAGCTCGACACCACCATCGACAACAGCAACCCGACCCGCGAGTACCAGAAGGTCGTCTACACCAGGACCGGGCTGCCGCCCGGCCCGCACACGCTCAAGGGCGTCAAGAAGGACGGCTCGTACTTCATCGTGGACGGCTTCAAGATCCACTCCGCCCCCGCGAACGAGGACGGCGAGCCGCCGGTGACCACCGCGTCCGGGGTGCCCGCCGGCTGGTCGGAGGGGCCCGTGGACGTGGTCCTGACCGCCGCCGACGCGGGCTCCGGCGTGGCGCGCACCGAGTACCGGCTCGGCGACGGCTCCTGGCAGCCCTACACGGCCCCCGTCCGGGTGGACCGCGAAGGGGAGAGCGTGCTGGCCTTCCGCAGCGCCGACCAGGCCGGCAACGTCGAGGAGCCGAAGTCGGTCACCGTCCGGATCGACGCGACGGCCCCCACCCTGACCGTCACGCCGGACCCCGCCCGGCTGTGGCCGCCGAACCGCAGGCTGGTGCCGGTGGAGGTGGCGCTGAAGGCGTCCGACGCCGGGCCCGTCACCGTCACCCTGGTCTCGATCACCAGCTCCCAGGGCAACGCCCGGGACGACGTGCGCGAGGCCGCCACCGGCACCGCCGACACGTCCTTCGCCCTGCGCGCCGAGCGGGACGGCGGCCAGGACCGGGTCTACACGATCACGTACCGGGCGATGGACCGCGCGGGCAACGCCACCGAGACCCGCGCCCAGGTCACCGTGGGACGCGCCGGTCAGTGAACGGACGAACCGGCTCCTTCGAGCCGGTTCGTCCGACTTCCGCCGTCATGCGCATGGCGGGCTTCCTGTCAGGGCAGGACCCCGCCATGACGTCTGCGCGAGGCTTCGGCGGCGGGTCCGGGATATTCCGCCGCAAACCGGTAGAACAGATCGCCACCGAGCACGAGGGCGAGCTCAACCGCGTGCTCGGGCTCTGGCAGCTCACCGCGATCGGGGTGGGCGGCATCATCGGCGCCGGCATCTTCGCGCTGGCCGGCGCCGTCGCCAACCAGACCGCCGGGCCCGCCGTGGTGATCTCCTTCCTGATCGCCGGCATCGCCAGCGCCGCCGCCGCGTTCTCCTACGCGGAGTTCACCGGCATGATCCCGAAGGCCGGATCGGCGTACACGTACGGCTACGCGGTGCTCGGCGAGATCGTCGGCTGGTTCATCGGCTGGGACCTGCTGCTGGAGTACACCGCCATCGTCGCGGTCGTGGCGATCGGCATCTCGGGCTACTTCGGCTTCCTCCTCGGCCAGTTCGGCATCGACCTGCCCGCCTGGATGCTCGGCGCGCCGGGCACCGGGCCCGGACACGTCGTGGACCTGTTCGCGGCGATCCTGTGCCTGTTCATCGCGTTCCTGCTCAACCTCGGCATGCGGTCGGCCGCCCGGTTCGAGACGTTCGTCGTCGCGATCAAGGTCGCGGTGGTGCTGCTGGTCATCGTGGTCGGCTTCTTCTACATCAAGACCGCCAACTACACGCCGTTCTTCCCCTACGGGTTCGGCGGGGCGGTGACGGGCGCGGCCACCGTGTTCTTCGCGGTCTTCGGCTACGACGCCATGAGCACGGCGGCCGAGGAGTCGAAGGACGCCCAGCGGCACATGCCCAAGGCCATCCTCTACTCCCTGGCCATCTCGATGGTCCTGTACGTGCTGGCCTGCCTCGTGCTCACCGGCATGCAGAACTACCAGGACATCGACCCCGAGAGCGGCTTCTCCTCGGCGTTCGCCTCCGTCGGGCTGTCCGGGCTGGCCAGCGTCATCGCGGTCGGCGCCATCGTCGGCATCCTGACCGTCATGTTCACGTTCATGCTGGGCGTCACCCGCGTGTGGTTCGCGATGAGCCGGGACGGGCTGCTGCCCTCCTGGTTCGCCAAGCTCCACCCCGTACGGCACGTGCCGTCCAGGGTGACCTGGATCGTCGGCGCCGGCTCCGCGCTCATCGCCGGGTTCCTGCCGATCAGGGAGGCGGCGGAGCTGACCAACATCGGCATCCTGCTGGCCTTCGTGGTGGTCTGCGCGGCGGTGATCGTGCTCCGCTACCGGCGTCCCGACCTGCCGCGCGGCTTCCGCATGCCGGGCATGCCGGTGGTGCCGGCGATCGGGGTGCTCTTCTCCCTCTGGCTGATCACGTTCCTGGAGCCGCTGACCTGGCTCAGGTTCGTCGTGTGGTTCCTGATCGGGCTGGTGATCTACTTCGCCTACGGGCGCCGCCACTCGGCGCTGAACCGCCGCGACTGACGTCCGGCGGCGGATTCAGTTCGTGTCCTGGTAGACCTTGGGGCCGATCGCCTTGTACGCGGCCTTGGAGGCGTCCTTGAGCCACGGCCGGGTGCTGGTGGAGTTGGCGCGGTTGGTGTAGAGGGCCATGGTGTGCAGCAGGTAGCGGTGGGTGTACCCGACCCATCCCCAGGTCTGGGCCCTGCTCCAGCTCGTCGAGTGGCACAGCCCGGAGCCGGGGCCCTTCCTGGGGCAGACGATCCCCCAGGCGTCGGCGTAGGCGTCGTCGAGCCGCGCGTACGCGGTGTCGGCCCGGCCGTCGTTCTTCAGCGGCACGACCCACACCGAGACCATGATGCGCTTGTTCCCGGGGGCCCCGGGGTTCACGTACGAGCCCTTGACCATCTTGGAGCAGCGCGCCTTGCGCAGGACCGAGCGGACGTTGGCCGCGTGGTAGGCGTCCGGGCACTTGTCCACGCCGCTCGACCGGAGGGTGTAGCGCACGCCCTTGGCCGTGGTGAAGGAGCTGGGAAGCAGGGCGCTCGGCGTGAGCGGGATCGGGTCGGTGTCCTGGCGGTCGAGGTCACCCGGATCGAACGGCTCCTCGGTGGGCGGTTCGAGCGTGGGCGTCTCAGTGGGCGTCTCAGTGGGCGTCTCAGTGGGCGTCTCGGTGGGCTGTTCGCTGGGCCACGGGGTGCCCGAGGACGGCGACGGTGTGGGGACGACCGCGTCCGGCGAGCCGGAGGACGCCGCGGTCAGCCTGCTGTCCTCGCGCTCCGGGCCGAGATCCTTCACCACCGAGACCACGAACACCGCGGCCGCCACGGCGAGCACCACACCGACCACTCCCACGCCGGCCCCCAGACCGACCTTCATCCCCGTACTGAGCCCACCGCCGGACGGGGACGGCCCCCCGGCCCCGGGAAAAGGCGGCCTCGAAGGCCCCTGCGGCGGCAGCGAGGGTGACGCCGGCGGCAGGAACGGTGGCCCCTGCGGCGGTGCCGGTGGCAGCAGCGAAGGTGACGGCGGCGGTGGTGATGGCGATGGCGCCAGTGGAGGTGACGGCGGCGGTGGTGGCAGGAGCGGGGACGGTGCGTGGGTGGGCGCGGTCGTGGCCGACGAGGCGGCCTGCCGCAGCTCCTGCGCCCACCGCTCCGGACGCGGCCGCTCGTCCGCGGGCCCGTGGAGCGCCGCCGCCGCGAGGTCGGCCGCCGCGGGGGCGACCGCGGCCAGCCGGCCGGGGTCCGTGGAGGTCCGGTCGCGGGCCAGGAGCCGTACGGCCAGCAGCGCGAACCTGTAGGCGTCACCCTGCGGCGTGCCCTCGGGCTCGTCGGCGGGGATCTCCCACCCGGACGTGTGCACCTGGGGTAACGCCGCCGCCCCGGCGAGCCGCATCGCGTCGCAGCCGATGAGGAAGCACTCCGGGGAGCCCTCCGTGGCGAACAGCAGGTGCTCGGGCGACAGACCGCCGACGACGATGTCCATCGTGTGCAGGCGGGCGAGCGTGTCGGCCAGGTCGGCCAGCAGCAGCAGACGATCGCGATCGCCGACCCGCCGGCCGATGCCGCCGCCATGGACGCCGCCATGGGCGGGGGCGTGAGCGCCGACGTGGGCATGGGCGTGGGCGTCGTCGTCGAGAAGGAGCTCCATCGTGGCCGGGCGGCGCTCGGTTCCCGACGGCGTTCGCAGGTCGAAGGAGAACCGGCGGGGCACCGACCGCATGAGGAAGCCACGGACCGCGCCGCCGGACACGACGATCTCGGCGGGCCAGGCCGCCTTGTCGCACAACCAGGCCGCGTCCCATCCGGGCAGCCGGCCGATCAGCCCGGCCATCTCGGTGAGGACGCCCGCGTCGAGGCCGGGCAGGACGTCGGGGTCGTACTCCTTGTAGACGACCTCGAACTGGCCGTTGATCCGGCGGCCGGGCACCTCGTGGACCATGCCCCGCCCGTCCGGCCCGAGACGCCGTCCGAGGACGAGGTCCGCCCGGTCGGCGCCGCTCGCGGGACCGCTCGTCGGGCCGGTGCTGCCCGGGTCGCCGATGCCCGAGTCGCTCGTCGAGTCGCTCATCGGGCCGCGTCCCTCGGCCACAGGGCCGGCTCGGACCCCGGGCGCGACCGCGCCGTCCGCAACCCCCGGCGCGACCGTGTCGGCTCGGGCCCCGGGCGCGGCGGCTCGGTCTCCAGGTCGGGCGCGTCGAGCGCGACGCGCGCCCAGGCGCGGATCCGGTCTGCCTGCTCCGGTGCGTGCCGCACGTGCGCTCTCCCCGCCCTTCGAGCCCGCCCTTTTTCGGAGGATATCAGCGTCCATTTGCTGAAGATCAAGGATTTGCAGAGCCGGATCTGCCGGTGCCCCCGGCATACCGTGGCGTTATGGAAATTTGTGAGCTGTTCGCCTGACCACCCTGGGTGACAACTTTAATCAAGCCCCAGCCAAAGGGCTCCTTCGATCCCCACACCCCCGGGGACATGTGAGAGGAGTCACCCAGAGTGAACAGCACGTTCAAGTCGGGCACGATCGCCGTATTGGCGGCGGCGGCCCTTACCGCCTCGATGACAGGCGCCGCCGGCGCCACCTCGAAGGCGCACTTATCCACCGCGGCGACCACCGTCGCCAGGACCGACCCCCCGGCGTTCGCGCCGGCGGACGCCAAATCGCGCGACCGCGCGAAAGTGAACGCCGACGCGGCACTCGCCGCCGGAGCCGAACGCCTGCACAAGGGCTCCGGCGACGCCTTCACTCTCTCGTCCAACGTCGCCGGAACCTACGGCCTGCAATATCTGACCTACGAACGCACGTACAAGGGCCTGCCCGTCTACGGCGGCGAGGTCGTCGTGGGCACCGACCGGGCCGGCCAGGTGATCCAGCAGGTGGTCACCGGCCAGACCGCGAAGATCAAGGTCGGCACCGACCCCTCGATCACGGCCAGGCAGGCGGCGGCCACCGCCAGGGACCTCCTGCCGCAGGTGGACGAGGTGACCACGGCGCAACTGGTCGTGCACGCCACCAGCGCCACCCCCAAGCTGGCCTGGCGGGTCCAGGTCACCGGGCGGACGGCCACCGGCAGGCCCAGCGTCCTCGACGTGTTCGTGGACGCGCGCTCCGGCTCGCTGATCGACAAGTTCGACAAGGTGCACGAGGGCACCGGCCGCGGCTTCTACGACGGCACGGTGACGATCGACACCAGCGGCTCCGCCGGCTCGTACCGGATGGTGGACACCACCAGGCCGGGCCTCCAGTGCGGCGGCCAGAACGGCTCGGCCTACACCAAGAGCAGCGACTCGTGGGGCAACGGCTCGGGCACCGACCTGGAGACGGCCTGCGTGGACGCGCTGTACGCCGCCCAGATGGAATGGAACATGCTGCGCGACTGGCTGGGCCGCAACGGCCACAGCGGGACGGGCCGCTCGTTCCCCATCCGGGTCGGGCTGAACGACGTCAACGCGTTCTGGAACGGCTCGTACACCACCTTCGGCCACAACCAGGCCGGCAACCAGCAGGCCACCCCGATGGACGTCGTCGGCCACGAGTTCGGCCACTCCGTCTTCACCAACACCCCCGGCGGCGACAACGGCAACAACGAGGTCGGCGGCCTGAACGAGTCCACGGGCGACATCTTCGGCGCGCTGACCGAGGCCTACGCCAACAACCCGAACGACCCGCCGGACTACCAGGTGGGCGAAGAGGTCAACCTCGTCGGGAACGGCCCGATCCGGTACATGTACAACCCGTCCCAGGTCGGCGACCCCAACTGCTACAGCACCGCGATCCCCACCACCGAGGTGCACGCGGCGGCCGGGCCCCAGAACCACTGGTTCTACCTGCTGGCCGAGGGCAACAACCCCGGCGGCGGCAAGCCCTCCAGCCCGATCTGCTCCGGCGGACCGTCCTCGGTGACCGGCATCGGCATCCAGAAGGCCGGCAAGATCTTCATGGGCACGCTGCAGGCCAAGACGCAGCCGTGGACCCACGCCAAGGCGCGGGTGGCCTCGCTCAACGCCGCCAAGGCGCTGTTCCCGAACAGCTGCGTGGAGTTCAACGCGGTCAAGTCGGCCTGGGACGCCGTGAGCGTCCGGGGCACCAGCGACCCGACCTGCGTGGCCAACCCGGACACCTTCTCGCTGCAGGTCAGCCCCGGCTCCGGCGCGGCCGACCCGGGCGGCTCGGCCACCACGACCCTGAGCACGGTGACGACCGGCGGCAACGCCCAGCAGATCCAGCTCAGGACCGGCACCCTGCCGGCGGGCGTGACCGCCCAGTTCAACCCGGCCACCATCCAGTCGGGCCAGTCGTCCACGCTGACCCTCAACGTGGCGGCGAACGCGGCCCCCGGGACGTACACCGTCCAGGTGACCGCGCAGGGCACGGCCCAGACGCAGACGCAGAACTACACCCTGACCGTCAACCGGCCGATCCCCGACCAGTTCTCGCTGGCGCTCAGCCCCACGTCGGGGTCCGTGGACGCGGGCGGCAGCACCGCCTCGACGCTGACCACCACGACCACGAGCGGCAACGCCCAGCAGATCCAGCTCAGGACGGGCACGCTCCCGGCGGGCGTGACCGCCCAGTTCAACCCGGCCACCATCCAGTCGGGCCAGTCGTCGGCGCTGACGCTCGCGACGGCGTCCTCCGTGCCGGCCGGGACGTACACGGTCCAGGTGATCGCCCAGGGCACGGCCCAGACGCAGACGCAGAACTACACCCTGACCGTCTCCCGGCCCGGTGACCCGGACGCGTTCTCCGTCCGGCTCGACCCGGAGGCGGGCACCGCGACGGCCGGCGGCACCGTGGCCACCACGGTGAACACGGCGACGACCGGCGGGCAGCCCCAGCAGGTCACGCTGTCGGCGGCCAAGCTGCCGAGCGGCGTCACCGTGGCCTTCGACCCGGCCACGATCCAGTCGGGCCAGTCGTCCAGGCTGACCTTCACGGTGGCCTCGACGGCCAAGAACGGCACGTACCCGATCACGGTGACGGCCACCGGCACGGCCCAGACGCAGACGGCGAGCTACGCGCTCACGGTCACCGGCGGCACGCCGGCGGGCGACTTCACCGTCGCCGCCGACCCGTCCTCGGCCACCGTCACGGCGGGCGCGACGGCGACCACCACGCTGAGCACGCAGGTCACCACCGGCCGGCCGATCCCGCTCACGCTGGCGGCCGACGGCGTGCCGCCGGGCGCGACCGTGACCTTCAGCCCGTCCTCCATCAACTCGGGCGAGTCGTCCACGGTGACGGTGGCCACGTCGTCGAGCACGCCGGCGCAGACGTACACGATCACCCTCAACGCGAACGGCTCCGCCAGCCACGGCACGTCGTTCTCGCTGACGGTGAACGGTGGCGGCACCGGTGACACCTGGCAGGAATGGCACGCCTACAACGCCGGCGACGAGGTCACCTACCAGGGTGTCCGCTACCGCTGCGTGATCGCCCACACCTCGCAGCCGGACTGGACGCCCGACGTCGTACCGGCTCTGTGGCAGCGGATCGGATGACGGTCCGCCCGGTGCCCCACGTACCCGGGGGGTGACTGAGGGCCGGAGCGGAGGGGGTCCCACCGGGCCCCCTCCGTTCTGGATTTCCGGACGCTCCGGCACGGGCTGTGGTTCGGCGCCGCCTTCCTCGCCTCCGCCGTCGTCCTGACGCCGTCGTCCTGACACTGCCGCCCGGACGCTGCCGCCCGGACGCTGCCGCCCGGACGAGTTGACGTCCGGGCATAACTTTCACCGCGTTCCCTGCGTCAAAAACCACATGAGACGCTTCACCACCGCCACGCTCGTGGCCGGGCTGCTGCTGGCGGGCGGGGCCGCGCCGGCGCTGGCCGGCGAGTCCGCCCCCGTCCGCCGCTGCTCGGCCGCCCAGCTCCAGGTGCGCCTGGGCACGATCGACGCCGGCGCGGGCAACAGGAACGCGCCGCTGGTGTTCACCAACAGCTCACGGACCGCCTGCACCCTGTACGGGCACCCCGGCCTGATCATGATCGACAAGCAGGGTGACACCCTGCGCACCCGCGTCCGCCGCACCGCCGGCCCCAAGCACCGGGTGACGGTCAAGCCGGGCGGCAGCGCCCGCACCACGCTGCACTGGACGGTCGTCGAGACCGGCGCCGAGACCGCCTGCCCGAGCCCCGCCCGCCTGCTGGTCATCCCGCCGGACGAGCGCTCGTACCTGAACGTGCCCTTCGACGCCGGCCAGGTGTGCGACGGCGGACGGCTCGACGTCACCCCGCTGGCCTGACGTCCAGACGCGGGGCGGTCAGCGCAGCAGCCAGTTGACGACGACCGTGAGCACGGCCGACAGCAGCAGCGAGATCAGGATCATCGCCAGGCAGCCCGGCCAGCCGCCCAGCGGTCGCACTTCCCAGTTCCCGAACCTCACCCCCGGCCCCTACCCGGGGCGGCCGGGGTCGTACCCGGGCCGAGGCGGAGGTCAGAGTCCGGCGACGAAGTCGAGGGCGACCGCCCAGGCGCGTTCGGCGGCCGGAGCGTCGTAGTCGGGCAGGCCGGGGTCGGTGAACAGGTGGCCGACCCCCGGATAGCGGAAGACCTCGACGTCGGCCCGCGCCCGGCGCATCCGGAGGTACCAGGCGTTGAGCCAGTCGACCGGCTCGTGGAAGTCGGGGTCGGCGACGTGCAGCTGCACCGGCAGGTCGTCGGCGACGGCGCCCTCGGCCATGTCGGAGGTGCCGTGCATGAGCAGCAGCCCCTGGGAACGCTCGTCGCCCAGCGCGAGGTTCTGGGCGATGGCCGCGCCGAGGGAGAAACCGGCGTATACCAGGCCGTCGCCGGACAGCGGGGCCGCCGCCGTGATGGCCCGCTTCAGCAGCTCCTCGCTGCCGATCTCCTCCTTGATCGCGATGCCCTCCTCGGGCGTGTCGACGACGCGGCCGTCGTAGAGGTCGGGGACGTGCACCTCGTGCCCCGCCCCCCGGAGCCTGTCGGCGGCCTGGTGGACGGCGGGCCGCAGGCCGTACATCGAGTGCAGGAGGAGAATCCGCGCCATACGCGCAGCTTAGCGGCCCTGGACGGGTGCGCCCGGCCCGGCGGCGGCGGGTCAGCCGTCCCCGGTGGGCAGGTCGTGGGCGGTGAACATGTCGATCAGCAGGCGGACGGGCAGCCCGGCCTCGGTCGGGTAGCGGAACTGCCGGTCGAGGTCGAGGCTGTAGCGGTTGCGGCGGCCGATCCGCTCGCGGGTCAGGTAGCCGGCCTGGTAGAGGTCGGAGACGATGTTCTGCACGGTGCGTTCGGTGACGCCGATGCGGGCGGCGATGTCGCGCAGCCGCGCGTCGGAGTCGCGGGCGATCTCCACCAGCACGCGGGCGTGATGGGTCAGGAACGTCCACGTCGCCGGATGGTCTTCAGGGTCGGGCACAGCTTCTGACGCTTTCTGCCTGGACGTCCCGGATCCGCGGGGCGGACGAAAATGCTTACCTGAAGATCCTATGACGAAAGCTCTTTCCTGCAACCCTCTTCCCCCCTAACCTTGGGTCGTGGGGCGGCCCCGACGCCGTCCCTACCGGCCAGGCCCACTTGGGGAACAACAGATGTCCGCCACCCAGACGTACCTTGCCGTCGCGCCGAGCGCCGCCACCAGGCCGCCATGTCCGTGCTCAGCATGAGCTGCCGGCCGGTTCCGGCCGGCGCGCTGGTCACGGTTTCCGGTGAGCTCGACGCCACCAACGCCGATCGCCTGGAGTCCGCCATCCGCGACGCCCACCGCCCCGGCCGCTCCGTGATCCTCGACCTGGGCGAGCTGACCTTCATGGACAGCAGCGGCCTGCATGTGCTGCTGCGGGCGCACGACGACGTCCACGACACGGGCGGGAGCCTGCGCCTGGCCGCCGTGCGGGACATCCCGGCCCGCATCCTGCAGATCACCGGAGTGTGGGACACGCTGCACATCCACGCCTGCGTGGAGGAGGCCGTCGGCGCGGCCGCGGATGCCGAGCCCGATCGGCTGCCGGATGATGTGGAGCGGTTGTGATGCACCTGGCCAGCAGCTACCTGCCGGGGATCACCGTGATCACGGTGGCCGGTGAGGTCGACGCCACCGCCTCCGGCCACCTGGAGACCTACCTCGACCAGGTGCGCCGCAGCCTGGACGAGCACCTGATCATCGACGCGCACCGGCTGACGTTCCTCGACAGCTCCGGCCTGTCCGTCCTGCTCGCCGCCGCCACGCTGGCCCGCGCGCACGGCGTCGACGTGCACCTGGCCGGTCTCCAGCCCACGGTGTCCCGGCTGCTGGAGATCACCGGCACCGTCGAGCTCGTGACGATCCATGACCGCGTCTCCCAGGCCGTCACCGCGGTGGAGGCGCTCCGGGACGCGGGGGCCGGCGAGCCGGACGAGCCCGCCGAGCCTTCCGAGGCCGTCTGACCGTCGCGCGGCCGCCGGTCGTCATCGACGGCCGCCGAAGACGGGTGCCGCCCCACCACCTGCTCGACGACATTCGCCGTCGCTAGCAGGAAGTGCACTCGGTGTCCAGGCCCAGCCGGCCGTGCCCTCCCCTCCAGGTGGACGGCGGCTTCGTTCATGCGCATGAGTGCCGAAATCATCTCCGGTACGGAGTTTTTGCGCGCTGCGTCTCCCTAGCGTGGCGGTCATGAATCGCGCACTTCTCCGACGGGGTCTGGCCGCCGCGGTGACGGTCGGCCTCCTGCTCACCGGACCCGCCGTACAGGCCAGGTCGAAGCCCGTCACCGTGACCCTGCCGCAGCCGACGGGCCCACGCGAGATCGGCACTGTCACACTGCACCTGCGTGACGGCTCCAGGGCCGACCCGTGGATCAAGGCCCATGACCGGCGTGAGCTGATGGTCAGCCTGTGGTACCCCACGCGCCGTCCGGACGGCCACCCCGCCGCGCCCTGGCTGCCGCCTCGCGCCGCCGAGGCCTTCTACCGCAGCAACGGCCTGTCGCCCTCGGCTGTCGGCCTGCCCCTGACCCATGGCCGCGAAGGGGCCCGCGTGGCCGGCCGGGGGCTGCCCGTCGTCCTGTTCTCGCCCGGCAACGGCGCCGACCGTTCCATGAACACCACCACGGTCGAGGAGCTGGCCAGCTGGGGCTACATGGTGGTCACCATCGACCATCCGGGCGACGCCGGCGAGGTGGAGTTCCCCGACGGCACGGTCACCGGCCGCGTGCTGAAGCCGGTCCCGGTGAGCCGGCTGGCGGAGAAGGCCGACGAGATCAAGGTGCGGGTGGCTGACGCGCGCTTCGTGCTGGACCGGCTCAAGGAGCTGAACAAGGGGCAGAACCCCGACGCTGAACGCCGGACGCTGCCGGAGGGGCTGCGTGGCGCGTTCGACCTGGGCAGGGTCGGGATGTTCGGCCATTCCGCCGGAGGAGCGACGGCCGCCGCGACGATGCTGGCGGACCGGCGGATCAAGGCGGTGCTGAACCTGGACGGACCCGCCCTCGGCAAGGTGGCCGCCAAGGGGTTGGCCAAGCCGTACATGCTCATGGAGGCCGAGATCTTCGACAAGCCCATCCGGGGGCAGAAGGCCTTCTGGTCCCGGCTGAAGGGCTGGCGGCTGCACGTGCGGACCAACGGTGCCAAGCACAATTCCTATACCGACCTGCCGGTGGTGTACGAGCAGGCGGCCGCGGCGATGGGCCTGTCGAAGGAGCAGTTGCGAGCGGTGAACGGGACGCTTTCTGCGGCGCGTTCCGTGGCCGTCACCCGCGCCTACACCAGGGCCTTCTTCGATCTGCATCTTCGACGCGAAGGCACCCTGCTCGGCAAGCCGTCCTCACGGTTCCCCGAGGTGCAGGTGATCGCCCGCTGAGTTCCCTGGCCTGATCTCGTGACGTCCGAGCCGGCGCTTCCGCCGGCCGGAACCCGGCGCCATGAGCCCTGGGCACGGGGTTGACCTCGAGGGGCGGTCGGCATAGCTTGATCAAGCAAAAGTGATCGATCACTCTTGGTCCCTGCCCGCGCGGCGTCGTGGCGCGGCCGGCGGGAGACCGGGAGCGGCGGTCCGGCCACGCACCGGCCATGCACTCCCCCGGCGGCGGCCACGCTCCGCCCGCCGCCGCCCCCCGTTCCCAGCAGAAGGACCCGCCCCATGCCCGACACCACGCCCGACACCACGCCCGACACCACGCTCGCCGTCCGCGAAGAGGACGACGCCCTGGCCATCACCGCCGGAGCCGTGCGGATCGCCCGGTACGTCCACCAGCCGGACGCTCCCGACGCCGAGTCCCCCAAGCCCTACCTCCACCCCATCCGCAGCCTGTCCGGCGCGCCCATGTCGGTCTACCGGCCGCACGACCACCGCTGGCACAAGGGCCTGCAGATGACCTGGGCGCACCTGTCGGGGCAGAACTTCTGGGGCGGCCCGACCTTCTCGGCGGAGCGGGACTACCACTGGGAGGACAACCACGGCCACATCAACCACCTCGCCTTCACCGACGTCACCTCCGACGGCAAGCGAGTCGTGGTCGAGGAGAGCCTGCACTGGCTCTCGGCCCGGGGCGAGCACTGGATCACCGAGCAACGCCGACAGGTCTTCCACGGCGTGGACCGCGCGCGCGGCATCTGGGCCCTGGACTTCACCACGTCGCTGCACAACGTCCGCGGCGCCACGCTCGACTTCGGCAGCCCCACCACGCACGGCCGGCCGATGGCCGGGTACGCGGGCTACTTCTGGCGCGGCCCCAGGTCCTGGACCGGCGCCACGATCATCGGCGCCGGCGGTCTGGGCGGCGAGGAGATGATGGGCGTCGAGGCGCCATGGCTGGCCGTGGTCGGGCAGCACGACGGGATCGACGGCGGCGGGACCGTGCTGGCCGTCGCCGGGCACTCCAGCGCGCCGACGCCGATCAAGTGGTTCGTCCGCGGCGAGGCGTTCGCCGTGATCAGCCCCTCCCCCTCCTTCGACGAGGAGATCGCTCTGGCCGACGGCGACACCCTCGAACTCGCGCACCGTTACGTCTTCATCGACCACATGTGCGACCGGGCCGAGCTCGACGAACTCGGCAGGGAGTTCGCGCTGTGACCCCGCTGTTCCCCGGCGGCACCTCGGTCAGCGATCTGGCGGTCTACGACTGGGAGTGCGCCGACGGTGTGCACGGCGGCACGCCGCACCTGCACACGGTCTCGACCGAGGCGTACGTCGTGACCGCGGGCCGCGGGGAGGTGCACACCCTCGGCGCCGCCGGCTTCGCCCGCGACCGGCTCGAAGCGGGCACGGTCCTGTGGTTCTCGCCCGGGACGATTCACCGCCTGGTCAACGAGGACGGGCTCCGGCTCCTGGTGATCATGCAGAACGCGGGCCTGCCCGAGGCCGGGGACGCCGTGCTCACCTTCCCCGCCGACGTCCTGCGCGACCGCGACGCCTACCTCGCCGCGGCGACGCTGCCGGTGGGTTGTTCGGAGGACGAACGGGCGGCGGCCGCGCGGGCCCGCAGGGACCTGGCGGTCACCGGGTTCCGGCGGCTGGTGGCGGACGCCGAGGAGCGCGGCGGGCAGGCGCTGACGGACTTCCATCGGCTGGCGGCGGCGATCGTGCGTCCCCGGGTGGCGTCCTGGAAGGAGTTGTGGGACCAGACCGTCGCCGCCGAGACCGAGCGCACGGCGTCACAGCTCGACGCGATCGCTGCTGGTGATCCCGCCCATCTCGGGCGGGCCGCCGTGGTTCGGACCACCTCCGGGCCGGGCCCTCGCGCCTTCGGCATGTGCGGCCGGCTGCGCACGTGGGCGCCACTCCCCTGATCGGGCGGCCGGCTGCGCGCACGTGGGCGCCGCGCCACTGATCGGGCGGCCGGCGGGTCCTGCGGCCGGATCGGCGCCGGCGTGCGAGCCGGTCCTCAGGCGGGCGCCGGACCGGCCGTCTCGCGGACGATGACCCGGTTGATCGACCGGTCGGACGGCGGCGGCGCGGGCTCGCCGCGCACCGCCGCGATGAGCCGGGCCATCGCCTCCCGCCCCTGCACCTCCCTGTCCACCGCCACGGTGGACAGGGAGGGGGTGGCGAAACGTCCCAGTTCCTCGTCGTCCCAGCCGAACACGCTGACGTCGCCCGGGATCCGCCAGCCCCGTGACAGCGCCGCGCGTACGGCCCCCATCGCCACGTGGTCGTTCACGGCCACGATGGCGGTCACGCCACAGCCGTCGGGCAGACCGCGAACGGCGTCGTAGCCGGACCGGGAGCTCCAGTCACCGAGCGCGACGCCGTACGAGACGAGCCCGCGGCGCGCGATCGTCTGCTCGAAGACGAGCTTGCGGTTGCGGGCCGAGGCCCAGCTCTGCGCGCCCGCGATGTGGAAGAAGACCCGATGGCCGAGCGAGGCGAGATAGTCGATGATCTCCTCGACCGGCGAGGCGTCCGCCAGCTCGTTCGTCCCGCGCAGTCGGTCGTCGTAGTCGCCCGTGACCACGATGGGCACCGGCGAGGCGGCCGGATCGGTCTCCAGGGGTGTCAGCGACAGAACGCCCTCGACCTGCCCGGAGCCGGCCAGCTCCAGCACCCGCTCCACCCTGGCCCGCGGATCTCCCTCGACACTGAGCACCTCCAGTTGGAAGCCCTCGGCGTGCGCCGCGGCCGCGGCGGCGCGGAGCATGCGCGCCGGCCACAGGTAGTCGGAGGCGGGCAGGGTGACCGCCAGCCGGTTCGTGTGCCGCGTGCGCATGGAACGCGCGACGAGGTTCGGCCGGTAGTTGAGCTCCTGGACGACCAGGTCGATCTTGGCGCGGGTCGCCGGTCTCAGGGTCTCGTTCTGTCTGAAGTACCGGGAGACCGTCTGGTGCGACACGCCCGCGCGCCGGGCCACCTCGTGGATCGTGAGGCGCGGCGTCTCAGCCTCGTCCAAGGGCCCCCTCTCCTCGCGCTGCGCGTCACAGCCTAGCCGGTCGCCCGCGCGCCGCACGACGACGAAGTGATCGATCACCTCGCCGTCGCCTCGGCCCTCGTGGAGCCCTCAGGAGCCGGACGACCCCTGGAGGCCGCTGGTGAGTCGTACGGGGAAGTGCCGGCCGGTGTCCTTGCTGTGGCCGATGCCGGACGACCACTCCAGATAGCCCTTCCTGCCGGGGCCGTCGTCGTCGTTGACCAGCAGGGACAGCGCGAACACCCCGGCCGGAGGTCCGTTGAGCCCCAGGCTCTGCCAGGGCAGGACGACGTCGTAGGCGGTGGTGGCGCCGGTCCTGGTCACCGCGAGCCGTTCCGTCGGGGTCGGGCCGGTGATCGCGATGCCGAAGGCGGCGAAGGTGTAGGCGGCCGGCCCGGCGGGCGTCAGCGCCAGGCCGATCTCGGTGCGTTCGGTGGAGGCGCCGGGGAGCGCGGGCGACAGGGAGAGCTGGATGGAGTCGCCGTTGTACAGGTTGCCCGCCGGGTTCTTCTGGGTGAACACGTCGTCCTGGACCGTGGCCTGGAGGCGCAGCCCCGTCGCCGTCTGCGTGATCCGGACGGGGCCGCCGAGGTCGGCGGCACCGCCCCAGTCGGCGGTGTAGCGGAACCAGGTCGCGTCGGCCGCCAGGTCGATCGGCGCGACCGTGGTGGCCGTGTCGGGCTCGATCGGTCCCGCGCCGACGGACTGCCGCAGCTGGAGCGCGGGACGGCCGCGCAGCCTGACGGACACGTCGAGGTAGCCCTGTTCCCACACGCGCAGCGACGGGAGGGGGACGGCGTGGGAGACCTGCTTGCCGGGTTGCAGCGTGGTGGTGTCGTCGATCGTGCCCGACTCCTTGCCGAGCGTCCAGGTGATGCCGTCGAGCGTCACGGGGGTCTTGCGGGAGGTGTTGGACAGGGAGACGGACGCCTGCGCCCGGTAGCCGCCGTCGCGGACGAGGTCGGCCTCCACGGCGGCGACCACGGGGGTGGTGACCCTGATCGTCGGCGTCGCCAGTCGCGCCACCTTCTCGTTCCCGGTCGTGGCCCAGCCGGTGACCCAGCTCGCCTTTCCGCCCGCGGGGGCGGGGAGGTCGAAGACGGTCTCGGCGGTGCCGCAGCCCTTGACCTTGACGTCGTGGCGCCGCCCGTCCAGGGTGATCGTCACCTTGGCGGGGACGGCGCGGCAGTTGCGGCCGGTGCGGTCGACGACCGCGCGCACCTCGATGCCCTCGCCGTCGGCGACGGTCGGCGACGTCTTCAGCGTGATCGCGGGCGCGGGGTCGAGGACGAGTGAGTCGACCTGGCCCCTGACGTAGACCGGGTGCTCGGTCAGGGTCACCTGGACCGCCCCGGCGTGCGGGCTCAGCGTGGCGGGCACGCCGTACTGGTCGGTGAGGGTAAGCGGCTGGGCGGTGCGCAGCGTCACGGTCCGCGGGCCGTCCGACGCCCACATGACGCGGACGAGGTCGCCCGCCGTGCTCCTGAAGGGGAAGGAGTACGTGGTCGCGTCCAGCGTGTCCCGCTCGGCGATCGTGCGTCCGGCGAGTTCGGCCGCCATCACCGCCTGCGCGACCGCGGCCGGCTTGGGCTCGGCGGCGTAGCGGGCCGTCGCGCGCCGGACCTCGAAGACGCCGAAGTTGTGCTCCTGGTTGTTCGCATCGGTTCCGTCGTCGCGGGCGTCGTACCAGTAGAGGCGGTCGGCGCCGCCGGCCAGGGAGAGCACCGCCGAGCGCACCAGGTAGTCGGCCTGCATGGCGTCGGTCGTGCCGCCCGCGGTGTGGGTCGGCCAGCCGTACTCCGTCAGCCACAGCGGGAGCGGGCGGCCGGCGGCGGCGTCGATGGCCTGGCTCAGCGACGCCATCTGCGTGTCCATGCCTTCGGGCGGCGTGGGGTGGCGGTAGGGGTGGACGGACACCGCGTCCAGCGCCTGCGCACCGCCCTGTTCGAGCACCTGGCGCACGTAGTCGGCCGAGGCGCCGGAGATCGCCGGGCCCACGAGCCGGGCTCCTTGCGGCTTGGCGTCGGCGGCGGCCTGGAGGAGCTGCGCGTAGCAGGCGGGGGTCCGGCCGCACAGGCCGTCGTTGAAGTTGATGTTGAACTCGTTGTAGACCTCGGTCGCCCGGGTGTAGCTCGCGAAGTGCTGGTTGACGGCGGCCGTGAAGCGTCCGTAGGCGGCCAGTCCCTCGGGCGAGCTGGGCGTGCGGTTGCCGTCGTAGAGCGGGTTGCGGTAGGCCGAGATCGGCAGCGGCTCGATCCCGGCGGCGTGCAGGGCGGCGAATCCGGCGTCGTAGCGGTCGAAGGTGTAGACGCCCGCCTGCTTCTCGACCGCCGACCAGCCCACGTCGTTGCGTGAGTGGGTGTAGCCGATGCGCGCGAGGCCGTCGATGAGCTCCTGCTCGTACCCGTGCAGGCCGACCCCGAACGGCGAGCCGGCCGCTTCGGCGGGCATCGGCGGCACGATGCCGAAGCTCGTGCTCAGCGTCCCGGAGGTGAAGGTGTAGAAGCCGTTGGGCAGCGAGGCCAGGTCCACGACGCTGTTCCCGCCGGTGAAGGCGGCCGTGCCGCTCGCGACCTGCGTCCCCCGGGCGTCCTGTACGGCCCAGGGGGCGGGGGCCGGGTTCTGGGCGTCGGTGAACAGTTCCAGGGCGGCCTTGCCTGGGTCGAAGAGCAGGGAGTCGTTCATGACCCCGAAGTAGGTGGAGTGTTCCTCGAAGCCGGGGTTGGCCAGCAGGTTCCGGCCGCTGCCGTCCTCGGTCATGGTCAGGTCGTCCAGCCGTACGCCGGGGGTCACGTCCTGGGAGACGATGCGCAGGGAGAAGCTGGTCTGGGTGGCCGGGGTGGTGTAGGTCCAGGAGACCTGGCGCCAGTCGTAGACGCCCATCGGGAAGTTGAAGCGCTGGGTGCTGTCCGGGCTCAGCACCGCCTGCAGCGCGGCCGCCTTCGACAGCCCTTCCGAGGCCACCCAGGCGGTGAACCGGTAGAGCGTGCCCGGCTTGACCGGCACGGTCTGGGCGAGCTGCCCGTAGGTGTTCGGGCTGCTCGGCGTCTGGTTGACGATGCGCACCGCCGACCCGGTGTGGCCCTGCGCGGTGGCGGTGAAGGCGACCTCGGCCGAGCCGCTCCTGCTGATGGCCCACGGGTCGAAGGTGTTGGAGTACGGGAGTTTCGGGGCGGCTAACGCGGTGGTGACGAGGAGGAGCGCTGACAGTGTTTTCATCGGGTCACCCCTTGACGGCGCCGGCGCGGCCGGCGCTTCGTAGGAACTGCTTCTGGAACAGCAGGAAGAAGACCAGCGGGAGGATCACGGCGATGAACATGGCGGCGATGAGCGTGCTGGTCTCCGCGGTGGCCGAGATCTTGTAGAGGACGACGGACAGCGGCTGCAGATCGGGCGAGGGCAGCACGAGGAGCGGCCACAGGAACTCCTTCCAGGCCGACACCAGCGTGAGCAGCGAGACGACGGCGATGATCGGCCGCGACATCGGCAGCACGATGCGCCGGAACACCTCGAAGGAGTTGGCGCCGTCGACCTTGGCCGCCTCGAAGACCTCCTTCGGCAGCTCGGCGAAGAAGTTCTTCACCAGCAGCACGTTGAAGGCGTGCGCGGCGGCGGGCAGCCACACGGCCCAGTAGCTGTCGATCAGGTTGGCCCCGACGCCCGGCACGTCGATCACGGTCAGGTACAGCGACACCAGGGAGACGACTCCCGGGATGAACAGGGTGGCCATCACCGCGGCCGAGACGACCCCGGCGTACCTCGGCCGCAGGATGGCGAGGGAGTAGCCGCCGGTCAGGGCGACCAGCAGGCCGAAGAACCAGTTGCCGGCCGCGATCCAGACCGTGTTGGCCAGGGCCCGGCCGATGTCCATGCCGTTCCACGCCCTGGCCAGGTTGTCCCACCGGATGCCGCTCGGCCACCAGCCGAACGGGTCGCGCAGGATGTCCTGCGAGGTCGACACCGCCGACTTGGCCAGCCAGAGGATCGGCCCGGCCGCGACGATCGCGAGGCAGGCGAGCACGGCGACGATCAGCCCGGTGAACACCACGCGGGTCGCCGGCCTGCGCCGCTCGCCGCTGGACAGGATGCCACGCTCGTTCACGAGTGCTTCCACCCCCTCGTCGCGCGCAGGTACACCGCCGACAGGGCGGTGAGGAGGACGGCGAGCATCAGGCTCAGCGCCGTCGCCTTGCCGAAGTCGCCGGCGACGAAGGCGTACTTGAAGATCAGCATGAGCAGCGTGACCGTGCTGTTGTCCGGCCCGCCGCCGGTCATGACGTAGGGCTCGGTGAACACCTGGAAGGTGCCGATGACCTGGAGGATCAGCATGAGCAGGATGACCGGGCGCAGCTGGGGCAGCGTGATGTGCCACACCCGGCGCAGCACCCCGGCGCCGTCGAGCTCGGCCGCCTCGTAGAGCTCGGGCGGCACCGACATCAGCGCGGCGACGTAGATGATCGTCGTCGTGCCGAAGCCCGCCCAGGTCGCCTGGACGACGATGCTGGGCATCGCCGTCTCGGCGCTCTGGAGCCAGGGGAACGGTCCCAGCCCGGCCCAGCCGGCCACGGTGTTGAGCAGGCCGTGCTCGCTCGGGTCGTACAGCTGCTTCCACAGCAGCACCGCCACGACCGGCGGGATGATGATCGGCACGTAGACGAGCACGCTGGCGATCGTCCGCGTCCGGCGCAGCTCCCCGATGAACACGGCGAGCAGCACCGGCACGGGGAAGCCGACGACCAGGGCCAGCGCGGTGAACCAGACGGTGTTCCAGGCGGCGGTGGCGAGCAGCGGGTCGGCGAGCACCCTGCTGAAGTTGCGCAGCCCGACCCAGGTGGGGTCGGTGACCAGGTTGGTGCGCTGGAAGCTGAGGACCAGGCTGCGCAGGATCGGCCACCACGAGAACAGCCCGAACACGATGAGCATGGGCGCGGTGAACAGAAGTTTCCCGAGGCCGCCGCGCTGGGTCCACCTACTGAGCGGCGGCATCGATCAGCGCCTGCGCGTCCGTCCGGGCCTGGGTGAGCGCCGCCGGGATGTCGGCGTCCTGCTTGGTGAGGACCTGCTGGGTGACGGCGTCGAGGAGCGCGTAGGTCTCCTGCGCGGCCACGGGCGGCTCGCCGAGGATGGGCAGCTTGCCCAGGCTGTCGAAGTAGGCCCGGTAGTTGTCCCGCTTGACGTTGACGTAGCCGGAGACCCAGGTCAGGTAGCGGTCGTAGATCTCCGGCGAGAACAGCGGCACCTCGGGCGCGCCCACGGGCAGGCCGCCCGCCTTGGACGTCTCGGCCCACTCGACGGCGGCCTGCTGGTCGAGGAAGCGGTTCAGGTACCGGAACTTCACCCACTCCAGGGCGGCGGCCGCCTCGCTCGGGGCGGCCTTGGGGCTGACGACGGCGATGTCGCCGCCGCCCAGCGTGCCGATGCCGGCGGCCGACTGCGGGAGCGGCGCGATGCCCAGGTCGTCGCCGGGCATGTCGCGGTTGCCGACGAGGTCGCGGTAGAGGTCGGCGCCGAGGACGGTCTGCCCGATCCGCCCGGCGGCGATGGAGTTGCGCATGTCGTCCTGGCTCAGCAGGAAGTTCTTGCCCGCGGCCTGGTCGGTCCACCGGACGTCGTGCAGGAACGTCAGCGCGTCCTGCACGCCGGCCGCGTCGATCGTGGACGTGACGGTGTCGCCCTGGCGCTGCTGGATCATGCTGCCGTTGGCGTAGGCCATCGTGGTGAGGATCCAGCCGCCGGAGTTGGTCGTCGTCGCGATCGTGAAGCCGGCCGCGTCGCTCGACCTGCTGATCGCCTTGGCGTTGGCGCGCACCTCGTCCCAGGTCTTCGGCGGGGTGTCGGGGTCGAGGCCCGCCTTCTCGTACAGCGCCCGGTTGTAGATGAAGGCCATCGTGTACGCGGCCGAGACGACGCCGAAGGTGTGGCCCTCCGCGTTCTGCGTCTGCCTGGCGACGGCCGGGTTGAGCTTGGAGAGCACCGCGTCGCCCTTGACCAGGTCGGTGATGTCGCGTACCTGGCCGTTGAGGGCGAGCTGCTGGATGTTGGTGTACGGCACCTGCATCGTGGTGGGCATCGAGCCGCCGGCGACGAGGGCGGCGAACGTCTGCGGGTCGAACTTGGTCTCCTCGCCCACCACCGTGATGTTCGGGTGGAGCTTCTGGAAGGCCGTGACCTGCTTGGTGAACAGAGCGAGATTGTCGGCGTTGTCCTTGGTGGGCATGTTGCCGACGTGGATCGTCACCTTGGCGTCCGGGTCCGTCCCGGCCTCGGGACGTCCGGACGAACACGCGGTGAGAGCTATGATTCCGGTCATCGCGATACCGGCGAGCCGCCAGTTTTTGTGATAAAGCATGACGAATCCCTCTTTGCGGGCATGGTGGCGATCGAGCTCGGGCGGTGTCGTGACCGCTGGGGGCTCACGCGGGCAGCAGTGGCGTGCCGGCGGATTTCGTGGCGATGGTCAACCGGTTGACCATCGCCATGGTCGTGCTGATCCTGGTACTTTGTCAAGAGTCCGGAGAAACGTGGACGTCACCTGTTGTCACCGGGAGGACAGGAACTGATGGCGCGCAAGGCCGCTACCCTCGCGGACGTCGCCGCGGCCGCCGGCGTCTCGGTGTCGCTGGTGTCGAAGGTGCTCAACAACACCGGACGCGCCTCCGAGGAGACCCGCAGGCGCATCCACGACGCCGTGGAACGCCTCGACTTCCGGCCCAACGCCCTGGCCAAGTCCTTCGCCAGAGGGCGGAGCGAGCTGGTCGGGATCATCATCGAGGACGCCTCGGAGATCTTCAGCAGCATGGTGCTGCGCGGCGCGGAACGCAGGCTGGCCGCGGCCGGGCTGGCCACGCTCGTGTGCGACGCCGCCGAGAGCGACCAGCGGCGGGCCCAGTTCGTCCGGGCGCTCGAAGCCCGTCACGTCGACGCCGTGCTGGTCATCGGGTCGGGGCCGTCGGGCCTCTACCCGTCCGTCTCCGACCGGCTGTCATGCCCCGTCGCCTACGCCTTCTGCGAGTCCGACAATCCGGCCGACGTCTCGTTCCTGCCCGACGACCACGGCGCGGGGCGGATCGCCGCCGAGCACCTGCTGTCGCTCGGCAGGACGAAGATCGCGCACATCGGCGAGGGCAGCGAGCGGGGCGCCGAGCTGCGCACGCGCGGGTTCGTGGAGACCCTGGCCGCCGCCGGGCACGCGGTGGAGCCCATCGTCGGCGACTGGTCCAAGGCGTGGGGCCTGCAGGCCGTCAACCGGCTGATCGAGGCGGGCACCGAGGTCGACGCCATCTTCTGCGCCAACGACTTCATCGCCTACGGCGCCTACGTCGGCCTGCGCGCCCACGGCCTGCGGGTCCCGGAGGACGTGGCGCTGGTCGGCCACGACCACTTCTCGATGGATCCGCCGCAGCGCAGGTCGGGGTTCCTGACGACCATCGACCCCAACCTGCCCGCGCTCGGCGACGCGGCGGCGCGGCACCTGATCGCGCCGGGCACGGCGGCCGACTTCGCGCCGAAGCTCGTCGTCGGCCGCACCACCGCGGGCGGTCAGGCCGCCGGCGACCTCGCCACCCTGCTGGAGTTCATCGACCAGCTGCTGTGAAGCGCAGCGTGACCAGCTGGAACGGGCGCAGCGTCAGCGACACGGCCCCCGGCTCGAACCGCGCGTCCGCGGGCGGCTCGACATCGCGCTCGACCAGGTCCACGAAGCGGGCGTCCCCGACCCCCTCGACGCGCACGGGCGCCCTGGTCCCCTCCGACTCGTACAGGCGCACGATCACGTCGCCGCTGCGGTCCTCGGCGAGCTTGACCGCCTCCACGATCACGGCCGGGTGCGAGACCCGCACCAGCGGCTCGACCTCCCGCCCCCCGCGCACGGCACGCGCCGGCACGTTCGCGCGGTACCCCTCGGCGACGGCCTCGCGGATGCCGGCGTTCGGCCTGATCGAGTAGGCGAGCGTGTGCCTGCCCAGGTCGGATCCGGGATCGGGGAACATCGGCCCGCGCAGCATGGACAGGCCGACGGTCGTGGTCGTGCCGCCGTCCTGGCGGGTGTCGCGCACCACGTCGTGGCCGTACGTCGACTCGTTGGCGATGGCCACGCCGTACCCGGGCTCGCCGACGTGGATCCAGCGGTGCGCGCACACCTCGAAGCGGGCGGCGTCCCAGGACGTGTTGGTGTGCGTGGGCCGGTACACGTGTCCGAACTGGGTCTCGGCGGCGAACCTGTCGGCGTGCACGTCCAGCGGGAAGACGAGCTTGAGCAAGGCGTGGCGCTCGTGCCAGTCCACCTCGGCGACCAGGTCGAGCGCGGCCGATCCCGGGCCCAGCCGCAGCGTCTGCCTGATCGTCGAGTCGCCGAAGCGGCGGGTCACGACGACCTCCCCGTCGCCGGTCTCCAGGCTCTCGACCTCGTCGACGTCGCGGGCGACGCGCCGGTAGTGCTCGTCGATGTCCCAGGCGTCCCACTCGTTGGGGATGTCGCGGTGCAGCACCAGGCGGTGGCCGGCCGCGCCCGGTGCGATCGCCTCGCGGCCGGTCCCGGCGTCGCGCAGCGACACCAGGTGACCCCGGCGGTCGATCACCGCCCGGACGAGCCCGTTGTCGAGCACGAACCCAGCGTCCTCCGCGGTGAGGGAGACCCCCGCCGGGTGCGTGGCGCGCTCGCGGATGCCGAGCCCGTCCGTGGCGAGCTCCAGATCGCCGTCGCCGACGAGGACGCGTACGCTCTGGTCGATCACCCGGTCCAGCCGCTCCAGCAGGTCGGCGTTGTTCTGCTCCACCTCGTCGTGCACCCAGGCGATCGAGGTGCCGGGCAGCACGTCGTGGAACTGCTGCAGCAGCACGGTGTGCCAGCTGTCGGTCAGCTCGTCGTAGGGGTAGGCGGCCCCCTCGCGGACGGCGGCGGTCGCGGCCCACAGCTCGGCCTCGCGCAGCAGGTGCTCGTTGCGGCGGTTGCCCTGCTTGGTCAGGTGCTGGCTGGTCAGGGTCCCGCGGTGCAGTTCGAGATAGAGCTCGCCCGACCACACCGGCGGGTTCTCGTACTCGGCCTCGGCGCGTTCGAAGAAGGCCTGGGGCGAGTCGATCGTCACCGCCGGCGAGCCTTCCAGTGACCTGAGCCGCTCGGCGGCGGCGAGCATCTCGCGGGTCGGGCCGCCGCCGCCGTCGCCCCAGCCGAACGGCACGAGCGAGGTCCCGGCCACGCCCTTCTCCTTGTAGCTGCGCGCGGCGTGGGCGAGCTCGGCGCCGGACAGCTCGGAGATGTAGGTGTCGGCGGGCGGGAAGTGGGTGAAGATCCGGGTGCCGTCGATGCCCTCCCACAGGAAGGTGCTGTGCGGGATCTGGTTGACCTGGTTCCAGGAGATCTTCTGGGTGAGGAACCAGCGGCTGCCCGAGGCGGCGATGATCTGCGGCAGCGCGGCCGAGTAGCCGAAGGTGTCCGGCACCCAGGCCTCCAGCGTGTCCACGCCGAACTCCTTCAGGAAGAACTGCTTGCCGTACAGGAACTGGCGGGCCAGCGACTCGCCGCCTGGCATGTTGATGTCGGGTTCGACCCACATGCCGCCGACCGGGATGAACTGCCCGGCGGCCACCTTCTTCCTGATGCGCTCGAACAGCGCCGGGTAGTGCTGCTTCACCCAGGCCAGCTGCTGGGCGGAGGAGCAGGCGAAGCGGTACTCGGGGTGCTCGTCCATGAGCGTCACCGCGCTGGCGAACGTGCGCGCGCACTTGCGGATCGTCTCGCGCACCGGCCACAGCCAGGCCGTGTCGATGTGGGCGTGCCCGACGGCGACGATCCGGTGGCTGCTGGCCGCGGCGGGGCTGGCCAGCACGTCGGCCAGCGCCGCGCGTCCCGCCGCCGCGGTCGCCGAAACGGCGGCGGGGTCGACGGCGTCGAGCATCCGCTCCAGCGCCCGCAGGATCTCCCACCGGCGCGCCGATTCGGGGCTCAGCTCGCGCATCAGCCCGTCCAGCGTCCAGATGTCCTGCGCCAGCTCCCACACCCCGATGTCCAGCAGCGCCACGTCGAAGGCTCTGGCGGTGTACAACGGCCCGCCGCCCGCCGTCGCCCGGTCCCCCAGCGTCGTCGGCTCGTAGGTGTTCTCGCCGGCGAGCTCCGGGTTCGCCGCCGCCTCGACGTACAGGTCGACGTACGGCTCGGCCGGGTCCCACGGCAGGTGGGAGCTGCGCGGCGCCACGGCCTTGATGAGCGTGCCGTCGGGCAGGTAGCCGAGCCCTTCGGCCTGGAACCCGGGACGCGGCCCGGAGAAGCCCAGGTCGACGACGATCTCCAGCCGGGTGCCCGGGGGAATCATCTCCGGCGTGCGGCCCGTCACGTGGAACCAGGTCGTGCCCCACGGGTCGCCCCACCGGTGCGGCAGCGTGACCGGCTGGTAGCCGGCCGCGAACGCCGCCTGGGCGGGCACCGGCTCGCCGGGCACGTTCCACGCCTCCACGGTGAGGGGCCGTCGTTCCCGGTAGAGGGCGCCGGGCAGGAACTGCTGGACGAAACGCGCCAGCCGTCCCTCGACGATCAAACGGTTGTCATGCACGATGCACTCTCTCCAAAGTCAGGTTTCGAAGACCCGCACGGCGACGATCATGGCTCGCTCGTCGCCGTTGGTCGCCGTGACGACGACCCGCAGGGCGCCCGCCCGCGTGGCGGGGTCAAGCACGTGGACCCGGCGGCGCATGCGGTTGCCGGTGACGGACGCGGCCGTCTCCCAGCCGCCCGTACGCGCCACCTCGATCCGGTAGTCCTTCACCAGTTCCGGCATGACGAGGTACGGCGTGCGATGGTGATGCAGGTTGACCAGGTCCTCGTCGACGTCGTCGTTGAAGATCAGCTCCACCCGGCCGATCGCCCGCTCCTCGCTCCAGCGCAGCTCGACGTGCTGCTCGCCGCCACCTTCGGAGACCCACAGGTTCGGCCCGTCGTAGGGCCTGGCGAGCCCGCCCGCGACCTGCTCAGGCCGGTAGGCCGCGGTCGCGGGCTCGACCTCGAACCGCGGCGTGCGCCTGCGCAGCTCGAAGGCCGACCACGCGTTGCTCTGCGGCTTGCCGGTGTCGAGCGCCGGTTCCCTGCTGAGCAGCCCGAGGACGCCGTACGGCGGGCGGCCCGCGCCGACCTGGACGGCGAGGTCGGCGTTGCGCCGGATGACCACGACCACCTCGCCCCCGTCGAAGGGCACGTCGTCGAAGCGGGCCTCCAGCCGGCCGCGCCCGGCCTCCACCCGGACCTCGCGCCGGGCGAGCGGTTCCACGGGGATGTGGTTCAGCCCGCCGCCCGTGCCCCACAGCTCGACCGTCGCGGTGGTGGCGCGGGCGGCGTCGACGCCGATCCGCACGACGTCGATCCGCGGGTCGGCGGGCAGCAGCAGCCCGAAGTCGGCCTCGCCGATCGGGACCGGTTCCGGCTCGCCGCCTCCGTCGCCCGCCAGGCGGGTGAGCGTGGACGACGCCGTCACCGTGGCCTTGAGCGCCAGGTCGGACGGGTCCTGCCAGGGCACGCCCAGCAGGGAGGCGTCCTGCCGCAGGAGCATCGACTGCAGCTCGCCCAGGTGCGAGGTCGCGATCTCGCGCGGCGTCACGCCCCTGCGCACCGCGAGCGCGGCCCCCGCGCCCGCGGCCTCTCCCACGACGGCGCAGGTGGCCATCACGCGGGTGCTGCCGAAGGCGACGTGGCTGGCCGAGATGTCGCGGCCCGCCAGCATCAGGTTGCGGACGTTGGCGGAGTACAGGCAGCGGAACGGGATGTCGTACAGGCCGGGGCCGAACAGGTGCTTGGAGGGGCTGTCGGCGGCGTAGATGCCGCCCGGCGGGTGCAGGTCGATGGACCAGCCGCCGAAGCCGACCGAGTCGGGGAAGCGGGTCTGGCCGACGATGTCCTGCTGGGTCAGGACGTGGTCGCCGAGGAAGCGGCGGTACTCGCGCTTGCCCGGCAGGCTGCCCACCCACTCCAGCGTCAGGTTGTCGGCGTCGAAGCGGCCGGAGTTCTTGATGTGGTGCCAGATGCCGAAGACGATGCCCCACAGCTCGTCGCGGATGCGCTCGTTGTCGGCGACCGCGTCGAGCTCGCCGCCCCACTCGATCCACCAGTAGTCGCAGCCGTTCATGCCGGGGTCGATGTGGCGGCGCAGCGGCAGGTCGAACGCCTCGACGTCCTTGGTGATGCCCGGCGGGACGAAACGGACCGGGCGGCCGGTGTCCTTGGTGTAGAAGAGGATCGTGCTGCCGAGCATGTTGTCGTCGGCGACGTCGGGGGCCCAATCCTCGCCGTACACGCTGCGATCCTCCCTGCCGGTGGCGAACCTGGCGCCGGCGAGCAGGCCGACCAGGCCGTCCCCCGTGCAGTCGAGGAAGATCGGCGACTCGAACGTGATCAGCTTCTCCGAGCCGGACTGCCAGCCGGTGACCGAGCGGATCACCCGGTCCTCCTCCTCGCCGCCCGCCTCGACCTCGCGGACCTCGGTGTTGAGGAAGAGGGTGATGTTGGGCTCGGCGCGTACCAGGTCGAGCACGACGTGGTCCCACAGGATCGGGTTGCCCTCCGGGTTGCGCCACTGGTTCTCCGCGAACAGCTCGCCCATCAGGCCGGTCTCGCGGGCGAACTTCTGCGCGCCGTGCGCGGTGGCGCCCACCACCCACACCCGGATCTCGCTGCTGGAGTTGCCGCCCAGCACTCCCCTGTTGTTGATCAGGGCCACTTTCGCGCCGTTGCGCGCGGCGCTCACGGCGGCCGTGACACCGGCGAGGCCGCCGCCGACCACGGTGACATCGGCGGTGTGTGCGATCTGCATCATGATTGCCGACTTTCTCGGGTCGAATCCAGCAACGCGGACCTACAATATTTCCGACGTCTTGAATAAGTCAACGACGGGTTGGCTAAGGTAGGCGCAGAGCGCGACGACGGCGAGGGGAACGGGGAGCAGTGGCAGCAGCCAGGCGGGAGTCGACCACGGCCGGGAAGGCAGCCAGGCGCGAGGGCGGGCCGCCGGCCCGATCCTCCGGGCTCCGGCGCGGCTCCAATCTCGAACACGTCGCGGACTTCAACGACTCGGTCGTCCTCGACGCGATCAGGCGGGCGCGGACCGGGAGCTCGCGCGCGGAGCTGGTCGTCGAGACGGGCCTCGCCGCGCAGACCGTGTCGGACGTCTGCCAGCGGCTGCTCGACCAGGGGCTCATCGCGGAGACCGGCACGTCCACGACCGGGTTCGGCCGGCCGCGCCGCACCCTTGAGCTGGTCCCTGCCAGCCGCTACGCGCTCGGCGTGCACATCGACCCGGCCACGATCACGTACGTGCTGCTCGACCTCGGCGGCAACCTCGTGGCCCACTTCAGCAGGCAGACCGCCAGCCCCCAGGACGCCGACGCCATCATGACCGGCATGGCCGCGGCCCTCGACGTCCTGCTCGCCGGATCCGGCGTCGAGCGCGACCGGGTGCTCGGCCTCGGCATCGCGGCGCCCGGCCCGCTCGACATCGCGGGCGGGGCCATGGTCGACCCGCCGCACCTGCCCGGCTGGCACCGCGTCGAGCTCGTCGACCGGCTGCACCGGGCGACCGGGCTGCCCATCGTGCTCGACAAGGACGTCACCGCCGCCGCGGTGGCCGAGCGATGGGCCGGCGGCGCGACGGGCAACAGCGACTTCGTCTTCCTCTACCTGGGCACCGGCGTCGGGGTGGGGCTGGTCAGCGGCGACATCGTCGTACGCGGCCGGTCCAGCAACGCCGGCGACATCGGGCACCTGATCGTCGACGCCGACGGGCCGCCCTGCGAGTGCGGGCAGCGCGGCTGCCTGGGCACCGCCTGCTCGCCGCTGTTCCTCATCCAGGAGGCCGTCGCGGCGGGCGTCCTGCCCGCCACGCCGGAGGACGGTCAGCTCGTCCAGGCGGTCCGGCGGCTCGGCGCGCTGTGCCGGGCGGCCGACGACGGCGACGCGCGGGCGGTGGAGATCCTGCGCCGGTCCGGGCGGCGGCTCGCCCGCGCGATCCTCACCGTCGGCAACCTGCTCGACACCGAGCTCGTGGTGGGGGGGGGGGGGGGGGGGGGGGGGGGGGCCCCCCCCCCCCCCCCCCGGGCGCGGGGGGGGGGGGGGGGGGGGGGGGGGGGGGGGGGGGGGCGGCCGCGGCGCCGGGC
>NZ_JBITLS010000021.1:79579-148513 GCF_044465465.1 Nonomuraea sp. NPDC049655
GCGCCGGGGGGGGCCCCCCCGCCCCCCCCCCCCCCGCCGCCCAGCGCGGCGCCCCGCCGCGGGGGGGGGGGGGGGGGCCCGGGGGGGCGCCGCCCCCACACCACTACCTGCCGCTGCTCAGGTCGGCGGTGGCCGAGCGGTTCGTGATGCGCGAGATCCACGACCTCGGCGTCATGGGGACCGCGCTGGGCGCCGACGTGGCCGCGATCGGCGCCGCCTGCCTGATCCTCGACGAACGCTTCTCGGCCCGCCCCTAGGTCCGCTCGGGAAGCAGGCGGGCCACGAAGCCGCCGCCCGGGGGCATGGCGGGCACCTGGAACGCCTCGCCCGCCGCGACGTCGGAGACCGCCACCGCGTCGCGGTCCGCGCCGTCGCCGACCAGGCGCCAGGTGCCGCTCAGCGGCCCGAGGCGCCCGAGGCCGAGGGTGACCGCCGGGCGCGCGACCGGGCCGTTGATGCCCGCCAGCCACCAGGTCCCTCCCGTACGGCGGGCCAGCACGACGTGGTCGCCCGGCTCCCCCGCCAGCCCGACCGTGTCGTCCCAGGCGGCCGGCACGGCCCGCAGCACCTCGCGCACCTCCGCCGGCTGCGCCCGGTAGGACTCGGGCGAGTCCGCGAAGTGCAGCAGCCCCGACTCGTAGACCACCGCGAGCGCCAGCTCGTGGGCCGCCGTGGTCCTGCGGGGCCGCAGCGCGTCGCCGAAGGTCACCGGCGTGTAGTCCATCGGGCCGATCACGTTGCGGGTGAACGGGAGCACGGTGTTGTGCCACACGGCCTCCTCCGCGAACGCCGGCCCGAACAGGTACCACTCGGCCCCGCGTACGGCCTCCAGCGTCATCAGGTGCGGCCACGTCCGCTCCCAGCCGCGCGGGATGGTGCTGCCGTGGAAGTTGACCATCAGCCCGGCCTCGGCCGCGTCCCGCAGGATGCCGAGGTAGTGCGCGATCCCGGCCTGCTTGTCGGAGTGGAAGAAGTCGACCTTGATCCCGGCGATCCCCCAGCCCGCGATCCTGGCCAGCTCCGCCCGCCGCGTCTCGGGCAGGTGCATGAGGTCGCGCGGCCCCTCGGTCGAGTCGTTGTTCGGCCCGGCGGAGTTGTACCAGAGGAACAGGCGCACGTCCCGTTCCGCGGCGTAGCGGACCAGGTCGCGGATCTCCTGCTCGGTGTGGACCGTCCAGTTCGCGTCGACGAGCGAGTACTCCCAGCCCATCTCGCCCGCCAGGTCCACGAAGCGCCGCAGCGCGGCCAGGTCGCGCGGGCTGGCGTTCTCCGACCACCAGCTCCACGACACGCGTCCCGGCCTGATCCACGAGGTGTCGGTGATCGCGGCGGGCTCGGCCAGGTGCCACACGGTCGTGGACCCGATCAGCCCGGCCGCGGTGTCCGCGATCGCGACGAACCGCCACGGGAGCGTCCACGGCAACGCCGAGGTGGCCAGGGCGTCGCCGTGCCCGAGGCCCTCGTCCGGGTCGGGGCCCAGCACGCCGTACTCCCGGCCGGCCGGGACGGGGGCCAGCCGGGTGCCGTGGAAGGTCTCGTCGAGCCCGGCCTCCGAGAGGAGCAGCCACTGCCCGTTCACCTCGAACGTGGCGGGCAGGTCGTAGGAGCGCGCGCCGGTCGGGGTGCCGATGGGCACGCCGTTGGTGTAGAGGTTCTCGTGGGCGGGCCCGCCGCCGTCGGAGGGCGAGGTCGGCTGCGCCCAGGCACGCCCTTCCGCCGCGAACGCGAAGGTCGTCAGCTCCCTGGTGACCGTGGCCGTGCCGGAGCCCTCGGGGAAGCGGTAGCGGAACGCGACGGCGTCGTCCAGGACGCGGAGGTCGAGGTCGAGGCGCGCGCCGTTGCGTCCGCGCACCGACAGCGTCGCCGCCGTGGACCGCTCGCGCAGCACGGCGCGCTTGCCGTGCTGCGCGGCGTGACCGTCCTCCCGCACCTCGGCCACGGGTTCGGCGACCAGCGTGAGCCCGTCGTGGAACGACGCGTCCCGCCGCTCGACGCCGAGCCTGGACCGCCGCAGGAGCACGACGCCGCGCCGCCGCACGTCGTAGAAGAGCCGGCCCCGGTCGTCCAGTGAGACGTCGAGCTCGACCGCGCCCTCGGGCGACTTCACGGTCCACAACACGTTGGGTTTCCTTTAGTCCGATGGATGGAATAAAAAGCGGCATTACCGGAGGGTCAGGAGGCGCGGCGTCAGCGGGGCCAGCTCCGTCCGCGACCGGTCGAGCCGTTCCCCGGTGAGCAGGTCCTGGAGGTCGCGCGGCCCGCGGCCGTGGAGCCTGATCGTCACCACTTCCGGCCGCTTGCCGTAGTTCGTCACGCCGACCAGCCAGCGCCTGCCGTCGTGCACCGGCCGCCACTCGACGTCCGCGGGCGTGCCGCCGGACGTCCGCTCCAGCGTCACCACGTCGAGCCCGAGCCGCCGTGCCAGGCCGAGGACGGCGGCCCCGATGCCGGCCGGGCCGTCGGCCTGCAGGACGGTCGCCTTCCTGAGCACCTGCGCGCGCTCACCGGCCGGAAGGGCCCGGTTCCGCTCGTCGCGCGTCAGGGCGTCGGCGCCCGCGACGACGAGCCGGGCCTTTCCGGCCAGGTCCCGCAGCCCTGGCAGGCAGGCGGACGGCAGATGCGTCACCCCGGGTGCGATCACCGTCCTCACCCCCTCGGCGGCCTGCCGCCCGGACAGGCCGGACTCGGTGACGAAGTGCACGGGGACCCCGTTCATGGTCAGGGCCTTGTACACCTCGCGCACCGCGGCCAGGTGCTGCGCGGAGTACACCGACGAGGTGCGCGAGTACAGGATGCCGACCCCGGCCCCGGCGTCCTGCAGCAGGGCCACCTCGGCGGCGAACCGGTTCAGGTCCAGGCTGGTCCGGCCGGCCGCGGCGATCACGTCCGGCCGGTGCAGCATGCTGCCCGCCAGCGTGGACGCCGCCTCGGTGGTCCGCGCCCACACCCAGAAGGCGGTGGCGGAACGGCCGTGCAGGGCGCCCTGCCACAGGTCCGCCGCGACGTGGGCCGCCTCCACCTTCGAGTACGACGTGCTGCGGTCGGGGATCACGTGGTCCTCGGAGTCGAACACCGGGGTCCGCGCGATGCCGGCCTGGAGGTCGTAGAACGCGAACTTGCCCAGGAAGCCGTCGGCGCCCTGTCCCGGGTAGTTCGACGCGTCGTTGCCCGACAGCTGGGAGAAGGTGGCCCACTGCTCGGGATCGGGGCCCCACAGCAGGTAGTTGCGGTCCTTCAGGGTGCTGCCCACCATCTTGGAGTGCACCGGGACGTCCGGGGCGATGTCGTGGACCACCTCGGCCATCCACGCGTGCCACGCGGCGAACGCCCTGGTGTTGAAGGTGATCCAGTCGTGACACCGCACGGTCGGCTCGACCGCCCGCACGCCGGGGGCGGGCACCTCGTCGAAGGTCCGGTGGACGGTGCCGTACACCTTGTTGAGCTCGGCGATGTCGCCGTACTCCGCGGCGAGGAAGCGCGCCCAGCCGAGCCTGGTCGACGGGCTCGCCGTGTCGACGTAGCGGGGCTCGTTGCTGAGGATCAGGCTGTGCAGCGCCGGCGACTTCGCGATCCTGGGGACGATCGCACGCAGGAACGCCTCGATCACCTCCCGCGCCAGCGGGTGGTGGACGTCGTATCCCTCGGCCAGCTTGAGCTCGGGGTGCCTGGCCGTCAGGAAGGCCGGGAAGTACTGCGGCGCCAGCAGCAGGCTCAGGGCGACGTTCGCCTCGGCCGCCGCCGCGAGCCAGCGGACCGGGCCCCGGTCGATCTCGTACGGCGACACCGCGTACTCGCCGCTCGCCGCGACCGTCACCGCTTCGTCGAACCCGCCGTTGCCCGCGATGTTCTCCGGACCCGTCCCGTCGGCGCGCGTGATGGTCAGGTCGTCGATCCACAGCGCCCCGACCTGGCCCTCGCAGATGATCGAGAAGCGGTAGGACGACACGTTGCCGGGGGTGAGGGTGAACTCGACCTGCTGCCAGTCGTAGCTGCCCGCCGGCGGGTAGTAGCGGGTGGCCCAGGTGGCGGTGGGGATCGACACCGCGCGAAGGGTGACGTCCTGCCCCTTGATCCACGCGCGGACCCGGTAGGCGGCCCCCGGCTCCACGGTCAGCAGCTGGGAGAACTGGCGGTAGTTGTTCGGCCGCCTCGGACCGGCGAACGACACCCGCAGGGACGCGGCGGAGCCGTGCGAGACCGACGCGTCGCGGGCGAAGGTCACCGCGGCGTCGCCGACGCCCGCCGTGCCCCAGCCCGGGATCGCGTCCGGCGGGACGATCGCGCTCTGCGGCCCCATCTCCAGGGCGCAGGCGTTGAAGCCGAGATCGGCCAGCCTGGGGATGTCGGCGACCACCTCGGCCCATCCCATCGGGCCGCTGAACACGACCGGGCGGCCCTTCCTGGTCGTCGTGCCGTCGGAGACCGTGCCGGTGAACATCCAGTCGTCGCGGCCGATCGGCCCGGTGACGTAGCGCGGCACCCGCGTCCCCCGGGCCTTCCCGGCGGCCAGGGATCGCAGGCGGGTGAGAAGGTGGTCGGCCATCGCCGTCATGGTGACCGTGTTGTAGGTGGCACGCCACCTCTGACCTGCCGTGACGTCGTCGCGGGTGTAGCCGGTGAACTTCTCCAAGGTGGTCGCGTCGACGCGTTCGTAGTGAGTGGGGATCCCCCGGTCCTCGCACTGTGCCAGCAGGTCCCCGGCCGTCCTGACGGAGGCGGCGATCCCGGCGAGGTCCCGCGCGATCGCCTCCGCCGACATCGTCACCCGGCCGGTCGCCGCCAGATCGGTGGTCGCGCCGCCGGTCAGGTCCTTGACCGAGGCGCTGATCGCGAGCTCGCCCGCGGTCGTCGCGGTGATCGGGATCGTGAGCCGCAGGGTGGTGCGAGCCGGGATCGTCGCGGGGGTGGCGGCGCCGTCCGGGCCGGTCACCTCGACGCGGCGCTCGGCGTCGTCCCAGTTCAGGACGTAGATCGCCGCCTCGATCGTGGACCCCGCCTCGACCTCGTCCTCGTCGAGGGTGATCCAGGCCTGGCACGCGCCCGACTCGGGCAGGGCCGCCAGCCGCACGAACTCCTGCGCGGACTTGCCGGTGGCGATGCCGGGACGCCACTGGATCCAGCCCCGCCGGTGCGCGCCGTCGTTGTCGTTGACGATCGCGTTGAACAGCACCGAGCCGCCGGGAGCCGGGGCGTCGACGCCGGTCGAGGCCCACGGGAACGCCGCCAGGTAGTGCGTCTTCGTCCCCTCGCGCCGGGCGGTCAGGGTGACGTCGCCGACCGGCGAGGTGACCGGGCCGTCGCTGAACCGGTAGACCTCGGGGCCGCCGTCGAGCAGCGCGAGGCCGTACTCCGGGCCGTATCCGCCGCCGCTGTCGCCGAAGGCGATCTGGAGCCCGTCGCCCTGCCACTGGTTGGTGCCGCCGATCGGGTGGTGGACGTCGTCGGTCACCGTCGCGGCGACGTACAGCCGTTCGGCGTCGTAGCCGAGCGCGAGGTCGGCCGACAGGTCGTCCGCGCCGGCCCACCCCGTGATGGACACCTGGTCGTCGCGGCTCGGCAGGCGGGCGCCGAACGCGCCGCCGAGGTCCCCCGCCGCGGCGAGTCTCACGAGCGGGAGGTGCGCGCCCCGTCCGAGCAGCGCCGTCAGCTGTTCGCGGGTCAGCAGGGCGGAGCGCGGGTCGGCGGCCGCCCACTGGGCGGTGACGGCGGGGAGCACGGCGGCGGTGGCGGAGACGCCGACGCCGCGCAGGAAGGTACGGCGGGAGATTGTCACAAGGAGACCTCGAGATAGCAGGTGCGGATGCTGGAAGCGGCGTTGCAGGAGGCGGCGGCCGACCCCGGCGCGTCGGCCAGCGGCACGGTGACCGTGTCGCCGGTGAGGGTCAGCGGCGTGCGCTGACCGGTCAGGTCCACGCGGGCCGCGACGGCCGTGGGCGGCGGCGAGGCCAGGGTGAAGGTCACGTGCGTGCCCGCCCAGCCGGCCGGGGTGTGGACGGCGATGACGATCCTGCTGCCGCCGACCAGGAACCCTTCGACGGAACCGGACGCCCAGTCCCGGGACGTCGTGAGCCCGGCGTCGTTGGTGTGGGTGTCGTAGGTCTCGGGCACCACGCCGTCGAAGAGGTCGGCGACGGTGCCGAGGCAGACCCCGTGGGAGGTCGGCGTCCCGTCGGCCTTGCGCAGGTAGCGGCCGGCGTCGGCGGCGGACGCCGAGGCGGGCGCCTGCCAGGCGTACCAGAGCAGCTTGAAGCCGTCCGGCCGCTGCGCGAGGCCGCGCGTGATCGCCCAGTGCAGCAGTCCCGGGTACACCAGGGCGGCCGCCGCGGGGCTGGTCGAGTAGCCGATCTCGGTCTGCCAGATCGGCAGCGACGTCCCCAGCGCGGCGACGCACGCGACCCGCAGCGACTCCAGGTCGGACGGCTTGTAGTAGTGCACGTCGAGCACGTCGATGCTGGACCAGGCGCTCGTCTCGGTCAGCAGGGCGGTGAAGCGGGCGATCGCCGCCACCGACGGCCAGCCGCCGTAGACGACCTTGCCACCGTGGCCGCGGATCACCGCCGACGCAGGCTTGTGGATCTGGTCGACGTACTCGTACGGGCTGCCGTACCAGAACCCCGCCGACCAGTACGCCTCGTTCCACACCTGGAAGTACTCGACCCCGTAGGTGCCGCGCAGGATCCCCACGACGTGGTCGACGAACGCGCTCCACCTCGCCGGGTCCGCCGGCGGCGTCCTGTCCTTGGGCAGCACGACGACCTCGTCCTGGAGGATTTCGCCGGTGCTGATCCGGGTCCTGGTCACCCGGCGTGACCAGCCCGAGCCGGTGTTCGCCTGGGCGGCTCCGACCTCGTACCGCACGTCCCAGTGCGTCCAGCCGTACGCCGTCGTCCGGGCGGCCCACGGGGCGGAGTAGGCCAGGACCGGGAGCAGGGTGACGCCGTTCAGCGCGGCGGCGGCGAACCGGGCGCCGAAGGCGTGGACGGCGGTGTCGTCGTACGTCCCCTGGGCCGGTTCGACGGCGGCCCAGAGGACGTCGGCGCGATCCCACGACATCCCGGCCAGGGCGCCGATGCCGGGACCGGCCCCGGCGGCGTGGTTGGTGCCGAGCAGCGCCCCCAGCGGCACGGGCGTCGCGGCGGCGTTCGCCGGCCCGGGGAGCCCGAGCACGGCGGCGGCCGTGCCGAGACCCGCGCCCGCGAGGACGGCACGGCGGGAGAGGGCACGAGGAACGTCGGGCGGATCGGCTGCGGTCACGGGTTCTCCTTCGCGAACGGCGACTAAATCCATTCCCCGGATTAAGTGGAGACTAGAGATCCGGACCGCCTCCCGTCAACGGACGCGTACGAGTGACGTGTACGCCTTCAAGTTGACGCGTTAACACGTTATGATCACCGCCATGAGCGGCATCCTGCTGATGACCTTCGACGACTTCTTCGTCCCCGAATGGAGCGCGGTGCGCGGCCTGTTCAGGGAGTACGGCGCGCGGGTGACGTTCTTCGTCAGCGAGCCGTACAGGATCGACGACGACGGCTGGAGACGGCTGCGCGAGCTGGCGGACGACGGGCACACCGTGGGGGCGCACGGCTACCGGCACCTGTGGGCGCCCGACCGGATCGCGGCCCTCGGCGGCGACGGCTACCTGGCCGAGGACGTCACCCCGTGCCTGGCGGCGCTGCGCGCGCACGGGTTCGAGGCCGCCTGCTTCGCCTATCCGGTGAGCCGCCGCGACGAACGATCGGACGCGGTGCTGGGCGGGGTGTTCCCCCGGTTGCGCGGCGGCGCCCGGCACCCGGCCGAGGGCGGCCTGGACACCGTGGACGAGATCTTCACCCCGGTCGCCGAGCTCGCCGGGCGCCGCGTGCTGATCGGGGCCGGGATCGACACGGGCAAGCTGTTCAAGCCCGCCGGGGTCGACGACGCCTCGGTGCGTTCGGCCCTGGTGCGCGCGGCCGGGCGGCAGGAGGCGGTGACGTTCTACGCGCACGCGGTCGCCGACTCGCACGAGTGCAACCACGTGTCACCGGCGCGGCTGGAGACGGTGCTGGCCCAGGCCGCCGAGCTGGGACTCGACGTCCTGGGCTTCGACGACCTGGACCGGTCCGCTCAGACGAGCTGGGCGGAGCGGAACAGCGCCGGGTTCTTCGGCGCGCTGCCGACGCCGCTCCCCCATTCGAGGTAGCCGTCGCGGGCGTCGCCGCCCGTTCCGCCGTCGGCGTCGTTGACGAGGAACGAGATCCCGATCACGCCGGTCGGCGGCTTGTCGTAGCCGAGCGACGCCCACGGCACGGCCAGCCGGTACGTGGTGGTCTTGGCCGTCTCGTCCCTGGTGATGGCGACGTCGGCGCCCGGGGGCGGCCCGGCCGGGCCGGTCCAGGTGTAGGCGGCGGGCCCCGACGGCAGCAGGGCCGCGCCGATCTCGACGCGGTCGCCGGTGAGCTCGCCCGGGAAGGCCGAGTACAGGCTGAACTGCACGGAGTCGACCTGCCAGGTCTGCGACGGGTCGGTGCGGGCGGCGTTGTGCACGTCGTCCTTGATGACCGCGTCCAGGATCAGCGCGTCCGGGCTGTGCGTGAACCGGATGGTCCCGGACAGGTCGTCGGGGCCGGTCCGCGTGCCGCCGCGCAGGCCCACCCAGCGGCCGAGGCCGTTCAGGTCGATCGGGTCCAGGGTGGTCGCCCCGGCCTTCTCGATCGGGCTGAAGCTGAGCGACCCGGTGTCGCTCGCGTTCCCGGCCGTGACCGCGTAGCTGTAGTTCACGTACGGCAGGGCGTCCGGCACCGGCACCTCCACCGAGGCCGAGCCCAGCGCGGGCACCTCGGCCGGATCGGCGACCACCCCGCGCCACGAGCCCACCTGCCAGCCGACGGAGCTCAGCTTGACCGGCGCGGACGGGCTGTTGTTGGTCACGGTGACCCGGAGCTTCCTCCCGTCGACGACCGGCCGCCCGTTGACCGTGTACGGCCTGACCACCTGGGTTCCCGAGCGCAGCCGGGCGATGGGGCCGCGGTCGGCGGCGGCCGTCGCGGTGACCGGCCTGCGGCCGGTCACCGGAGTGGCGGGCAGCTCCAGCGTGACCGACGTCTTCCTGCCCTTGCGGGTGACCAGGTCGGCCTTGACGCCGCCGGCGGCCACGGCCAGCCTGCCCGGCAGCTTCGCGCCGCCGGTGCGGTCGGCGGTGACGGTCACGGCCAGCTTCTCGCCGGTGACCGACTGCTCGGGGGCGCTGACCGACAGCGGCGAGGCGCCGGCCTCGACCGAGGAGACGGGGCCGGAGACGAAGACGGGGCTGCCGTCCAGGTCGAGCCGCACCTTGCCGGCCTGCGGTCTGAGCGTGCTGACCGCGCCGAACTGGTCGGTCAGCGTGACGTCGCCGAGCGCGGAGAGCGTGACCGAGCGGGGCTGGACGGCCCACAGCAGCCGGGTGCCGCCGCTGATCGGGTAGGAGTGGACGTCGACGTCGCCGGTGTCCTGGCGGGCGCCGAGCGTACGGCCGGCGAGCTTGCGGATCAGCACGGCCTGCGAGATCGCGGCCGGCTTGGGCGAGGGGGCGGCGACGCCGGAGACCGGGCGGCGGAACAGGCCGAAGCGGTGCTCGCGCTCGCCGGCGTTGTCGCCGTCGTCGATGAGGTCGTACCAGAAGTACTTGTCCGCGCCCGCGCTCCTGGCCAGCGTCTGCGCCCTGATCAGATAGTCGGCCTGCTGGGCCTCGGTGGAGCCGGCGGTGTGGGTGGGCCAGCCGTTCTCGCTGATCCAGATCGGCATGTCCTTCCTGGCCTTGACCTTCGCCACGAGCTGCGGGAACTCGGTCGTCATCACGGTCCGCTCGGGCGGCGTGCCGGCCCCGGCGTCGGCGTAGCCGTAGAAGTTGACGCTCAGCGTGTCGAGGTAGTCCAGGCCGCCGAGGGCGAGGAACTGGTCGTGCCAGGCGAGCTGGGTGCCGGCCGAGGTCGGGCCGACCACGTTGGCCGCGGGCACCGCCTGGTGGATGGCCGGGTAGAGGGCCTTGACGACGTCGAGGTAGCACTGCGGGGTGATGCCGCAGGCGCCGTCGTTGAAGCCGGTGGAGTTGTACTCGTTGTAGACCGAGACGTCCTTGGTGAAGGAGGCGTAATTGGCCGCCACGGCCGCGCCGAAGCGGGCGAACGCGGCCAGGCCGGCGGGGGTGCTGGGCGTCTTGCCGCCGTCGTACAGCGGGTTGCGGTAGCCGAGGATGGGCATCGTGGTGATGCCGTTCTCATGCGCCTTGCGCAGGCCGGTGTCGAGGGCGCCGGTGAAGTCGTAAGCGCCCGCCTGCTTCTCGATGCCCGACCAGTTGGCGTCGGAGCGCACCTCGGTCCATCCGATCTGCGCGGCCGTCCTGAGCAGCTGTTCCTCGATGCCCGGCTGCCAGCCGTAGTGGATGGCGGCGGCGAAGTACGGATCCCTCGTGGCGAACGGGGTGACGACCCCGAACGAGGTGGAGCGGGTGGTGAGCCCGGTCGAGACGGTCAGCCGGTAGTAACCCGGGCCGAGATCGGAGATGTCGATCTTCGTGGTGCCGCCGGCCACCGCCCGCGTGCCCGACCGCAGCGGGACCCCGTTCGGGTCGCCGATCGTCCACTCCACCTGGTCGGCCGCCGCGGCGACGTCGATCGCGTTCGTCCCCTGGGTGAAGACCAGCGACGGGTTGGTGATCGTGAGCTGCGACGGGTCGGTGAAGTGCACCTCGACCCGGCTGAAGCACACGGCGGGCATCGAGGCGGCGTCGGCCTTGACGTTCAGCCGGAAGTCGGCGCCGTTGGCCCGGTTCTTGAAGTTGATGTCGCTGAGCCCGATGACCGAGCTCTTCCACGTGCCGGTGCCGGTCAGCGCCACGTTGGCGCTGCCGGTGAAGGCGCCGGCCTTGCCGTCGTAGTGCACGTCGAGGCCGACCGGTCCGGCGTCGAAGTAGCGGACCACCACCCACGCGCGGGTCGCCCCGGCCGGGATCGCGGCGTCGGCCACGTCCACGTAGACGTAGCGGTTGTACGGCGTGCCGGACATCTGCCAGCACGACTCGCCGCCGCGCTCGCCGACGGCGTGGGCCGGGTCCTTGTCGCCGTCGCCCGGCCACGCCTTGACGACGCCGGTGTAGACGGGGTCGGCGCCGAGCACGGCCGTGGCCGCCGCCGCGGCGCTCGCGCTCTGCGCGGGCAGGGCCGTCAGCAGGGCCGTCAGCAGCCCGGCCGCCAGGGTGGCCGCGCAGGCGGCGGCCACCCTCCTTGAGGTGATCTTCATCAGCGGGATTCTCCTTGCCGTCCGTAGCGCTCTGCGGCCGCGCGGGCGAAGTCCTCGCCCGCCGCGCCGAGGTCGGCGATCACCTGCTCGTGGGAGCGGCCCGCCGCCTGCGCGGCGGGGATGACGGTGCCGCACTCGTTGGCGTCCATGAAGGCCGCCGCTTCCAGCAGCCCGTCCTCGTCCTCGGCCGGGATCGCCAGGAACCCGTGCTGGTCGGCGTGCACGAGCTGCCCCGGCTCGACGACCTGCCCGAACACCTCGACCGGCACGCCCCAGCGCACCGGGCGGACATGGGCGTGCCCGACGCACAGCCGCCTGGCGAGGGCTTTGAACCCGGCGCCGGTCATCTCGTCCAGGTCACGGATCGCGCCGTCGGTGATGGTGCCGACGCAGCCCAGCGCGCGGTGCGCGCCGCTGTTGACCTCGCCCCAGAACGAGCCTACGGTCCTGGGCTTGTCGAGGTCCTGGACGACGACGATCTTCGGCCCGTCGACCGAGGCCACGTAGCGCCGGTAGTCGTCCCACACGTCAGCGGGGTGCTCCGGGTTGCCCGGCTCGATGACGACGGTGACCGCCCGGCCGACCATGGGGCCCATCTGGGGCATGAAGTCGCGCGATTCCTCCTGGTGGAAGGCGATGTCGCGCTGGGTGATCTGTTCCCAGCCGTTGTAGACGGTGGGGGTGTTCCAGCGTTTCAGCCGATGCATGCCACTCCTAGGTGACGCTCGTGATCGGGCCCCGCGCGAAGACCGGTGCGGGTCCCGGCGGGCAGGGTGAGGTGCGGGGCAAGGGGGGTTTCGGCTACTGCCCGATGAAACGGGCGGGGCGGAAGAGGGCGGGGTTCTTCGTCCCGGCGATGCCGGAACCCCATTCGATCCAGCCCTCGCGGCCGGTCCCGTCGTTGTCGTTGGCGACGACGGACAGGCTGAACAGGCCGTCCTGCGGGGTGAGGGGGGCGAGTGCCGCCCAGGGCAGCGACAACTCGTAGACGGTCTCCTCGGCCGTCTCGTCCCGGGTGACGGCGACCTTGGCCTCGGGTTCCGGTCCGTCGCCGAGCCAGCGGTGGAACTGCGGGCCCTGGGCGGTCAGCGCGAGGCCGAGCTCGGACCAGGTGCGCGTCTCGCCGGGCAGTCCGGCGGCGACGGCGAACTGCAGGGAGTCGCCCTGCCAGATGTCGGCTCCGGTGCTGGTCTGGGTGTGGACGTCGTCGTGGATCCTGGCGCTGAGGTAGAAGCGGTCGGCGTCCCAGGTGACGTGGAGGGTGCCGCTGAGGTCGTCCGGCCCGCCGTACGAGGGGATCTTGACGGTGCCGTCGGCGAGGTCGACGGCCGGGCGGCCGGTCAGGTCGTCGGGCACGCCGTCGACGGTGATCGTGGCGCGGCCGGCCCGGTTGAGCGCGCCGTCGGCGACGCGGGCCACCCGGCCGGTGACGCCGACGCCCGCGACGGCGTCCAGCCGCAGCTCGTACGGCCCGGCGGGCAGGTCGGCCAGCGGAAGGCGCTCGGTGCGCGAGCCGCCCGCGGGCACGGTCCCGGCGATCGGCAGCGTGCCGGTGCGAGCGCCGAAGGTCCAGCCCAGGTCGCCGGGGGCGAGTTCCCTGGCCGACAGGTTGCGCACGGTGATCGCCAGGTCGTCCGGCAGCACGTGCCTGGCGCTGATCGCGAACGGCGGCGTCACCTCGACCCGCGAGCCGAGCCTGGCGACCGGCCTCCCGTGGATCCTCAGGCGGCCGACCAGGTCGAGCGGGCCGGTGCGGGTCACTGCGGGCAGCGACACCGGGATCTCGGCCCTGCGCCCGCCGCGCACCGACACCGGCACCTCGACGTCGCCGACGGCGAAGCTGCCTCGTATGGCGGGGCCGCGCGTGGCGTCCACGGCCAGCTTCAGCTCGATCCCCTCGCCGACCACGGCGCCGCCGCCGGTGACCGTGTAGCGGGCGGCGTCCTCCAGCACGGCGTCACCGCGCACGTAGATCGGGTCGCCGGACAGCGAGAGCGTGACGCGGCCGGCGAGCGGGCGCAGCACCTCGCTCGCGCCGGCCAGGTCGGTGACGGTGAGCGGGGCGTCGGTGCGCAGCGAGACGGTCGCGGGCCGGGCCGACCACAGGACGCGCAGGTCGTGGCCGTCCTTACGGAAGAGCTGGCGGCCCTCGGCCTCCTGCCTGACATGGGCGGCCCCGGTGAGCTGCCTGGTCATGGCGGCGTAGGCGACGTAGCCGGGTTTGGGCGTCCACCGGCCGGAGGCGTCGGCGGTGTTGCGCACCAGGCCGAAGTTGTCCTCGTTGAGCGCCGGGTCGGTGCCGTCGTTCATGAAGTCGTACCAGAAGAACCGCTGCACGCCCTTGGCCAGCGCCGTCACGTGGGCGCGGACCACGTAGGCGGCCTGGACGGCCTCGGTGACGCCGCGCGCGTCGGTGTGGGTGGGCCAGCCCTGCTCGGTGATCCAGATGGGCTTGGACCGGCCGTTGTTGTACTTCCTGACCAGCGCGTCGAGGTCGTCGATGCTCTTGGCGGCCGACTCGGGGGTGCCCGGATAGACGTAGGGGTGGATGGAGACGGCGTCGAGGTACTTCAGGGCGCCGAGCTTGAACAGCTCCTCCAGCCAGGCGAGCGGCACGCCGGCGGAGGCCGGGCCGACGACCGTGACCTGCGGGTGGTCGGCCTTGACCTTTTCGTAGGTGGCCTTCAGCAGCGGGAAGTAGTAGTCGGCGCGCGAGTCGGCCGGGCCGTTGCCGCGGTCGCCGAAGCCGATGTTGAACTCGTTGTAGACCTCGATCCACGGCAGGTCGTACCTGCCGATCAACGCCGAGGCGTACGCGGCGTAGGCGGCGCGGCCCGCGTCGGTGTACGGCGTGGCGTTCCCGTCGTGGTGGGGGTTGGTGTAGGCGGCGATCGGCAGCCAGCGCATGCCCTCGGCGTCGAGCGTGGCGTGCAGCGGGTCGTAGCGCCCGTACTCGTAGACGCCCTCGGTCTTCTCGATCGACTCCCAGAACGCGTCGTCGCGCACGGTGCGCACCCCGGCCTTGGCGGCCAGTTCCAGCAGGTCGCCGCCGGGAGCGCCCCAGTCTGCCCGGGTGAAGTGCCCGGCCACGCCGAACGGGGAGTCGCCCGTCGCGGTGAAGGGCGTGAGCACGGCGAACGCGGTCTCCTTGGTGGCGATCGCCGTCCCGGCCGCGGTCGCGGTCACGCTGAGCCGGTAGTGCCCCGGCCTGGCGACCGGTACGGCCAGCGTCCCGGGAGTTCCGCCGCCCGCGGCCACCTGGACGCCGGACAGGTCGCGTACGGTCCAGGTCAGCGCGTCGCCCCGGCTCGTCACGTCGAACGAGGGCTGGGCGGGCTGCACGAACACGTTGCCCACGGCCCGCTGCCCCAGGGCGAGGTCGGGGGCGGGCGCGGTGATCGTGACCCCGTCGAGCCTGAGCTGCCCGGTGCGCTCGACGAGGAACGCCACCCGCTTGGCCGGCCCGTGCCAGACGCCGTCGCCGGCCCCGCCGAAGTGCTGGTAGGACTGCCCGGCGGTGAAGGAGGTGACGGTGAGCCGCTGCCAGCCGCCGCCCGCGGCCAGCGGCAGCCGCTGCTGGTGGGTCTGCCCGGTGCTGTCCACCAGCCGGAGCGTCACCGTGGGCAGCGCGGGCGAGCGCGCCCAGAGCGACAGCGCCTTGAGGTCGGCGGCCGTGGCGTACCCGGCCTCGACGTACTTGCCGCCGGCGGTGAGGTCGGCGGTCAGCAGGGCCGAGCGCGCTCCGGTCCTCGCGTCGGCCGCGTCGCTGGTGAGGGCGCCCTTGGCGCCGGGGAACTCCGGGCCGAGCCCCAGGGCCCAGCCCTGCGTGCCGTACTCGAAGTCGCCGACGACCTGGTCGACGTCGGTGGCCGCGTGGGACGGCACGGCCAGGAACGGGACGATCAGCAGGGAGGTGATGACGGTTCGTAACCAGAGATGGATGCGGGATCTCATGGGGGGTGGATCCTCTCCGTTCGTCAGAGCCGGTACAGGTGCTCCGCCTCGAAGCCGAGGACTCGGCGGGCCTTGGTCACGTCGATCGGCACGGCCCGGCCGGGCAGGGCCGCGCGCAGCGGGGAGCGGGGCAGGAAGTGATGGACGAGTTCCTCGGTGGGCAGCGGGACGATGGTGTCGGGGGCGGCCACGAACAGCACGTGGGAGCCGTCGATCGGCCGGGTGACGCCGAGCCAGCAGGCGGTGGCCGCGTCCCGGGAGTCCAGGTAGGCCCACAGGTCGGCGACTCCCCTGGCCGGCTCGGCGGCGAACTCGGCGGCCCGCTCGGGCAGCCGGTCCTCGGGGCCGCCGACGAACGGGAAGCGCAGCGCCACCACCGTCATGCCGTGCAGCCGGTGGATCATGCGCGCGGTGGACTCGTCGGCCTCCTTCGACAGCGCGTACGGGTCGGCGGCCAGCAGCGGGTGCGCCTCGTCGACGGGCAGGTAGGCCGGTTCCAGGCGGTGCGGGGAGAACGGCATGCCGAGCACGCTGAGGCTGCTGGCGATGACCGCCCGGCGCACCCCGGCCCGGCCCGCCTCGTCGAGCACCGCGAACGTGGCGCCGGTGTTGTTGAGGTAGACCTCCTGCGGGGGGTTGTCGTTGGGGCTGGGGATGGCCGCCAGGTGGACCACGGCGTCGACGCCGTCCAGCGCCCGCCGTACGACCTCGGGGTCGCCCGCGTCGCCCACGACGACGCGGTCGGCCTTGAGGTCGCCCGGATCCTCCAGGACCAGCGCGGTCACCGGCACGTCCTCGGCCGCGCAGCGCGCGAGGACGGCCCGGCCGATCAGCCCGGCGGCGCCGGTGACGAGCACTCTGCTGAGCATCAACCCTTGACCCCCGTGAACCCCACGCCGCGCACGATGTACTTCTGGAAGACGATGAAGACGAGCACGGGCGGCATCAACGCCATGAACATGCCGGCGATGACCATGTTCTCCTCGGCGAACTCCGCCAGCCTGGGCAGCGCCACCGAGATCGGGTGCAGCTCGCCGTCGGAGATGGCCACCATGGGCCACAGGAAGTCCTTCCAGGCGCCCATGATCGTCAGCAGGGACGTCACGGCCAGGACGGGCTTCGACATGGGCAGCACGATGTACCAGAACATCCGCCACGGTCCGGCGCCGTCGACCTGGGCCGCGCCGAACAGCTCGCGCGGGATGCCGTCGAAGAAACGTTTCATCAGCAGGACGGTGAAGGCGTGCGCGGCGTGCGGCAGCCACACCGCCCACGTGGTGTCGGCGATGCCCACGTCGAGCACCGTCAGATAGAGCGCGACGAGCGACACGCTGCCCGGCAGGAACAGCGTCGCCAGGATCGCGCCGTAGACGTACTTGCCGTAGCGCGGCCGGAGCACCGACAGCGCGTACGCGCCCATGACCGACACGACGATCTGCGCCAGCCACGACCCTCCGGCCAGGACGACCGTGTTGAGCATGAAGTGGCCGATGCGCAGCCTGCTCCAGGCCTCGGCGAGCAGCGACCAGTCGGGGGCGGCCGGGTAGAGGCGCAGCGGGTCGGTGAGCAGTTCCCGCGTCGGGGAGATCGCCCCCTTGACCGTCCACAGGATCGGGCCGAGCCCGGCGACGAGCACGCCGAGGAAGACGGCGAACTGGGTCGAGCCGAGCACCGCGCGTACGCCGCGCTTCTTGCGGTCGGAATCGGAGATGAGTCCGCTCATGTCGTGCTCCAAGCCTTCGTCATGCGCAGGTACACCGCCGACAGCAGGCCGAGCACGACCGCCAGCAGCACCGACAGAGCGCCGGCCATGCCGTAGTCGCCGTAGACGAAGGCGTACCGGTAGATGAGCAGCAGGACGGTCACCGTCGCGTCCTCGGGGCCGCCGTCGGTCATGACGAACGGCTCGGTGAAGACCTGGAAGGTGCCGATGACCTGCAGCAGCAGCATGAGCAGCAGCACGCCGCGCAACTGGGGCAGCGTGATGTGCCACACGCGCCGCCGGATCGACGCGCCGTCGCTCTCGGCCGCCTCGTACAGCTCCCTGGGGATGCTGGTCAGCGCCGCGATGTAGATCAGCACGGTGCCGCCCGCGCCCGCCCAGGTGGCCTCCAGCACCAGCGAGGGCATCGCCCACTGCGTGTCCTGCAGCCACGGGAACGGGCCCAGGCCGACGAGCCCGAGCAGGCCGTTGAGCAGGCCGTAGTCGCTGTTGTAGAAGAACTTCCACATCATGATCGCCACGACCGGCGGCACCGCCACCGGCAGGTAGACCAGCACGCGGAACAGGCCGCCGCCCTTGCGCAGCTCCGACATGACCACCGCGAGGAAGACCGGCACGGGGAAGCCGAGGACCAGGGCGAGGACGGTGAACCAGAGCGTGTTCAGCGCGGCCTTGCCGAGCAGCGGATCGGCGAACAGGTTGGCGAAGTTCTGCCAGCCGACCCAGCTCGCCGCCTCGACCAGGTTGGTGCGCTGGAAGGCGAGCATGGCGCTCTGCAGGATCGGCCACCAGGAGAACACCGCGAACACGAGCACCAGCGGCGCGAGGAACAACACCGAGGCCACCGCGTAGGGGTGCCGGGCCCGGCGCCGCCGGGGCGGGCGCGGCGTGGTGACCGCCGCGTCCGCCTGCTCGGCCAGCGCCGTCACTGCTGCGACCTGTCCAGGATCGGCTTCACCTTCTCGACGGCCTTGGTGATCTCTGCCGCCGGGTCGGCGTCCTGGCGGGTCAGCACCGCCTGGACGACCGTGTCGAGCGCGGCGTAGAGCTCCTGGCCGGCGACGGGCGGCTCGGAGATGAACTCCTGCGCCTTCACGCCCTCGTTGTAGGTGGCGAAGTGCTCCCAGTCGACGTTGGAGACGGCCTTCTCCGCGGCCATCACCGGGTCGGAGACCGCGGGGGCGAAGAACGGCAGCTGCGGCACGGCGGCCACGAGACCGTCGGCCTTCTTCTTCTCGGCCCGCTCGGTGGCCAGGGCCGGGTCGTACTTGGGCCGCAGGTAGACGGCGTCGATCCACTTGACCGCCGCCCGGCGCTGCTCGGGCGTGGCCTTCGGGCTGACGACGGCGACCGTGCCGCCCAGCAGCGTGCCCTTGCCCGACCCGGACGGCAGCGTGGTCTGGCCGTACACCTCGGGCTTGCCGTTGAACTTGGCGACGTAACTGCCGTAGAGGTTGGGCGCGCCCATCATCATCGCGACCTTGCCGGCGGCGAAGTCACGCAGCAGGTCGTCCTGGTTGCGCAGGTGCTGGGTGCCCATCGAGCGGTCGTCCCAGCGCATCGCCTTGAGCAGGGCGAGGGCCTGCCTGGTGGGGGCGTCGTCGAAGGCGGGGACGACCTTGCCGCCCTCCTCCCTCTCCATCCGGCCGCCGTAGGAGTAGGTCATGGTCGTGAGCATCCAGCCGCCGGTGTTGGCGGTGGCGTGCATGCCGAAGCCGGGCACCCCGGTCCTGTCGCTGATCGTCTTGGCGGCGGCCCGCACCTCGTCCCAGGTGGTGGGGGGCTTGTCGGGATCGAGCCCGGCCTTGGTGAACAGTTCACGGTTGTAGACGAGGCCGGCGGCGTACGCCTCGGTGGGCAGGCCGTAGATCTTGCCGTCCGGGGTGCTGCTCGGGGCCAGGATGCGCTTGTCGAAGTCGGACTTGGCGAGCAGCTTCAGGTCCGCGGTGAGGTCGGCGACCTGGCCGCGCCTGATCATGGCCTGCGGGTCGGTCAGCGGGACGCGGAAGACCGTCTCCAGCTGGCCCGCGGCCAGGCGCGCCGCGAACGTCTTGACGTCGTACTGCGTCTCGGTCGGCTTGACCTTGATGGTCGGGTTGGCCTTCTCGAACTCGGCGACCTGGGCCAGGAAGTTCTTCTGGCTCTCCGGCTGGGTGCTGGGCGGCATGCCGGAGACGGTGATCTCGGTCTTGCCGCCGGACGTGCCGTCCTGCCCGCGGCCGCACGCCGCGACCGCGGCCAGGAGCAGCAGACCCGCGGCTCCTCTAGCCATGTACGTGTTCATCGGGACTCCAAGTTCATGCCGGGGGGCGAGTCGAGTCGAACGCTATATATGACGCGTTAACGTGTAAAGCACGGGATGGTAACGCGCGCGAAATGCAACGAGTTAACGCGTTAACTAAGGCGCCTCTATGCCGCCGTCGGGGCGGCGGACCCGCGCGGCCCACCGCTCGTGCAGGTGCGTGACCGGCGGGTACGCGGCGGCCAGCTTCTCGTCCAGCTCGATGCCCCAGCCGGGCAGGTCCGCGGGACGCAGGTGACCTCGGACGGGATTGAGCGTGCCGGGGAACACCTCGCACACGCTGTCGGGGTAGACGTGGCCCTCCTGGATGCCGAACGCGGGCGTGGTGACGTCCAGCGCCAGGTTCGCCGCCACGCCGACGGGCGAGACGTCGCCCGGGGAGTGCCAGGCCGTGCGCACCCCGGTCAGCTCGCAGAGCGCGGCCAGCTTGCGCGCCGGGGTCAGCCCGCCGATGGCCGAGACGTGGCAGCGCAGCAGGTCGACGCCGCCGCCCAGGATCAGCCTGGCCGCGTCGGGCACCGAGACGAGCAGCTCGCCGACCGCGATGGGCGCGGGCGAGGCCGCCCGCACCTCGGGCAGCCGGTCGTAGTGCTCGGGCGCGACCACGTCCTCCAGGAAGAACAGCCGGTACGGCTCCAGCGACCTGGCCAGCAGGATCGCCTCCTTCGGCGTGAGCCGGCTGTGCACGTCGTGCAGCAGCTCGACGTCCTCGCCCAGGACCTCGCGGGCCCGGTCGAACAGGGCGGGGGTGGTGCGCAGGTAGTGCCTGACGTCCCAGCCGTCGGGATGCGGCGCGTCCGGGTAGGCGTTCGCCCTGCCGGGCGCGCCGTAGCCGCCCAGCCCCGGTTGCCCGGTCTGCAGCCTGACGTGGCGATATCCGGCGGCCATGAGCCGCTGGGCGTGCTCCAGCGTGTCCTCGACGGCGGCGCCCTCGGCGTGCAGGTAGACGGGCGCCGCCGCGCGCACCCGGCCGCCGAGCAGCTCGTACACGGGCATGCCGGCGCGCTTGCCCGCGATGTCCCACAGCGCCATGTCGACGCCGGACAGCGCGTTGTTCAGCACCGGTCCGCCGCGCCAGTAGGACGACAGGTGGATCATGCGGGTGATGTCCTCGATGTCGGCCGGATGGCGGCCGATCAGCATCGGGCCCACGTGCTCGTCCACGGTCGCGGCGACGGCGTGGAAGCGCTGGGTGAAGGTGGCGCAGCCGAGGCCGTGCAGGCCGTCGTCGGAGGTGTCGATCCTGACCACGACCAGCGGGATGCCCTCGGGCGCCGTGACGACGGCACGCACGCGCGTGATCGTCAGCCCGTCCCTGGACGGCCAGGGGGCCTGCGTTTCCTGCATGCGGGGACGCGCCTTTCAGAAGCGGGTGGGACGGGCGGGCACGGCGACCTCCAGGCCGCCCCACGACCAGCGGACCTCCTCCTCCCCCACGGCGCTGAGCAGCGCCTGCGCGGTGGGTTCCGCGCCTTCCGCGAGCAGTTCCACGGCGAACCCGGCGCGCAGGACCGCGTGGTGGAAGTCGACCGGCCGGCGCGGCCCGCTGTAGAGCACCGCCTCGACGGCGACCTCGTCCTCGGCGGTCGTCAGGGCCCAGGTGGCGGGCTCGCCGAGGAAGGCGGCCGCGCCCGTGTGCACGACCGCCCGGCGCCTTCCGGCGGCGAGCTCGAAGACGCCGTCGCCCAGCTCGCCGCCCCGCACGCCCCGGCCGCGCAGCGTGACGCGCAGCCGCAGGTCGCCCATGTCGAAGACGCTGCCTTCTGGTTTGTCGAGGTTCGGGTGGAAGTCGCCGGAGTCGTAGGTGAGCCACCATCCGGCCAGCGCCCTGGGCCCGTCCTGTGCCTGACGGCACCACGCGGCGGTCAGGTCGTGGCCGTTGTGCATGATCCGGGCGCGCAGCACCACGGCCGGGTCCTCGGGCGTGCGCCAGTAGCCGAGCAGCGGCCTGCGCTGCACCCAGGCGAACTCCTCGTTGACCGTGCCCAGCGTGGCGTCCTCGCCGAGCCAGGTGGTGCCGGTGGTCTGGCCGTCGAAGACGGTCCTGACCTGCACCTCGGGCTCGGGCAGCCGGGCGAAGCGCCCGGCCAGACGCGGCGGGCAGGGCAGCGTGGGCACCAAGCGCGGGGTGTCGTCACGGATCCCGACGCCGGGGCGCGGCTCGATCGGCGCTCCCGTCTGGGCGGCGAGATAACACGTCAACTCCTCGCTGAGCCAGTCGGTGTACGCGCGGGCGTGCGGCCCGGCGAGCTGCCCGGTGCCCGGATGGAAGCGCTCGGCGAGCGCCGCCCAGACGCGTTCCCGCATGACCTCGATCTGCTCCAGGAACCCCTGGTCGCGGACCACCACGTGGGCGCGTTCGCAGATCTCCAGCAGGAACGGGCTGTAGGCGGGCGAGTTGTACTCGGCGAAGGCGTCGCGTTCCAGCATCGCGGTGAGCTTGCGCCTGCCGTAGGCGAGGAACTCGGGCGTGCCGAGCAGCTCGCCGGCGCTCGCGCAGGTGACGGAGCCGAGCAGGGCGATGTTGGTGTAGCGCGGGCCGACGTTGCGCCGGAAGATGGACAGGGCCGCGTGGCGCAGCGCCTCGGCGATCCGGCCGTCGAGGACGTCCCCGTGCGCGGCCAGCACCTGGGCCAGCCGTACGCCGATGAAGTCGGCCCAGTTCCAGTCGGCGGGCGCCATGGCCTGGGGCGGCTCCTCCATGAAGTAGCCCCAGATGCCGTAGTGGTCGTCGAGCGGGTCGCGCTCCTGCAGGCCGACGATCGCGCCGAGCACGTCCTTGGCCCGGTCGAGGCGGCCTGCCTGCAACAACGCGATCGCGTAGTCGGTGGAGGCGCGGGTGTCGTGCACGCGGGTGCCGGCCGGGATCGTCGTGTGGTATCCGTTGCTGCGTGACAGCTGCCACGGCAGCCGGTGTTCGGGGTCGTAGCGCTCGTCCTGAACCTTCAGGAACTCCTCGGGTGTCACCGCTGGGTGTCCTTTCGCCGAATGCGGCCCGACGTTAGTCTTAGCGTGTTAACGTGTCAACGATCACGAATGGGACGGATGGGGGCAGGATGAACGAATCGTCCGACAGCCAGGAGCCGCTCTACCAGCAGGTCAAGCGGGATCTGGTCGCGGCGATCTCGCGCGGTGAGTACGTGCAGGACGAGCCGTTCATCAGCCAGCGCGAGGTCTGCGAACGGTTCGGAGTGAGCACCACCACCGCGGTGCGCGCGCTCAACGAGCTGGTCACCGAGGGCTACCTGGTACGCCGGCGCGGACGCGGCACGTTCGTGGCCGACCGGCCCGTCCCGGCCGAGTCGACGCGGGAGCGCTCCATCGCCTACATCATGCACGGGCACGGGCCGCACAACTCCGACGTGATCGACGGCATCGAGTCGGTCTGCGCCGAACTCGGCTACCGGATGTTCCTGTCCAACACCAAGGGCTCACCGGCCGCCCAGGAGAAGGCGCTGCGTCAGGCGCTCGACACCCAGGCCAGCGGCGTCGCGCTGTACTCGGTCGACGCCCACCACGACTCCCCCGCCCTGGCCGAGCTGAGACGGCGGCGTGTCCCGCTGGTCATGGTCGACCGCTACCACCCCGAGTCCCCGACCGACGCGGTGCTCTTCGACAACTTCGCCATCGGCTACCGGCTCACCGAGTACCTCATCGGGCAGGGGCACCGGCGCATCACCGCGCTGTGGGACGCCACCGAGTGCACCTCCGTGCAGGAGCGCCTCACCGGGCACGTGCAGTCGCTGCGCGAGCACGGGCTGCCGGTCTCGCCGGAGCTGACCGCGCTCAAGACCTACCTGCGGCTGCCGGAGGACCGGCGGCGGGAGATGCTGGCCGGGCTGCTCGACCGGCGCGAGCCGCCGACGGTGCTGCTGTGCGCCAACGGGTTCGTGCTGGCGCACGCGGCCTCCGACCTCACCGCGATGGGCGTCGAGGTGCCCGGCCAGGTCGAACTGGCCGGCATGGACGACGCGGGGCCGTTCGACCTGCTGCCGCTGACGGTCGCCGCCGCCCGCCTGCCGTCGCGGGAGATGGGCGAGCGGGCGATGCGGCTGCTGGCCGAGCGCATCGACCATCCCGAGACGGCGTCGGAGGTCGAGCACGTGGTGCTGCCGATCGAGATCCGCACCCGCGAGTCGGCTTCCGCCTATCTGCGCGTGGTCTCCGCCCAAACCGCCTGAACCTCCCGAGGTACCCCCCATGCCTTCCCCTCTTCGCGTCGTCCTGGTGGGCGGCGGTCAGATCGCCGACTCCACCCACATGCCGGCTTTTCGCGAAATGTCGGCCGATATCGAGGTTGTCGCGGTCGTCGACGCCACCGTCGAGGCGGCCAGGTCGTTCGCCGACCGGTGGGCCGTGCCGTACGCCTCGGACGACCTCACCGCGACGCTGCGGGACCTGCGCCCCGACCTCGTCGACATCGCCAGCCCGCCCGCGCTCCACCGCGACCAGGTGGTCGCCGCGCTGCGCGCGGGTGCGTGGGCGTGGTGCGAGAAGCCGCCGTGCCTGTCGCTGGCGGAGTACGACGAGATCACCACGGCCGAGCGGGCCGGCGGCCCGTACGCCGCGGTCATCTACCAGCAGCGTTTCGGCTCGGCCGCGCAGCACGCCCGCGCGCTGATCTCCGGCGGCGCACTCGGCCGGCCGTACGTCGCGCACTGCCAGACCACCTGGTTCCGCGACCCCGGCTACTACGCGGTCCCGTGGCGCGGCCGGTGGGAGACCGAGGGCGGCGGCCCCGCCATGGGCCTCGGCATCCACCAGATCGACCTCATGCTCGAACTGCTCGGCGACTGGAGCGAGGTGCGCGGCATGGCCGCCAGGCTCGCCCGCGACGTGCGGACCGACGACGTGACGACGGCGCTGGTCCGCTTCGACTCCGGCGCGCTGGCCACGGTCGTCAGCACGTCGCTGGCGCCGCGCCAGGTCAGCCACCTGCGCGTCGATCTGGCCGCCGCCACCCTGGAGCTCACCCACCTGTACGGCTACGCCAACGAGAACTGGACTATCACCCCCGCCCCCGGCGTGACCGGTCTCGACTGGCCGCCGCCCGACGATGTGCCCAGCTCCCACCTGGCCCAGCTCCGGGGCCTGATCGCCGACCTGCGGGCCGGACGGCGGCCACGCGGCAGCGGCCAGGACGGCCGCAGGGCGCTGGAGCTGATCACGGCGATGTACAAGTCGGCGCTCACCGGGCAGCCGGTGCGTTCCGGCGAGATCGGTCCGGGCGACCCGTTCCACCGGAACCTGCACGGCGACAACCCCGAGGTGTTCCAGTGAAGATCATCGGCTTCGAGCTCTTCATCGTCACCCCGCGCTGGATGTTCCTGCGCGTCGACACCGACGAGGGTGTCAGCGGCTGGGGCGAGCCCATCGTCGAGGGCCGCGCCGAGACGGTCGCCGCCTGCGTGAACACGCTGATGGAGGCGCTGGCCGGCGCCGACCCCGGCCGCATCGAGGACCACTGGCAGGTGATGTCGAAGGGCGGCTTCTACCGGGGCGGCCCGATGCTGTCCAGCGCGGTCGCCGGGATCGACCAGGCGTTGTGGGACATCAAGGGCAAGGCTCTCGGCGTGCCGGTCCACGACCTGCTCGGCGGCCCGGTGCGCGATCAGGCCAAGGTCTACACGTGGGCGCACGGCGACACGGACGCGGAACTGGCCGAGAACGCCGTGGCCCGGGTGGAGGCGGGCTTCGACACGCTGAAGTTCGCCGCCTGGGAGGGCCGGCTGCCGCCGATCCCGTCACCGGCCCTCACCAGCCGGATCGTGGCCCGCTTCGCGGCGGTGCGCGACGCGGTGGGCGACGGCGTCGACCTGGCCGTCGACCTGCACGGCCGCTTCACGTCAGCGGCCGCGCGCAAGGTGCTGCCGCTGCTTGAGCCGCTGTCCCCCTTGTTCGCCGAAGAGCCGGTGCTTCCCGAGTTCTCCCGCGACCTGCGACGAGTGGTGGAGTCCACCTCGATTCCCATCGCGACCGGCGAGCGCCTGTTCTCCCGCTGGGACTTCCGCGACGTGCTCCCGACGGGCGTGGCGGTGATCCAGCCGGACCTGTCGCACGCCGGGGGCATCTCCGAGGTCCGCCGGATCGCCGCGATGGCGGAGACCTGGGACGTCACCCTCGCTCCCCACTGCCCCCTCGGCCCGATCGCTCTGGCCGCCTGCCTGCAGATCGACTTCGCGACCCCGAACTTCCTCATCCAGGAGCAGTCGCTGGGCATCGGCTACCACGACGGCGGCGAACTCCTCGACTACCTGGTGGACCGTTCGGTCTTCGCCTTCACCGACGGCCACCTCGACCGCCCGACGGCCTCCGGCCTGGGCATCGAGGTCGACGAGAAGGCGGTGCGCCAGGCGTCGTCGCACGCCTGGCGCAACCCGGTCTGGCGGCACCGGGACGGCTCGTTCGCCGAGTGGTAGCCGTCCATGGAGCGCGCGGCCGATCGCACGGCCGCGCCCGCGGGCAATCGTCACGCCGATCATCGTCATGGGCGCCAGCTGGGGTTCCCCAGCCTCGCCCTGCCCGCCCTGACCGTCGCGTGGCCGCAGGTCGTCATCGACGGCCGCCGAACTCCCAGTCGTGCACCTCGATCCCGGCGTAGCGGTCGGCGGTGAGGACCGCGCGGGCCGCGTCCGCGTCCGGCGCGCGGACCAGCAGCGCGGTGCCGACCCAGGTGGCGCCGTCGTCGGACAGCAGCGGCCCGTACGCGATCAGCTCGTCGCCGTCGGCCGGCGGGACGAGGTCGGCGGGCTGCCCGGAGCCCAGGCCCAGCACCAGGTACCGGTTGCCGCCCCGCCGGCCGCCGGGGAACTCCCACATGGTGCGCCCCAGCACGTTGCGCCAGCGGCGGAGCAGCACGTCGCGGTAGATCCCGGCCTGGTAGTTGGGCTCGTCGAAGGCGAACGCCCGCGCGGCGGCGGGGTCGGGCAGATCGACGATGTGCACGCTGCCGGTGGCCGCGTCGGTGTCGCGGTCGAAGGTCGGGCCGCGGGCGATCAGCTCCGCTTCGTACCGGTCCATGTAGGACCAGTGCGCCTCCCCCAACTCCCCGCGCAGGGGGCCCGATCCGGGACGGTCACGGTGGTAGCAGAAGAACTCCATGCCGAGAGTACCTACCACGTGATCTTCACCCGGTCACCACCGTCGCCCGGCCCGGCGGCTCAGCCGAGCATCTGCTCGACGAGGTCGGCGGCGCGGGTGGTGCCGCCCTCGGCCCGCGCCTCGGCCTGCAGGCGCGTCAGGCGGCGGGCCACCTCGGGGTCGCCGGTCAGCTCGGCCAGCGCGGCGCGCAGGGCCTGCGCCGTGGCGTCGGCGGTGTCGATGCGGCGGGCCACGCCCAGCTCCACGAGCCGGTCGGCGTTGGCGAACTGCTCGGCGCCCTGCGGGACGGCGATCATCGGCACGCCCGCCAGCAGCCCTTCGCAGCAGCCGCCCATGCCCGCGTGGGTGACGAACGCGTCGGCCTGGTCGAGGATCGCCCGCTGCGGCACCCACGGGTGCACCTCGACGTTGGACGGGATCTCACCCAGCTCCCCCACGTCGGTGTACTTGCCGATCTGCAGCACGACGTGCCAGCCGGGCAGGTCGCCGAAGGCCGCCAGGCACCGGCGGTAGAACTCCGGCTGACGGGTGTAGGCCGACCCCAGGGAGATCAGCAGCACGTTCGCGGCGTCGCCCGGACGGGTCCAGCCGCCCTGCCCGCGCAGCTCGTGGCAGGGGCCGACGAAGGTCACGGTGGCGGTGTCGACCTGGTCGGCGTGCGGCTGCATGGCCCGCGGGATCAGGGCCAGCGCGCGGGGCGGATGGCCGGAGAAGGCGTCGACGTCGGTGGTGGTGGCGCCGGACCCGGCGAGCCAGCCGGCGAACCTGGCCCGGTAGGCGTCGGCCCCCGGCAGCCGCCACAGCTGCGCCGCCACCTCCTCCTGGTAGCCCTTCCAGGCCACGAACGTCGGCGACAGCTGCAACAGGGGACGGCCCTGCGCCTCGGCCAGGGCCCGCGCGGCGTAGGCGCCGATGTCGTACAGGTAGAGGTCGGCGGGGTCGTCGTCGTAGGCGGCGCGCAGCTGCGGGAGCGCCTGGACGGCGTCGTCCAGGAAGAGGCTCATCGCCGCGATGGGGTCGTCGGGCCAGTCGTTGTCGGCGACCGGCAGCGTCGAGGTGCACGGGACCAGCTCGGCGCCGGTGCCCGTGACCAGGTCGGCGACCGCCGGGTCGTTGGCGTACGTCACCCGGTGGCCGCGGGCCACCAGCTCGCGGACGATCTCCAGGCTGGGCAGGACGTGGCTGACGGCGGGGATGCCGACCATGGCGATGTGGGCACGGCGGCGAGACATGGGCGAGTCACTCATTTCGGGTTCTGCGCGGCGGGACGGGTGCTGGACGACGGTCAGGCGCGACGCGCATCCGGCGCGGCGGCCTCCAGGTCGGCGACGCTGCCCGACATGATCGTGCGCACGTGCTCGGTGATGTGCTCGGCGGGCCAGTCCCACCAGGCCACCGCGAGCAGGCGGGCGACGTCGTCGGCCGGGTAGCGGGTGCGGATGAGGCGGGCCGGGTTGCCGCCGACGATCCCGTAGTCGGGCACGTCGGAGGTGACCACGGACCCGGCGCCGATGATCGCGCCGTGCCCGATGCGCACGCCGGGCAGCACCGTCGCGCCGTGGCCGAACCAGACGTCGTTGCCGACGACGGTGTCACCGCGGTTGGGCAGGCCGGTGAGCAGGTCGAAGTGGTCGGACCACGAGCCGCCCATGGTGGGGAAGGGGAAGGTCGAGGGGCCGTCCATGCGGTGGTTGGCGCCGTTCATGATGAACCGCACGCCGGCGCCCAGGGCGCAGAACCGGCCGATGACCAGCTTCTCCGGGCCGTAGTGGTAGAGCACGTTGCGGGTCTCGAACGCGGTCGGGTCGTCGGGGTCGTCGTAGTAGGAGAACTCCCCCACCTCGATCAGCGGGGACTTGACCAGCGGCCGCAGCAGCACCACCCGTGGCTGGGCGGGCATCGGGTGCAGGACGGTGGGGTCGGCGGGGACGCGGGCGTTCATGGATCTCTACCTTCCGCCACTGCTAATGCGACAACTTCTACATTAAGATGGTGGCATGCCGACGTCCGCCTCGCAAACGGGTAAGGGAACGATGACGTCCGAGAGCCCGTCGTCCGGGCCGCGTCGCCGTCCGGGCGGCCGTACCGGTCGCATCCGCGCGCAGGTTCTCGACGCGGTCCGCGCCGAGCTCGCGGAACGCGGCTTCGACGGGCTGACCCTCGACGCCGTCGCGGCCCGCGCGGGCGTGCACCGCGCGACGGTCTACCGACGCTGGCGGGACGTCGGCGGCCTGCTCGCCGACGTCCTGGAGGCGACCGGCGACGACGACTGGCAGCCCCGGGACACCGGCTCCCTGCTGGGCGACCTGGCGGCGCTCAACCACGAGAACCAGGCGGCCATCACCGCACAGCCGTCGATCGCCGCGGCCCTGATCGCCGCCTCGTTCCGCTCGGAGGAGGCCGCTCGCGGCGTGCGGCGGCTCTGGGAGGACCGGTACACCCGCTGCGAGGTCATCGTCAGGCGGGCGGTCGCGCGGGGCGAGCTGCCGGCCGGCACCGACGCGCGGCGGCTGCTCGTCGCCGCCACCGCGCCGCTCTACCACCACCTGGTGCTCCTCCGCACTCCCCCCGACCCGGACCTGCCGGAGCAGGCGGCGCGGACGGCCGTGCTCGCCGCCGCGGCCGGCGCCTTCACTGCTCCGCCGGGGCGGTGAGGTCCGCCGGGGCGGTGAGGTCCGCCGGGGCGGTGAGGCCGGGGTCCCGGTCAGGAGGAGACGGCGACGGGCAGGCGGTAGGTCCGCGGGTCGTCGAGGTGGCCGACGAGGAAGGCGGCCAGGTCGGCGCGTGACGTACGGGCGCCCAGGCGTTCGGTCGCACCGATCGAGACGCGGGGGCGGCCGGTGCCGGGCCGGTCGGTCACGTCGGCGGCGCGGCGGACGAGCCGCGGGTGGTCGAGGTCGAGGTCGAGGCCGCCGGGGCGGCGGGCGATCTTCCGTGGCGAGAGGTGGGGCAAGGGGGTGGTCGAGGGGTCAGACGTGGGCGGCGGGCTTGCTGGCGGGCTGGAACGTGAAGGAGATGGCCTCCATGAGGGCCTGGTGCTTGGTGTTCTGGAAGGCGGCGATCTTCCAGTCGCCGTCCGCCTGCCGGACCATCGTGTAGGTCTGGATCTTGTGCAGCTTGCCGGGCTTGCCCTTGTAGGTGTCGCCGCGGGTGATGACGAGGGCGGTGTCGGGGCCGGCGAGACGGATGCCGACGGTCTCACTGGCCAGCCTGGTGCCCTTGACGAAGCTGTCGAACAGCGCCTGGTGGGCGTCGCCGATCTCGCGGGCGCCGGTGTAGAGGGTGCCGACGTAGGTGATGTAGGTGGCGTCCTCGGTGAACAGGTCGCCGTACGCGCCGCCGTCGGCCCGGTTCCAGGCGTCGGCGAGACGGTCGAGCACGGAGGTGACGGCGGCGGCGTCGGCGGCGGTGAGGGTGTTGCTCATGGTCGTTGCCCTTCCCCAGGTAACTTCGCGGAGGCATTTGCTTCTTCGAAGATTTATCTTCTCTGAAGAAGAGATTAGGAGAAGGGTCGGCCAGCGTCAACACGGGGCGCCGCCAATCGCCGCGCCGCCTGCCGGGGCATGATCCAGGACGGCGGGCTCACGTATGCTTGCGGTCCCATGAGCGAGCAGTTGACGATCGGCGAGCTGGCCGGACGCACCGGGGTCGCCACCTCCGCGCTGCGCTACTGGGAGGAGCTCGGGCTGATCCCGGCGCCCGAGCGGGTCTCGGGGCAGCGGCGCTATCCGCCGTCGGCGGCCGAGCTGGTCGCGGTGATCCTGCTGCTGCGCGAGGTCGGCCTCACGCTGCGCGAGATCAGGACCTTCATCGCGGCCCGGTCCCAGCCGGGCGACGGGTGGCGGGAGCTGTACGGGCGCAAACTCGCCGAGCTGGACGAGCGCATCGCCCGCGCCCAGGTGGCGCGCACCGCCATCGCGCACGGCATGGCCTGCCCGCACGAGAACGTCTTCGAGTGCCCCACCTTCACCGGGGCGGTCAGGGCGCGGCTGGCGGGGGCGTCCCTGGAAGAGGCGCACCAGCACTGAACGGCGGCCCCGCGGGCGCGGACGCCGTGACCGCCGCATGCACCGAAGGGGTGCTCGCGGCGGCCGAGGCCCGCGCCGGGGGGCAGGGGGTAAGGGGGCGGACCGTCAGGGGGTCGGGTCGGGGGTGCGGCGGGGCAGGGTGAGGGTGACCAGGAGGCCGGCGATCATCACCGCCGCGGTGAGCAGGACGACCAGGAACTCGCCGTCCGCCGTGGCGGCGCGCAGGGCCTGGCCGGTCCTGCCCGCGGTCCCGAGGTCGGCGATGACGGTGAAGACGGCCAGGCCGATGGCGTTGCCGATGTTGAGCGCGGTGGAGGCGATGCCGTTGGCGACGCCCTGCTCGTGGGCGGGGGTGCCGGTGGCGGCGGCGATCCACATGGCGGTCCAGACGACGCCCTGACCCAGGCCGGAGACGACGAGACCGGGGATCAGCAGGCCGTACCCGGCGTCGGCGTCGAAGCCGAGGGCCAGGACGGCGGTCCCGGCGACGCCGACGGCGAAGCCGATCAGCAGCGTGGCCCGGGTGCCGATCCGGGTGGCCAGGCGCTCGCCGCCCTGGGTGCCGGCGGCGATGGCCAGCGACGGGACGAGGAAGGCCAGTCCGCTCTGCAGGGCGCTGTAGCCGTGGACGCTCTGCAGCAGCACGGTGAGGAAGTACGGCAGGACGCCGAACGTGGCCATGTAGACGAAGGTGACCAGCATGCCGACGGTCAGGCTGCGGTTGCGGAACAGCCGGAACGGCATGAGCGGATCCGCGCTGCGGGCCTCGACCAGCGCGAAGATCACCAGCAGCGCGGCGGCCACCGCGAAGGCGCCCGCGACCAGGGGGCTGCCCCAGCCCAGCTCGGGCCCCTCGACCAGGGCGAAGACCAGCAGCGTGGACCCGCCGGTCACGGTGAGCGCCCCCGGCACGTCGAACCTGCGCCGTTCCCGCCTGGCCGGGTCACGCGGGACGACGGCCAGGGCGGCCAGCGCGACCAGCCCGGCCAGGGGGACGTTGACGAAGAAGACGGCGGGCCAGCCGAAGTTCTCGGTGAGGACGCCGCCGAGCAGCGCGCCGATCGTCAGCCCGCTGGCGCCCGCGCCGCCCCAGACGGCCAGCGCCCGGTTGCGCTGCCGCCCCTCGGCGAACAGGCTGTTGAGCAGCGCCAGCGTCGAGGGCAGCAGCAGCGCCCCGCCGACGCCCTGCACCGCGCGGGCGGCGATGATGACGACGGGGCCCGCGGCCAGCCCGCCCGCGAGCGAGGACAGCGCGTAGAGGGCCAGGGCCAGCACGAAGACGCGGCGGCGGCCGAGCAGGTCGGCCGCCCGTCCGCCGAACAGCAGGAAGCCGCCGGCGAAGACGACGTACGCGCTGACCACGAGCTGCTGGGTCTGGCCGGGGAAGCCCAGGTCGGCGCCGATCCGCGGGAGCGCGACGAAGACGATGTTGAGGTCGAGCGCGTAGATGAGCTGGGCCAGGGCGAGCAGCGCCAGGGTCCAGCCGAGCCGGGGCTTGACGCCGTCCGCGACGGACGCGGGCAGCGTGGATGGTGTGGACATGGAACGCCCTTCGGAGGGAGCCGGTGAGCGGGCACGCGGAAGCCCGCCGCACGAAACGATCGTACGATGATTTACGTACGGTCGTACTATGCCAGACCGGAAGGGGATTGTTCGACAGTCGCGGTACAGTTGGACCATGGCCTTCCGTCATCCCGACCGCGACCAGATCCGGGTCGAAGACGTGCTGTCGGCGCTGGGGAACGGCGTGCGGCTGTCCGTCGTCCGCATCCTCGACGCCGGGGGTGAGCACAACTGCACCAGCGTGCTGAACACGCTGGGGATCACCGCGAAGTCGACCATGACCCACCATTGGCGGGTGTTGCGCGACAGCGGGGTGATCTGGCAGCAGCCGTCGGGCCGGGAGAACCTGCTCGTCCTGCGGCGCGAGGACCTGGACGCCCGCTACCCCGGCCTGCTCGACGCCATCCTGTCCGGCGCCCGCACCGACGCCGCCGCCCACCGGCACGACGACACCGGGCAGCCCTCCCGGTGAAGCAGCCCTTCCGGAGGGGCGGCCTGACCGGCTTACGGCGCGTACATTGCTGTCATGTTGCTGCGCGTCGGCCGGGTGGTCGCGGGTGTGGTCGCGCTGGTGCTGGGGGCTTCCGCCGCCTTTCCGGTGAATGCCCTGGGGCCGCGGCTCGGAGCCGGGGGTTGTCCGGTCTCGTCCGCCGGCGGGTGGGAGCGCGGTGACCGGCCCGGGGAGCTGGTGCCCGCCGACGGCGCGGTGTCGGTGACGATGTGCGAGCTGCCCCTGCCGTGGTCCCGAGGGCAGGCGGCAGTGCCGGTCAGGAGGCTCACCGATGGGGTCGGCGCGATGGTCTCCGAGCTCAACGGCCTGCCCACGCGCGACGCGCTGGAGGCCGAGCTGCGCCGGCGCGAGTCGGCCAAGGGGCGCGTCCTGGGCGACGACCTCCACCTCGGCGAGATCTGCAACATGGTCGGCTACGGCACGAGCCTGTCCTTCGTCGTGCATTACGGGAACGTGCGCCGGCCCGCCGTCGTCCTGGTCGATCGCAACTGCGGAACCGCCCGGTACGCGGGCCGGACCCGGTTCGGCGATCCGAGCGATTCCTTCCTCCGCCGTTACCGGGCGCAGCTGGAGGCGCACCCGGCACCCGCGCCGCTTCCCGGGTGCGCGGCCGGGCTGCCGGCCGCCGACGTCGACCTGACCCGCCCACGCGGTTGGCCGCGCGACGACGTCGCCGCCAACCGCGGCTTCCGGTGGCGCGCCCTCCTGCCCAGCCCGCTGTCGGCCGCCGCCGCCTGCCGGTACCGGCTCGACGGGGACGTGCTGCGCCTGCGGAGCCAGGCCCGCGTCCCAGATGGTCTTGAATCCCTGCGGTCGCTGCTCAACGTCGTGACGGCCGTGGACCCGGTGACCGGCCCGGGCGGAACGGAGAGCGTCACCGACTGCGGGTTCGGCAGGTTCACCCGCCCGGCCGCCCTCGACGTGGTGTGGGTGGGCGACGTCACCGGCGCCGTCGCCGAGGTGCGGGTCTGGCGCGCGCCCTGCCGGGCCGTGTACGCCGGGACGACCGGCGGCAGGAACCCCACCGCGGAGCTGCTGTCCCGGCTGGACGCCTGGCTGGGACGCTGAGAAACCTCCGGCGCGCGGTCAGGCGGACCTGACGGCGGAGATGTCGAACTCCAGGGCGATCCGGTCGGAGATCATCACGCCGCCGGTCTCCAGCGCGGCGTTGTACGTCATGCCGAAGTCCTTGCGGTTGATCGCCGTGCCCCCCTCGAAGCCGACCCTGGTCACGCCCTGGGCGTCGACGGCGGTGCCGGTGTAGTCGAGCGGGACGGTGACCTGCCGGGTCACCCCGCGGATCGTCAGGTCGCCGGTGACCTCGAAGGTGTCGCCGCCCGCGTGCTTGACGGACGTGGACTCGAAGACGATGTGCGGGTGGGCGGCGGCGTCGAGGAAGTCGCCGGTGCGCAGGTGGCCGTCGCGCATCTGGTTGCCGGTCTGGATGCCGGCCACGTCGAGCACCACGCGGACGGCGGAGGCCGCCGGGTTCGCCGCGTCCAGGCGGGCGGCGGCCTCCTGGACGGGGATGCTGCCGCGCACCTTGGTCACCATGGCGTGGCGGGCGACGAACCCGAACCGGCTGTGGGCCGGGTCGAAGGTGTAGTCGCCGCTCAGCTCGCTGGGGTACATGTCGCGCTCCAATTAGTTCAGCACTGGAAGATTCGGCACGACAGTACATAGATTTATTTCAGCACGCAACCTTCCAGTACGATCGGGGCATGACCCGCTGGCTCAACGACGACGAACAGCAGACGTGGCGCAGGTTCGGGCTGGCCACCCGCCTGCTGACCGACCGCCTGGAACGCGACCTGATGGCGGCCGCCGACATGCCGCCCACCTACTACGAGCTGCTCGTCCTGCTGTCGGAGGCCCCCGGGCGCACGATGCGCATGAGCGAGCTGGCGCAGTGGACCAACTCCAAGCCGAGCCGCATCTCGCACGCGGTCAACAAGCTGGAGCAGAAGGGGTGGGTGCGCCGGGAGCACTATGCCGGCGACCGGCGCGGGTGGCTGGCCGTGCTCACCGACGACGGGCACGCCGCGCTCCGGGCGGCCGCCCCGAAGCACGTGGCCAGCGTCCGTGAGCACCTGGTCGACCTGCTCACCGCGGAACAGCTGCGGCAACTCGCCGACATCAGCCAGGTCCTGCTCGACCACCTCGTCGAGCAGGAGTGACAACGTCCGGTCAGCCCACGCCCGACCGTCTCACCCGGCGGGGGTGACGCGGACGGGCGGGTCGGTGGTGAAGGCCGCCAGGGCGTCCGGGTCCGGCGTGACGCCGACGCCGGGGCCGTCGGGCACCGCGATGGAGTCGCCGGTCAGCTCGATCGGCGCGGTGATGTCACGCTCGTAGTAGCGGGCCGTCGCCGAGATGTCGCCCGGCAGCGTGAAGCCGGGCAGGCTGGCCAGCGCCAGGTTCGCCGTCCGGCCGAGCCCGGTCTCCAGCATCCCGCCGCACCACACCGGCACGTCCGCGGCCAGGGCCAGGTCGTGGATCCGGCGGGACTCCAGGTAGCCGCCGACCCGGCCGGGCTTGATGTTGATGATCGAGCAGGCGCGCGCCCTGATCGCGGCGGTGGCGGCGCGGGCCGAGGTGATCGACTCGTCCAGGCAGATGGGGGTGTCCATGCGGGCGGCGAGCCGGGCGTGGCCGTCCAGGTCGTCCGGGGCGAAGGGCTGCTCCAGCAGGGTCAGGCCGTAGGCGTCCAGGCGGGCCAGGTGGCGGGCGTCGGCGGGGGTGTAGGCGGTGTTGGCGTCGGCGGTGAGCATCAGGCCGGGGCCGAACGTCTCGCGCACCAGCCGCACCGGCTCCAGGTCCCAGCCGGGCTCGATCTTGAGCTTGATCCGGGCGTACCCGGCGCCGACGTGCCGGTCCACGGTGTCGAGCAGGTCGTCGAGGGTGTCCGCGATGCCGACGGACACGCCGACGCGCACGCTGGATCGCACCCCTCCCAGGTGGGCGGCCAGCGACAGGCCGCGCGCCCTGAGCACGGCGTCCAGGACGGCCGTCTCGACGGCGGCCTTGGCCATCGGATGGCCGCGCAGGTGCGCCAGCGCGGGCGCGACGCCGGCCGGGTCGAGGCGCGGCACCGCGAACAGGGCGGGCAGCAGGAAACGGCGGATGAGGTCGGCCGCGCCCTCCAGGTACTCGGGGCTGTAGGTGGGCTCGTCGTCGGCCACGCACTCGCTCCAGCCCTCCTCCCCCTCGGCGCCGCGCACCCGCACCAGCAGCGCCCGGCGCACGGTCTGCGTGCCGAGCGAGGTGCGGAACGGGGTGATCAGGGGCAGCGCGACCGTGCGCAGCTCGGCTTCGGCGATCCTCATGCCGCGCGCTCCAGCACGTACCAGCCGTCCCTGGTGAAGGCGGCGATCCGGTAGCCGCGGGCGAGCGCGCCGCCCAGGGCGGCCCGCTGGGCGGCCCGCCACCGCGCGGCCTCAGCGGGCTGCTCGCGCCGCAGCCGCTCGGCGTCGGCGGGCGTGGCGCAGCGCAGCACGGCCGCGCCGCCCGGCTCGCGCGGCGCCCCGGTCTCGTCGAGGATCACCTCGGCCTTCCGGGTCCCGCCCGGTGCCGACCGCTCCGGAGAAGGGGCCGGGTCGACGGGCCAGTGGGCGAACAGGCGGTCGGTGACGTCGCCGCCGTTGATGCCGTCGTTCATCGGCCCGTAGAAGTCGGGCACGTACCGCTCGGCCCGCGCGCCGAGCCGGGCGAGGTTGAAGAAGGCGTTGCGGCGCACGAGCGGGTCGAAGGTCCAGGAGATGGAGTTCAGGCCGCGTTCGGCGGCCCACGCGCGCTGGTGCGCCTTGATCGCCTGGCCGATCCCCCGGCCCCGCGCCTCGGCGGCCACGCCCACGACGTGGGAGTGCAGGCTGCCCCCCTCGGCGAGGAACCCGGAGGCGGCGGCGACGAGCACGCCGTCGAGATAGGCGCCGCCGACGTAACCGCCGGTGTGCTCAAGGGCGCACATGAGGTCGACGGCCACCGGCGGGTCGTCGCCCGCCCTGGTGTTCCAGACGCGGCGCAGCAGCCGGTCGGCGGCCTGGAACTCGGAGGTCCCGTGGAGGATGCGGATATCGAGCATGGCACCAGCATTCCGCCGGACCGCCGCCGGATCGTTGGCGCGCAAGCCCAACTTCAGCCGCCGCCGTTTGTGCCGGACGCCGGGCTCTGACCGCCGCCCGCGCCGGACGCGCCGATCTCGGCCAGCCGCAGCTGAAGGCCCAGCACGAGCCGGACGTCGGGCTCGTCGAGCGCGATCAGCTCGCCGATGCGGCGCAGCCGGTACCTGAGCGTGTTGGGGTGCAGCGACAACGCCTCGGCCGCCCTGGGCACGTCGTAGTGGGCGGCCAGCCAGGCCCGCAGGCTGCGGACGTAGTCGGTGCCGTGCCCGGCGTCGTGCTCGGCCACCAGGGACAGCGGCTCGCCCGTCAGCGCCGGGCCGGACCGCATCGAGGCGGCCGCGTCCAGCAGGAACAGCGCGGCGGCCAGCTCCTCGTGCAGGCCCACCTCGCCGCCCGCGAACGGGCCGCCCATCGCGCGCAGGGCCTCCTCGGCCTGCCGGGCGGCGGCGGGGACCTGCGCGAGCGAGGCCGTGACCCGTCCGACGCCCGCCCGCCAGTGCCCGCCGAGCCGGTCGGTGATCCGGCCGAGGGTCTCGGCGGTGACGCGGCGCAGCAGCGCGGTCCCGGCGCCGGCCGCCACGATCGCGTACGTCCGGCCGTCCACGGCGCCGACGGCGGCCCTGATCCGGTAGACGGCGTAGGCGGTGCGCAGCAGGTCGGCGGCGTGCGTGGCGGCGAAGACGTCGGTCCGCCCGGCCGGGTCCCCGGCGGCCACCACCCTGACCGGCTCGTCCGGGCGCAGGCCCAAGGAGGCGGCCAGCTCCCCGGCGGGGCCTGCGCCGCGCAGCAGCCGGCCCACCCACTCGTCCCTGGTCCGGCGGGCCTCGTCGGCGGCCAGGCTGAGGCGGGCCAGGTGCGGGGCGGCGGTCCTGGCGGCCTCGGCGAGCACCGCGTCGGCGTCGGGCGCGAGCGGCTCGTCCGCCTGGATGGCCCAGATCGTGCCGAGCGCCTCGCCCCTGGCGCGGACCGCGATGGCCAGCCGGGGCAGGTACTCGCGCGGCTCGTGGCTCCACACGGCCCCCTCGCAGCGCAGGACGGCGGCGTACTCCTCGGCGTTCGTCGGGTGCTCGGGCACGCGCCGGCCGAGGATGCCCTCCCTGCGCAGGTCGTCGATCGGCTGGCCGATCGTGGAGTAGGCCAGGACGCGCATGGCCAGGTCCTCGATGGCCACCGCGCCCCCGACCCGGGCGGCGACCTGGTTGGCCAGCGCGAACAGGTCGCCCGCCTGGCCGCCGCCCAGGTCCGCGGCCGGGGCGACGAGCGCGAGCAGGGCGTCCACCAGGGCGTAGAGCTGGCCCCAGGCCAGGCCGGGGGCGGCGGCCAGCAGCGCCACGCCCGCGCCGCGGGCCGCCTCGGTCAGCGCGGCGGCGTCGCCGATCCCGGCCCGGACGACGACCGCGCTCACGCCCGCCCCGGCCGCGCTCTCCAGCAGGGACGGCTCCGGCCTGCCGGTGGCCAGCAGCAGCGCCCCGGCGTAGGCGGCCAGCGGCTCGTCGGAGCCGTGGATGACCGGCGCGCCCACCATCGCCTGGCGGCCGGACGGCAGGCACAGCGCGCTCACCGTCTCCGCGCCGAGGCTGTCGAGCAGCACGCCGAGCGTCACCCGGCCCTGGCCGCTCACGCCCGGCCCCCGCGCAGGAGGCGTCCGTGCCGGCCGCCGGTGAACTCGCCGTCGTCGATCACCATGCGGCCGCCCAGGAGCACGTGGGTGACGCCGGCCGGGCGGGTGGCGGGCTCGTCGTAGGTGCCGTCGTGGCGGATGGCGGCGGGGTCGAACACGCACACGTCGGCCACCGCTCCCCTGCCCAGCCAGCCCCGGTCGGCCAGGCCGAACTGGGCGGCGGTGGCCGAGCCGACCTTCCTGATCGCCTCGGCCATCGGCACGAGCCCGCGTTCGCGCACGTACGCGCCGAGGAAGGTGGGGAAGGTGCCGTACGTGCGCGGATGGGTCGGCCCGTCGGGCGGCCCGCCGTCGGAGCCGATCGACACGAGGGGGTGCCGCATGATCCGGGTGACGTCGTCGTCGTGCATGGTGTGGAAGACGCCGTCGGCGTGCGGGTCGGCCATGAGCAGGTCGCACAGCGCGTCCCAGGGCTCGCGGCCGTCCAGCAGGTCGGCCAGCGAGCGGCCGGTGACGGCGGCGGAGGCGTGCCGCAGCAGCCGCACGTCCTCGGGGTGCGTCTCCCGCCACAGGCCGACGCCGGTCGTGCGCTCGGGATCCTCGGCCAGCGCGCGCAGCGCCCGCCGTTCCGCCGGGTCGGACAGCCTCCTGAGCAGCTCCGGCTCGCCGCCTTCGCACGCGGCGGGTGGCAGCAGCGCGACCAGCCCGGTGCAGAACGCCCGGTACGGGTACACGTCGGCCCGCACGTCCACGCCCCGGACCCGGGCGGCCGTCAGCTTGTCCAGCAGCATGGCCGACGACCCGTGCACGGCCCGGCCCGACGCCTTGCAGTGGGAGACCTGCAGCCGCACCCCGGCCGCCGCCGCGACCTCGACGGCCTCGTCCAGCGCGTCGGCCAGCCCCTCGCTCTCGCTGCGCAGGTGGGTGGCGTAGACGAGGTTCCAGCGCCGGGCGGCGCGGGCCAGCGCGATCAGCTCGCCGGTGCCGGCGTAGGCGCCCGGCACGTACTCCAGGCCGCTGGACAGCCCGCACGCGCCCGCGGCGAACGCCTCCTCGGCCAGCTCGGTCATCCGGTCCAGCGCGCCGGGCGGCGGCGCGGCGTCCATACCGCAGACGGCCGTGCGCAGCGTGTTGTGGCCGACGAGCGCGGCCAGGTTGTTGGTCGTGCCCTCCCGCTCCACGGCGTCGAGGTAGCCGCCGAAGGTGGTGAAGGCGTGCTCGCCGAAGATCCCTGGGGTGAAATGGGCCGACTCGGGGTCGGCCGGCCCGCAGGAGAAGCCGCAGTTCCCGATGATCTCGGTGGTGACGCCCTGCCACAGCTTGAACGGCTGCGCCCCGGCCATGAACGGCACGGTGTCGGAATGGCTGTGCGGGTCGATGAAGCCGGGCGCGACGACCATGCCGTCCACGTCCACCACGCGGGCGGCCCGGCCGAGGTCGCGGCCGGTCGCGGTGACGCGTCCGCCGCCGATGGCCACGTCCGCGGTACGGCCGGGCGAGCCGAACCCGTCGTGCAGGGTGCCGCCGCGCAGGATGAGGTCGTGCATGAAGGTATTACCTTTCCCGGGTACGAGATGCGTCGGTCATGTCAGGGGACGGCCGCCACCAGGCGCCTGGTGTAGTCGTGGGCCGGGGCGTCCAGGACGGCCGAGGTCGTCCCCTCCTCCACGACCGCGCCCTTCAGCAGCACCACGGTCCTGGCGGCGACCTGGCGGACGACCGCCAGGTCGTGGGTGATGAACAACATCCCGGTGCCCAGCTCCCGGCCGATGCCGCGCAGCAGTTCGAGCACGTGCGCCTGGACCGACACGTCCAGGGAGGCGACCGGTTCGTCGCAGATCAGCAGCGCGGGCCGGACGGCCAGGGCCCGGGCGATGGCGACGCGCTGGCGTTCGCCGCCGGACAGCGCCTTGGGGCGGCGGGCGGCGTACGCGGCGGGCAGGCCGGCCAGCTTCAGCAGCTCGCCCACGCCGATCCGGTCGGCGGGCGCGGCCCTGGCGATCGCCTCGGCCAGCGTCGCGCCGACGGTCATGGCGGGGTTGAGCGAGGTGGAGGGGTCCTGGAAGACGCACTGGACGAGCCGGTGCACGCGGGCGCGTTCGCGCGGGTCCAGGGCGGCGCGGTCGGTGACGTCGAGGCCGGCGAGCCGGATCCGGCCGCCGTCGGGGGTGATCAGGCCGAGCACCGACCGGGCCAGCGTGGTCTTCCCCGAGCCCGACTCGCCCACCAGGCCGACGGTCTCGCCGGGGTTCACGTGCAGGCTGACGCCGCCGAGCGCGGTGTGGGCGCCGTACCGTTTACGCAGGTCCTCGATGTGCAGCAGCGGCTCGCCGGCGGCCGGGGCGGCGGGGAGCGCGGCCTCGCGCAGCGCCGGGCGGGCGGCTCCGGCGGTGTCGTGCACGCAGGCGGTCAGCCGGTCGGGGCCGATCGGGCGCAACGGCGGCCTGGCCGCGGTGCAGGCGTCGGCGGCCAGGTCGCAGCGGGTGGCGAACGCGCAGACGTCGGCCACCGCGTCCGCCCGCGGCACGGCGCCCGGGATGCCCACCAGGCGCTCCAGCGTGCGTTCCGCCGAGGGCAGCGCGGCCAGCAGCCCCGCGGTGTACGGGTGCGCGGGCTCCGCGGCCAGCTCCGGGCCCGGCCCCTGCTCGACGACGCGCCCGGCGTACATCACCGCGACCCGGTCGCAGACGGCGAACGCCACGCGCAGGTCGTGGGTGATGAGCAGCACGCCCATGCCGCGCGCCTCCTGCACCCGGCGCAGCAGCGCCAGGATCTCGTGCTGGGTGGTGGCGTCCAGCGCGGTGGTGGGCTCGTCGGCGACGAGCAGCTCGGGGTCGCCGGCCAGCGCGGCGGCCAGGGCGACGCGCTGCCGCATGCCGCCCGAGAGCTGGAACGGGTAACGCCCGGCCACGGCGGGGTCGTCGATGCCGACCTCGGCCAGCCTGCGCGCGATCTCCTGCCGGGACGTGCGGCCGGGCAGGGTCTCGGCGATGTGCGCGCCGGCCGTGCGCAGCGGGTTGAGCATGGCGAAGGGGTCCTGCATGAGCAGCGAGATCCGCCGTCCGCGCACGCCGCGCAGCAGCCGCTCGGACGCGCCGACGAGCTGCGCGCCGCCGACCTCGACCGACCCCTCGGCGCGCAGGCCGCGCGGGAGCAGGCCGACGAGGGCGCGGGCGGTCAGGGACTTGCCGCTGCCGGACTCGCCGACCAGCCCGACGGTCTCGCCCGCGGCGACCGTCAGGTCCACGCCGTCCACGAGCACCCGGTCGCCGACGACCCGCAGGCCGCGTGTCTCAAGCATCGGAGAGCCTCTCGAAGAGCTGGTCGCCCAGCAGGGTGGCGGCGGTGGCGGCGACGGTGACCAGCGCGGCGGGCACCACCGCGGCCCACGGGTTGAGGTCGAGCAGGCCGCGGTTCTCCTCGATCATCAGCCCCCAGTCGGGCGTGCCGGCGGGCAGCCCGATGCCCAGGAAGGACAGGCCGGACAGCGCGACCAGCGCGGCGACGAAGCTGAGCAGCGCGCCGGCCACGACCGTGGGCGCGATGTTGGGCAGCAGGTGCCTGAACATGATCCGGCCGCGGCTGAGCCCGAGCGTGCGGGCCGCCTCGGCGTAGGCGAGCTCGCGCTGGGCCATGGTGAGGCTGCGCACCACCCGGATGTCGCCGGGCGTGAACAGCACCGCCATCGCCAGCACCGCCCACCCGATGCCGCCGCCCAGCACGCCCACCAGGACGATCAGCATGAGCAGCCCCGGCATCGCGATGAGCAGGTCGACCACCCGCATCATGACGGCGTCGATCCAGCCGCGGCGGTAGCCGGCCAGCAGCCCGAGCGACGTGCTCATCGCGCACGTGCCCAGCGCGACGACGAGCGGCCACAGCAGCGCCGAGCGGGCTCCGGCCAGGCAGCGCGACAACACGTCCCGGCCCAGCTCGTCGGTGCCCGCCCAGTGGGCCCAGCTCGGCATCGTCGCGCCGAGCGCGAGGTCCTGCGCGGCCGGGTCGTAGGGCGCGATCCACGTTCCGAACAGGGCGGCGAACGCCATCAGGGCGAGGATCCCGCCCGACAGCAGCGTCAGCGGGCCCGGCCTGGCCCGGCGCAGCCGCCGCGCCCGTCCGCCGAGGCGCACGGTCCCGGTCACGACGCTCACGCGGCCACCGCCCCGTGCCGCACCCGCGGGTCCACCGCGAGGTAGGCCAGGTCGATCAGCAGGTTGACGGCGACCACCACGGCGCCTCCCATCAGGACGAGCGCCTGGACGACGGGCAGGTCCTTCTGCCCGACGGCGCTGACGAGCAGCTCGCCGACGCCGTGCAGCCCGAAGGCCCGTTCGACGAACAGCGCGCCGGTGAGGTTGGCGGCCAGCAGCAGCCCGCCGACCGTGAGGACGGGCAGCGCGGTGTTGCGCAGCGCGTACCCGATCCAGTAGCGGGCGCGGCCGACCCCGCGCGCCCGGGCGAAGGTCATGTAGTCCTGCCCGGCCAGGTCGAGCGCGGCCGCCCGCATCTGCCTGATGACGACCGCCGCCTGCCCGGTGGCCAGCGCGATCGCGGGCAGCGTCAGGTGCGCGACCCGCTCGGCGAACGTCTCGCCCGCGCCGAAGACGGGGAACCAGCCGAGGGTGACGGCGAAGCCGTACAGGAGCAGGATGCTCATCGCGAACGGCGGGATCGCGAGGCCGACCAGCGCGGAGAGCGTGATGCCCCGGTCCAGCGGGCCGCCCCTGCGCATGGCGGCGGCCAGCCCGGCGGGCAGGCCGACGGCGAGGGTGAGGATGATCGCGTAGGCGGCCAGCCCGGCGGTGACGGGCAGCCGGTCGGCGATGACGCTGGTGACGGGTTCGCGGCTGTAGAGGGACGCGCCGAAGTCGCCGCGCACGGCGTCGCCGAGCCAGGTGGCGTAGCGGACGGGCAGCGGGTCGTCGAGGTGGTACTGCGCGCGGACGGCTGCGCGCGACTCCGCGGTGGAGGGCCGCGGCCCGAGCAGGACCTGCTCCGGATCCCCGGGGGCGAGCGCCAGCAGCGCGTAGGTGAGCACAGACAGCACGCCGAGCAGGAGCAGCGCGGCGGCCAGGCGGCGGGCGACGAAGGCCATCAGACACCGGCCGCCGGGCGGATGGTGCTGAAGACGTTCATGGTCCAGGTGCCGAACTGGCCGGTGAACCGCTTGCGCAGCGCGACGGCGGCCTCCTTGGTGTAGAGCGGCACGTACGGCACCTGGTCGGCGATCTCGGCCAGCACCTCGGTGACGGCGGCGGCGCGGTCGGCGCCCTCGCGCTTGCCGAGGTCGTCGAGCCGGGCGTCCATCTCGGGCGAGCCGTAGCCGCTGAAGTTGAAGCCCTGGGGCCCGGCCGAGGCGCGGCTGACCAGGTCGGGCAGCACCTCGCCCGGGTCGGGGGTGCCGTAGAGCAGGTCGACGAGCTGCAGCGGGGTGTCCTGGTGGCTGAACATGCGCTGCCGGTACTGCTCGGTGGGCAGCGGCTGGAGGTCGAGCTTGACGCCGATCACCGCCAGGTCGGCGACGATGGCCTGCAGCGCCTTGACGTCGTCGCTGCCGCTGTCGTACGGCGCGGCCAGGGTGAAGCCCTGGGGGTGGGCCGACTTGGCCAGCTCGGCCTTGGCGGCGTTCACGTCGTGGGGGTAGGCAGGCAGCTTGGGCAGCGTGCCGCCGTACAGGGCGGCGAGCTGCGGCTTGGGCAGCATCAGGTCGGCGATGCCGCCGTGGCCGCTGGTCATGAGCGTGGCCAGCGCGTCCCGGTCGAGGGCGTGGGCGATGGCGCGGCGGACGTGCACGTCCTTGAGCGGACCCTCGCGCACGCCGAGTGACAGGTAGGTGATGTTGTTGGCCGGGTAGAAGGAGGTCGTGACGCCGGGCAGGCTGCTCCACTTGCGCGTCTCGCTGACCTGGATGTCGTTGGTGCCGTCCACCTCGCCGGAGGAGACGGCCAGGCGCAGCGTCTCGGGGTCGCCGATCGCCTTGATCTCGATCTTGCGCAGCTCCGGCTTGGGGCCCCAGTACAGATCGTTGCGTTCCAGCGTCACCCCGGAGGTGAGCGAGAACTTCGTGACCTTGAAGGGGCCGGAGCCGAGCGTGCCGACCTCGGGCGAGCCGAGGTCCTTCGGGTGCGCGGCGGCCAGCCTCTTCGGGACGATCTGCCAGGCCAGCGCGGCGGTGGCCAGGAAGCTGGCGCTGGGCTTGCTCAGGGTGACCTTCACCGTGCGCGGGCCGGTGGCCTCGACCTTCTTGACCTGCGTGACGTAGCTGGCGGCCTGGGAGGTCACGGCGGGGTCGAGGTGGCGGGTCAGGGAGTAGGCGGCGTCCTCGGCGGTGACCGGCGTGCCGTCGCTGAACCTCGGGCCCTCGCGCAGGGTGAAGACGTACGTGCGCGGGTCAGGATGGGTCCAGGAGGCGGCGATGCTCGGGATGACCCTGCCGTCCGGGCCGAGGGTCACCATCGTGTCGAGGACGGCGAACTGCACGGTCGTGGAGGCGTCGTTGAAGCCGTGGGCGATGTCGAGGCTGTTGGGGGCCGTCCCCGTCGCCCAGCGGAGCGTGTCGGGGGCCGCGCCGGAGCTCGCGGCTCCGGCGCAGCCGGCCACCAGCACGAGCAGAGCGCCCGTGGCGAGCCTGGCGAGTGCGGTTGCGGATGTCATGGAACCACCTCGGGGAGTGAGCGGGGGGAATAGTCGGACGCTAGAAGCCCGGCCTCCCTCGTTCACTGACCCGGCAGCCAAACTCTGCGCGCCCCGGCTCGTGCTGCAGGCCAACACGGCCCTAGACCAGACCAGGGGGGATGCCGACGGGCGCGGTGCCCTCGGGCTGGGCGGTGAAGCGCAGGCCGAGCAGGCCGAAGCCGCTGAGCAGCAGGTCGCCGTCCCCGTCGAGGCGCAGGGTGAACGGGCCCGCGCGCCAGGTCCCGGCGGGTGCGGGGGCTACGGGGGCCTGGAAGGTCAGGCCGACGCGCAGCGTCCCCTCGTCGACGACGGCGAGCACGCCCGTCTCGTCGTTGAGCCAGGCGCCTCGCGGGACGGGCTCCTCCCCCGGGGGGTCGCACGGCTCGTACACGCTCGGCCAGCGGATCGACCCGTCGTGGCCGAACAGCAGCCGCCCGTCCTCCGGCACGATCCAGATCCGGCCTGCCGGGACCTGCGCGTACCAGCGGCCGTCGACGTCGAGGGCGAGTTCGAGGTCGGCGGCGCCGGTCAGGGCGATCGTGCCGTCCTGGTCGTCGCCGGCGGGTTCGAGCGTGAGCGTGGCGTCGGTCTCCGGGTCGTGCCAGTGCCCGAGCAGGGCGGGCCGCGCGGCCTCGGCGTCGGCCCGGGGGGCGGGGGCCGGACGGGGGGCCGGTTCCTGGCCGGTGAGGGCGCGGGCCAGGCGGAGGCTGAGGCCGACCGGGTCCAGGCCGCTGTGGTTGGTCAGGACGGCCACGCCGAGGCCGGGCTCCGGCAGGTGGAGCAGGTTGCCGACGTAGCCGTGCATGCCGCCGGCGTGGCCGTAGGCGTCCAGCTCGCCGACCGTCAGGTGGCAGATGCCGCGGGCGTACCGCAGGACGGCGCCGTCGGCGAGCGTGGTCCGCTCCAGCAGCGCGGAGCGCACGTCGGCGCCCAGCACCCGGCCGTCGGCCAGGAAGCCGAACCAGGGGGCGAGGTCGGCGACGCCGGTGACCAGGCCGCCGTCGCCGACCGCGCTCTCCTGCGTGTCGGCCCGCGCGCCGGCGCCGTCGTAGCCGTAGGCCATCCGCGGCAGCGGGACGGAGGCGTCGTCGCGGAAGACGGTGTCGTCCATGCCGAGCGGCTCGAAGAGCCGTTCGCGGGCGAAGTCGGCCAGCGACCGGCCGGTGAGCCGCCGGATCACGACGGCGGCCAGGACGTAGCCGGTGTTGGAGTAGGAGAAACGGGTGCCGGGCTCGAACGTGGTCCGGCGCATGCCCGCCACGATCTTCATCAGCCGTTCCTCGTCCATCAGGGTGAACGGGACGCCGGTGACGGCCTGCAGGCCGTACCACTCCGGCAGGCCGCCGGTGTGCCGCAGGCACTGGTCGAGCGTGACGGGCACGCCGAGCCGCAGCTCGGGGACGTGCTCGCGGACGTCGTCCGACAGGCTCAGCCTGCCGTCGCGGGCCAGCAGCAGCAGGCACGCGGCGGTGAACTGCTTGCTGATGGAGGCGATGTCGAAGCGGGTACGGGAGTCGATCGGGACGCCGAACTCGACGGTGGCCACGCCCCTCGCCGCGGTGTGCAGCACCTTGCCGTCGGCGTAGACCCCGACGGCCAGACCCGGCCCGCCGGAGCGGAGGCCGGGAAGGGCGTCGAGCGCGCGTTCTACCTGCTCAAAATCCATCGTTCAAGTATCTGGATGTCCGGGTTCGAAACGCTTGTCCGGAGCGGCAAACCTGGGGGCTACCTGGTTGGTCTGCCGTACAGGGCCATCCTGGCGATCATGGCGTCCGCCGCCAGGTGGTAGCAGGTCGTCACGCATCCGAGCACCTCCCTCGGGGTGGTGAAGGTGGCCGCGAGCGTCTTGTCGGCGATCCGGCGCACACCCGGCACCAGCGCGCCCAGCTCGGCGGCGGGCGTGGTGGGCATGTCGATCTCCAGCTCCAGCACGCCGGGCAGGTCGACCGGCCGCAGCTCCCCGGCCGAGCGCACGGTCTCCGCCGCCGCCTCCTTGATCAGCCGCCGCGCCTCGGACGGCGAGAGGCTGTCGGCCGCGGTGTGCCCGTGAGCGATCTTGACGGCGACCGTGCGCACCCCGGGGAACGCCTTGCCGGCGACGTCGCAGATGACGTCGTCGCCGGTGAGCAGCCCCACCGGCACGCCGACGGCGGCCGCCTGCAGGGCGTTGACCTCGGCCTCGGAGACGATGGCGCCGTTGAGCCGCACCTCGTAGAAGTGCGAGGAGTAGGTGTGGGCGAGCACGCCCGGCGAGCCGGCGGCGGCGTGGTAGCCGAGGAACATGGCCACGTCGTGCTCGGCCGAGACGCCCTCGGCCATGCAGTCGAGCTTGGGCGTGCCGAAGATCAGCCGGGCGCGCGGGTCGAGCTCCTCGTGCAGCAGGTTGTCCATGGTGCCGTGGCTGTCGTTGACCAGGACGCTGGCGGCCCCGGCCGTGAAGGCGCCCTCGATGGCGGCGTTGGCCTCGGCGGTCATCAGGCGCTGGGCCCGCGGGTAGCCGTGGCCGGCGCGGGAGACCTGGTCCATGGTGGCGATGCCCGCCACGCCTTCCATGTCGATGGAGATGTAGACGTTCGTCATCGTCACAGGCTTTCACCGGGGCGGACGGACGGCTTCGTCGCCAGGGCAGAAACCGCCTGCCCCGCTTGCGTCTTCCGCACAGTGGCCGGGATCACGAAGGCGGCGGCGACCGCCAGCAGGCCCAGCGCCGCCGACAGCAGGTACGTGTCGACGAAGCTCTGCTCGGTGGGCGCCCCCGCGACGGCGCCGGAGGCCAGCACCATGGCGCCGAGCTGGGCCCCGAACGTGCCGCCGATGCTCTTGGCGACGAAGACCACGCCGCTGACCCCGGCCGCGCGCTCGCCCGGCACGTCGGCGGCCACGGCGTTGAGCCCGGCGGTGAGGCCGATGGAGGCGCCCAGCCCGATGACCGTCACCGCGGCCATGACCTGCCAGGGTGCGGAGTGCCACAGGGCCAGCCCGCCGGTCCCGGCGCAGACGAGCACGCTGCCCAGCACCAGCACCGCGCGCCGGCCGAGCAGCCTGGTCATCGGCCCGACCAGCGGCGCGATCACGGTGCCCGCGACGCCCATGGGGAACATGTAGATGCCGATCCACAGGGTGTCGGCGCCCTGGCCGTACCCGGTGCCGGCGGGCGCGGCCAGCATCATCGGCAGGGCGACGACGAGGCCGAAGGAGGCGAAGCCGAGCAGCACCCCCATGGCGGTCACCCCGGCCGGGGTGCGTCCGGCCAGCAGCCGCAGGTCCACGAGCGGGTCGGCGACGCGCAGCTCGACGACCACCCACGGGCCCAGCGTCAGCACGGCGGCGGCGAACAGGGCGAGCGTGGCCGGGGACGTCCAGCCCCAGCTGGAGACGGCGGTCAGGCCCAGCATGACCAGGGCCACGCCGCCGCCGAGCAGCAGCCCGCCCGCCCAGTCGACGCGACCGCCGGCCGCGCGCGGGGTGGACGGCACAGTGAACCAGGCGAGCAGGGCGGCCGCCGCCACGCCTGCCACGGCCAGCAGGAACAGCGACCGGTAGCCGAGGGCCGAGGTGATGGGCCCGGCCAGGATGAGGCCGAGTGCGCTGGCCAGCGCGGCGACGCCGACGACCAGGCCGTTGCCGGTGGCGGCGCGCTCGGGGGTGAGGGTGTCGCGGAACAGCCCGACGGTCAGGGGCAGCACGCCCAGCCAGATGCCCTCGATCGCCATGCCGGTGATCAGCAGGGTGATGTTCGGCGCCAGGGCGGAGAGCAGGACCCCGGCGCCGCTGATCGCCATCAGCGCGAGCAGCACGCGCCGCTTGTCGTACATGTCGGCCAGGCGGCCGACGATGGGGGTGCTGATCGCCGAGCTGATCAGCGAGCCGGTGAAGATCCACGCGAGCGCGCCGGGCGAGGCCCCCAGGTCCTGCTGGACGAGCGGGAGCGCGGGCGAGAGCGTCATCTCCATGGTCTGGAGGACGCCGATGTACAACACCGGCGCGCCGATGACGCCGAAGCCGGATCTGGACATGGTTCTGCCTTTCGGGGTGGGGTGACGTGCGGCCGTGTGGTCCCCCCGAACCCCGGCCGTGATCTAGGCCGGTCCGAGCACCGTCGGCGTGATCAGCGCCAGGGCGGTCTCGACGAAGAACTCCTCGTCGGCCTCGTGGGCGCCGAGCACGACGCTCTGGCCGAGCCCGGACAGCAGGGCCTTCAGGGCGCGGGCCAGGCGCAGCGCCTGTTGCGCGGTGACGGCGGCCCCGCCGTTCTCGCGGCCGGTGAGCAGCGCGGCGAGCTCGACCTCGGTCGACCTGATCGAGGTGTTGAGCCTGCGGCGCAGGTCGGGGTCGTTGAGCACGAGGTCGAGCACGCGCGTCTCGAACAACATCCGGCCGGCCGCCTGGGGGTCGGCCGACATGTGCAGGTAGCGGCGGGCGATCTCGGCCACGACCTCCGCCAGCCGCGCGCCGAACCCGCCGGTCTCGGGCGTGCGCAGGTCGAGCGGGCCGACGTAGTCGTCGACCATGGCGGCCATCAGCCCGTTCTTGCCGCCGAACAGCGAGTAGACCGCCCCCGTGGTCAGGCCGGCCAGCTCGGTGATGTCCTCCAGCTTGGCCTTCGAGCCGTCCCTGCCGACGATCTCGCGGGCGGCCTCGATCAGCGCGCGCTTGTTGGCGGCCTTGCTTTCCGCTCTGGTCAGCCGCATGACATCTCCTGCATGCCGTAAAGATAATCTGATTTACTAGAATAATCCAGATTATCAGGAGGCCCGAAAATGGACGTCGCCCCCCACATGAGCCGCGTGCCCGACTTCACCGCGTTCCCGACGGTGGACCAGATGCACGCCGAGCTCGACGACCTCGCCGCCGCCCACCCCGACCTGGTGCGCCTGCGCCGCATCGGCACCTCCCGCCTCGGCGAGCCGCTGCGCGTGGCCACCATCGGCGCGGGCCCCCATGACGCCGTGATCATCGGCGGCCCCCACCCCAACGAGCCCATCGGCGCGCTCACCGTCAGCACGCTGCTGCGGCAGCTCGTCGAGGACGCCGCGCTGCGGGAGGACTTCGGCTTCCGCTGGCACCTCATCCCCTGCGTCGACCCCGACGGCGCCCGGCTCAACGAGGGCTGGTACGCCCGCCCGAGCGACCGCCGCGCCTACGCCGAGCACTTCTATCGCCCGGCTGAGGCCGACCAGGTCGAATGGACCTTCCCGCTGACCGGCGAGGACTACTTCTTCGACCGCACGCTGCCGGAGACCGAGGCGCTGATGCGGCTGATGGACGAGGTCCGGCCCGCCCTCGTCTACTCCCTGCACAATGGCGAGCTCCAGGGCGCCTTCTACTACCTCAGCCGCAACGACCCCGCGCTCGCCGCCCGCCTGACCGCCATCGCCACGGCCGAGGGCCTGCCCCTGCACATGGGCCCGCCGGAGCTGCCCGGCGCTGTCCAGATCGCGCCGGCGGCCTACCTGACCCCGCGGGGCGCCGAGATCGGCCCGACGTACGGCACCGGCGGCGGCAGCGTCGACTACGCCGACCGGTTCGGCGCCCTGCACCTGGTCACCGAGCTGCCCTATTGGGCCGATCCCCGCGTCTCCGACCAGACCCCGACCGGCCAGAAGTACGAGGAGACGATCCGCGACTGCCTGGCCGGGCAGCGCGACCTGATCGGCGAGCTGGCCGCCTCCCTCGCCCGCGTCAAGGGCGACCTGACCGTGCGCTCCGCCTTCCGCCGGGCGCTGGAGGACTTCGTCGGCACCCACGACGACTTCATCGGCGAGTGGGAGGGCCTGCCCGGCACCGACCGCCCGGCCACGGTGGCCGAGGCGGTCGGCGGCCGGCAGCTCGTGCACCTCATGCGGCTCCGGTACTGCGGCACCTGCCTGCGCATGCTGGACGCCGAGCTGGCCGCGGGCAACGCGACGCCCGCCGTCCGGGCCGAGCGCGCCCGGCTCGGCGCGCGCTTCGACGAGTGGTTCGCCGAGGCCGAGGCCGACGCGCGGAGCACGCCGATCCCGCTGCGCTCGCTGGTCGCGGTGCAGCTCGGCGCGGCGCTGCTCGCGGCGGACGCCGTCAGGCGGGCAGGAGGGCGGTCAGCTCACGCCTGACCAGCGGCCAGGTACGGCTCTCCGGGTCGATGAGCACGAAGTGGCCCGCCCCCGGGACGCGCACCAGCGACGTCCCCGGGTGGGCCGCCAGGTACGACTCCGAGACCTGGACGGGGACCCGCTCGTCCGCCGTGCCGTGCACGATCACCAGCGGGCCCGTCCGGTCCGGCAGGCGTACCGGGTCCAGGCCGGGATGGTCGTCCGGCGGGCCGCCGAGGAAGTCGGCCACCGCGCCGTCGTCGAGGTCCAGCCGCGCGGCCAGCCGCAGGTCGGCGACCGGTGCCAGGGCGAGGACGGCGGTGCCGTCCGGCGCGGCGCACATGGCGAGATGACCGCCGGCCGAGTGGCCGACGACCACCGAGGGACGCAGCAGGCCGACCGCGGCCCGCAGGTCCGCGACCGCCGCCGCCGGATCTCCCGGCCTGCGGCGGTACTCGACGGCGGCCACGCCGAACCCCGCCCGGTGCAGCGCGTTGGCCATGGGCCGCAGGTGCGTCCGGTCGTACTCCGGGCGCCAGAACCCGCCGTGCACCAGCGCCACCACGGGTCCCTCGCCCGGCCACAGGTCGATCACCTGGTCGGCGTCGGCCCCGTACCGCAGGGTCCGGAGCGGGCCGGGCGCCGGGCGGGTCAGGACGGCACGGTTCTCCACCCTCACCTCCCGCCGGACCGTCGCGAGCCGAGCCGGGCGAGCCCGGCCGCGCCCGCCGCCAGCAGCGCGGCCCCGGCCCCGGCGGCCCCGGCCAGCAGCAGGTGCTGCCGCCGGACCCGCCGCCTGACCTGCGCGTACGGCACCGTGGAGAACGACACCAGCTCGTACCGCGACACGTAGCGGCCGGGCAGCGCGCGTTCGAGGCGGTGCTCGACGCTCTTGGTCAGCCGGTGCACCGGGGAGGCGACCTTGTCGCGCATCTCGACGAAGTTGTCCAGCGCCATCTCGGCGATCGCGTCGGTGTCGTCCCTGCGCCGCGCCTCGAACAGCGGCAGCGCGCGGGCCCAGTCGCCGCCGGTCTCCGTCAGGCACCGGTCGAGCACGGTCACGTCCTCGAAGCCGCAGTTGGCGCCCTGGCCGTAGAAGGGCACGATGGCGTGCGCGGCGTCGCCGATCAGGCCGACCCGGCCGTCCGCCTGCCATGGCGCGCAGCGGACGGTGCCGAGCCGGCCGACCGGGTTCTCCATGTACTCCCCTACCAGACCGGGCGCGAGGGGGGGCACGTCCGGGTAGTGGGTGCGGAAGTGCCGTTCGATCGCGGCCGGGCCGCTCAGCGAGGCGAAGCTCGACGTGCCCTCGGTCGGCCAGAACATCGTGCAGGTGAAGGAGCGGTCGGGGTTGGGCAGCGCGATCATCATCGAGGTGCCGCGCGGCCAGATGTGCAGGGCGCCGGGGTCGAAGGCGAACTCGCCGGCCACGGGCGGGATCGTCAGCTCCTTGTAGCCGTGGCCGAGGAAGTCCAGGCTCTCCCGGATGCCCCGGTGGGCCACCAGCTCGGCCCGTACGGCCGAGCCGGCACCGTCGGCGCCGAGCACCACGCCGGCCGCCGCGCGCACCGGGCCGGCCTCGGTGTCGAACTCCATCGCGCCGGTCGCCGGGTCCAGGCCGGTCAGCCGGTGCCCGAAGAAGATCTTCACGCCGGGCGCGGACTCCGCGGCGTCCAGCAGCGTGTTGTTGAGCGCGCCGCGGCTGATGGAGTTGATCGAGCGCACCCCGTCGTGGCTGTACGGCTGGAAGTTCAGCGGCCCGTCCACGGGGTGGATCATCCGGCCGCGCATGGGCAGCGCGCCGGCCATGACCTGCTCCTCCAGGCCGATCCGGCGCAGCGCGGCCAGCCCGCGTTCGGAGATGGCCAGGTTGATCGACCGGCCGCGCTCGGCGAGCCCGGCGCGCGGGTCGGGCCGCCGTTCGTAGACGGTCACGTCGAGGCCCCGCCGGGCCAGGTAGCAGGCGAGCAGGCAGCCGGTCAGGCCCGCGCCGACCACGGTGACGTTCATCGGTCCTCCTCGACGCACTCGGCCAGCGCGACGGCGGCGCGCCAGCAGTCGTGGTAGGTCGAGTACAGGGGCGTCGGCGCCAGGCGGACGACGTCCGGCTCGCGGGCGTCGGCGATCACCCCGTGCTCGTGACGCAGCCGCCGGGTCAGCTCGGCCGCGCCGCCGCGCTCGACGCGCAGGGAGAGCTGGCAGCCCCGGCGGGCGGGGTCGCGCGGCGTGACCACCGTGAGCGGCCTGGTGGGGGTGACCCGGTCGAGCAGGCTCTCCAGGTAGGCGGTGAGCCGTACGCTGCGGGCCCGCAGGGCGGTCATCCCGATCCGGTCGAAGACGCCGAGCGAGGTGCGCACCGGGCCCATCGCGTAGATCGGCGGGTTGGAGACCTGCCAGGCGTCGGCGCTGGCCGGCGGCCGGGAGACCGGCGCCATCTCGAACCGGGTCGCCTGCTCGGTGCTCCACCAGCCCTCCAGCCGCTGCAGCGCCGGGTCGCCCAGGTGCCGCTGGTGGACGAACACGCCGCCGAGGGCGCCGGGCCCGGAGTTGAGGTACTTGTAGGAGCACCAGGCGGCGAAGTCCGGCCCCCACGCGTGCAGCTCCAGCGGCACGTTCCCGGCGGCGTGCGCCAGGTCCCAGCCGACGGCCGCGCCGCTCGCCCGGCCGGCCGCGGTGATCGCCGGGATGTCCATGAGCTCGCCGGTCAGGTAGTTGACGCCGCCCAGCAGGACCAGCGCGACCGTGTCGCCCTCGCGGTCCAGGAAGTCCAGCACCTCCCGGCCGTCGCGCAGCCGGACCACCGTCTCGTCCGGGTCGAGGCCGTGCAGGCGGGCCTGGCTGCGCACGGCGTAGCTGTCGGAGGGGAACGCGGTGTCCTCGATGAGGATCCGGGTCCGCGTGCCGCGCGGCCGGTAGAACGAGACCATCAGCAGGTGCAGGTTGACCGTCAGCGAGTTCATCACCACGGTCTCCTCGGGCAGCGCGCCGACCAGCCGGGCGGCCGGGCCGGTGAGCCGCTCGTGGTAGGGCAGCCACGGGCGGGCCCCCTCCAGATGTCCCTCCACGCCGAGCCGGGCCCAGGCCTCCAGGTCCTCGGCCAGCTCCGCCGCGGTCGCCCGGGGCTGCAGGCCCAGGGAGTTGCCGGCGAAGTAGGCGCACTCGGGGTGGCCGCCGCCGTCGGCGGGCGGGATGAGGAAGAGCTCGCGGTGGCCCGGGTCGTCGCGGTCGCGGCGCAGGGCGTCCTGCTCGGCGGGCTTCCAGTCGTCGATCACGTGTCGTCCGTCCTTCACATGTGGGTCCGGGCGGACCACAGCTCGGGGAAGACCACCCGCGCCATGCTGCGCTCCAGCCAGGCCAGGCCGTTGGAGCCGCCGCTGCCGGGCTTGGCGCCCATCGACCGGCGGACCGCCGTCACGTGCTGGTAGCGCCAGTCGCCGAACTGCTCGGCCACGTCGGTCAGCGCCTCGCCGAGCAGCCGCAGCGCGTTGCCGGGGCCGGTGTCGCGGTACACCTCGACCCAGGCCCGCTCGACGGCCGGGTGCGGCTCGTGCTCGACGGCGAAGTCGCGCTCCAGCAGCTCGCGGGGGAGGTCGTGGCCGAGCCGGGCCAGCAGGGCGATGGCGTCGTCCCACAGGCTCGGCGACTCCAGGGTGGTGAGCAGGTCGCGGTGGGTGCGGTCCTGGCGTCTGAACGGGCGCAGCAGGGCCGGGTTCTTCAGCCCCAGCAGGAACTCCACGTGCCGGTACATCGCCGACTGCAGGCCGCTGGCCTCGCCGAGCTCGTCCCGGAAGCGGTTGAAGTCGGCGGGGGTCATCCAGCGCAGGCCGCGCCAGCTCGCGTTCAGGCCCTCCAGGTGCAGCACGGTACGGCGGAGCGGGTCCAGCGCGGCCCACACGTCATCGGCCCGCAGCCGCTCCTGCGCGTTGCGCAGCTCGAAGGCGATGAGCTTGAAGTACAGCTCCATCACCTGAGTGATCATCAGGAACGACATCTCGCCCGCGTCGTCGCTCATCGGGTGCTGCAGGTCGTGCAGCACGTCGGTGCGGACGTAGGCGTCGTAGGGGGTGCGGGTCTGGAAGTCCAGGGTGGGAGCTCCGCCCGTCGCCCTGGCTCTTGCGGCGCGTTCCTCCGCCGTGGTCGGCCGCACTGCTGCTAACTGTCGCGTCGCGTCCACGCGCTTGCCCTTCTCTTAGCCTTGCTGTCCCCATGATGGCGTCGGGATGATGGAGAAGGAATGCCATATGGAAGGCTATATCGCCATATAGGCTTATGTTTCGGTATAAATCGTGATTTGGGGCTTACGAACGGAAGGCATGATCGTGGACGAGACCGACTGGGAGTTGCTGCGCGAACTCCAGGACAACGCCCGGCTCTCCCTCAAGGAGCTGTCCCGCCGGGTCCACCTGTCCGCGCCCTCGGTGGCCGACCGCGTACGAAAGCTGGAGGAGTCGGGCGTGATCACCGGCTACCACGCGACGGTGGACCCGGTGCGGGCCGGCTGGCCGGTCTCGGCCTTCATCCGCATGTCCTGCTACGGCACCCGCTGCGTGCTGCGCGACCCCGAGGTGGCCGGCTGGCCGGAGGTCCGCGAGATCCACCGGGTCACCGGCGACGTGTGCAGCATCCTGCGGATCGTGGCGGTCTCCATGGTCGCCTTCGAGGACCTGATCGACCGCCTGGCGGTCTACGGCCCGCCCTCCAGCACCATGATCCTGTCCACCCCGCTCCCCGGCCACCCCCTCACCACCCCCGACGGCCCGTGAGGCCGTCCGCCTCGCGGCCGGCCCCGATGATCCACGGGCCCGTGCCGTCGTGGCAGAAGCGGGCGAAGGTGGTGCTCATCGAGTGGGACAGGGCGTCCACCTGGGGGCCCGTGCCGGTCAGCGGGGTTCCGTGGGTGCCGAGGTAGAGGGGGACGTCCACCAGATGGCAGGCGCCCAGGGCGACTCCGGCGTGGCTCATCGGCGAGCGGTGCCCGCAGACGTGGTGCCCGGCGGGGCCGTGATGGGCGTCGGCCAGCTCCTGGGCGGGCCCGGCGAAGAGCTCGCCGGTGTCCAGGCCGTCCTGGCCGATCGCGGTGAACAGGCGGGTCTCCTCGGCCGTCGTCGTCACCAGCAGCGGGACGCGCGCGGCGGCGCCCGTGCGGACCGCCTCCACCGGGTGGACGGCCAGCAGCTCGCCGTCCACGACGGGCGCGGCGGGCAGCAGCCCCGCGGCCGGGGCGCAGGCGCGTACGGCGGCCTCCTCGGCGGCCAGCAGATCGGCGAGCGGCACGGCGTACGGGTCGCCGCCGAGCACGGAACGCGCCGCCGCGGTCCAGGCGGCGGCCTCGGCGGGAGTGCGGAACCCGTACGGGACGGGGCTCATCGCCGCCGCCCGCGCGAACAGGCCGGGCGCGCACGTCATCAGGGCCAGCACGCAGGTGCCGCCCGCCGAGTGCCCGGCCAGGGTGACGTTCGCGGGGTCGCCGCCGAAGGCCGCGATGTTGGCGCGCACCCACTCCAGGGCGGCGATCTGGTCGCGCAGCGCCAGGTTGGCCGGCACGCCGTCGCCGTGCCAGAAGCCCGGCAGGCCGAGCCGGTAGTTCACGGTCACCACGACCAGGCCGTGGTCACGGGCGAGCGCGGTGCCGTCGTACATCGCCTGGGAGCCGGAGCCGAAGACGAACGCGCCGCCGTGCAGGAACACCAGCACCGGGCGGCGCCCCTCGGCGGAGGGCGTCCAGACGTTGAGGAACAGGCAGTCCTCGGTCGACGTCGCCGGGTCGATCTCCAGGCCCGGCACCCAGGCCATGCGGCCGGGCCGCTGCGGGGCGGGCGGGCCGGGGGTGCGGGCGTCCGCGACGCCCCGCCAGGGGCGCGCGGGCTCCGGCGCGGCCAGGCGGCGGGCGGGCGCGGCGTAGCGCACGCCCTTGAACGTGCTCACGCCGCCGGCCCGGACGCCGCGCAACGCCCCGAGCGGCGTCTCGGCGACCGTCATCCTCCGAGCCCCAGGAAGGCGGCGGCGTTGCCGCCCAGGACGGCCGCGCGGCCCTGCTCGTCCAGCTCGGCGCAGGCGCGCACGACCGCGCCCGGCTCCTGCTCCCCCAGCGGGAACGGGAAGTCGGTGCCGAGCATGACGCGCTCGGCCCCCATCACCTCGACCAGCAGCCGCAGGGCGCGCGGGTCGAACACCGCGGAGTCCACGTAGAAGCGGTCGGTGTAGGCCGACGGCGGCCTGGGCGAGTGCTCGCGGACGATGTCGCGCTGGTGCCAGGCGTTGTCGGCCCGGCCCAGCAGGTAGGCGAAGCTGCCGCCGCCGTGGCAGAAGCACAGCCGCAGCGAGCCCGGCAGCCGCTCGAACGCCCCGGACAACATCAGCGACAGGATGCCGAGATGGGTCTCGGCCGCCATGCCGACCAGCCACGGCATCATGTGGCCGCGCATGCGGTCGGCGCCGAGCATGTCCCAGGGGTGGACGAGCACCGGCATGTCCTGCTCGGCGCAGTGCGCGAGGAAGGCGACGATGTCGGGGTCGTCCAGGTTGCGCGGGCCGACGTGGTTGCCGATGTGCACGCCGCGGTGACCGGCGGCCTTGGCCTCGGTGACGGTCTTCGCGGCCAGCGCGGCGTCCTGCAAGGGCACCTGGCACAGCGGCAGCAGCCGGTCGGGGGCCTGCGCGCAGTGGTCGAGCACGCGGTCGTTGACCATGGCGCACCACTCGGCGGCGCGGGCCGGGTCGGCCGCGTAGCCGAACAGCAGCGGGGTCGAGGAGACCGCCTGCACGGCCACCCCGGTGCGGTCCATGGCGGCCACGCGGGCCCCGGCGTCCCACAGCTCCGGCGTGACCGGGCGGTAGTCGTCCTCGCCGCTCATCATCATGCCGTCGCGCAGCCACGGCTCGCCGGCCCCGGCGAGCGTCCTGGCCTCCTCGCGGGAGATCCGCGGGAAGACGTGCGCGTGCACGTCGATCATGGTCACCGGACCACCGGCCGCAGGTGGTCCGGCCAGTCCTTGCCGGGGTGCTCGGCGCCGCAGTGGGGGCAGGTGCGGTCGCCCTCGTGGAAGGCGCGGAAGACCGGCGGCAGGTCGTCCACGATCGACTGGAGCTGCACCTCGGCGCGGTGGACCAGGCGGTGGCAGTTGACGCAGTACCACTCGAAGGCGTCCAGCGCGCCCTGCGGGCGGGCGAACTCCACGACCAGGCCGATCGAGCCGGGCACCGGCCGCTGCGGCGAGTGCCGCACGTGCGGCGGCAGCAGGAAGACGTCGCCCTCGCCGATCTGCACGTCCACCGGCGGCTTGCCCTCCTCCTCCATGACCCGCAGCACCATGCCGCCCCGCAGCTGGTAGAAGAACTCCTCGATCGGGTCGTCGTGGAAGTCGGTGCGCTGGTTGGGCCCGCCCACGATCGTCACCATGAGGTCGGCGTCCTTCCAGATCTGCGCGTTGCCGACCGGCGGCTTGAGCAGGTCCTGGTGCTCGTCGATCCACTTGTTCAGGTTGAAGGGGGGGATCATGCCTGGCTCCTTTGGGGGATGAGGGCGGTGCAGGAGATCTCGATCAGCAGGTGCGGGTGCGGGAGCTGGTGGACGGCGACCGTGGTGCGGGCGGGGCCGCTCTCGTCGAAGTACTCGCCGTAGACCTCGTTGTAGCCGCCGAAGTCGTTCATGCTGACCAGGTACGCGGTCACGTTCACCACGTCGTCCAGGCCGCCTCCGGCGGCGGCCAGCAGGTCGGCGATGTTCTCGATCACCGCCCTGGTCTGCTCGCGGATGTCGAGGCTGGTGGTGCCCAGCTCGTCCGCGCTCGCCCCGGCGAAGGAGCCGTCGGGGCGGCGCGAGCTGGTGCCCGACACGAACACGAAGTCTCCGGCCCGCTTGACGTGCGGGAACCGGCCGCGGGGCCGGGCCTTGCCCTCGACCAGCAGCGCGTCGCTCATCGGGTGGTCACCTCCACGTGTCCGAGGCCGGCGGCGCCGACGCGTACGTGCGCCCCGGCGGGCAGCGGCAGCGCCGCCGTGGCCGCGCCGGCCAGGACGATCCAGCCGGCCTCCATCTCGATCCCGGCGGCCCTGGTCAGCCGGGCGGCCGCGGTCAGCGCGCGCAGCGGGTGGCCGAGGATGGCCGCCGACGAGCCGCCGGCGACCTGGCGGCCGTCGATCTCCATGACCAGGCCGAGGTTGCCGAGGTCGCCGGCGTCCTGCGGACGGCGCCAGGGGCCGACGCCGAAGCCGCTGGCCGAGGCGTTGTCGGCGATGACGTCGGGCAGGGTGAAGCTGAAGCCCTCGTAGCGGGAGTCGAGCACCTCGTACCCGACCGCGACGCCGCCGACGGCCGAGGCCACGTCGGCCGTGCCGCGCACCGGCCGGTCCAGCAGGAACGCGATCTCCGGCTCGATCCGCGGGTGGATCAGGCCGGTGGTGTCGAGCCGGGACTCCACCAGCATGGCGTCGGTGAGCAGGCCCCAGATGACGTCGTCCACGCCCATCTGGGCCATCTTGGCGCGGCTGGTGAAGCCCATCTTGACGCCGATGAGCCGCTCGCCGCGGGCCAGCCGCCGTTCGATCAGGGCGCGCTGGACCTCGTAGGCGGCGGGCACGTCGAGGTCGGCCGTGTCGGTCAGGCGGGGGATGGCGCGGCCGGTCAGGGTGGCTTCGTCCAGGCGTTCGGCGAGCGCGTTCACCGCTCCTCCTTCTCGTCGTCGGCGGCGAAGGCGGCGCGGACGTCGCCCAGCCCGTCGATGCGGGCCTCCAGCACGTCGCCCGGACTCACCGGGACGACCGGGCCGAGCGCCCCGGTCAGCACGGTGTCGCCCGCCCGGAGCGGACGGCCGAGCGCGGCCAGCGTGTCGGCCAGCCAGACCGCGGCGTGCAGCGGGTGGCCCAGGCAGGCCGCGCCGACGCCGGTCGAGACCTGCTCGCCGCGGCGTTCGATGACCATGCCAGCCAGCCGCAGGTCCACGTCGCGCAGCGGGACCGGGCGGTTGCCGAGCACGTACAGGCCGGAGGAGGCGTTGTCGGCGACGGTGTCGGCCAGGGTGATGTCCCAGTCGCGGATGCGGCTGCCGACGACCTCGATCGCGGGCAGCGCGAACGCCGTCGCGGCGATCACGTCGGCGACCGTGTGGCGCTCGTGCGGCAGGTCGCGGTCGAGCACGAGCGCGACCTCGGCCTCGGCGCGCGGCTGGAGCACCGCGCCGGCCGGGATCTCCGCTCCGTCGGGCACCGCCATGTCGGCGAACAGCACGCCGAAGTCGGGCGAGCCGACGCCGAGCTGCCGCTGCACGGCCTCGCTGGTCAGCCCGACCTTGCGGCCGGTGATCCGCCTGCCCTCGCCGAGCCAGTGCTCGGTGAGCAGGCCCTGCACCGCGTAGGCCGCCTCCAGGCCGTCGACCAGGTCGCGGACCGGCTCGCACGGGCGGCCGGACGCGTACGCCTCCAGCAGCCGCGCGGCGGCGGCGCGATGGTTGTCTGTCACTTCTGTCCTCATATCTTGACGCACACGTTGACCGGCTCGGAGAAGAAGTCGAGCGAGTACTCGCCGCCCTCACGCCCGATGCCGGAGGCCTTCACGCCGCCGAACGGGGTGCGCAGGTCGCGCAGGTTCCAGCAGTTGACCCAGACGATGCCGGCCTGGATCCGGGGTGCCACGCGGTGGGCGCGCGACAGGTCGGTGGTCCACACGGTGGCGGCCAGGCCGTACGGGCTGTCGTTGGCCAGCCGGACGGCCTCGTCCTCATCGTCGAAGGGGGCGACGTGGCAGATGGGGCCGAAGACCTCCTCGCGGACGGTCCTGGCGTGCGGCGGCAGGCCGGTGATCACGGTGGGCTCGACGTGGAAGCCGCCGTCGCGGGCGTCGCCGAACTCCGGCACGCCTCCTCCGGCCAGCACCGTCGCGCCCTCCTCGACGGCGAGGCGGTAGTAGGACAGCACCTTGTCGCGGTGCTGGGCCGAGATCATCGGCCCGTAGCCGCTCAGGCCCCTGGCCCGCTCGGCCAGCGCCCGCGTGAACGCCTCGAAGATCGGGCGCTGGACGTAGACGCGCTCGGTGCACAGGCAGATCTGGCCGGAGTGGGTGAAGCTGGAGCGGATCGTGCCCTCGACGGCCTCCTCCAGGTCGGCGTCGGCGAAGACCAGGGCCGGGTTCTTGCCGCCGAGCTCGAAGGAGACCGGCGTGACGTGCGCGGCGGCGTTGCGCATGATGGCGCTGCCGGTGGCCGAGGCGCCGGTGAAGGCGATGGCGTCCACGCCGGGGTGCGCGGTCAGGTGCTCGCCGGCCGCCCCCGCGCCATGGCCGTGGACCAGGTTGAACGCGCCGGCCGGCAGGCCCGCCGCGTCGATCACCTCGGCCAGCAGGGTGGCGGTGGAGGGGGTCTCCTCCGACGGCTTGGCGACGACGGCGTTGCCCGCGGCCAGGGCCGGCGCGACCTTCCAGGTGAGCAGCAGCAGCGGCAGGTTCCACGGCGAGATGACGGCGACCACGCCGAGCGGGCGGCGCACGGTGTAGTTGAGCGCCTGCCCGCTGCCGCTCCAGGCCGGGACGCTGGTGTTGTAGGCCCGTTCGGGACGCCCGTAGGCCAGGTCGGCGTAGGCGCGGAAGTTGCCGGCGGCGCGCGGGATGTCCACCGTCGCGGCCAGCTCGCGCGGCTTGCCGGTGTCGGCGGCCTCGGCCTCGACGAACTCCTCGAACCTGGCCTCGATCCCGTCGGCGATCCGGCGCAGGTACGCGCACCGCTCCTCGGTGGAGGTGGCGCCCCAGGGGCCGTCGAGGGCGGCGCGGGCGGCCCGGACCGCCTCGTCGACGGTCTCGCGGGACGCCTCGGGGACGGCTCCGACGGTGCGGCCGTCGACGGGCGAGATGAGGGGGAAGTCGGTCCCCGCCGTCGTGAAGACGCCGTTGACGTAGTGCGCGGGCTTCATGGTCGACATTCTGCTGATCGCTCGACATAACAGTCCAATACCGAAATGTCGCCTGGCTATCCTTATTTCGTTATATGTCGGTTCTGCTATGCCTGCCGACCGAATCGGTATTCGTTCTGGCATACCACCAGCGTGCATCCTCTTCCGTACCCTCATTCGGAAGGCACAGAGAGATGGACACAGATCGCCGCCTGGCCGCCCGCCGCGTCTCGCGGGCCGCCTTCATCGGCACCGCCATCGAGTGGTACGACTTCTTCCTCTACGGCACCGCCGCGGCCCTCGTCTTCAACAAGCAGTTCTTCCCCGCCATGGACCCGGTCGCCGGCTCCATCGCCTCCTTCGGCACCATGACCGTGGGATTCCTGGCCCGCCCGCTGGGCGGCATCGTCTTCGGCCACTTCGGCGACCGGATCGGGCGGCGCAACACGCTCGTCGTCTCGCTGCTCATCATGGGGATCGGCACCACGCTGATCGGCGTGCTGCCGACGTACGACAGCCTGGGCGTGTGGGCGGCGGTGCTGCTCGTGGTGATGCGCGTCGCCCAGGGCATCGGCCTGGGCGGCGAGCTCGGCGGCGCGGTGGTGCTGACGATGGAGCACGCGCCGAAGGGCCGGCGCGGCCTGTTCGGGGCGTTCCCGATGATGGGCACCCCGGCGGGCATGTTGTGCGCCAACGCCGTCTTCCTCGGCACGTCCTCGCTGCTGGGCGAGGAGAGCTTCATGGCCTGGGGCTGGCGGGTGCCGTTCCTGCTCAGCATCGTGCTGGTGGCGGTCGGCCTGTACCTGCGGCTGCGCATCGAGGAGAGCCCCGACTACGCCGACCTGGTCGAGCGGCGCAAGCCGGTCAAGCTGCCGATCGCGGTGGTGCTGCGCGACCACTGGCGCGAGGTGGTGCACACGATCGGCGTGATCATCGGCAACAGCGCGCTGGCCTACATCTTCATGGTCTACATCCTCGGCTACGGCGAGGCCGCGGCCGGCCTGTCGCGGACGTTCCTGCTGAGCTGCGTGATCGGCGGCGCCGCCGTCTGGCTGGTCACCGCGCCGCTGTGGGCCCACCTCGGCGACCGGCACGGGCTGCGTGCCGTCTTCACCTGGGGCTCGGTGGTGCTGCTGGCCGGCGCCCTGGCGATCCTGCCGGTCGTCAACACCGGCAACAAGCCGCTCATCGCGGTGTTCATGCTGGTCATGGGCGCGGTGCTGGCCATGACGCACGCGCCGCAGGGCACGCTGACCGCCAGCTTCTTCCCGGTCGCCATCCGGTACTCCGGCACGTCGGTCGCCTACCAGCTCGCCTCGCTGCTGGGCGGCGGGATCACGCCGCTGGTGGCCGCCTCGCTGTTCGCCTCGACCGGGACCTCGTTGTCGATCACCGCCTACCTGACCGTGGTGACGGTCATCAGCCTGGTCGCCGCCCTGGTGATCCCCCGCAACGACGCCGAACGCCTGGGTGACCAGCCGGTTCCCGCCGACATAGCGAAATAGGGCAGGTTCGCCCTGGTCATATGATGATTTCGTGATATCTCGTCCGCTGGACCTGCTGAGCGGCCGGCTCAAGCTGCGGCACCTCGTGCTCGTGACCACCATCGCCGAGCAGGGCGGCGTCCTGCGCGCCGCCGAGCACCTCCACCTGGCCCAGCCCGCCGTGACCCGGGGGCTGCGGGAGGTGGAGCAGATCCTCGGGGTGGAGCTGTTCACCCGCGGATCGCGCGGCGTCACCCCCACCCTCTTCGGCGAGGCGTTCATCGACCACGCCCGCGCCGTGCAGGCCGAGCTGCGCCGCGCGGGCGAGCGCATCGCCGGCCTGGCCGACGGCACGGCCGGCACGGTCACCGTCGGCACCCTGCTGGCCGCCACGAACGTGCTGCTCCCCCGCTCGATCGCGGCGCTCAAGGCCGAGCGGCCGGGCATCACCGTGATCGTGAAGGAGGGCACGTTCGACTCGCTGGTCCCCCAGCTCACCGGCGGCGACCTCGACCTGATCCTCGGCCGGCTCAACCCGATCGAGGACCGCCCGGACCTGCGCCAGATCCCGCTCTACAACGAGCCCGTGCTGCTGGTCGCCCGCGCCGGGCACCCGGCGGCGCACGCCCGCGCGCTGGCCGGCCTGCTGGACTACCCGTGGATCCTGCCGCTGGAGCAGACCTCGCTGCGACGGGAGCTGGAGCAGGTGTTCCACCGCAACGGGCTGCCGCTGCCGCCCGACCGCACCGAATGCAGCTCCATCCTGACGATCCGGTCCCTGCTGCTCGGCACGGACATGATCGCCGCGCTGCCCGCGCTCTTCGTCAGGACCGACCCCCAGCTCCTCGAACTCCAGGTGCCGCTGCCGTCGGTGCGCCGCTCGGTGGGCGCCACCCTGCCCGGGGCCCGCGCCCTGACGCCGGCGGGCAAGGTCATGCTCGCCCACCTCCAGCAGCAGGCGCGACGCCTCGACACCGGGGACGCGGACAGCCCGTCCGGTGCGGCGCCGGTGGGAGACTGAGGGCATGGTGGCAGGAGCCGGGTTCGAACCCGAGTCCGTACGCGTCATCCGGCGGCTGCGCGACGACATCCTCGACGGCGTCCGCCCGCCGGGCAGCAAGCTCGTCGAGCGCGATTTGGCCACCGAGCTCGGCGTGAGCCGGGTGCCGGTGCGCGACGCCCTGGCCACCCTGGCCGCCGAGGGGCTGGTGACGTTGCGGCCCCGCACCTGGGCCGTGGTGCGCGAGTTCACCGCCCGCGACGTCGCCGACCTGGTGGAGGTGCGTTCGGCGTTCGAGGCCGTCACCTTCCAGCTCGCCGCCCGGCGGCACGACGCGCAGGGCCTGCGGCGGCTGCGCGCCGACCTCGACGCGGAGCTGCGGGCGGCGCGCGCCGGCGACGCGGTCCGCGCCCGGCGGGCCGCCGCCGACTTCCACGAGACGGCCACCGCCATCGCGGGCAACGACCTGCTGGTCGAGGTGGGGCAGGTCCTGCGCAGCCGGATGCGCTGGCTGCTCGGCCGGCACGACGACCTCCAGGCGGTCGCCGACGAGCACCGCGAGCTCTACGAGGCGATCGCCGCCCGCGACGTGACCCGCGTCGGCGAGCTGGTCGCCCGGCACGTGGCGACCAGCGCCCGGCTCATCGGGGAACACGCCGACCGGCTGCGGTCCGGCACTCCCTGACCCCGCGCGGGCGTCAGGCGACCCCGCGCGGGCGTCAGGCGTCCAGGAACACGTCGCCGTCGCTGGCCTCAGGCGTCAGGCGTCAGGCGTCAGGCGTCAAGGAGCACGTCGCCGTCGCGGGCGACCACCCTGCCGCCGGCGACCACGAGCGCCCGCGGCGGCACCCGCACGAGCGCGTCCGGCACGTTCTCGGCGTCCATGAGCACGACGTCGGCCCGCGCCCCCGCGACGAGGTCGTGCCGGTCCCGGTGCACGAACGGCGCCGCCTTCGTGGTGGCCAGCTCCACGGCGGCGGTGAGCTCGTCGTCGGAGCGCAGCCCGTGCAGCCGGGCGAAGCCGAGGGCGACGCGCAGCAGGTCGCCGTCGCCGAACGGCGACCACAGGTCCCTGATCCCGTCGGTGCCGAGGCCGAGGCCGATGCCGCGCTCGGCCATGCCCCGCCACGGGAGGGGCGCGGTGCGCACCGGCGCGACCGTCGCCCAGGAGATGCCCGCCGCGGCGAGGTCGTCGAGCAGGCCGCGCTGGCGTTCGGGGGCCAGGTCGCCGAGGGCGAAGCCGTGGGAGACGGTGACCTTGCCCTGCAGGCCGGTCCTGAGCGTGCGGTCGATGATCAGCTCGTACTGGAACGCGCCGAGCTCGCCGCCGTCGTGCAGGTGGATGTCCAGGCCGACGCCGCGGCGTTCGGCGATCTCGAACAGGCCGTCGAGCTGGGCGACCGGGTCCCGGTCGATGGTCGCGGGGTCGATGCCGCCGATGCTGGTGGCGCCCGCCCGCGCGGCCTGGTCGAGCAGGTCGAGCACGCCGGGCCGGCGGACGACGCCGTCCTGCGGGAAGGCCACGATCTCGACCTCGATCGCCCCGTCGAGCCGTGCCGCGGCCTCGCGCACGGCCTCGATGCCGCGCAGGCCGACCCCGAGGTCGACGTCGACGTGGGTGCGGGTGGCCGTGGTGCCGTGCCGCAGGAACTCGCGCAGCACCGCCACCGTGCCGTCGACACCCGGGATGCCGTACTTGTCCCGTTCGGCGCGCTCGTGCTCGATGCGGCCCTGCGTGGTCGCCACGCCGCCGTACGACACCCAGGGCCGGCCCCACCAGCTCTTGTCGACGTGGGCGTGGGCGTTGACGAATCCGGGCAGGGCCAGCAGGCCGCGGCCGTCGATGTGCTCGCCGGCGGGCGGGGTGGTCCCGGCCGGGAGCACGGCGGCGATCCGGGTACCGTCGATGGTCAGGTCCACGGGCGCGCCGCCCCAGGGGCGCACGTTGGAGATCGTCCAGGAAGTCACCTGAAAATGGTATACCAAAAGCGGATCGTCCCAGGCAGAAGGCCCTGTCCCGTCGGCGGCCGGCCGTTGTCGTAGCCGTTTGGGAGAATCGGCGCGGGCCGCGGCAGGCGCGGTCCCCCCGACCGGAGAGAGGTGGTCCGATGGGCCCAGAGGTCTTCGACAGCCGTGACATCGGCCAGACGGAGGAGTTCCTCAGCAAGGCGTACGCCAAGATGCGCATCGGCTCCGACGTGAAGAACCCCCGCACCCAGATCTCCCGCCAGGTCATGGGCTCGGTCAGCATCGACCGGCTCAACCTCGAATACGCGATGAGCTTCGACGTCAACCCGCTCGGCAAGGTGTGCCTGTGCGCGGTCGAGACCGGCACCATCGCCCAGCAGGTCGCGGGCGGCCCGGACGAGCTCTTCGGCCCCGGCGACACGGTGTTGTTCGCCCCGCACGACCTGCCCTACACCGGCGAGATCCGCCGCTCGCGCTACGACATCATCATGTTCGACCCCGCGCTGCTGCAGCAGGTGGCCGGCACGCTGCCCGGCCGCCGGGCCGAGCCGGTCCGGCTGGTGGGGCACCGCCCGGTCTCCGCCGCCGCCGGCCGCCATCTGCGGCGCACCCTCGCCTACCTGCGCGACGACGTCCTGGCCGCCCCCGAGCTGGCCGCCGAGCCGCTGGTCGTCTCCACCGCCGGGCAGCTCCTGGCCGCCAGCGTGCTCACCGCCCTGCCCACCGACGCCGACGACGCCGCCCCCGGCTCCGCCCGTCCCGAGGCGCTGCGCCGGGCGACGGCCTTCATCGACGACCACGCCGCCCTGCCCATCGGCATCGACGAGATCGCCACCGCCGCCCGGGTCAGCGCCCGCGCCCTCCAGTACGCCTTCCGCCGGCACCTCGGTACCACCCCGCTGGGCTACCTGCGCCAGGCCCGGCTGGCCCGCGCGCACGCCGAGCTGAAGACCGGCGATCCCGCCACCACGGTGACCGCCGTCGCCGCCCGGTGGGGCTTCTTCCACCCCGGGCGCTTCGCCCAGCTCCACCGGGCCGCCTTCGGCTGCTCGCCCGGCGACACCCTCCGTTCCGCGGCCGAGCTCCGCCGCGACTGATCCTCTGATGCCCGTTTCGTTCTGCGGACAGGAGTGAGCCGGATTCTTCGCCTGATGTGCTGACCCGCCACCGCCGAAGGCTCAAGGGTTGGAGGCGAGCACCGATCGCCGCGGCACGGAGGAGATGATCGCGATTGAGTCCCGGCCGTAGCAGCGACATGGCGCGTCCGCGGCGAGGCCGTGGCCGCAGGCCAGGCGATCGAGAGGCAGCACAGTCGGGGTGGCCGCGCCCTCCGGGCGACCGCGTCGGTCCCGTGACCGAGCCGATCCCGCCGCCGGCCTGTGATGCCTGACCTCCTTCGTCCGCCGCCACACCCGTCCCCTTCAGGCCGGACGGGCCTTCGTGCTGCCCGGCCTCCGGTGACAGCGTGACCCCTCTGAGCCTGAACTGCCGCGATCTGCCCGGCGGCGTGCTGGTGACCGTGATCGGCGAGCTCGATGCCTCCAACTCGACGCGGCTGGGCTCCTTCACCGAGCGGCACCTGCGGCCCGGGGCGGGCATGGTGCTCGACCTGGGCGAGCTGAGCTTCATGGACAGCCGCGGCCTGCACATGTTGTTACGCCTCAACGCCGCGGTGCTCGACCACGGGGGCGTCCTCCGCCTGGCCGGCGTGCAGGAGCTGCCCGCGCGCGTCCTCCAGGTCACCGGCGTGTGGTCCTCGCTGACCGTCCACGCCGACGTGGGCGACGCCGTGGCCGCGATGGGCGCGCAGCGCCCCGACAGCCTCCGCGAGTCGTCGTGAGCGGTCCCCGCCGCACCTCGGCGTTCGGGGCTGAAGATCATGAGTACCGGCTCTAGAATCCGGATGACCGACAACCACGACTGTTCCGTCGACGACCTCGATCATGGCCTGCTGATCAGGGCCGTTCGCGAGGTCACCGGCAGGACAGTCCCGACAACGTCGTAGGACACGAGGGTGACATGAGCGAAGCGATGACCGGTGGCTCCCGTTCCGCGTCCGGGGGCGCCGAGGTCGGCGAGCTTCGGCTGCGTCAGCTGCTCGGCGGGCTGACGGCGGTCCGGGACGGCGATTTCCGTACCCGGCTGCCCGAGGACGCCGATGGGCTGCTGGGTGAGATCGCCTCGGTGTTCAACGGCATGGTCGATCAGTTGTCGTTGTTCACCTCCGAGGTGACCCGGGTGGCGCGTGAGGTGGGCACGGACGGGCGGCTGGGTGGTCAGGCCGATGTGCCGGCGGTGTCGGGCACGTGGAAGGACCTGACGGAGTCGGTGAACGCGATGGCGGGCAACCTGACCGATCAGGTGCGCAGTATCGCGCAGGTGACGACGGCGGTGGCGCGGGGTGATCTGTCGCAGAAGATCACGGTGCACGCTCGTGGGGAGATCCTGGAGCTGAAGAACACCGTCAACACGATGGTGGACCAGTTGTCGTCGTTCGCCGACGAGGTCACGCGGGTGGCGCGTGAGGTGGGCACGGAGGGTCAGCTGGGTGGTCAGGCCGAGGTGGAGGGGGTGGCGGGCACTTGGCGTGACCTGACCGACTCGGTGAACTTCATGGCGGGGAATCTGACCGATCAGGTGCGCAACATCTCGCAGGTGGCCACGGCGGTGGCGCGGGG
>NZ_JBITLS010000022.1:0-103357 GCF_044465465.1 Nonomuraea sp. NPDC049655
AACCCGCAGGAGCGGCTGAACAAGGAGATCCGCCGCCGCACCGACGTGGTCGGCATCTTCCCCGACCGGGCCGCGATCATCCGCCTGGTCGGCGCGGTGCTGGCCGAGCAGACCGACGAATGGACCGAGGCCCGCCGCTACATGGGCCTGGACATTCTCGCCAAGGCCCGCGTCCGGCTCATCGCCAGCGACACACCGGCCCAGAACCCTCTCCCGCAGACACTTACCGCTTAACCTGCAGAAACAGGATCACGCGAAGATCGATTCATACACCACGTTCGTGGACGTGACCCGGGGATGGTCCCAACATCACGGTTAGCGAGCGAGGCCGCATCGCGTGCTCCCCGCGCACGCGGGGATGGTCCCCGTGCGTACGAGCGCGGTCTCCACCTCGCGGTGTGCTCCCCGCGCACGCGGGGATGGTCCCATGGCCCTACGCGAGGAGGACTTCGGGCGCATGTGCTCCCCGCGCACGCGGGGATGGTCCCCGGCCAGACCCTGAATCACACCTATGTCGGGGGTGCTCCCCGCGCACGCGGGGATGGTCCCTCCTGCCACATCTCGGTCGGGCCGACCCGATGGTGCTCCCCGCGCACGCGGGGATGGTCCGCGGGGGCACCCCGGCGGGGCTTGAGGTGTGTCGTGCTCCCCGCGCACGCGGGGATGGTCCCAATGAACAGTACGGCGTTTGGGGCGGAATGCTGTGCTCCCCGCGCCCGCAGGGATGGTCCCTCGTCCAACGAGGACTTCCAGTCGGCGAGCTTGTGCTCCCCGCGCTCGTGGGGATGGTCCCGAGACAGAGGCCCGTCGGCGTCTGGACAAGAAGTGCTCCCCGCGCCCGCGGGGATGGTCCCGCCAGCGGCGGGAAAGCCCACTGCCAGGGCAAGTGCTCCCCGCGCACGCGAGGATGGTCCCCAGACCCGAAACCCCATGTGCCAGAAGGAGGAGTGCTCTCCGCGCACGCGGGGATGGTCCCGTGTCGGCGGACACGGTGATGGCGCTGGACATGTGCTCCCCGCGCACGCGGGATGGTCCCGCCGGATCCTGCTCGGGATGTTGAAGGCGGCTGTGCTCCCCTTGCACGCGGGGATGACCTGGTTGCTGTCGCCTGCAGATTCTGCAACGAAGCGCACGCGTACTGAGACGTAAGATGGCCTCCGACATCCGGCGGTGGTCCAAAGGTGGATGGTCTGCGAGTCAGTGATCGTGGCAGCAGCGCTCCCACCCTTGTGGAGAAGTGGGGAGCGGCTGACTTCAACACGCCTAGCGATGCAGATCATCGAGAGTGCTCTCCGCGCACGCGGGGATGATCACTGCGCAAGACCCGGAAATGGGTCGCCGCCACCGTGCTCCTCGCGCACGCGGGGATGGGGACCTACGATGCGGACCGTATCCCACCCTGGCTAGGTGCTTCTCGCTCAGGCAGGGTGGGCCCCTGGGGCAGCGCGGCACCTCTGCGCCGCCGAAGCGCGCCCCCACGCATGCGGGGATGGCCTCGAGGAGTGAGACCGAGCCTTCTCTGGGGACTGTGACCACTTGTCGATCGGGGCATTCGCAGGCCCTACATGGCGATGATGCCCTTTAATTACTCCATGCTCGGTGAGGGGACACCCCATGCCCGGTTGGTTAAGGGATCGTCAGCTGAGGCACGTACGGTTCGGATCAAGCACAGTCGAGAGCTGAACGTGTCGTTGCCAACGTGCAAGCAGTTGATTGACGGTGGTGCTGCGTGTGGATGGCCATGGGATCGACGGCAGCCATGGCAGGTGGAGCAAGAGACCTCGGAGGTGCGCTTTGTCGGCAGCGCTCTGGGCGCGCTTGATCAGGTCGTACGGTGAACGCCGAACCGGGCGTTTGGCCAGCCTGGGGCAAGGCGCGCACTGACCAAGTTCACCCCCTCGTCTGCCACGTTCTCGATACTGCTGCGGTGGCCCAGCGCCTTGTAGGCGTGCTGACCGGGCCGCAATGTCGAGATGAACTGCGTGCTGCGTTTGAGCCGTTGGGGGAGGAGGATGCGTGGATCGCTACCCTCTGTGGGCTGCACGACCTGGGGAAACATAGCCCGACGTTTCAGGGGCTTCAGGTTGAGGTTGCCTTGGCGAGGTTCGATGAGGCGGCCGCTGCTGATCTGAGGCGCGTGGCGAAGAGGCCGGAGCTCAGGCGGCGCATCGATACACCGCATGGACTGGTCACGGCCATGCACATGCGCGACCTCCTCCGTAGCTGGGGCGCGCTGCCGGCCACTGCCGAACTCGTCGCTGCCGCGCTCGGCGGGCACCACGGTTACTTCCCTGATGGGACAGCACTGCGTCAGGCGCGACGAGAGATCAATGACCACGGCGGCCCGACCTGGGAAGCATGGCGCGATCAACTCGTCAGAGAGGTCATTGCTGTGCGCGGCCTGCCGGATCCCGGAGAGGTCCCCTGGCAGGACGTGCACGTGAGCAGCGCCGCCGCGGTGGCCCTCGCCGCTCTGACCACGATCAGCGATTGGATCGCGTCGGACACCAAGAACTTTCCCTATGCGGATGTATTCGATCTCCCCGTCTACAACAGGAGAGCTGATGAACGCGCGTCGCTAGCCGTGGAGAGGCTTGAGCTGTGCCCTTGGGAGCCGCCCACGTCGTTCAGCGAGTTGTTCCCGGGTGAAAAGCCGCGGCCGGTGCAGGTTGTCGTCGAGCGTGTAACAGGGGATCGGGACCAACCGACATTAGTGATCGTGGAGGCTCCGACGGGGGAAGGTAAGTCCAAGGCAGGGATTCAAGCTGCCGCAGCCTTGATGCGCCGCCTTGGCCTCCTGGGTACCTACGTCGCCAACCCGTCCAAGGCGACGAGCAATCAGATGCTGACCGAACTGGAGAGGCTGCTAGAGCGCCTTGGACACGACAAGACGGTCAGCGTCCGGCTGATCCACTCCGGCGCGCTCGATCACCTGAACGAGCGGGTAGCCGACCCAACTGACGTGAGTCGGGACAACGAGGACGACTCCGATGTCCAGGCGAAGGAGTGGTTCACTCGCAAGAAGAGCCTGCTCGTCCCGGTCGGCGTTGGAACGATTGATCAAGCCCTCAAAGCGGTCATCCGGTCAGGCCACGTCTTCGTACGGCTGGCCGCGCTGACCAACAAGGTCGTCGTCATTGATGAGGTCCACGCATACGACACCTATATGTCGACGCTGCTCGACCGGCTGCTCGCCTGGCTCGGACGGCTTGGCACGTCGGTGGTGATGCTGTCGGCCACACTGCCTTCGACCCGGCGGCAGGAACTGGTGGCAGCCTGGCAGTCGGGCCTGCTGAGGTGCCTGCCACGGGATGTCCCGAAGGCGGAACCATGCAGCGATTACCCGAGGGTCACGGTGGCCGGCGCTGGCAGCCCCATGACCGAGCGTGCCGAGGTGTCCGACCTCAACGTCAGCCGCCCGCTTCACTTCACTCCGGTCAACGACGAAGACGTAATCGACTGGGCCTTGAATCAGGTGGCGGATGGCGGCTGCGCCGTCGTGATGCACAACCTGGTACGCAGGGTGATCGCTACCCACGAGGCTCTCGTGACACGAATCGCGACCCTCCCACTGGAGATGCGCCCCCAGCTGTTCGTGATCCACGGTCAGTTGGACGATGGCCCGCGTCGCGCCGTTGAGACCGCATTGAAAGCCGCCTTCGGCAAGGATGGAGCACGGCCAAGGGCGATCGTGGTCAGCTCCCAGGTCTTGGAACAGGGACTGGATCTCGATTTCGACGCGATGCTCACGGATCTGGCTCCCGTGGACTGGCTGATGCAACGAGCTGGCCGGCTTCACCGCCACGACAGGACGCGAGGGGAACTTCGTCTGGCGATCGCGGGCGTGGTCGACACCGAGGCCGGCCCTCAGTTTCCGCGGTACAGCGAATCGGTCTACGCGCCGATCACGCTCATGCGAACCTGGGCTCTGCTGCAGGAGAAGACCTGCCTGAACCTGCCTGACGACGTACCCGCCTTGGTCGATGCCGTCTACGGGCCGGGCGGGGCGATCTCCTGTCCGCCCGGGTGGGAGGAGTCATGGCGGATCGAGACCGAGCGCCTGGCCCACGCGCTGAAGGTGGCTGAGCGCAACGCCCGTCTTATGTATCTCCCACACCCCAATGCGGTCTCTCATCTCGGTGAGTTGACCAAGCACAACAAGCACGCAGGACGAACGCGAAGCAGGTGATATCCGCGGTGGAGCACTCTGACGACGTCCCTTCCGTTGACGTCGTGCTGTTCCGAACTTCTCATGGAGGGCGGCCCGTTCCGACCTCTGGCGGCGACCCAGTGGAGCTGACCGCTCTGAGCCCTCCCGATGAGGACGTGTTACGAGCACTGCTCGACGCTTCCCTCCAACTCACCGCGTCGGCAGACATGCCCGCCGATGTCGTACGGGCGATCGCTGCGACCCCAGTGCCGGAGCTTTTCCAACGGTCTCCATGGCTGTACGAGCACAGGGTTCTCATGACCACCGAAGGCCGGTGCGCCGTCGGTAGTCATGTGCTGCGTTACGGCGATGGCCTGGGCCTCCTTGCGGAGGATGTCGATGCCCTCGCCTGACGACATGGTGCCATCGTTCGATCTACTGACCCAGCCCTGGATTCCTGTCGTGGGACCTGATGGGCGGGTCGATGCCATGGGACTTGAGGACGTCGTCGCGAAGGCTCATACCATCCGCCGAATCGCGGGAGAGGCGCCCACGATGACGGCGGCTCTTCATCGCCTCCTCCTGGCGGTCTTCCATCGCGCATATGGCCCGCCGAATGAGACGGTATGGCGAGACCTGTGGGAGGCGGAGAGTATCCCCGCCGATCCGCTCCGCAACTACCTGGAGCATCGACGGGATCGTTTCGATCTGTTTCACCCGAAGGTGCCGTTCATGCAGTGCGCTGAGTTGAGGTCCCTGACCCCGGCTACAGCGGCGAAGCTTGTTCCGTACCGCGCCGTCGGCAACAACGTGACGCTCTTCGACCACACCACGTCCGAAGACAAAGTCGTACTGACCCCACAAGAGGCGGCCCGATGGCTGGTCACGGTTCAAGCCTTCGACCCGGGAGGGATGAAGACCCCGTACGAGAAGGACAAGTCGTCGGAGCGGGCACCCTGCAATTGGTTCGGAGTCGTCCTGGTCGAGGGGCAGAACCTCAAGGAGACCCTCCTACTCAACGCCCTGGTCTACCTGCCGGACTACGAGAAGCCGGAGATGACCACTGCTGACGACAGGCCCGTCTGGGAGGAGCCGACCGGGCCTTCGCCGAGGCCCGACAAGCGCACCGCGCGAGGCTGGACCGACCTGCTGACCTGGCCGTCAAGACGCGTACTGCTGTTCACGAGGGAAACAGGTGGGAGCAGTGTGGTGGACGCCGCTGTCATAACGCCAGGGACGCGGCTCGATGTGAAGCTGCCGGACGAGGAGAAGATGGCGGCCTTCCGCACGCCGAGAGACGCGAAAGGGAAGTTCAAGAAGGACGCCCCCCTGCTGCCGGTGAGGCTCTACCCGTTGCGCGGCGTCTGGCGCCACAGCGTGGAACTTCTTCTGAGCGATCCATGGGAAGAGCACCAATACCGCCAGCGCCCCGCGGCCCTCGACCAGATGGCCGAACTGGCGGAAAGCGGCTACATCCCCGCAGACGCCGTCTACACCCTCCGCCTCTTCGGGCAGCATCTCGATTCCAAGGCGACGGTCGTCGAGACGTGGCTGGAAGAGGAGGTTCCCGCGCCTGTTCCGCTGATTCGAGCACGGGACGAACAACTGAGCGGGATCATCGGGCACGCGATTGCCCTTGCCGATGACGTGGGTTCCGCGTTGCGTTCGTTCCAGAGCGAGTACCACCGTGAGTTCAAGGCCGATCAACCCGTGGCAGACATCAGCCGCGGTTACTGGCCTCGCCTCGCGCGTCCCTTCGGAGCATTTCTGATCGACTTGGGCAAAGCGCGTACGGCTGGCCGTTCGGAAGCACCGACCGCTCGGGCATGGGGATGGCACGTGGTCGAGTTGGCTCGTGCGGCCGTGGACCGCTGGGTTGCCGGCTCGCCCGCTGAGAGTCGCGCCATGCTCGCGCTCGGAAAGCACCGCGCCATTTTCGATGATCGCGTGCAGACCGCGGAACGCGTCTTTCGTGCCCGGATCCCGAGCTATACCGATGGACCGGAGGAGCCAGATGCCTGACCAATTCTCCATACGACGGGATGCGTACATCACATACCTCTGCGGCCTGGAAAACGCATTGCGCTCGGATGACCGGCGGCGAGTGTCCGAGGCACGGAGGGTGCTCGCCAGATTGCGTCAGAGCTTCGTGGAGGGCAGGCAGTATCAGGCGTACGAGATCGTGTTCCAAAACGATCCGCCTCAGGGGGATGGCTCTGAACCGGAGACGTGGCTTCTTGTGGGCGGCCTGTTCTCGCTGCATCCGTTGAACTGGCGGAGTGGGGGAGGAGCGCGCTCGTTTGGCGCCTCGCTTGGCAGCCTGCAGAAGAAGCTGGGAAGCCCAGTGGTGGACCGACGACTCACTCAGCTACTGGCCAAGGACAAACAGACTCTCCCGCACTATCTACGCCAGACGATCCGGTTGCTGTCCGCGCATGACATTCCCGTCCGCTACGAGCGGTTGCTCTCTGACCTGCTCGTCCTGCTCGGCAGGGACCACCGAGGCGACAGGGCGAGCAGAGTACGCCTGACATGGGCCCAGGAGTACTACACGCTGGCTTCCGCGAAGCCGGCGAAGGGACAGGACCAGCCTCCCACCGATTCCCTGGAGACGAGTCAATGATCATCGAGCTTCATCTGCTCCAGTCCTTCCCCGTCAGCAACCTGAACCGGGACGACGTGGGCCAGCCCAAGACAGCCACCTTCGGCGGCCATGTCCGGGGACGCATCTCCAGCCAGAGCCTCAAGCGCGCCGCCCGGGAGCTCTTCAAGGTGTACGGGCTCGACGAGTCCGAGGTCGGAGTCCGTACCAAGCGCCTGCTCGACGGTGTGGTGGAGCGCCTTGTAGGCCAAGATCATGACCGTGAGCAGGCGCAGACCGTCGTCACGGCAGCCTTGCAACAACTTGGCTTCGGATTGGATCAGAGCCGCGGACTCACCGAGTACTTGCTGTACGTCGGAAAGGGAGCCATCGACCATCTCGCGGCGTACTGCGAGGAACGCTGGGACAGTCTTGAGAAATTCGCCGCCGCGAAAACGAAGGCTCAGAAGGAGAAGATCAAGCCGGACAAGGCCGCGCAGGCTGTGGCACGCCAGGTTCTCGACGCTGGTCGGGTCGCGGACATCGCACTGTTCGGCCGGATGATCGCGGACAACAAGGACCTGAACGTCACCGCCGCATCACAGGTTGCCCACGCCATCTCGACGCATGTCGTCGCCACCGAGTTCGACTTCTACACCGCAGTCGACGACCTGAAGCCGGACGCCGAATCCGGAGCCGACATGCTCGGCACGATCGACTTTAACTCCGCCTGCTACTACCGGTACGCGAACGTCGATCTGACCCAGTTGACTAAGAACCTGCAAGGCGACGTCGACCTCATCCGCCGCACCGTTCAAGCCTGGCTCCTGGCCTTCATCAACGCCGTGCCGAGCGGCAAGCAGAACTCGATGGCGGCGCGCACCATGCCCGACACGCTCCTTGGTGTGGTGCGTGACCATGGGGCCTGGAACCTGGCCAACGCCTTCCTCAAGCCAGTTGTCGACAACGACATCATGGAGGGCTCGACCCGGTGTCTCGTCGATCACTTCGGCAAGCTTCGTTCCTTCTACGGCGGCGAACAGATCCGCACGGCCGTAGCCGCATCCGTGTCTCAGGAGATCCCCGCCAACGAGGGGCTACAGGTCGTGGGCAGCCTCGACGCCTTCACCAAGGGGCTGCTGGCCGGCGCTGGGGAGTACGGCGGATGACGTACAACAGTCCCACGTCGCTCGCCTTGTGCTTCGACGCGCCGATGCAGTCATGGGGCATCAGGTCACGCGGGATCATCCGCGACACGATGCCAGAGCCAACGAAATCGGGCGTCCTTGGTCTGCTGTGCGCAGCATTAGGGATCGACCGCAACGATGATGCCGCCCTTGCCGAGTTGACCAGGCTTCGCCTGGCCGTGCGCGTAGACCGCGAGGGCGTCGTCGAGCGCGACTACCACGTCACGCAGAACGTGCCGACCACACAGGGCGCAGGACATCGCACCGTCGTCAGCGAGCGGTACTACCTGGCCGATGCGCTCTTCTTGGTGGTGCTGGAAGGTGACGAGCGACTGCTGACCAGGGTGGCCGAAGCAGTGGAACGGCCACACTGGCGGTTGTCTTTCGGGCGCAAAGCCTACGTTCCGGCGCGGCCCATCCTCGCGAGGGGAGAAGGGCCAACGTCTCGAACTGCAGAGAAAGCTTTGGCCGGGTACGGGTGGCTGGAGAACTCGGCCACTGCCCGCGCCTCGATGAAGCGCCAGGTGATCCGGCCTGGTCTGCGTATCGTCGTTGAATGCCCGACGAACGCCATCGATGCTGAGGCCCGTCATGATCAGCCTCTTAGCTTTGCCGAAGGTAGCCGGCGTTTCGCGCCCCGAACCGTACGAACCGGAGAGGTTCCGCTGACTGACGAAATGATCTCCGCGGGAGAGAAGCTGTGTTTCTGAGCAAACTCACCGTCGACCAGCGGTCTCGCGCGTTTCTGCGCGACGTCGCTGACGTTCATGACATGCATAGAACGATCATGTCTGCGTACCCGGAGCTACCGCCGACTGCTACTTTTCGCAGCCAGCATGGCGTGCTCTGGCGGCTCGATACGGTGGCGGGTGGCGGCTTGGTGCAGTATGTCCAGAGCCAGACGGCTCCCGACTGGGAGCGTCTCCCGGCAGGGCTCCTCTTGCGGCCGGCGGAGGTCCGCTCCCTTCAGCCGGTACTGAACGCCATTGCGCCCGGACGGAAGTTCACGTTCCGGCTCATGGCCAACCCGACCCGCGACGTCCGTGTCGAGAATGGGAAGCAGCAGCGGAAACGCGTTCCACTTCAGCAGCCTGCCCAGCAGATCGAATGGCTGATCAGCAAAGGCGAGCAGCATGGCTTCGTCATCCCCTCCAGCCGGCAGGGTGCTCCCGACGTGGCCGCGAATCCGGCTCCGAGACTGGTTGGGAAGAAGCGGGAGGTACGGCGCGTCACCGTTGATCCTGTCCGCTTCGACGGTCACCTGATGGTCACTGACTCGTCGGCCTTCACCGCTGCCTTGATCAACGGCATCGGGCGCGCCAAGGCATACGGCTGCGGTTTGCTCAGCCTCGCACCTGCACGCGCCAGCTGATCTTCTGCGCACGCTGGAAGAGCATTCGGAGGCCTTCTCCTGGTGGATCGTACGCCTTGCAGTTGATGGCCTCCGTGATCACATCCCCGCGTGCGCGGGGAACTGCTCGGCTGTGAGAGTCGCTGTTCCTCTTCTCACCGGACCATCCCCGCCTACGCGGGGATCACTTGCACCATGAAGGGTACTCACACGTGGCGCTTCGAGCGGCTGACCTACGTCGTCACAGGTCAGCTGAGCCCATCGGTTTGATGGGGCAGTTGACGTGCCCGCCCCGCATGCTCAGCGGAGCTCGATCAGAGTGTTTGCCCCAAGTAGTGCAGCGCCCGCCGCGGCTGCACCCGCGAGCAGTGCCATGGCCACGTCTTTGTTTGACCTGTAGTTCAGGAACGTCACTGCTAGCCCGACAACAGTGGCGAATAAGAGTAGGGCGAAGGCCCGGACGGTGAATAAGGGTGTCACTGGTTCTCCCATGGCGTGTGCTATCCCTCTCCTCACGTTACGTGGATGGAGAGGAGCATGTGACTCAGACTTGTGATCGCCGAATGGGAGGGGTGCGGCCAGGGAGCCTGTTCGTGTAGGTCGGGGGCAGTTGGGCCATCGCTGCGGGATCTATAGCAAGATGGCATATATTGCTTTGCTCAAGCTCCTTGAGCGGCTCAACCCAAGACTTAGTGGAGCAACGCTAGGTCATTCAGGCGTACGTGTGACTATTGGGCGCTTATTTCTCGAATGGTCGATTAGTGCAACAAACTCCCACTGTGGCATCATTTACGGGCCTGAGTAGGCCCCTTCCGACCAGCCCTTCCTGTGCCCGTAGGCGCGTTCCGTGAGAAAGATTGGTTGGTGGGGTGAAAAGGTGATGCTTCCTGCGCACGTGGGGATGGACCCGGCTCCTGCTCAGCGTTGTCCCCCGTTCGGCCGCTCCTCGCGCACGCAGGGACGGTCCCTGGGGGCAGGCCGCTGTGGACAAGGTGCCCAAGTGCCTTCTGCGTGCGCGAGACGGCTCGCAGTCCAAGCGAGGCGTTCGACAACAAGCATCTGCTCCTGAGTGGTGGTGTCCAGATGCTGTGCCGGAGGATCCGGATCGGATCGCGTCACCCTTCAGAGTGACCAGGGGGTGGAATTGGAATCGGGGCACAACTTCGCCAACGACTTCGTCGACGAGGTGCCCTGGTGATGGTCATCGTGCTCACGCGTTGTCCCGCTGGGCTGCGCGGCTTCCTGACGCGTTGGCTGATGGAAATCTCGCCTGGGGTGTTCATCGGCGGTCCGACTGCGCGCATCCGGGAAGCGTTGTGGCTGGAGGTTCAGCAGTACGCGGATACCGGCCGGGCACTACTGGCCTACAGCACCAACAACGAGCAGGGGTTCGCCTTCGAGACCCACGACCACAAGTGGCATCCCATCGATCACGATGGCCTTGTCCTGATACGTCGGCCGAAGGATCGTCCCACCACCTCAGCAGCTGCACCTCCGGCCGGATGGAGCAACGCATCAAAACGACGACGCTATGGGCAGCGTTGATCGACGGCATTCCGTCTGGCGGCTTCATGCAGCGTCCTAGCAGTGTTCTTGTTCTCCGCACGCCAGCCCGCCGGGTGTCTCAAATGTCCGAGTTCTCGGAAGTGCTCAATTTGGGTGTTAGTGACGGCTCACGATGCAGGTCATCGAGTGTGCTCCCCGCGCACGCGGGGATGGTCCCGACGGCCACACCCCATGGCCTGCTGTGCAGCTGTGCTCCCCGCGCACGCGGGGATGGTCCCACGCTCGGCATGCTGGCCGGTTCCGGCGGCAGGTGCTCCCCGCGCACGCGGGGATGGTCCCCTGTACGAACTCGCCGAGCGGCGGGTGGGCAAGCGCTCCCCGCGCACGCGGGGATGGTCCCGCGGACCAGCGCCCGTCCGCGCGCTCTCCCAGGTGCTCCCCGCGCACGCGGGGATGGTCCCGCATCCGAAGTCGCGTCGGTATGCGAGGCGAGGTGCTCCCCGCGCACGCGGGGATGGTCCCACCATCCGGATCAGCGGGTTCGACACCCCGAACGTGCTCCCCGCGCACGCGGGGATGGTCCCCCGCGCACGCGGGGATGGTCCCGCTCACCTAGCCCCGCGAACGCCTTCTCCAGGTGCTCCCCGCGCACGTGGGGATGGTCCCGAGACAGCCACACCCGCCCCCTAGACGATCACTGTGCTCCCCGCGCACGCGGGGATGGTCCCAGCGTGACGCCGAGCAGCCCTCCCCGAACGGTGTGCTCCCCGCGCACGCGGAGATGGTCCCGGCTACCGGTGGGAGCCCGCTTCCCGTAGCCAGTGCTCCCCGCGCACGCGGGGATGGTCCCGATCTTGAGCGGCCGAGAGAGCCGAAGGCTCGGTGCTCCCCGCGCACGCGGGGATGGTCCCACCCGCCTCCAGGCCCTTGCCACCGAGCGAGAGTGCTCCCCGCGCACGCGGGGATGGTCCCGCGGAGGGGTTCGGCTCTCACCAGCTCCTCCTGTGCTCCCCGCGCACGCAGGGATGGTCCCGCCGCATCGACACAACCCAAGGTCGTGGAGGGGTGCTCCCCACGCACGCGGGGATGGTCCCGACCGCAGGCTGATCGGCCTCGCCGTCTTCACGTGCTCCCCGCGCACGCCGGGGATGGTCCCAGCTCGTGATCGGCGAGAACGCCGACCACTTGGTGCTCCCCGCACACGCGGGGATGGTCCCGGCTCCCACGAGGTGGACAGCATCCACGGGCCGTGCTCCCTGCGCACGCGGGGATGGTCCCTGATGCCGTGGTCCACCCAGCGCTGGAACCAGGTGCTCCCCGCGCACGCCGGGATGGTCCCGTAAGAATCTAAGAACATAAGAACGTGTCGCTGTGCTCCCCGCGCACGCGGGGATGGTCCCAGGTCCTCGGACTTGTTCACGCCTTCCTGCTGGTGCTCCCCGCGCACGCGGGGATGGTTCCTCCGCCACGGCGGACACGTTCGCGCTGGCCGAGTGCTCCCCGCCCACGCGGGGATGGTCCCCACTCCGAGCGGTTGCGGTCGATGTGGGTGAGGTGCTCCCCGCGCACGCGGGGATGGTCCCACCTTGGGGTCGATCGGCTGGGCACCGACGCGGTGCTCCCCGCGCATGCGGGGATGGTCCCACGCGAGGGAACACCAGGAGGCGTCCGCTGGTCTGGTCACCGCCCACGCGGGGATGGTCCCCGCTCCCCCGACCAGGCGGCTGGCGACGCCAAGTGCTCCCCGTGCGCGCGGGGATGGTCCCAGCGCGGGCGTTGGCCGCCTGCCCGCTGGTCAGTGCTCCCCGCGCGCAGGGGGATGGTCCCGACGCGCGGGCGGCACGCAAGGAAGTTCTGAGGTCCTCGCATGATGGCTGCCCTTCGCATGCCCCACCCAGCGAATGGTCCCGCAGATCGGTAGCGGACGAATCTCCTGCTCGTTGATTCTCGGACGCGCTGGGACGGGTAACGGACAGCGGTTCGGGGAGCCAGAGAAGGGAGCCAACGCCCGCCGACCAAGACCGGCATCACGAGACCGGCAGTGACGATGAGGCAGGTGGAAGGCTCCCCGTCCGACTCCTTCAGACCATGTCAGACCCTCTTCCCCTGCCGTCGCGTCAAGGTCAAGCCGGTCTCAGGCGGTCCGGCTGGCGAGGACGTTCAGGTAGCTGGTGAGATCGATGCTTCCCGGCAGAGTGCTCATCGAATGAGCACTCTCCGCACGGCCGGAGGAACGTCTGGTCCGGGCTGTTCGTCGTCATTGCGTGACCCTCTCCCCGGAACTTGACGAACGGCTGCGCGAGGCGTCCGCCAGGATGCACCGCGCCGAACACGTCCGGCGGCTGCGCGGGAACGCCGCGCAGCAGATCGCGGACGTCCGCGGCACCCTGAAGGGCCTGGAGTCCGAGCTGGCCGACGAGGAGCGTGACGTCGCCCGGCTGGAGGGCGGCCTGTCCGCCGTCCTGTCCCGCCTGTTGGGCAACCGGGAGGAGCGGCTGGCACGCGAGCGCGCCGAGGTGGTGGTGGCCAGGGAACGCGTGGACGGTCACCGCGCCCGGCTCGCGCAGCTCGAAGCCGACGTGGCGGCGGCCGACGCCGAGCTGGCCGTGCTCGACCCCGCCTCCCGCGAGTACGCGCGGCTGCTGGTCGAGAAGGAGCAGCAGATCGTCCGGAGCGGCGATCCGCGGGCGCGGGAGCTGGCCGACCTCGGCGCCGCGCTCGACCGGCTGAGCGCCGAGGTGCGTGAGTGCGACGAGGCCCACCAGGCGGGGCAGGGCGCGCACGAGACGCTGGCCGTCGTGCTGCGCCTGCTCGACTCCGCCAGGACGGCCTCCACCTTCGACGTGTTCGGCGGCGGCCTGATCGCCGACGCCTTCGAGCACGACAGGCTGACCAGCGCCGACAAGGCCGCCTGGCACGCCCAGCGGGCTCTGGACGTCTTCTCCCGCGAGCTGGCCGACACCGGGATCGCGTCCCGGCCGGTGATGCCCAAGGTGGACACGCGATGGTTCGTGGACGCCTTCTTCGACAACGTCATCAGCGACGTGCTCAAGCATCAGCGCATCGAGAAGACCAGGGCCGAGGTGCAGCGGCTGGCGCAGTGGGTGCGCGAGACCAGGGCGCATCTGAAGGGGCGGCGCGGCCAGCTGCTGGCCGAGCAGTCGCGGCTGCTGACCAGGCGCGAGCAGCTGCTGCGCCCTGAGTAGCCACTCGGCGAGCGCTACCGACCACTGTCGTCACGGACAGTAGTCGAATGACTGCATTACGTGAATGATGGCGAGGACGCCGGCGCCACGGCGCCGTACCTCAAGGGACAGGAACGCGCTCATGCTCCGTACCACGACCAGCCTGACCGGCCTCGCCACCGCCGCCGCACTCGTCCTGAGCCTGGCGGCCCCCGCCTCGGCCGCGACCGGCACCCTCTACATCAACCGGGCGCAGTACGACGACCCCAGCGGCTGCTACACCTCCGACAGCGCGAACCCCTTTGTCTACAACCGGACCGACGCCGTGGCCTTCGCGTTCCTCAGGCCGGGCTGCCAGGGGCCGATCACCGGGACGGTGCCGCCGGGCGACGGCCAGGAGATCGTCGGCACCAGCGTGTTCATCCGGTAGGGAAAATCGTCCGGCCACGGCCCCGCAGCGTTGTGCGGGGTCGTGGCCTTCGTCGTTCCGGGGAAGGGGGCGGCTCACATCGAGGCGGCGCCGGAGGCGAGGGCGACGATGCCGACGACGGTCATCAGGAGCGTCGTGCCGGGGTGCATGGTGATCGAGATGCGGATGTCCTGCTTCTTCCAGGCCAGCCAGACGCCGGGGTAGAGGAAGACGAGCTTCGACAGGACCGTCCAGGGGGCCCAGAAGTGGTACACGGAGAACAGGAGGGTGTTGAAGATCGGGGCCCACTTGCCGAGCTGCGGCAGGCGGGGCAGCAGGAAGCCGCGGAAGTAGTACTCCTCGATCAGCGGCAGGGTGAAGCCGGTGAACGGCCCGCAGACGAGCAGCGTGGTGAGCACGACCGCCTGCGGGTAGCCCTGGAGGTAGGTGGTGCCGTCGGGGCCGGCGCCCTGGTAGTCCACCCAGGTGAAGAACCAGTCGTAGACGAGGTTGTCCAGCGGGGTCAGCGCGAGCGAGACGACGGTCATCCACACCAGGCACGCGCCCCCGAGCCACATGACCTTGCGGCGCGTGAGCGGCTTGTCGCGGTAGCGGACGACGCCCTTCAGCGTGAAGCGGCCGGTCTGCTTCCTGCCCAGCCACAGCAGGAACAGCTGGAGCGGGAAGAGCACGATCGCGAGGGCCATGGCCCAGGCCGCGAAGATCGGCGCGCCCATCGCCCGCACCAGCGGGGCGGCGACGAACGCGTACACGGCCACGATGGCCGCGCCGGGCACCAGGTGCAGTGCGATGGAGAGCGGGACGGAGTGACGGTCCGCGAGGAGCTTCGCGACGAAGCCTGTCGGGTGGGCGCCGGCCGGGGGCCGCGTTGCTGTGTCCATGCCGGCAATCGTGGCCGGGCGACCCGACACCGCCCTGACATCGTTCTGACACGGCTTCGAGCCCCGTGAAAGGCGCAGGTCACGAGGGGCCGGAGCGTCCCTGCCGAGCGGGAAGGCGTCAGGCGGGCCAGCGGCCGGTGGTCTTGGCGGCCTCGATCGCGGCGTGGCCCGCCGGGCGCATCCGGCCGGCGGCCGTCAGCGCCTCGGCCTTGGCGACGTTGATGCGGGACCAGGGGCTGCGGCGGGCGCGCGGCGAGTAGCGCTGGAGGTAGTGGTCGCCGTCGAAGGCCCTGCGGTGGCTGTCGATCCAGCCGTGGCACAGGGCTTCGTCCAGGGCCTCGTCGAGGGTGACGGTGGTCGCGGCGCTGTTCTTCTTGGCGATCAGCAGCCAGACGTCGGCGGCCGTCTCGTGGTGTTCGGCGAGCCAGGACTTCCAGGCGGCGGCGTCGTCCAGGCGCAGGGCGTCGTCGGTCATCGTGGTCAGCCCTTCCGGCTCGCGAGGACGTTGAGGTAGTGGTGGTTGATCATGATGCCGAGGATGTTGCCGAAGGGGTCGCGGACCGAGGCGGTGGTGAAGCCGGGGCCGCGTTCGGTGGGCTCGTCGTAGGGGGTGGCGCCCATCTCCAGCAGCCGGTCCCAGGTGGCTTCCAGGTCGTCGACGGCCCAGTAGACGATGGCGCCGCCGTCTTCGGCGCTCCAGCTCTGCGGGGCGAAGCGGGCGTCGATGATGCCGAGTTCGTGCTGGTAGTCGCCGACGCGGAACTCCACGTAGACGGGGTCGCCCTGTTCGGGGCGCTGGAAGTAGGCGGGGATGCTGAGGAGGTCGGCGTACCAGTCGCGGGCGGCGGCGACGTCGTGGGCGTAGAAGCTGATGGTGGTGAGTCCGCGGAGCATGTCCTCGCGCCTTTCGTTGCGGTGGCTTGTGAGATCGATGCTGCCAGGCAAAGTGCTCATCGAATGAGCACTTTGCCTGGCATCGTCGAAGACATGAGAGCGGACCGACTGGTGGCCGTCCTGCTGCTGATGCAGTCGCGCGGACGGGTGACGGCGGCGGACATCGCCGCCGAGATGGAGGTCTCGGTCGCCACCGCGCGCCGTGACCTGGAGGCCCTGTCGGCGGCGGGCATCCCCGTCTACCCGCAGGCCGGGCGCGGCGGCGGGTGGGCCCTGCTCGGCGGCGCCCGCACCGACCTGTCCGGGCTCAAGGCCTCCGAGGCCAGGGCGCTGTTCCTGCTGCTCGGCCCGGCCGCGGCGATCGCGCCCGAGGCCAAGGCGGCGCTGCGCAAGCTCGTACGCGCCCTGCCCTCGACGTTCCGGCAGGAGGCCGAGGCGGCGGCGGACGCCGTCGTGGTCGATCCGGCCCGCTGGGGCGAGCACCGCCGTGCCCGGCCCGCGCTCGTCAACCTGCTGGAGGACGCGGTGGTCCGGCGCCGGAAGGTCCGCCTCACCTACTCAGGACGGGAGCGCGTCGTCGCGCCGTACGGCCTCGTCGACAAGGACGACACCTGGTACCTGATCGCCGGCACCCCCGACGGGCAGCGGACCTTCCGCGTCGACCGGGTCACCGACGCCGAGGTCACCGACGAGCCGGCCGAACGCCCGGCGGACTTCGACCTCGCGACGGCCTGGGACGAGGTCGTCACCGCGATGGAGGCCCGCCGCGCGACGACCACGGCCACCGCGACCATCGAGCCCCGCTACCTGCGCGTCCTGCGCGACCGCTTCGGCCGCCACTGCGAGGTGATCTCCTACGGGGAGCGGGTGCGCGTCACGCTCACCGCGCCGACCGCGCTGGACATCGCCCGCCAGCTCGCCGGCTGGGGCGACCTCGTCGTCGTGGAGGGCCCGGAGTCCGTCCAGCAGGAGCTGACGAAGCTGGCCGCGCAGCTCACAACGCTGTACGGCGGCGGCTGACGGCCCCTACCGGGCGGTGTCGCGGCGGTAGGTGTAGAGGATGAGGCCCTCGTGGAATCTGCCGATCTTGTCGTAAAGGGCGCGGGCCTGGGCGTCTTCGAGGGTGTTCCAGTAGAGGCTGGGGTAGCCGTGGTCCTTGGCGTCGCGGGCCACCCACTCGATCACCGCCGTCGCGATGCCCCGCCGCCGGAACTCGGCGTCCACGAACAGGTCCGCCATGTAGCACCTCCCGGCGTACCAGACGCTGGCATGGAACAGGTAGTGCGCGATGCCCACCATTTGGCCGTCCAGGCGGGCGGTGATCCCGCGGGTCTGCTCGTCGTCGATCAGGCGCCGCCAGGTCCGTTCGTAGGCGTCGTCGTCGCGTTCGGTGTCGAAGTAGGCGTCCTGTCCGCGGGCCAGCACTTCCCAGCGGGCGCGGTCGGGTTCGGTCAGGAAGTCGATCTCCAGCATGGCGCCATCCTGCCGTAGGCCGACGGTCAGCGGTCGCGGACGAGGGCGAGCATCTCGTCCACCGAACCGGCCGGATCGGTGATCGGGAACTGCACGGCCCGGACGACCGCGTCGGGGTCGACCAACAGGGTGAGGCGCTTGAATCGGTCGACGCCGGCCGTCCGGAAGGTCGGCAGCAGCAACCCGGCGGCGAGCCTGTCGTTCTGGTCGGACAGCAGGGGAAAGGGGAGTTTCGCGTGCGTGACGAACGCGGCCAGCTGGTCGGGGCGCTGGGTGCTCACGCCGCGGATCGTGGCGCCCGCCGCCTCGAAGTCGGCGAACCGTGACGCGTAGGTGAGAGCCTCCAGGGTGCAGCCCTTCGTGCCGGGGATGTCGGCCCAGCCGGGCGGGTAGTCCTGGGCGTCCGGGGCGAACGCGCCGGGGAAGAAGTAGAGCACCGTCCAGACGCCCGGCGCGCTGGGCGCGACCGGCTCGCCGTCGTGGCGTTCCAGCAGGACGCCGGGGATCTTCCGGCCGACCAGCTCGTGCACGCGACGGCTCTCGGCGGAGCCGTTCTGGCTGGTGGCGGTCAGGGCGCCGTCACCCATCACGTGCCGCACGCCCCAGTCCTGGAGGGCGACGAGCGCCGGCAGCAGACCTTCGCCCTTCGCCGTCAGCACGTAGTCGTGGCGCGGCGGGCGGGTGGAGTAGGGCCGCCGTTCGAGCACGCCGTGTTCGACCAGCTTGGCCAGGCGTTCGGCCAGGGCCCGGCGGCTGACGCCGAGCTCGCGCTGCAGGCCGTCGAAGCGGGTGGTGCCGCCCGCGATGTCGCGTACGACCAGGAACGTCCACCAGTCGCCGATCACGCCGAGGGCTTGCGCGATGCCGCAGTCGGAGTCGGGGAGATCGGCGCGCTTCACGGGCTCCAGTATAGTGCGTTCCATTCTGGAACTTACTTGGCGGAGGTGCGGGATGGGGATCGACGGCGGAGGTGGCGCGGCCGTCTTCTGGCGGTGGTGGACGGCCGGCACGACCAGTGCGGTCGGCTCGGCGGTCGGCGCGGTGGCGTTACCGCTGACCGCCCTGACCGTGCTCGACGCCTCCGCGTTCGAGATGGGCGTGATCGCCGCCGCCGCCTACGTCGCCTGGATCGTGATCGGCCTGCCCGCCGGGGTGATCGTGCAGCGGCTCCCGATGCGGACGGTGCAGGTCGCCGCCGACCTGGCGCGCGCGGCGGCCATCGTGTCCATCCCGGTGGCCTGGTGGCTGGACGAGCTGACCATCGCCCAGCTCGTGATCGTGGCCCTGGTGACCAGCTTCGCGAACGTGCTCTTCGACGTCGCCAACGCGACCTTCCTGCCGTCGATCGTGAGCAAGGAGCAGTTGCAGTCCCGCAACAGCCTGACCTCCGGCACCCACGCCACCACCCAGCTCGGCGGGCCGTCGGTCGGGGGGCTCGTCGTCCAGGTGCTCGGGGCGGTGCCCACCCTGCTCGTGGACGCGGTCAGCTACCTCGTCTCGGCCCTGCTGCTGCGGACCCTGCCCGAACGCCGTCCCGAGACCCCCGACCGCTGGCCGCCGATGCGCGAGATGATCCGCGAAGGCCGGCGGTTCGTCGTGCGTCACCCGGTCATGGGTCCGTGCATGTGGGCCGCCACCGCGGTGAACACGGTCTGCGGGGCGCAGCACGCGCTCTACGCGCTCTACCTGGTACGCGAGCTGCACGCCGAGCCCGGCCTCGTCGGCCTGCTGCTGGCGGTGGAGGGCGTCGGCACGCTGATCGGCGCGGCGACGACCAGCCGGCTCACGGCCCGGTTCGGCACCGCCCGGACGCTGGTCGGCGCGGGCTTCGTCGTGGTGGCCGGGGCGCTGGTCATCCCGCTCGGCGACGGCTGGCCGGGCTTCGCCGCGTTCGCCGTCGGCAACGTGGTGTTCGCCGCCGGGGTCGTGGTGCTCAGCGTGGTGACCCGGACGTACCGGCAGCTCGCCAGCCCGCCCGAGCTGCTGTCCCGGGTGATGGCCACGGTCCGCTTCGTCTCCTGGGGCGCGATCCCGGTCGGCGGGCTGGTCGCGGGGGGGATCGCCGGGCTGCTCGGCGCGCGGGCGACCCTGTTGATCTTCGTCGTCGCGGCCGTCTGCGTGCCGCTGGTCCTGCTGGCCTCGCCGATCCGGCGCCTGCGCGACCTCACCGACCATCAGGAGAGCGAGGAGAGCCCCGGCGCGCATGGTGTGCCGATCACATGATGATTCGCGGAAGTGGCGGTGACGTCATGGCGATCTTGCGGCGTCAGGATCACAGCCATGAAGCGCATCCCCCTCTTCCTCTCCACCGCCGCGCTGCTGACGCTGGTCGCCACGCCGGCCCAGGCCGCCGCACTGCGCCCGATCGTCGTCCAGCCGTACGGCGACCTCACCGAGGGCGTCACCGTCGCCCCGGACGGCACGATCTACGTCGGCCTGCTGACCAAGGGCGAGATCAGGAAGGTCGACAGCACCGGCACCGACAGCCTGCTGGCCGCCCTGCCCATCGGCGAGGGCAAGCTGAACGGCCTGGCCACCGACCGCCAGGGCAACGTCTACGCCGCGCTCAACTCCGGTGAGGCCGCCACCAACGGCATCTGGCGGATCACCTCCTACGGCGAGGCCAAGCTCTACGCCGCGCTGCCGATCGGCTTCGCCAACGGCCTGGCCTTCGGCCCCGACCACGCGCTCTACGTCACCGACACCACGAACAGCGTCGTCTACCGCGTGACCGACGGCAAGGCGGCGGTCTGGGCCAAGTCGTCCCTGTTCGTCGGCTCGGACGGCACCGGGGCGAACGGCATCGCCTGGCGTTCGGGCGCGTTCTACGTGGCCGTGTCCGACGAAGGACAGATCGTCCGCGTCCCGTACGGCAAGGGCGGCAAGGCGGGCGTGCCGACCGTGTACGTCAAGGACGCCAAGCTGGCCGGGGCCGACGGCGTGGCCTTCGACGTGCGCGGGCAGCTCTACGTGCCGAGCTACACGGGCAACACCCTCAGCATCGTCCGCACCGGCGGCGGCGTGGAGGTGCTGGCCGACAAGCTGGACAGCCCCGCCAGCCTGGCCTTCGACGGCAAGGCGCTCTACTTCGTCAACATCGGCGGCAACGGCGCGCCCAGCCTGATGAAGACCAAGGTCAAGCTCCCGGGCCAGCCGCTGCTGCGCGGCTGACCCCGCCCCCGCCGCCGGACGACGGGCCGATCAGGCCGAGGAACGCCGTGGCCGCCGCGGACGGGTGGGCGCCCCAGATCAGGTGCTCCACCCGGGCCGGAGCGTCGCGGAGGCGGACGAGGCCGAGGTTCGGGAAGCGGGGGGCGTAGGCGGCGGGGAGCAGGCCCACGCCGAGGCCGTGCCGGACCAGGTCGACCATGAACTCGGCGGAGGTGACCTCGAAGGCGACCTCGCGGTGGACGCCGGCCGCCGCGAACGCCACGTCCGACTGGATGCGCCCGGCGTGACCGGCGCGGAAGTCGATGAACGGCTCGTCGGCGAGGCCGCGCAGGTCGCTCTCGCCGCCCGCGAGGGGGTGGTCCGGGGCGACGACGGCGACCAGCTCGCCCCGGGCCAGCGGGCGGCTCTGGACGGCCTTCGGCTCCGCGCGGGTCGGCAGGCCGAGGAAGGCGACGTCCGTCTCGCCGCGCCGGACGCGTTCGATCAGGTCTTCGCTGCCGGCGGAGACCAGCGTGATGCGCACCCGCGGGTGCCGGCGGCGGAACTCCTTCAGCACGACCGGCAGGTCCACGGCGGAGACCGTGGGGATCGAGCCGACGGCGAGCCGCCCGCGGATCTCGCCGCTGGCCGCCGCGACGTCGGTCCGCACCCGGTCGGCGGCCTCCAGGCAGTCGCGGGCCGCGGGCAGGAACGCCTCCCCGGCCGCGGTCAGCCGCACGCGGCGGCTGGTGCGCTCGAACAGCCGGGCGCCCAGCTCCCGCTCCAGGGCGGCGATCTGGTGGCTGAGCGCCGACTGCACGACCCGGCAGCGCTCGGCGGCCCGGGTGAAGTTGCTGGTCTCGGCGACGGCGAGGACGTACCGCAGCTGCTGAAGCTCCATGGATCAATCGTGTCAGACGATCGAACGCGATGAAAACTATGTGTTGGACTCATCAATGGAGTGTCGGCAGGCTGGGCGCATGACGCAAACTCTTTCTCCGCAGGCGACGCGCTCCGCCTTCCGGGCGTGGGCGGGGGTCGCCGCGATCACGGCCAGCCTTTTCGTCTTCCTCACGACCGAGTTGATGCCGGTGGGGCTGCTGACCCCGCTCAGCGAGGATCTGGGCATCTCCGTGGGCGCGGCCGGGTTGATGGTGACGTTGCAGGGCGTGTCGGCCGGGCTGGGGGTGCCGTTCATCGTGGCGTGGTCGCGGCGGGTCAACCGGCGGGTGCTGTTGTCGGTCCTGCTGGCGGTGCTGGCCGTGGGCAACCTGGTGACCGGCATCGCGCCGAGCTACACGGTGATCTTGTCGACGCGGCTGCTGCTGGGCTTCGCCAGCGGCGTGTTCTGGGCCATCGGCGTGAGCATGGCGATGCGGCTGGTCGAGGAACGGCACGCCAACCGGGCCGCGGCCATCGTGATGTCCGGCATCTCGGTCGCCACCGTGGTCGGCATCCCGCTCGGCACCTTCCTGGAGAGCCTCACCGACTGGCGCACCACGTTCCTCATCTGGAGCGGGTTGAGCGGGCTGGTGTTCCTGGCGGTCGCCTCCGCGATCCCGTCGCTGCCGTCGGCGAACGCCGTCTCGGTCCGCGAGGTGTTCGGGCTCCCGCTGCGGAACGTGCCGCTGCGCATGGTGCTGTTCACGGTGGTGCTGTTCGTGCTCGGCCACTTCGGGGCCTACACCTTCGTCCGGCCCTTCCTGGAGGCCAACGCGGGCGCTTCGCCGCTGCTGGTGACCGGGGTGCTGATGGTGTTCGGGGTCGCCGGCGCGATCGGCAACTTCGTCGCCGGGCACACCGTGAGCCGCAGCCTGCGGGGCAGCTTCGTCGTCGGCGCCGCGGGGCTCGTGACGGCCATGCTGCTGCTGCTCGCGCTCGGCGGCAGCGCCACGGGGGCGATCGTGGCGCTGGTCGTCTGGGGGTTGTCGTTCGGGGTGGTGCAGCTCGCCCAGGTCAACATGACGCTCGCCGCCGCGCCGGAGACCTTCGAGGCGGCCATGTCGCTCAACACGATGGCGTACAACACCTCCATCGCGCTCGGCGCGCTCTTCGGCGGGCTGTTCGCCGACAACGTCGGCGTGACCAGCGTCGTGTGGTTCGGCGTGGCGCTGACCGCGGCCTCGCTGCTGCTCAACCTCGCCACCGGCCGGCGGACCTCGCGGTCCGTCCAGCCGGTCGCGTGAACGACGGGGACGCCCGCCTCACGGCAGTCGCCGCGCGGCGGTCGCCTCCCAGGTCCGCAGGTACGATTCCGCGCCGCTCGCCAGGTCACGGACGATGTCCTGACCGGCGAGCAGGCGCATGTCCTCGATCCAGTCGGGGACCAGGCCGTAGTTGGCCACGCCGTCGACGTTGACGTCCCAGACCCGCTGCCCGGTGCGCTGGCGGTCGAGGCGCACGCTCCCGTCGAAGGACGTGAACGGGTACGTCACCGGGTTCGCGGCGTTGCCCGCGCGCGGGGCGGGCAGGCGGCCCATGCCGTTGACGTCCAGGCCGTAGCCGTATCCGGGGACGTTGTACTGCTGCCGCAGCGGTGCGGTGCGCCGCCACTCGGCGACGAAGTCCGGGGAGTTGTGGCCGTACTGGGTGATCATGCCGCCGAGGGCGTAGATCCGGCTGAAGAAGCCCGGGTCGGCCCAGCTGTGGGAGGAGATCACGCCGGGGTAGCGGGCCGCCTCCAGCAGGCCGAGCGTCTGGGCCGCGGCCTTCACGCTCATGTGGTCGATCTCCACCATCATGCCGCGCCGGATCAGGCCCTGGACCATGTACGTGCCGAGCGAGGTCAGCCCCCGGGTGTTGCAGTGGGGCGCCGGCGGGTACAGCGGCAGCGAGACGCCCGGCGGCAGCAGCCGCGCGATCTGGTCGGGCAGCACGCCGGCCGGGTCGATGGTGTTGTCGTGCTCGGGGCCGGTGCAGGTGCGGGCCTGCCAGAACGAGCCGGTGGACAGCAGGTTGCCGACGTTGACGATCGCGCCCTGGGTGCCGGAGTCGAAGCGCACGCCGCACAGCGCGTTGTCGTACTTGTGGCAGACGAACATGCTGCGCACGCCGAGCGCGTACATCTCGTCCAGGCCCCGGTCGATCTGGGACTTCGTGCACTGCGGGATGCCGAGGATCTGCCGGCAGCCGAACGGCTCCGACGTCTCGATCCCGAGGACGACGGCCAGCTTGCCGGCCGCGGCCACGCTCCTGGCCTCGGCGGGGTCGTTCACGAGGCGGAACCAGCCGCGCCCGGGGCCGCCCGACTCGGCGTCGATGTGGTCCTGCAGCTCGCGGGCCCGCTGGGCCTGCAGGCGGATGGACGTCATCTCGTCGCAGGAGTACTTCTTCAGCGGGTAGATCGCGCACAGCTGCCGGTTGGCCACCAGGTCGTTGACCAGCACCCGCAGCCCGCCGCGCCAGGCGCGCTCGACCCAGGTGTAGTACGCCTGCTGGTGGGTCAGCGAGTCGTTGGCCGGCCAGTCGCGGAAGGTGGGCCAGCCCACCGGGTCGTGGGTGCCGGTGGGCTTGCCGGTCCTGGTGAAGTTCTCGTACCAGGCCAGCTCGCCGTTCGGGTAGTGGTCGGGGCAGTCGGTCAGCGCGTGCTCGATGCCGTCGGGGTCGAACGGCTTGCCGCACATGAGCATGCCGCCGAACGTCTCGTACGAGAACAGGTGGCTGTGGCCGTCCACGAAGCCGCTCACGGCGGCGGCGGCGTGCGCGGCGGCGGTCGGGACGGACGGCGCGACCAGCGCGCCGGTCAGGAGAAGGACGGCTGCGGCCGCCCGGCGGATGAGACGGTGGAACACGGGACCACCTCCCAGGCTGCGGTACCGGGGTCGCCGCAAGCATCCACCGCCGGAAGGGTCCCGGCAAGACCGAACATGAGCTGATCTCATCTAAATTCGCGACCGAAATGTCAGGCGCCCACGTCATCGGCCAGGCGGCCGAGGTAGGCGCCGAACCGCCGCCGGTCCGCCTCGTCCCAGGACGCGGTCAGGTCGTCGAAGACGTGCCGCTGCCATTGCCGGGCGGCGGCCAGCAGGGCCTCGCCGCTGCCGGTGACCCGCAGCGCGGCCCGGCGTCGGTCGTGCTCGCTGGTCTCGCGGACGAGATGGCCGGCGGCGACGGCGTCCTTGACCATGCGGCTGGCGCCCGAGTGGTCGAGGCCGAGCTGGTGGGCCACGGTGGCGACGTCCGCCTCGTCGGGGGAGCTGCGCACCGCCTCCAGGACCAGGACGTGCTGGACCTGGCCCAGCTCGCCGACCGCCTGCCCGGCCCAGCGCCGCGACCAGAAACGGACCAGCCGGAAGAGCGCGGGGCCGCCGTCGGCGGAGAAGTCGTCGTTCACCGGGACAGTCTATGCCGATATTGTATGCGTATCGCATGCAATTCTGAGGAGAGCGCCATGGGTATCACGCTCGACCACCTGATCGTCCCCGCCGCCGACAAGGACGTGGCGGCGGCCTTCCTCGCCGGGCTGCTGGGCCTGGAGGCGGGCGCGCCGTCGGGGCCGTTCACGCCCGTACGGATCAACGACGACACCACCCTCGACTTCGACGACCGCCACCACGCCCAGCCCGGCCACTACGCCTTCCTGCTGGACGACGACGCCTTCGACGCGCTCCTGGCCCGGCTCGCCGCCGACCCGGACGTCGAGTACGGCTCGGGCCCCTGGAACGGCTGGGACCGGCGGACCAACGACCTGGGCGGCGGCAGGGGCGTCTACGTGCGCGACCCGAACGGTCACAGCTACGAGTTCTTCACGGCCGTTCCATGAGTTTTCCGCATGGAAGCCGTTGAACCCGGCCCGCGCGGGACGGCGTACACCCTGACGACGAGCACCGAGCCGGAGGACGGCGATGGACAGTCAGGGATGGGGTGGCGGGCTGGCCCTTCGGCCGCGCGACTACCTGGGCATGGGTGAGCCGCTGGCCGACGTGGTCGCGGCGGCGGGGCCGTACGAGGGGGAGGCGCTGCACCGGCTCGCGCTGGGCACGGCCGCCACCATGGCCAGGCTGCATCTGACCGGGATCGCGGGGCTGCGGCTCGGGCCGCACAACGTGCTGGTCGGGCCGCTCGGCGAGACGTCGTTCGCGCCCGGCCCGAGGAGCAGCGACCTCCCGCCGGCCGACGTGCGCGAGTGGGCCGACGTGATCGTCTTCGCCGCCGCCGGGCACACCGGGGGCGGCGACGATCTCGGCCGGCTGCCGGCCCCGCTGCGCGGACTGGTCGAGCGGTGCCGCCGGCCGGACCCGGCTGCCCGGCCGACGGCGATCGAGCTGGTGCGCGTCCTGCTCGGGCACGCGGCCTCCGCCCGGCACGCCTCGGTGCGCGACCTGCTGCGCGAGGCCGAGGTTTGGGCCGGTCCGCACGAGCCGGCACGTTCGGAGGTACGGCCGCGAGCGGCGGGTCGGCACGGGCGTGCGTCATCGGGGGAATGATCAGCTTTTATCGATGAATCAACAGGTGGGGGGATTGATGCAAATCCCGTATCTTGTTCCTCGCCCGTGCTAGGGCAATAATTCAATATCAGTAGTTATCCGGGCGACATTTCATGATGTACGCAGCGCGAGGAGTCGCCGCGTGAATCATCGTGTGACCGACGAGGCCATGGTGCGGGCCCTGTACCGCGAATACGGGTCCCCGCTGATGGCCTTCGCCGTGCGGCTGACGGGCGGCGACCGGCGCTGGGCGGAGGACGTCGTCCAGGAGACGCTGGTACGCGCCTGGCGCAACCTGGGGGACCTGCGGACCGACAACGGCTCGTTGATGCCCTGGCTGGCCACCGTGGCCCGCCGGGTCGTGATCGACGACCGGCGGCGGGCCGGCACGCGTCCCCTCGACACCGTGGAGGAGGTCCCGGAACGGGCGAACGCCGTGGCCGCCGAGGACGACCGCCTGCTGCGCGAGATCGTGGTGACCGACGCCATGCTCTCGTTGTCGCCGGCGCACCGCCAGGTGCTCACGGAGACCTTCCTGCGCGATCGCACACTGCAGGAGGCCGCGGAGACGATCGGCGTGCCCGTGGGCACGGTGAAGTCCCGCGTGTACTACGCGATGCGGGCGTTACGCATCGCACTGGAGGAAAGGGGGGTGGGGCTCCCGTGAACGAAGTGCATCACGAGGACGTGGCGGCGTACGCGCTGGGCCTGCTGGACGACGACGAGCGCAACGCCTTCGAACGCCACCTGCACGGCTGCCCGAGCTGCGCCGGCGAGGTCGGCGCGTTCGCGGCCATGGGGGAGCTGATGCGCGACGTCGACCCCGACGACCTGCGCGCCGGACCGGTCGATGCACAACTGGACTCCCCGGTCGAGTCGCTGCTGGTGCGCCGGGCCGCCGTGGAGCGCCGCCGCCGCACCCTCCACCGGGGGCTCATGTCGGCCGCCGCGTGCTTCCTCGTCGCGACCGGCGTCTTCCTCGCCGTCAACGCGGCGACCTCCGGCCCCAACCCCGACAGCGTGCACAGCCCAGCCCGCGCCCTGCTCATGACCGGCCGCACCTACCCGGTCAACGACCCGGCGACCGGCGTGTCCGGCGTGGTGGGCGTCGAGGACAAGGGCTGGGGCACCCACGTGGCGCTGGAGCTCAAGGGCGTCAAGGGGCCGCTGAAGTGCCGGCTGGTGGCCTTCGGCGACGACGGCCGTTCGGAGACTGTGGCGAGCTGGGGCGTGCCCGACAAGGGGTACGGCGTCCCGGGCGCCCCCGACCCCCTGCTGCTGCACGGCGGCACCAGCCTGACCCAGGACGACCTCAACCACTTCACCATCGAGACCCTGGACGGCCGTATCCTCGCGACCGTGCAGGTGTGACCGCCTACCATCGAGCGATGCGCATCGACCTGCACAGCCACAGCACCGCCTCCGACGGCACGCAGCCGCCGGCCGACGTGGTGCGCCGCGCCCGCGAGCGCGGCCTCGACGTGCTCGCGCTGACCGACCACGACACCGTCGCCGGGCACCGCGCGGCCGTCGAGGCGCTGCCCGAGGGCCTGACGCTGGTGCCGGGCATGGAGCTGTCGTGCCGGCGGGCCGGGCAGAGCATCCACCTGCTCGCCTACCTCTTCGACCCCGCCGACCCCGAGCTGCTGGCCGAGTGCGAACGCATCCGCCGGGCCCGCGAGGAACGCGGCAGGCTGACCGTCGAGCGGCTGGTCGAGCTCGGCGTGCCGATCACCTGGGAGCAGGTGGCCGCGGTGGCCGGCGACAGCCCGGTCGGACGGCCGCACATCGCCCGCGCCATGGTCGCCGCGGGGGCCGTGGCCGCGCCGGAGGAGGCGTTCACGCCCGAGTGGATCGGCACGGGCGGTCGAGCGCACGTCACCCGCTACGCCCTCGACCCCGTACGCGCGGTGCGCCTGGTGCGGTCGGCCGGCGGGGTGCCCGTGCTGGCCCATCCCAAGGCGGTCCGGCGCGGCGAGGCGGTGCCCGACGAGTGGATCGCCGAGCTGGCCGCGGCCGGGCTCTTCGGCGTGGAGGCCGACCACCTCGACCACGACGACGAGGCCCGCGCCCGCCTGCGCCGCCTCGCCGCCGGGCTCGGCCTCGAAGTGACCGGGTCGAGCGACGACCACGGCGAGCTGACCGGCCACCGCCTGGGCTGCGAGACCACCGACCCCGAGGTCTACGCGCGCCTGCTCGCCGAGGCGAAGGGCGCCGCACCTTTCACAGGCCGTTGAAAACCGCACCCATCACAGGCCGTTGAAGGCCGCACCGATCGCGGGCCGTTGAAAGCCGCACCGGTCACGGCGCGTTGAAGTACGTGGTGAACCAGTCGCGGGCGTGTCCGGCGACGCTCTCCAGCGCGCCAGGCTCCTCGAACAGGTGGGTGGCGCCGGGCACGACGGTCAGGCGGTGCTCGGCGCTCAGGTGCCGCTGCGCCTCCTCGTTCAGGTCGATCACGATCGGGTCCCGGCCGCCGACGATGAGCAGCGTGGGCGCGCGCACCGCGGCCAGCCGCTTCCCGGCCAGGTCGGGCCGCCCGCCGCGGGAGACGATCGCCGCGATCCGGTTGTCCGGCTCGGCCGCCGCCCACAGCGCCGCCGCCGCGCCCGTGCTCGCGCCGAAGTAGCCGATCGGCAGCCCCGCGGCCTCCTCGTGCCCGCGCAGCTCCTCCGTACGCTCCAGCAGCCGTCCGGCCAGCAGCGCGATGTCGAACACGTTGGCCCGGTCGGCCTCCTCCTCGGGCGTGAGCAGGTCGAACAGCAGCGTCCCCAGGCCGGCCTTGTTCAGCACCTCGGCCACGTACCGGTTGCGCGGGCTGAGCCGGCCGCTGCCGCTGCCGTGCGCGAACACCACCACCCCCCGGGCGGCGTCAGGGACGACCAGGTCGCCGGTCATGCTTCACCTCCGACGGGCGCGCTGCCCCGCTGCGCCACAACCTTGCCGCTACCCAGGCACGGCGACCTCTATCCACCGCTCGAATGGGCATTGACCTGGGAGTATGGACAAGGAGCCGGGGCGCAAGCAGCAGAGCGCCGGCGCGCCGCTCGGGCGGATCTTCTCGGGCGCGGCGGCCGGGCTCGCGCGCCTGCGCGCCCAGGGGTTCCGGGAGTGGCTGGGGGCCGAGCGGGAGGCGTTCGCCCAGACGGTCAAGGTGACGCTGGCCTGCGTGTTCGGGTGGTGGCTCGCCACGTTCGCGCTGAAGGTGCCGCTGCCCGTGCTGGTGCCGATCGGGGTGCTGCTCACGGTCTCGGCCACCGCCTACAGCACGGTCGTCCGCGGGTTCCAGCAGGTCGGGGCGGTCGTGGTCGGGGTGGCGGCGGCGTCGGGGCTGATCTGGCTGATGGGCGTCAACGCGCTGACGCTGGGCCTGCTGGTGGCCGCCGGGCTCGTGCTGACCCGGCTGCTCAACCTGCCGGCCCAGAACGTGCAGATCCCGATCACCGCCCTGCTGGTGCTCTCGCTCGGCCGCACGTACGGCTTCGCGCGCCTGGCCGACGTCCTGCTCGGCGCGGCCATCGGCATCGCGGCGAACCTGCTCATCCTGCCCCCGCGCTTCGTCGAGCACGCCGCCAGGGAGTTGTGCGACATGTCGGCCGAGCTGGCCGACCTGGCCCAGGACATGGCCGACGGGCTGAGCGGCCACTGGACGGAGGACATGGCCCGCGACTGGCTCGACCGCGCCCGCGAGCTGTCCCAGCGCCTGGAGGAGACCAAGGACACCGCCGACCAGGCGGCCGAGTCCGTGCGCCTGACCTTCCGCCGGCGCCGCCGCTACGACCGGCGGCTGCGCCAGTCGGCCGAGGCCGCGACCTGCCTCGACCACGCCGGGCACCAGCTCAGGAGCATCGCGCGCGGGCTGGTGGACCTGGTCGCCGGCGCCCGCGGCCTGCCCGGCGAGAAGGCCGCCGACCTGCCCGAGCCTCTGGCCGGCGAGCTGCGCGCGCTGTCGCGCATCTTCCGCGACTTCGGCCTGATCCAGGTGGGCAAGGCCGCGTCCAGGGACATGGCGAACCTGTGCGCGGCCCTGCGCGAGGGCGAGCACCAGCAGCGCCACCTGGCCGCCGAGCTGGCCGGCTCGCCGCCCAAGGGCCCCCTGTGGCCCCTGTACGGCGCCCTGCTCGACGACTGCGCCAGGATCCGCCACGAGTTCGACCCCGACACCGGCCCCCACCGGTCCGCCTTCCCCTGACCTCGGCACCGGCCGCCACCAGCCCGCCTTCCCCGGGTTCCGCCCGCGGGCCCGCGGACCGTGTCATGATCCCTTCGTGATCGACGCGGAGACCGGCTGGTATTTCATGCACGCCTCGATCAAGGGCGTGGTCCTGACCGACGAGGGCGTCCTGCTCTGCAGGAACCCCAGGAACGCCTGGGAGCTGCCCGGCGGCTGGCCCGACCGGGCCGACGACACCCTCGCCGAGGTCGTCCGCCGCGAGGTCCTGGAGGAGAGCGGCCTCGACGTCGAGGTCGGCGGGGTCGTCGGCGCGGAGATCTTCCACATCGCCGGCGGCAAGGTCCTGGTCGTCGCCCTGCTCGCCATCCCCACCGGGCCGGTCGAGCCGCGCGTCAGCGAGGAGCACAGCGACCTGCGCTTCTTCCCCGTGGACCGGCTGCCCGACGACCTCGAAGCCGGCTACGCGCCGCTGATCAGGGCGGCCGTCGGCGCGTGGCGCGAAGACGGCGGGACGCCACCGCGAAGGTGACGGCCCGCCGCGCCCCCGTTCAGGCCAGGAGCAGCGCGGAGACGAACTGGAGCAGGTGCCAGGCCACGTACGCGGCCAGCGAGCAGAACGCCCACTCCTTGCTCCTGCTCACCCGCGCCACCCAGACCAGCACCTCCACCGGTTCGGACCGCGGCCTGACCGCCCGTACCGCGAAGCAGGCCGCCATCAGCCAGGCCGCCCCCGACGCGGTCAGCAGCCCGACGGACAGGGCGAGCAGCACCCCCGGCCCCGCCGGCGGGTCACCCGGCGAGAGCTGACGGGTCCAGGCCGCCAGCACCCCGGCCAGCAGGCCGAGCGTGACCCGCCGATCCCTGCGCGCCTGTCGCTTGAGTGACTGCAGGTCTCGACGCATCTGGTGCTTGAGCATCCGGATCACCTCCGTGTCGTCGCTGGTGGCACCAGCTAACGAGAAGGCGCGGAGAAGATCTGCGACCTCACTTCCGAGATTTCCCGACTTTTAGCGGTCTTTCAGGAGAGCTCCCGCAGCTCCTGCGCCGCCCGCCGGCCCTCGAAGACGTCCCCCACCTCGTCCAGCGTGCGCACCGCCTCGGCCAGATGGGCCACCGCCGCCTCGCGGTCCCCGAGCCTGGCGGTGATCAGGCCGAGCGCCCTCAGCGCGCATCCCAGGTCCCGCCGCGTCCCGCACTCCAGGTGCACGTCCCTGGCCTGTTTGGCGTGGACCAGCGCCTCCTCGGCCCGGTCCAGGTCGAGCAGCACCATGGCCAGCGTCGTGAGCGCCGCCCCCCACCGATCCCTGGTACCGGTCACGTGCTGCAGCTCGACGGTCTCCACGGCGTACTCCAGGGCCGCCGCGGGCTCGCCCGCCGCGTGGAGCGCGTGCGCGATCGACAGCAGCGCGCTGGCCCTGCTGTCGCCCGTCTCCTCCCGGATCGCCAGCGAGGCCCGCGCCGCCCGCACCGCCGGCTCGTGCCGCCCGAGCGACAGGTACGTGTAGGTCAGCGTCTCCTGCACGTCGGCCTCGGCTCGCCGGTTGCCCAGCCCCTGGACCAGGTCCAGCGCCTCCAGCGCGTACACGAAGGCCACCTGGGGCAGGCCCTGGCGGCGGCGCACCCGGGCCAGCCGGTTGAGCATGCGGGCCTCGACGGGCTCGTCGCGGATCACCCGGCTGATGACGAGCGCCTGGTTGAGGTAGTCGTCGGCGCGCAGGTAGTCCGACAGCCGCCAGTGCACCACCCCGATGTCGCCGAGCGTCTCGGCCTTGCCCTGCTCGTGGTGGAGCTCGACCTGCACCGCGAGCGCCTGCTCGTAGCAGGCCAGCGCCTCGTCGTAGCGCGAGCCGTTGCGCGCGATGCGGCCCAGCGCGCACAGCGCCCGCCCGCACCCGTGCTGGTCACCGGTGGCCGTGTACCCGGACAGGGCGCGTTCGGCGTCGCGGCGGGCGTCCTGCTGCAGCCCGAGCTGGTCGTAGATCTCGGCCAGGCAGAGCAGCGTCTCGGCCTCGGCGTGCTCGTCGCCCAGCTCGTGGCAGATCGACAGCGCCTCCAGGCCCTCCGACAGCGCCGCGTCGGGCTCGCCCAGGCTCCGCCGCACCCGGGCCGAGATGATCAGGCTCTGCGCGGCGCCCCTGCGGTCGCCCAGCTCCTCCCGTACGCGCCGCGCCTGGCCGGCGTACCGGAGCGCCAGATCGTTGCGCTCCTGCGACAGGTGCAGCCGGGCGAGCGTGTGCAGGCACTTCGCCACGCCGGACAGGTCTCCGATCTCCCGGTGCACCTCCAGCGCCTCACCCGCGCGGCGCAACGCCTCGTCCCTGTTGCCCGCGATGCCGTGCACCTCGGCCAGGTCGTTGAGCGCGCGGGCCAGCCCCGCGCGGTCGCCCAGCGAGGTGAAGTCGGCCAGCGCCTCGCCGATGAACCTGGCCGCCAGCGTGGACGGTCCGATGTCGCGGTGGATCGAGCCGAGGTGGCTGCGCATGAGCGCGACGGCCCGCTGGTCGCCCACCTGGATGGCCGAGGTCAGCCCGGCCTGCTGCACCTCCAGGTTGTTCTCGTAGTACCGCAGCCGCCTGAACGGCTCGAACACCGCCTCGGCGAGCTGCCAGGCCATCCCGTACGCCCCGCTCTCCTCGGCCAGCCGCACCGCCGAGACCAGCGACCGCCGCTCGGCCTCGAACCACTCGCGCGGCGTGTCCGGACCGGTCGCGACCGCCAGGTAGTGGTCGAGCAGCCGCACCCTGGCCTCGCGCACCCCCGCCTCGGCGTGCCGGCCCAGCTCCCTGGCCTGCCACTTGACCAGGTCGTGCACCCGGTACCGCGACCCCGGCAGCGGCTCGACCAGGTACGCCCGGTGCAGCCCCTCCACCGCCGCCACCGCCTCGCCCACCGGCACGCCCAGCGCCGCCGCCAGCACCTCCGGCGCGAAGTCCCGCCCGGGAAGCAGCCCGACGTGCCGGAAGGCCCGCCGCTGCGCGGGGCTCAGCGACTCGTACGCCAGGTCCAGCGCCGACCTGAACGCCTCCTCCGGGTCCCCGGCCAGCGGCCGGTCCGGCGTACGCAGCTCCGCCGCCCGCGCCCGCACGCTCAGCCCCGGGTCCTCGGCCAGCTTGGCCGCCGAGATCCGCAACGCGTACGGATGGTACGAGCACACCCGGGCCAGCTCGGCCAGCGCGTCCCGGTCGGCGGCCCGCGGCGAGCCCTCGCCGAGCACCGACACCAGCAGCGCCACCGCGTTGCCCGGGTCGAGCACCGACAGGTCCATGAGGTCGGCATGCCCGGTGGCGCGCAGCGGGGCCATCCGCGTCCTGCTGGTCACCAGCACCACGCAGTCCTTGCCGCCCGGCAGCAGCGCCCGCACCTGGGCCGGGTCGGCCGCGTTGTCCAGGACGAGCAGCAGCCTGCGCCCGGCGATCCTGCTGCGGTAGAGCAGCATCAGCTCGGCCTCGTCGGAGGCCGGCATGTGCTCGCCGACGCCGAGCGAGCGCAGGATCTGCCCGAGCGCCTCGGCCGAGCTCATCGGCGGCTGGGTCGGCGAGTGGCCGCGCAGGTCGATCATGATCTGGCCGTCGGGGAACCGGTCGGCGTGCAGGTGGCCCCAGTGCGTCACCAGCGCGGTCTTGCCCACGCCGGTCAGGCCCTGCACGACCATGGTGTTCGTCCGCCGCGGCCGGTCCAGCCAGGCCGTGAGCAGGTCGAGGCTCTGCTGGCGGCCGGTGAAGTCGGACGCGTCGGCGGGCAGCTGGCGCGGCTTCGGCAGCTCGCCGACCGGCAGCGGCCCGGCCTGCGCGCCCGGTCGCGTCAGGAACGGCGTCACCCGGCCGCGCCACGGCTCGGACAGGTGCTCCCAGGCCCCCGCGGCCTCGCGCAGCGCCACCGGGTCGGCGATCCGCAGCCTCCGGTACCCCAGCCGCGCCAGCCAGCCGTGCCTGACCCACTGCGTGAGCTGCCGCTGCACGACGTCGGGCGCGCTGCCCACGAGGTCGGCCAGCGTCTCCACGGACAGCGGCGGCGCGGCGGGGGAGGCCAGCTCGTACCGCTCGTCCAGGTGCAGCAGCCACACGGCCAGCCGGGCCGCGACCGGCGCCCGGGCCAGCGCCTCGTGCCTGCGGGCCGCCAGGTTCCTGGCGAACAGCTCCTGGACGAGCGCGGTCGCCACGGCCGGGACCGCCGATGCGTGCTCGCGTAACCGCCGCAGGTCGATGGGCCAGGCCCGGACCTCGGTCAGGGCGTCCACCTTGACGCGCTCGCCCGGGCTCCAGAAGGCCAGCTCGCCCACCAGGTCGCCGGGGCCGCGCAGGTCGTGCACGACCTCCCGGTCGCCGCCGGGGACGTGCTCGCGGGCGTACCCGTGGTCGATCAGGTGGACGCGGTTGACCGGCCGGACCGGCGAGCAGATCAGCTCGCCGCGGCGGAAGAGACGGAGGCTCGCGCCCTCGTCCACGAGTGACCTGAACAGACCCATGCCACCACCGATCTGGGGACGGCGGTGTCCTCGACATGACAGGTTGGAAACAGTCCCAACGACAAAGTGTCACATCAGGCGAACACGGGTCAACGGATCACACGTGCGCCGAATCGCTCCGGTCGGGCACGAACCGGTAGCCGACGTTGCGGACGGTCCCGATCAGCGACTCGTTCTCGGTGCCGAGCTTGGCGCGCAGCCGCCGGACGTGCACGTCGACCGTCCTGGTGCCGCCGAAGTAGTCGTAGCCCCAGACCTCCTGCAGGAGCTGGGCGCGGGTGAAGACCCGGCCGGGATGCTGGGCCAGGTACTTCAGCAGCTCGAACTCCTTGAACGTCAGGTCGAGCACGTTCCCCCGCAGCCGCGCGGTGTAGGTGGCCTCGTCGATAGACAGGTCGCCGCTGCGGATCTCGTCGGGGACGTCCTCGGCGGCGGTCTGCGACCTGCGCCCGGTCGCCATGCGCAGCCGCGCCTCCACCTCGGCGGGGCCGGCGGTCTCCAGCAGCACGTCGTCGACCCCCCACTCGGCGGTCATCGCGGCCAGGCCGCCCTCGGTCACCACCACCAGCAGCGGGCAGTCGATGCCCGTGGTGCGGATCAACCGGCACAGGCTCTTGGCCTGCACGAGCTCCTTGCGCGCGTCGACCACGACGGCGTCGGCGGGCGGCGTGTCGATGAGCGCCGACGCCTCGGCCGGCGAGACCCGCACGGAGTGGAGCAGCAACCCCAGCGCCGGCAGCACCTCGGAGGACGGCTCGAGGGCGTTGGTCAGCAGCAGCAGGTTGCTCATCACGGCCTCCTCTAACACACAAGGACCCGGAGGCGACGTCGCCCAGGTCCTGTACGCGAGGATATCCCACGGCTTAGTCGCGTCCATTGCGCGTCCACCAGGTGAACAGCGGGCCCTTTGAAACAAGCGTGTTAAGGGCGTCGCACAATAGAGCGAAGGCGATTGTGAGGCAACGCATGGCCACAGGAAAAGTACGTTATTGGGCGGCGGCCAAGGAGGCCGCCGGAGTCGCGGAAGAGTCGTTCGAAGCGGCGACTCTTGACGAACTGATGACCAAAATCACACAGGACCGGGCCGAGCTCGCCCGGGTGGTCGGCCGTTCGTCGTTCCTCGTCGACGGCGCCCCCGTGGGCCGGCGCGCCCACGACACGGTGGTGCTCGGCGAGGGCGTCACGGTGGAGGTGCTGCCGCCCTTCGCCGGCGGGTGATCCACGGCTCCGGCGGGGAAGGAGACCGCCGGATCGATAGGCTCGAAACCCCCGCCGACGACAGGGAGCCCCATGCGCAAGCTGATCATCTTTCTGATCGTCCTGGCCGTCCTCTTCGTCGTCGTCGACCGCGTCGCGGTGGCCGGGGTGGAGCGCGACCTGTCCAACCGGATCGCCGCCGCCACCGACCTCAGCGGCGCCCCCAAGGTGACGATCGAGGGCATCCCGTTTCTCACTCAGGCCGTCTCGGGGCACTATCCCGAGGTACGGTTCGATCTCGGCACCCTCACCTACGGAGGCGTGCCGGTGAAGAACCTGCGCGGCGTCGCCTACGACGTGACCGCCCCGCTGTCCGACGTGCTGCAGAACCGTGCCGACGTCCGGGCCGGGCGGGTCACCGTGAGCGGCGTGCTCACCCGGGCCACGATCGACAAGCACGCGCCCCGGGGCATCAAGATCAGCGGCAACGGGCGGCGGCTCGTGGCGTCGGGAGAGGTGACGGTGGGGGTGCAGAAGGTGCAGTTCACCGCGGAGATGCGGGTCGACGTGGCCGACGGCGCCATCAGGCTCCAGGCGGAGAAGATCCAGGGCGTGCCCGACCAGCTCGCCCACTTCGTCACCTACACGATCCCGTTCAAGGGCGGCCTGCCCTTCGACGTGAAGATCACCGGGGTCAAGAGCGTGGCCGACGGATTGGAGTTCTCGGCCGAAGCGTCTGACGTGCCGATCCGTGGATGAGCCTGAACCGCTGCGGCCCCCCGTACGTGATGAGGGCGTGAGCGCAGCAGGCACCGCGGACGAGGAGCTCGTACGCACCCTCTTCGACGAGCACGCCGGGCCACTCTACGGGTACGTGCTGCGACTCACCGGTGATTCCGGACGTGCGGAGGACGTGGTGCAGGAGACGCTGCTGCGGGCCTGGCGGCACCCCGACGCGCTCTCCGGCCGTCCCATCCGGGCCTGGCTGTTCACGGTGGCGCGTAACCTCGTGGTCGACCAGCACCGCGCCAAGAAGGCCCGGCCGCAGGAGACCGGCGACGAGGCCCTCGCGGTCCTGCCGGCCGACGACGAGCTGGAACGGGCGGTCGAGTCGTGGGCCGTGGCCGAGGCGCTGGCCGCGCTGCGGCCCGAGCACCGCGAGGTGCTGCTGGAGGTCTACTACCGGGGGCGATCGGTGAAGGAGGCGTCGGCGACGCTGGGCATACCGCCGGGCACGGTCAAGTCGCGCACCTACTACGCGCTGCGCGCGCTCAAACTGGCGCTCGAAGAGCGGGGGCTGGCGCCGTGACGACCTGCGAAGAAGTGCGCATCGCCATGGGCGCGCACGCCTTGGGCGCGCTCGAACCCGACGAGGCGCTGGAGATCGACAACCACCTGGCCACCTGCGAGACCTGCGGCGCCGAGCTGCTCGAACTCGAAGGCGTCGCCGCCTTCCTCGGCAAGGTGTCCGAGCACGACGTCGAGCTGGTGGCCAGCCCGCCGCGCCAGGTGCTCGACCGGCTGCTCAACGCCCGCGCCCGGCGTCACCGGCGCGGCCGGCTCATGCTGGCCGTGGCCGCCTCCGTCGCGGTGATCGCCGTCGGCGGCACGGTCTGGACCGTCACCCGGCAGGACGTCACGCAGCGGACCGCGGCCGCCCCCGCGGCCGCCCCCCAGTCCTCGGCGGCCGCGAAGTCGCCGGAGACCGAGGGCTTCGTCGCCAGCGACGCCGCGCCCGACGCCCAGCTCAGGAAGGCCCTGCCGACGCCGAGCACGATGCCCACGACGGCCCTGAGCACCACCGGTGACGGCCGGGCGTTCAAGGGCGAGAACCGGGCCAAGGACTACTACGCCACGGTCTACGCCCTGCCCGCCGACGGGCGCACCGAGCTGCTGGTGACCGTGCGGAACGTGCCGGTCGGCACCGTTTGCAGCCTGGCCGTCTACGACGACAGGGGGCGGCGCGAGGTCGTCGGGAGCTGGACCGTCAGCCGCGAGAGCTACCGCGAGGAGACCGTCTTCCAGATGGCGACGCCGGTGCTCATGCGGCGCATCGACCGCTTCGAGGTCGTCGACCGGCGGGGACGCGTCCTGGTGGACGTCGCCGGCCCGGCCAGGAAGTAATCGCGGCCGCCCGTGGTTGGCACCTGAGGTGACGGGTCTGTGGATCGCGCTGGCGACGCTGGCGCTCGGCACGGTGATCGGGGTGGTACGTCTGCGCCGCGACGGACGGGTGCGCGCGGCGGCCGGGGAACGGCTGACCGCGGACATGCTGGGCGCCGCCATGGGCGAGCGGGCCACGCTGGTGCAGTTCTCGACCGCGTTCTGCCAGCCCTGCCGGGCGACCAGGCGGGTGCTGGCCGAAGTGAGCGCGCTCGTGCCCGGGGTGGCGCACGTGGAGATCGACGCCGAGTCCCGGCTCGATCTGGTGCGGCGGTTCGACGTCATGCGCACGCCCACCGTGTTTGTGCTGGATCCGTCAGGCAACGTGGTCAAAAAGGCCTCTGGCCAGCCACGGAAGGCCGACGTGCTGGCCGCGCTGGCGGTCGCGATCCCCTCCGGGGAGTCACGGCCGTCTCACGAACTGTCTCAGAACTCGGACGAGATGTGACAGATGGCGAGACGACGAGTAGGGTCGTCGCTATGAACCCGTCGACAGAGCTGCTCACGAAGCGGCGCGCGGTTGATTTCTGCCGCGTCGCCACCGCGCTCTGTCGCGCTGCCTGAGGACGGTCACCGCGGACATCTGGTCCGCCCCATCCGACCCCTTCAGGAGCATCCTGCGATGCGTGCTGATCCCAGAGCGCTGCGCTTCGGCGCGGCCGTCACCACCTTGGTCCTCGCTCTCGTCCTCGTGACGGGGAGCGCGTGGCTGCTCGCCGTCCAGGCGGTGGTCTTCGCGCTGGGAGTCGCGCGCCGCTCGCCGTACACGATGCTCTTCAAGGCGCTCGTCAGGAGCGCTCCGAAGGAGACCGAAGACGCCCGCCCGCCGCGGTTCGCGCAGGGGGTGGGGCTGCTCTTCGCGGTCGCGGGGCTGACCGGGTTCGTCATCGGGATCACACCGCTGGCCCTCGGGGCCACGGCCGCGGCTCTCCTCGCCGCCTTCCTCAACGCAGCCTTCGGATTCTGCCTCGGCTGCGAAACGTACCTGCTCACCCGCCGTCTACTGCCCGCCGCCAAAATGGAGGTTTCCCAATGAGCCGCTCCGCCGCCCTGGTGGACGCCGACTGGGTCGAGGCCAACCTCGACACCCCCAACGTCGTACTCGTCGAGGTCGACGAAGACGTCAGCGCCTATGACAAGGGCCACATCCGTGGCGCCGTGAAGGTCGACTGGCGGCAGGACCTGCAGGACCCGGTCCGCCGCGACTTCGTGGACAAGACCGGTTTCGAGGCCCTGCTGTCGGACCGCGGCATTTCCAACGATGACACCGTCGTGCTCTACGGCGGCAACAACAACTGGTTCGCGGCCTACGCGTACTGGTACTTCAAGCTCTACGGCCACCAGGACGTCAAGCTGCTCGACGGCGGGCGCAAGAAGTGGGAGCTCGACTCCCGCGAGCTGGTCCGCGACGTGCCCGAGCGCGCCAAGACCCAGTACGTCGCCCAGGAGCAGGACACCGCGATCCGCGCCTTCCGCGACGACGTGGTCTCCGCGATCGGCAAGCTCAACCTGGTCGACGTGCGCTCGCCCGACGAGTTCACCGGCAAGCTGCTCGCCCCGGCCCACCTCCCGCAGGAGCAGGCCCAGCGCGGCGGCCACGTGCCCACCGCCCGCAACATCCCGTGGTCCAAGGCCGCGAACGACGACGGCACCTTCAAGTCCGACGACGCGCTGCGCGCCCTCTACGGCGAGGCCGGCGTCGACTTCGGCAAGGACACCATCGCCTACTGCCGCATCGGCGAGCGCTCGGCGCACACCTGGTTCGTGCTGCACGAGCTCCTCGACCAGGGCAACGTGAAGAACTACGACGGTTCGTGGACGGAATACGGCTCGCTCGTGGGCGTGCCGATCGAGCTGGGGGAGGCCCGCTGATGACCACTGCACAGGGTTGCGGAGCGCCGGAGCAGACCATCGCGCTGCCGGCCGGGATCGATCTGTCCAACCAGGCCGTCATCCAGGGCGTGGTGACGGGCGCCACCACCGCCTACGCGCGGCTGCTCGACCACTCCGGCGAGTTCACCGGTGAGGTCGTCGTCTCCGACGACGGCGTCTTCCGCTTCTTCGCCGCGCCCGGCGACTGGACCGTCCGCATCATCGCGGGCGGCGGCGTCACCCGCGACGTTCAGGTGGAGGCCCGGCTGGGTGAGGTCTCCCAGCTCGCGGTCGCCGTCTGAGCCCAGACAGCGCCGAGACGGGCCCGTGTCCACACCGGACACGGGCCCCGTTCCCGTTCCGGGCGAGCGCAACGAAACCCGGCGCGGCGGTGTTGTAGAGGGCGTGAGTGGAACCGACTGTCTCGACCCGGTGCGCAAGGCGCTCCTCGACGACCTCGACGAGGGCTTCGCCGAGCTGTACGCCGCCCACCGCGGCCTGGTCTTCTCGACCGCGCTGCGGCTGAGCGGGCGCTGGGCCGACGCCGAGGACCTCACCGCCGAGGCGTTCCTGCGGGCGTACCGGGCACTGGCGGGCTACGGGCCCGACCGCGTGGCCGCGCTGCAGCCGCGGGCCTGGCTGATGACGATCCTCATGAACATCTGGCGCAACTGCGCCAGGGCCAAATCCCGCAAACCGCCACCCGACCTGCGTGACGAGCCCGTGGACGAGCCGGACCCCGCCCAGGACGTCGAGGAGGCCGCGGTCCGCAGGGAGACCGGCGACGAGCTGTCGGAGCTGCTCGGTCTGCTGCCCGAGGAACAGCGGGCCGCCGTGGTGCTCAGGCACGTCGTCGACCTGCCGGTCAGCGAGATCGCCACCGTGCTCAGGATTCCGCAGGGCACGGTCAAGTCGCACGTGTCGCGAGGGCTGCGGCGGCTGCGCGAACTGGGAGGTGCCCGATGAATGACGATTCACTGCTGGCCGGGCTGGCCGGGCTGGCCACCGACGCCCCCGCCGGGCTGCTCGACCGGATCGCCGCCCGCTGGGTGAGCGTGCCCGCGCCGATCGGCGAGCTGCGGGTGGCCTTCACCGACCAGGGCGTGGCGTACGTGCACGCCGGCGACGACTTCGCCGCCTCGTTCAGGAAACGGTTCGGCCGGCCGCTGCTGGCCGCCGACCGGCCGCCCGCGGGGCTGGTGCCCGCGCTGCGCACCGGCCGTCTCGGCAAGGTGCCGCTGGACCTGCGCGGCGTCAGCGGCTTCCAGCGTGACGTGCTCGACGCGGTCAGGACGATCCCGAGGGGCGAGGTCAGGCCGTACTCGTGGGTGGCCGGGCAGATCGGGCGGCCGCGGGCCGTACGCGCGGTGGGGACGGCGCTCGGCGCCAACCCGGTGCCGCTGCTCGTGCCGTGCCACCGGGTCGTCAGGTCCGACGGCGTGAGCGGCGACTACGTGTTCGGCCGGGCGGCCAAGGAACGGCTGCTGCTGGCCGAGGGCGTCGACCTGGACCGGGTGCGCGCGCTGGCCGGGGAGCGGGTGTTCTACCTGGCCAGCGACACCACCGGCGTGGTGTGCTTCCCGACCTGCCACAACGCCCGCCGGATCACCCCCGCGCACCGGCACGGCTTCCGCAGCGTCGCCCAGGCCAGGGCGGCCGGCTACCGGCCGTGCCGCACCTGCCGGCCCGCTCAGGCGGAGGGCTTGGTCGGGTAGCGCATCAGGAGGGTGGCGCGCACGACGTCGGGGCCGTGCGCGCGGTAGCCGTGAGGGACGTCGGAGAGCCAGGAGATGTGGTCGCCCGGCCCGGCCGTGAGCGGCTCGTGGATCGGGCCGGCGCTGAGCGTGCCGGTGAAGACCGTGACGTGCTCGCTCACCCCCTTGTGGTGGGCGGGCGAGGTCTGGGTGACGCCCGGGGGCACGCGGACGCGGTAGAGCTCGTAGGTGACGCTGTCGTCCTCGAAGACCTCCAGCAGGTCGGCCTCGATGGCGGCGCCGCGCATGGTCTGCGGCTCGGGCGGCGAGTCGAGTATCGCCCCGATGGGCACGCCGAGCTGCGCGGTGATCGCCCAGAGCGTCTCCAGCGTGGGGTTGCGGGTGCCGGTCTCGACGCCGGACAGCGTGGCCTTCCCGATGCCCGCCCGCTTGGCGAGCTCGGACAGCGAGACTCCGCGCGCCTGGCGCAGCCGTCGCAGCCGGTCACCGACGACGGCGGGGTCCTGGTCGAACGCAGGCAGCGGCTCCATGACGCCATCGTGCCGCAAGGCTCGTCCGGTGTGACCGCCTCTCGGGGGCCGAATCGTCGTTTCCCGGATTTGCCACTGCTCAGGAGTGGCCTGGAAACACGCCGGCCACAGGCTGTCCACGGGTTGCGGCTGCGGCGTAAGGGACAGACCGCTACGATTCAGCAGATGTCCGGATCGACAGGTGTGATGGCGCCGCCCCGACCTGGGCCTACGCCGGCTCAGCGGATGCCGTCGCCGTACTCGCTGCCCCTGCACGCGCTGCGCCTCGCGGGGAGCTGCGCGCTGCCGCTGATCCTCTGGTACGCGGCGGGCCAGGTCGTGCGCTTCGTCCTGCTGTACGCCGCCACCGAGCTCGCCTACGGCGACCTGCGACAGCTCCGGCTGGTGGGCACGGTCACCTTCCTGACCCTGATCGTCCTCGCGGCGATGACGGTCACCACGGGCATGCTCTACACCCTGCGCGGCGCGCTGTGGGAGATGCGCGCGAGGCGGGAGGAGGGCGTCGAGGACGAGCGCTTCTTCCGGGTGCTGGACCGGGTGGCCCCCGCCTTCGCGGTGCTCTACCTGTCGTGGGGCTGGCACGTGGAGGACGCCCGCGCCCTCCAGCAGATGGACCTGAACCACCACTTCTACGACATGCAGTCGGCGGCCTGGTTCGGCGAGGAGACCCACGTCGGCAAGGGCCTCACCGACCTCGACTGGCGGGTGTCGCTGGGCGCGATGGTCGTGCTGTTCGGCCTGAAGTGGCTGTTCGCCAAGCTCGTGGAGCAGGGCAAGGGCAAGCTGTACGGCTTCGGCGCCGCCTTCTCCGAGTTCGCCTTCGTCTTCTACGGCCTGAACGCCACCGTCGCCATCGCCGGGCTGCGCTCGGACTGGGTGGAGCACCGCAGCGTGGTCGCCGGCACCAACGACCTGCTGGAGCAGGCGGAGAAGAGCGTGCCGCTGTGGAAGACGGTCACGGACGCGGTGAGCGACTTCTGGCCGTTCTTCATCGGCGGCGTCGCCGTCCCGCTGGCCTGGCTGACCGTGGCGATGCTGGTGTTCGGCGCCTACTCCGACGAGACCCGCAGCCTGGTCAAGGGCACCCGGTTCGAACGGGGCGTGGACCGGCTGGAGGACAGCCACGACCTCACCAAGAGGTCGTTCGATCAGCTGACCGGCGGCTTCCGGGACCGCTGGCTGCCGCTGGCCAACTCGCTGCGGATGATCGCCAAGGGCGGCGCGCCGCTGTTCGGCATGATGTGCCTGAGCTACGTCGCCCTCACCGTGGGCGCCGAGTACGCCGAGCGCGCCGTGGTGACGCTCGTCGGCTCGCAGGCCGAGTGGGTGTGGGCGTACAAGCAGGGGCCCGTGACGTTCGTGCGCGGGCTGGTCGTGACCGTGCTCACCATGGCGCTGCTGGCGGCCACGTACGATCTGGCCGCCACGCGGGCCCGGCTCAAGGGCGAGCCGCTCAGCGACGTGTGAACCGCAGCACGTCCGCCTCCGGCTTGCCGGCCTTCTCCCGTTTGAAGTAGTCCGCCGTCGGGGTGTCGGAGCGGTAGTCGCTGACCCTGAAGGAGAGCTCGACCTCGTCCGCGACCGGCGCCGGGACGATCGCCATGCCCTCGAACCTGTACTCCTTGCCCAGCTCCAGCCGGTCCGTCGGACGGTCGCCCGGGGTGAACTCCACCGTCCAGGTCCGGCCGGCGCGGTCCTCCAGCTTGGCCCTGTCCGGCGGGGCGGTCATGGTGGCGCTGGACTCGTCGAGGAGCTTCTGGGTGATGTCCACCTTCAGCCAGGTGACCTCGGGGCCGTGCTTGCTGCCCGCGGGGGCCTGGACGGCCTTCAGGGCGGCCCGCCACTCGATGTCGTGGACCTTCCCCGACTGGCCGGGGGCGACGGCGACCTCGTTGATCTTGATGCCGTCGGTGATGGTCGTGTCGTAGAAGCGGTAGCCGTCGTAGGTGTTGAGGCCCATGGCGAGGACGGAGGCCACGGCGGCGCCCACGGCGACCAGGATCAGCCGGCCGCGCCTGGGCGGCCGGGCGTCCCGCGGGGCCGCCGGCGGCTGCTCGACGGGCGGTACGGCGGCCGCGGCCGGGGGGCGCTGGGGGGACGGCATGGCCATGCCGGGCCGGATGGCGGGCAACGGCTGGGTGCTGCCTCCTGGGGACTCGCGGGGGGCGGGCGGCCACACCTGCTGGTCCGGATGCACGAACCGCCCCCGCCCGGGCCCGCCGGGCAGCCCAGGGCCGGGCTGTTGCGCGCCGCCACGGCCGGGAGGCCGCGCGTCGTGACCGGGAGGCGCCCCGGCGGGGCCGGCCGGGGGAGCCGCGTGGCCGGAGGGAACGGGGCCCGAGGGGGCGGGGCCGTAGCCGGGAGGCGGCGTGGGACGGGTCGGCGGCGGGGTGGCGCGGTCGCGCGGCGAGCCCGTACGGCGGCGTCGGGGCCGGGCGGGCAGCGGCGTCTGCGGCGCAGGCGGCATCGGCCCCGCCGCGGGCGGCTGGGACGGCGGCGGCTCCGCCGCGGGCGGGGGGAAGGCCGGAGCCCCCGGCGGGGTCGCGGGGTCCGCGGGCGCCGGGGGAGGCGGGAAGGCCGAGGGGGCCGGGGCGGGGTCCTCGGAGTGGTGGTCGTTCCTGGGGGCGAACCAGTCGCGCTCGTTCGTGCTCACAGTGCGATCACTTCTTGACGGTGGAGTAGACGGCCTGCGGCGAGGCCGCGAGCTTGCGCGCGGCCTCCTCGTCGAGCCCGAGGTCGATCTCGACCTCCGGCTGGAACGGCTCCACCAGCATCTCGGCCGGCAGCCCGAAGACCACCCGCGCTCCCGGCAGCGCCGATGAAGGAACCTCGAAGAAGAACCGCCCGCTGACCCAGATGTCGGGCTGGACCCACGTGTTCGCCAGCGTCAGAGTGCTCGCCACGCGGTCGGTGGCCTGGAACTTCTTGCCGTCCGCGGTCAGCAGCTGCGGCTGCCCCAGGTGGTACGGCTTGAGGCTCGACCTGGCCGAGGCGTTGACGACGAGGAACAGGTTGTCCGTCGTGATGGTCTCGTCGCTGTTCTGGATCGTCTTGGCGGCCAGGAACGAGTCGAGCCGGACGGTGAACCGCCTGGCGTCCACGTCCTCGCCCTTGGCGCCCGTGTAGGTCACCCTGGCGCTCGCCTCGTTGGCGGTCAGGTGGAACGTCTGCAGCCCGACGGCGGCGGCCGCCAGCAGCAGCCCGGCGCAGGCGTTGAGCACTTTGGAACCGCCGCCAGGCCCGCGTCCGGCGCGGCGGCCGGGCCGCTCGGGGCGCTCGGGGACGGCGGAGGAACGCGGCTGGGTGGCGGTCATGCCCCCTCACCCGCCTTGACCGGCAGCGTCACGCGGGCCTTCACCTCGGGGTAGAACTTGTCGTCCTTCTCCTTGGCGACCATCTGCCACTGCAGCCGCTCGTCCTGGAAGCCGGGGACGTACTCGAAGGCGGCCACGTCGAACGTGATCTTGTCCGGGGGCCGTTCGGTCGCGCCGAGCCGGTACCGGACGAGGACCTGGCTGGTCACGCCGGGGTGGAGCTGCCGGGTCTCGTCGCCCTTGTCCAGGGCGTAGACGAAGGGCCCCGACTCCTTGGAGAACCTGGGGCTGATGGCGACCAGCGAGTCGGCGAAGGACGAGCCGAGCCACGCCTTGTCCGGCTGCGCGGGGTCGGGGGGCAGGCCGACACTGGAGGTCTCGTCCCCCTTGTTGGTGACCTCGAAGACCAGCTCCACGAACCGCTTGTCCTCGTCGAACTGCGTCTTGGCCCGCTCGACCTTGACCCGCGACTCGACGAAGCGCGTGGAGTAACGGCCCTGGTCGAGCGTCGCGCCCTGACCGAGCAGGTCGGGGCCCTTGTCGGGGGCCTCGTTCAGCCCGCCCAGCAAGGCCGTGATGCCGACGGCCGTGACCGCCACGAGAGCCGCGATGGGCACCGCCACCGGGCGTCTCGGCCTCGTGCTGTCGCCGGAGGGTTCCGTCATGGGTATGGATGGTAATAGGTCACGGTTGCCCCATCTGCCGCAATGGTCCCTTCTGGCGGGGGGAATTGCCGCGAACCCTGCCGCTACGGGGGTGGAAGCTCATACGCTGTCACGGAGCGGAAAAGGGCTGGCCCCTGCAACTAACGACATATCGCGGCCGGAGGGTCACGTGGCGGACGTGCATCCCGAGCATGCCCAGCTCCAGGCGGACCGCATCTACCTGGGGTGGCAGTACATCCTGCTGCATCCCGACCCGGGGCCGCCGCCCAAGCGTCCCTCGCCCGAGAAGGAGCCGGCGCCGGACGCGGAGTCGTCCGGCCGGGCGGCGGCCGAGGCGCTGCGCCGCGAGCGGCTCCAGGAGGACATGCTCAACCGGCCCGTACGCGTCATCCGGGCCATCAGCCTGACCATGTCCGCGCTGATCCTCGTGGCCGCGGTCAGCGGCTACCTGGGATGGTCGTTCGCGCTCCTCGGGCTGGTCGCGGCCGGCGGCGTGGCGGGCATCTGCACCTACGCCCTGCTCCAGGGCGACCGGGCGGTCCGCTACCGGGTGCTCGAACAGCAGGCCAGGGACGACCGGCAACGTCAGGAACGTGACAAGGAGCTGTTCCGCGCCCAGGAGGAGCACGCCCGGCGCTACCGCGACTGGCAGGAGTCGAAGGAGCGCCACGAACGCCAGCTCACCTGGTACGCCGTCGCCGTCCCCGACGAGATCGACCGCATCGACGTGGCCGGCGGCACGCTGCCCGGCTGGTCCGCGCTGATCACGCTGCTCGGCGCCACGCGGCTCTACAGCGGCGGCCACCTGACCGTGCTCGACCTGTCGGAGGGCGCGGTCGCCAAAGACCTGATCGAGCTGGCCCGCAAGGGCGGCGACGACCCGCTGGTCTGGGTGCTGCCGGTCGACCTGCCGAAGCTCGACCTCGGGGCCACGCTCAAGCCGGAGGCGTTCGCCGACGTGCTGGCCCACGTGGTGAGCGTGAGCGAGGAGCACCGCACCACCCGCGACCTCAGCTTCGACAACGCCATCCTGGAACGGGTGCTCGAAGTGCTCGGCGAGAACGCCACCATCAGCCAGGTCACCGCCGCCCTGCGGGCCCTGGCGCAGGTCGGCGACCCGCGGGACGACCTGCGCTTCGGCCTGATCACCGCGACCCAGCTCGAACGCATCGGCACGCTGTTCGGCCGCGGCGTGAGCGACCGGGTGGTGATCGAGCGCGCCTGGGCCCTTGAGTCGCAGCTGCGCAAGCTGGAGACGCTCGGCACCCAGGCGGTGCGGCTGCCGCCCGCCCGGCTGCGCGTGGTGAGCATGGACCGGCAGGCCGGCGTGTTCGGCAACCGGGTGCTCGGCACGTACGTGGCCACCGCGCTCACCCACATCCTGCGCCAGTCGCCCGCCTCCGACCGGCCCTGGTACCACACGATCATCGTGGCCGGCGCCGACAAGCTCCGCGGCGACGTGCTCGACCGGCTCATGGACGCGTGCGAGACCTCGCGTACCGGGCTGGTGCTGACGTACCGGAGCCTGACCCCCACCGTGAAGGAGCGGCTGGGGCGCGGCCACGCGGCCGTGGCGTTCATGCGCCTCGGCAACGCCGAGGACGCCCGGGTCGCCAGCGAGCACGTCGGCACCGAGCACCGGCTGGAGCTGGCCCAGCTCACCGAGACGATCAGCGACGCCCTGCCGGGCCTCGACGGCGGCTACACCTCCACCATCTCCCAGGTGGACGACGCCCGCCGCGACCGCGGCGACGGCCACGCCGACCTGGTCGAGGACATCACCGAGTCCACCGAGTGGGGCCGGACGGCCGACAAGATCTCCGAGACCGAGCGCGTGCTCCACCGGTCGCGCGAGTTCCTGGTCGAGCCGCACCAGCTCCAGCAGCTCCCCACGACGTCCGTGATCGTCACCGACGCGACCGCCGAGGGCAGGCGGGTGCGGCTGGCCGACGCCAACCCGGCCATCCTCACCTTCCCCAAGACCACGCTCGGCGACCTGGAGGAGGTGCGCGAGGCCGTGCTGGCCCTGGAGGCCAAGGACGAGGGCGAGGAGCCGCCACCCAACCTCGGGCCACCACCGCCACGCCTTGACTGGCGCAAGGGCAGGCAATGACCTGGTCAAGGGCGTGGTGAGGAGCTGACGATCAGCGGGATTTTACTGAGAACCGACTGTGGGGGAATTGAAGATGCAGCCGAGTGTCTCGCTGAGCGGGCCCTGGTATCGGATCCAGTCGATCGCCGCACCCTCGCGAAGCTCGTCGGCGGAATGGGATTTCGTCACCGTGCTGCCCGCCGTGTTGTCGGCGGCGCAGCGTGACCGGCCGTTCGTCATCGGGTGGCTGTCGCGGGGTTCCGGGGCGCCGCTCGAACTGATCACCAACGCCGGCCCGCTCTCGCCGCCGCGCCAGCCGCGCAGGGCGACCGACGTGCCCGGCCTGCCGACCGGGCCCCAGCCGCTGCTGTTCCCGGGCGGCGCGCGGGGCGTCGAGCTGGACGAGGAGTACCTGGCCGACCTCGCCGACCTGGTCTGGACGCCGTGCCCCGGCCGCCAGGCGCCGCCGCTGGGCGGGCGGGGGCGCGAGTTCGCCGGGTCCGACCCCGACGAGCTGAAGCGGCCCACGCTGTTCGAGTCGACGCTGGTCACGCTCATGTCGCGGCCGTTCGCCTGGCTGGTGGTGGCCGAGCCGACCGACCTGCTCGACGCCGAGGTGGCGCACCTGCGCACCCAGCTCAACGTCCTGCGGCAGTACGGCGACGCCTCCGAGCGTTCCCGGTTCGACGCCGAACGGGCCGAGCGCCGCATGCAGGAGCTCGACGCCTTCCGCGAGGCCGGCCTGTGGAACGTGCGCGTGCTGGCCGGCGGGGCCACCGCCGAGGAACTGCGGCAGATCGCGCCCGTGCTCGTCGGGTCGGTCGAGATGAGCCACCACCCGTACCGGCTGCGCAGCGCGCACGGCGCGGTCTACGCGCTGTCGGAGGCCCTGGCCATCACCATGCAGGACCCGGCCGACGGCGCCGCCGCGCCCTTCGCGGCCACCGCCGGTGCGCTGGCCGCGCTGGCCGGGCTGCCCAGGCGCGAGGTGCCCGGCGTACGCGTGCTCGACTCCGGCTTCTTCGACGTGACGTCCGAGGCCGACGGCGGCGAGCTGGAGCTGGGCGAGATCCTCGACGGCCAGGACAGAGGCGTGGGCAGCTTCCGGGTGCCCCTGGCCACGCTCAACAGGCACGCCTTCGTCACCGGCGCGACCGGCTCGGGCAAGTCCCAGACCGTCCGGCACCTGCTGGAGCAGCTCAGCGAGGCGCGCATCCCGTGGCTGGCCATCGAGCCGGCCAAGTCCGAGTACGCGGCCATGGCCGGCCGCATCGCCGACCCGGTGACGGTGATCAACCCGTCGGCCCCCGAGGGCGTGCCGCTCAGCGTCAACCCGCTCGAACCCGAGCCCGGCTACCCCGTCCAGGCGCACATCGACATGATCAGGGCGCTGTTCATGGCCGCCTTCGACGCCGAGGAGCCGTTCCCGCAGATCATGTCGCTGTCCCTGCAACGGGTCTACGAGGCCACCGGCTGGGACGTCGTGACCGGCGGCGCCGTGCCCGGCTCGAACGTCCCGCCCAGCGTGCCGACGCTCGAACAGCTCCAGCAGCACGCCATGGACGTCATCAAGGAGATCGGCTACGGCCGCGAGGTCCAGGCCGACGTCGAGGGCTTCATCTCGCTCAGGCTGCGGTCGTTGCGGGTCGGCTCGGCCGGGCGCTTCTTCGAGGGCGGCCACCCGGCCGACATCGGCGGCCTGCTGGAGCGCAACGTCGTCCTGGCCATCGAGGACGTCGCCAACGACGAGGACAAGGCGTTCCTCATGGGCACGCTGATCATCCGGATCGTCGAGCACCTGCGCATGCGGGCCAGGAAGGAGAAGTCGGCCGGGCTGCGGCACGTCATCGTGATCGAGGAGGCCCACCGGCTGCTGCGCGACCGCGGCCACGGCCGGGCCTCCACGCACGCCGTGGAGCTGCTGGCCGGCCTGCTCGCCGAGATCAGGGCGTACGGCGAGGGCATCGTGGTGGCCGAGCAGATCCCGACCAAGCTCGTCTCCGACGTCGTGAAGAACACCGCGCTGAAGGTCGTCCACCGGCTGCCCGCCGAGGACGACAGGAAGCTCGTCGGCGCGGCCATGAACCTCAGCGACGAGCAGTCCAGGCACGTCGTCTCGCTCCAGCCGGGCTCGGCCGCGGTCTTCGCCGACGGCATGGACCGGCCGCTGCGGGTGCGCGTCCCGCTGGGCGAGTCGCGGGAGAAGCCGCTGCCGGGCCCCCAGCCGCCCATCCGCGGGCGCAGGTCGGCCGCGTGCGGGGCGCAGTGCCGTACCGGCCAGGCGTGCACCCTGGTGGAGCTCAGAGAGGCCGACGTGCTCGCCGACGGGCCCGACTGGGCGTGGCTGCGCATCTGGTGCGACACGGTCGTGCTCGCCTTCGTCAGCAACCGGCCGCTGCCCGGCGTGCCGCGCGCCCTGTCGGCCGCCTGGGGCGAGCTGCCCGCCCGCCGCCGCGAGTGCCTGCTCGCCACGCTGGTCGAACGCGCCGTCCAGCGGCGGGCCTGGTCGTTGCGGAGCTGGTTCGACCCGGCGCTGCTCACCGAGAAGGCCGCCGAGGTCGCCGCGCGGCTGCTGTCGGGGGCCGAGCCGGGCGGCGACCGTCCGGGCGCGTCGTGGGTGATCCCGCAGGTGCGCTGGCTGCACGAGGTCGACCGGCTCTTCCCGTACGGCCAGCCCGCCCCCAACCTGCGCAGCCCGGCCCCGCCCATGGAGTACGCCCTGTTCCGCCAGTCCAACGGCAACGGCACGGCCGACCTGGTGCACGCCGAGCTGCTCGGCCACCGCGCCAAGGCCCTGCGCCACCACCCGCTGTCCATGGAGGTGGACCACAACCGGGCCCTGGCCTGGCGGGTCATCCTGGGCGACGACGAGAACGAGAGCGTGCAGCGCGACATCACCAACGTGGCGATCGGCATCGAGGCGTCGGCCAGGATCAGGCACGTCGGCCAGACGATGGGCGCGGGCTGGCTGGAGGGGGTGCTGTCGTGGCCGCAGCGGTTCGTCCTGCCGTTCGACCACGGGGGCGCCCCGGAGATCGCCTTCGTCGACGCCCCCTCGGCCTGACGCCCGCCCGGGGACGGGTCAGCGGTCGCGGCGGCGTTCGAGGCGCTTGCGGCGGGCCACCTCGCGCTTGTGCTCGGCCAGCTCGCGCCGCCGTTCCCGACGTCCCTGCGCGGCCTGCCGCTTGCGGCTCTCCAGCTCCAGCCGCATCGCCTCCTGCGCGGCCGTGCTCCGTACGGACACCTGGGCGGCGGCCCGCGCCGCCAGCTTGGCCGCCCGCTTGGGGTTGACCCGCCGCGCCCGCTCCCCGCCGGCCACGGCGGGCGCGGCATGGGCCTGCTCCAGCAGCCCAACGCCGTGGCGCATCAGGAACGCGTGCAGCTCGGGATCGGTGGGCTCGGACCCGAGGGTGAACCGGGTCGCCCGCAGCCGCCCGCCCTCGGCGACCTCCAGCACCCCGACCCAGAACGGGCCGTCCAAATAGACCGACAACGTGACCATCTTCTCCGCCCTTCACCAGACATGCCGGGAAAGCGACCTGGACAGGCCGCCTCCGGCACACCGGACATCCCTGGTAAGGGCGGATACGTGATGCTTCGCCCGGGCTACCAACCGGGCCGCGTTTTCGTGTGCAACTCCAGAGTAGGACTCAACGGCGACTAGGATCCATGTGCATGACCCAGCTTCCTCTGCGGGCTCAGCTCGCCAGCGCCCTGGGACGCAGCGCTGCCACGCTCTCGCGGATGACCGGGCGCGGTGACGGCTCGGTGATCGGCGGCAGGGTGGGCCTGATGCTCGAACCCGACCTCCTGCGCAAGCTGGCCCGCGACCGCAAGCTGGCCCTGGTCAGCGCCACCAACGGCAAGACCACCACGACCAGGTTGATCACCTCCGCGCTGCTGGAGATGGGCGAGGTCGCCACCAACGCCTTCGGCGCCAACATGCCGGCCGGGCACGTCTCGGCGCTCTCCCAGCACAAGGGCGCCCCCTACGGCGTGCTGGAGGTCGACGAGAAGTACCTGCCGGAGGTGCTCGACACCACTGGCGCCGGCGTCGTCTGCCTGATGAACCTCAGCCGCGACCAGATGGACCGCGCGGCCGAGATCTGGCTGCTCGCGCAGAAGTGGCGCAGGGCGCTGTCGGGCAGGCCCACCCACGTCATCGCCAACTGCGACGACCCCCTCGTCACCTGGGGGGCCTCCACCGCCGCCAAGGTCACCTGGGTCGCCGGCGGCCAGCGCTGGAAGGAGGACTCCTGGTGCTGCCCCGAGTGCGGCGGCCCCCTCGACCGCAAAGACGCCGACTGGTCCTGCCGTGAGTGCACCTTCCACCGTCCAGAGCCGCAGTGGGTGCTCGACGACGACGTCGCCATCGACCCGCGCGGGCAGCGCTGGATGCTCGACATCCAGCTCCCCGGCCTGGCCAACCGCTCCAACGCGGTGATGGCGCTGGCCGTGGCCGAGGCGTTCGGGCTGCCCGTCGACCGGGCGCTGCCCCGGCTGCGCGAGGTCACCTCGGTGGCCGGCCGCTACACCACGGTCGAGCGCGAGGGCCGCCACGCGCGGCTGCTGCTGGCCAAGAACCCGGCCGGCTGGCTGGAGGCCTTCGACGTCGCCGACCCGCAACTGCCGATCATCCTCTCGGTCAACGCGCAGGGCCCCGACGGCCGCGACACCTCGTGGTTGTGGGACGTCGACTACCGCATCCTGCGCGGCCGTCCGGTCTTCGTCACCGGTGAGCGGCGGCTCGACCTGGCGCTCCGGCTCGACGTGGCCGACGTGCCGTTCACGTTGTGCAGCTCGTTCTCCGAGGCGCTGGCCATGCAGCCGCCCGGCCGGGTCGACGTGATCGCCAACTACACCGCCTTCCAGCAGATCCGATCGGAGTTCGGACGTGCCGTCTGACAGCGCCCTCAGCATCGTCTGGATCTACCCCGACCTGCTGAGCACCTACGGCGACCAGGGCAACGTGCTCGTCCTGGAGCAGCGTGCGCAGCGCCGGGGCATCGAGGTCGAGACCGTCTACGTCCGCTCGGCCGACCCCGTGCCGGAGACCGGCGACATCTACCTGATCGGCGGCGGCGAAGACCGTCCGCAGATCCTGGCCGCCCAGCGCCTGCGCCGCGACGGCGGCCTCCAGCGGGCCATCGCCCGGGGCGCGGCGATGCTGGCCGTGTGCGCCGGCTACCAGATCATGGGCAGCACGTTCGGCGGCGAGGAGGGCCAGCCGGTCGACGGCATCGGCCTGCTCGACATCGCCAGCTCGCGCGGCCCCGCGCGGGCCGTGGGCGAGCTGGTCGCGGAGGTCGACGCCGCCCTCAACCTGCCCACGCTGACCGGTTTCGAGAACCACATGGGCGTCACGCACCTCGGCCCGGGCGTGCGGCCGTTGTCCAAGACGGTCGCCGGGGTCGGCAACGGCGACGGCTTCGAGGGCTGCTACGCGGGCCACGTGGTGGGCACGTACCTGCACGGCCCGGCCCTGGCGCGCAACCCGGCCCTGGCCGACCTGCTGCTGTCGTGGCGCGTGGGCGACCTGACGCCCCTCGACGACTCCCGCTACGAGGCCCTGCGCCAGGAGCGGCTGAGCACCGTCCTGTCCGGCTGACGGCCTAGTAGACCAGGGCCTGGGCGCCCTCGCTGACCGCCTCCTCCACGAACGCGGGCGCGCCGGCGATGCGCACGCCCTCGATCACGTCGTCGACCGTGATGTCGCGGCGGGCGGCGCACTGCGTGCACAGGGTCACCCGGCCGGCCGCCAGGACGGCCTCCAGCAGGTCCGCCAGCGGCGCCGCGTGGGGCAGGGAGAACTCCTTGGCCCGCCCCGGGAGGGCGAACCACGACGACTCGCCGGTCAGCCAGAGGGAGACCGGCACGCCGCTCGCGAGCGCGGCCGCCGCCACCGTGAATGCCTGGTTGCACCGCTCAGGGGCGTCCGCCCCCGCGGTCACCTTGATCACCAAAGATCGTGCCATGGCGTCACCCTAACCCCGACCGACGCGGCCCCACACGTACGGATCGGCCTGGGCGCTGCCGAACGGCGACCAGGCCAGGCGCGTCTGCCCGGTCCTGTCGCCGGTGTCGGAGTCGTAGACGAGCACGTTCGCTCTCAGCGTGGTGGGCGGGGCGGGCAGCAGCGCGAACGGGATGCGCACCTCGACGCCGTACCCGCCGTCGTGGGCCGCGGACGCCACGCCCACCCGCGGGGCGGGGCCCTGGCGGGCGTCGGCGTCGCGGGCCGCGCACGGGCCGCCCTCGGCGGTGTAGGGCAGGACGCCCAGCTTGAACGTGGTCGAGGTGTCGTCGGAGTCGCCGCGCGGGTCGAGGGCGATCTCGACCGCGTCGGTGCGCCAGTGGCGCTCGCACTCGTCTAGGGCCGCGCCGCGCGCCTCGTCGGTGACCTCGACCTGGACGTAGAGGTCGGCGCCGTGGCGGGTCAGCCGGGCGGTCGCGGCGCAGTCGGCCGCCGCGCAGCGCTCGCCCTCCCAGTGGACGAGGGGCAGGGCCGGGCCCGCGTACTCACCGGCGGAGGCGACGCCGTCGAGCACGGGGGCGCGCCCGGCGACCGGGAGCGTGGTGGCGGGCGGCTCTGGGTAGTCCGGCTGCGCCCGGTTGGCCAGCCAGGGCAGGCCGGTCGCGCGCGCCCAGTCGCGGAACTCGGCGTACAGAGGACGCAGGCCCGCCTGCTCGACGACGGGAGCCGGCACCGGCCGCCCGCCGTCGAAGACGACCGAGAACCAGTCGCACCCGAACGGCCCGGCCACCTTCGCCGGCCGCGCGGCGAACCCCTGCGTGCGGTAGGCCCGCTCGGCGTCGCGCTCCCGCTGGGCCCACGTGGCGCGGTGGCGCGGCGACCAGGCGCCCGCCCAGACGCCGAGCTGCGGCAGCCCGGTGGCCGGGTCGCGCAGGCCGCCCGTCGCGCAGCCGGGGCCCACGGGGCCGCGCAGCTCCCAGTTCTGGGTCAGCAGCCGGGTGGCCCGCCAGGGCGCGCCCGTCCCGGGGAACGCGGCGGGGTCGGCGGCCAGCCGGAACGCCTCGACGGCCAGCCGGGCGGCGAGCTGGTGCCCGCCGTGCTGGTTGAAGGGCCGCGGGTCCATCGTCACCACGGTCGAGGGCCTGGTCGCCCTGATCGTCTCGACCAGCCGCCGGAGGGTGCCGGGCCCCCACGCGCGGGCGGTCAGGGGTGCCGACAGTGTGTACCAGAAGTCCGGTCTGTCCAGGTAGAAGACGTCGCGGATGCCCGCGTGCGCGACCGCCTCGCGCTCCTCGGCCTCCCTGATCCGGCCGAGCGCCGCGCCCTTCTCCGGCCCGGCGGCGTTGCCGCCGCCCTCGCCGCGGGTGACCGTCACGACCCCGGTGGTCAGCCCGAGGCGTTCGCGCCACTGCCCGAACGTGGACAACGACTGGTACTCGTCGTCCGGATGGGCGCCCACGAACAGCACGTCGACGTGCGGCGGCACGGCCCAGGCATCCAGCATCGCGGCTCCCCCCGGCGAAACGTCTCCCCGATCCAGAAGGTTAGCCACCGGCGCTAGGCTTGGTGAGCATGGAAGAACCTGAGGTGCACCCCGCTCTGGAGCAGATCGCGTTCCTGCTCGGCCGCTGGGAGGGCGCCGGCGTGGGCGGCTATCCGACGATCGAGAGCTTCAACTTCGGCCAGGAGATCGAGTTCGGCCACAACGGCAAGCCGTTCCTGACCTACGTCAGCCGCACCTGGCTGCTCGACAACGACGGCAACCGGGTCAGGCCGCTGGCCACCGAGTCCGGCTACTGGCGTCCGCAGCCCGACCGGCAGATCGAAGTGGTGCTCGCGCACCCGACCGGCATCGTCGAGATCTACATCGGCGAAGTGGTCTTCCACAAGATCGAGCTGCGCACCGACGTCGTGGCCCGCACCTCCACGGCCAAGGAGTACACCGCGGGCCACCGCCTCTACGGCCTGGTCAACGGCAACCTGATGTGGGCCTACGAGATGGCCGCCGTCGGCCACCCGCTCACCGACCACATGTCGGCCGAGCTGAAGAAGGTGTCCTGAGCATGACCTCGCCCTTCACCCCCGACGCCGTCGAGGCGATCAAGCGGCACATGAACGACGACCACACCGGCGACGCCCTGGTCATCGTGCGCGGGCTCGGCGGCCGGCCGCAGGCCACCTCGGCGGTGACCAGCGACGTCGACGCCGAGGCCATGGAGTTCACGGTCGACGGCGGCGAGCGGGTGCGCGTGCCGTGGGGCGAGACGCTGACCGAGCGCGCCCAGGTGCGCAAGGCGGTCGTGCGCCTCTACCGGGCGGCCTGCGCCGAACTGGGGATCGAACCCCACGGGGAACACTGAGGGAAGAAACAAGAAGGGCCCCGGGCAACACTCCGCCTGCCGAGCAGACGGGCCGGATGGACCAATGGCCGGGATGCGTCATCCCGCCCTCCGGCTGCCAGGGGCCCCGGTGGTTGCCTCGGATTCGCTTGCGACACGAGACAACAGTCCGCAGCGCTAGCGGACAACCACCTCGCTAGCCCGACTATGACTAACCATTATTCGGACCACCTCCTTTCCGCGTACTCACGAAGCTATGCGGTCGCGAACGCCGGGGGCAAGTAATTATCGGACGGCCGCGAACAGGCGATCGTGCGCTTTACACTCGGGGGCATGACCGAGACGCAGTGGCACGAGGAACTCCGCGCCAAGGGCTACCGGGTCACCCCGCAGCGGCAGCTCGTGCTCGAAGCGGTCAAGGATCTGGAGCACGCGACGCCCGAGGAGATCTGCACCAAGGTGCGCGAGACGGCGCGCGGGGTCAACATCTCCACCGTCTACCGCACGCTCGAACTGCTCGAAGAGCTCGGCATGGTCACCCACACCCACCTCGGTCACGGCGCGCCGACCTACCACCTTGCGGCCGAGGCCGACCACGTCCACCTGGTGTGCCGGGGTTGCGACGAGGTCTTCGAGGTGCGTCCCGAGCTGGCCGAGGGGCTGGTGAAGGGGCTCGACGAGGAGCTGGGGTTCGCGGCCGACGTCCATCACCTCACGGTGTTCGGCCGCTGCCGCAACTGCCGCTGACCCGCGGCACCGGCGTCGGGCACCGGCGTCGGGCACCGGCGTCGGGCGTCGTCGCGGGGGCGGATAGCCTTGGATGCATGCGTAGCCCTCTGCTCGATCTCCCCGGCGCCGTCGCGGCCGACGGGCCGGACGCCGACGTAGCCGCGCACTATGGCGACCTGTTCGCCGAGCAGCGCGCGCTGGCCAAGGGTGAGGCGGTCGTCGACCGCAGCAACCGCGAGGTGGTCCGCATCTCCGGCGCCGACCGGCTGAAATGGCTCAACGACCTGACCTCGCAGAAGCTCGACACGCTGACGCCCGGCCAGTGGACCCAGACGCTCGACCTCGACCTCCAGGGCCGCGTCCTGCACCACCTCACGCTGGTCGACGACGGCGAGAGCGTGCTGGCGCACGTCGAGCCCGGCACGGCGCAGAGCCTGGTCGACTATCTCGACCGCATGCGGTTCATGCTGCGCGTGGAGGTGTCGCGGGCCGACGACCTGGCGGTGCTCTCCACGGCCACCGAAGACTTCCTGGTGCCGCGGGCCGAGCTGGCCGATCATCTGGGCCGGCCCCTGGCGGGGCTGTGGGCGTACGAGGCGCTGCGCATCGAGGCCCACCGGCCGCGGCTCGGCTTCGAGACCGACCACAAGACGATCCCCCACGAGGTGGGCTGGATCGGCTCGGCCGTCCACCTGAGCAAGGGCTGCTACCGCGGTCAGGAGACGGTCGCGCGCGTCCACAACCTGGGCCACCCGCCGCGCCGCCTGGTGTTCCTGCACCTCGACGGCAGCGTCGACACCCTGCCCGCGCACGGCGACCCGGTGATCTTCGAGAGCCAGGAGATCGGCGTCGTCGGCTCGGCCGCCCGCCACCACGAGCTGGGCCCGATCGCGCTGGCCGTGGTCAAGCGCACGGTCCCGGTCGACGCGCCGCTGCTGGCCGGTGGCGTGGCCGCCGCCCAGGAGGTCGTCGTGCCGCCGGACGCCGGTCGCAACGTCAGCATCGACCCCTCGCTGCGCCGCCGGATCCGCTGACCCCGCTAGGCGTCGATGTCGAGGACGAGCGTGATCGGCCCGTCGTTGACCAGCGAGACCTTCATGTCGGCGCCGAAGCGGCCGGTCTCCACGTGGGCGCCGAGCGCCCTCAGCTCCTCGACCACGGCCTCCACCAGCGGCTCGGCGACCGGCCCCGGGGCCGCGGCCTGCCAGGTGGGGCGCCGCCCCTTGCGCGCGTCGCCGTAGAGGGTGAACTGGCTGATCACCAGGAGCGGGGCGGAGACGTCGGAGCACGACTTCTCGCCGTGCAGCACGCGCAGGCCCCACAGCTTGGCGGCGAGCTTGGCGGCCTCGGCGCGGGTGTCGGTGTGCGTCACGCCGACCAGGACGAGCAGCCCCGGCTCGTCGATGGCGCCGACCGTCTGCCCCTCGACCTCGACGGAGGCCGAGCTCACTCGTTGTACGACTGCTCGCATGGCATCCCATTCTGGCGCAGAAAGAACTGTTCGTAGACTCGTGCCGAAAGGGGGCGCGTAATGTCGCTTGTTGTCGAGGTTGTCCGGTCGGGGTTCGTGGAGTCCACTCATCTGGCCCGCATGCTCACCGTGGACGCGCAGGGCGTCCCGGTGGAGACGCGGGGAGCGGTGCACGTGCCGGCCTCGCCGCGATCGTCGATGAAGCCGCTGCAGGCGCTCGGCATGATGCGCAACGGCCTCCAGCTGGAGGGTGAGCTGCTGGCCCTGGCCTGCGCCTCGCACTCCGGTGAGGCGTTCCACGTGGACGGCGTACGGAACATCCTGGCCGGAGCGGGCCTGGACGAGTCCGCCCTGCTGTGTCCGGAGGACCACCCGTTCGAGCGCACCTCGACCGACTTCGGCCGGGTCTACATGAACTGCTCCGGCAAGCACGCCGCCATGCTGGCCACCTGCGTGCTCAACGACTGGCCGCTCACCACCTATCTGGAGCCCGCGCACCCGCTCCAGCGCGCGATCCGCGCGACGGTCGAGGACCTGACCGGCGAGCGGGTGGCCGCCTCCGGCGTGGACGGCTGCGGCGCGCCGCTGTTCTTCGTCTCGATGCTCGGCGTGACCAAGGCGTTCCGGGCCTTCCCGCTGGCCGCGGAGGGCTCGTTCGAGCGGCGCATCTTCGACGCCATGCGCGCCCACCCCGAATGGACCTCCGGCACCGACCGGCCCGAGGCCAAGCTCATGCGCGCGATCCCCGGTCTGATGCTGAAGGCGGGCGCGGAGGCGTTCGACGCGTTCGCGTTCGAGGACGGCCGAGCCGGCACGATCAAGATCGAGGACGGCTCGTCGCGGGCCCGCGTGCCCGTCACCGTGGCGGCCCTGCGCTCGCTCGGCCTGGACGCGCCCGAGCTGGCCGAGCTGGCCAGGCCGGCGCTGCTGGGCGGCGGCCGGCCGGTCGGCGAGCTGCGGATCCGCTAGAGGGGCGAGAGCCGCCGCCGCGCGGAGTGTCTACAGGGTGCGGAACTGGCGGCTGGCGGAGATGGCCCCCGAGGTCGTCGTGGTGAACGTGCGCATCGACCCGGCGAACTTGGACAGGTCCCACTCCGCCGGCCCGTGGTACCAGTAGAGGTTGTCGGCCTGGTGGCCGTTGCCGGTCACCGAGGCCACCACCCGCGACCAGTGCTCGACCCCGTCGAAGATCACCGCGTACGGCAGGTAGCGCGAGAACAGCTCCACCCGGTGCTGCTCGGGCACCTCGCCGAGGTCGCCGGAGAACAGGTACTCGCGGAAGCCCATCGTGTGCGCGAGCGCGGCCGAGCCCTTGGCGGTCTTGGCCGGCATGTACTGGCCGCCGGCGGCCAGCGCGCCGCCCGCGATGACCAGGGCCAGCCCCAGCAGCCCGTACGTGGTGAACCAGGCCAGCCCGACCGTGGCCAGCAGGCCCAGGCCGATCAGCACGACGCCGATCGTCGTCCACCGGGTGCGCTCGGTGTCGGGACGGCGGGCGAACCAGCCCTGCTCGACCACGTCGCTGTAGAGCGCGTCGCGCACCTTGCCCAGATGGCCGGCGAACGAGCCGGACAGCTGGGAGAGCAGCACCGCGTCGCGGCCGTCGAAGACCGCGTCGTACAGGGCGCGCTCGTACGTCAGCAGCGAGTTGACCGGCGCGTTCGGCAGCCTGACCAGCAGCCAGTCGGGGGCGTCGTAGGTCTGGCGGGGCTGCTCGTCGATCCGCAGGTAGCCGCGGACGGCCAGGTCGACGATGGTGGCGGTCACGTCGATCACGTCGGCCTGCTCGTCCACCAGCGTGCCGATCTGGCCGGGACGCACGCCGTCCGGCGGGGTGAAGTGCCCGTTCTGGATGGGATCGACCCCGCCCTTCTCGTGGCCCGCGACCCGGGCGTCCCGGCCGCGCGTCCAGTAGAGCAGGCCGACGCCGCCGAGCAGCAGCACCAGCAGGGCGGCCAGCGCGCCGCCGGTGACCAGGTCGAGGGTGAACGCCGAGGCCAGCGAGAAGCGGCGCTCCAGGATGGGCGCCCCGGAGCTGGAGCCCTTGGGGTAGCCGACGACCACCGTCAGGGCCTGGCCCGCCGCGAGGTTGTCCTGCTCGAAGTCGGCCCGGGTGGCGGTGTGGTCCATCGAGGCCGAGGTGCAGCCGATCGCCGAGGTCAGGTCGCCGGCGAAGCACGACAGGTTCTGCACCTGGCCGGGCCCGCTGACCTGGACGGTCGCCTTGGTGACGGGGACGCTCCAGCCGCTGACGGCGAACCAGCGCAGCTCCTCGACCCCGCCGGAGGTGGTCACCGCGCCCTTGACGTCGTACTCGACGGTCTGGCCGGTCACGGTCAGGACGTCGCCGTCGAGCTTGCCGCCCTTGACGTTGGTGACCCGGTAGACGCGGTCGTTGTCGTCGTCGTAGCGGGTCTTGGTGAGCAGGGTGCGCTTGAGGCCGCCGGACGCCCCGGTGATCTTCTCTACCACGTGGAGAGTGCCGTCCTTGGCGAGCGTCATCGTCACCTGGTCCGTGATCCCGGCCTCCGCCGAGGCGGGGGTGGCCAGCAACGTCAGAGCGGTGGCTCCCAGGGCGGCCAATGTGAGTCTGAAACCCGTCATGGCGGGACATCGTAGCGGTTGCGGGTGTCAATCCAGGGTGATGGCGTCGGCCGCCCGGCGTACGCTCTCGGGCGAGGCGGCCATGCCCGGGTTCTCCAGGGCCAGAGCCTGGTTCAGGGCGACGTAGGGCCGCATGCGCTGCTCATAGCGGTCGAACGCCCCCTCGGGGGCCTGGCCCAGCTCCTCGGCCAGCACGTACGCCCCCACCAGGGCCAGGCTGGTGCCCTGCCCCGACAGCGGCGAGGGGCAGTGGGCGGCGTCGCCGATCAGCGCGACCCGGCCCTGCGACCAGCGGTCCATCTCCACCTGGGCCATGGCGTCGAAGTAGAAGTCGTCGGCCTGCCACATGGCCGCGAGCAGCTTGGGCGCCTCCCAGCGCAGCCCCGAGCAGTGCTCCTGGACCAGGCGCTTCTGCTGCTCGACGTCGCGGTGGTCGTAGTCGATCGGGCCCGCGGCGAAGCCCATGTTCACCTTCATCACGGCCGGCTCCCGGTCGCTGAACAGGCCGAACCCGGCCTCCCCCTCGCGGTGCCAGAGCTGCCAGTGATCCAGGCCGAGGAAGTTGTCGGCGGTGTAGATGGAGACGTACATGCCGAGGTGCCGCAGGAAGCGCTGCTCCGGGCCGAACACCAGACGCCTGACGTTGGAGTGCAGGCCGTCGGCGCCGATCACGTAGTCGTAGCGTTCCCGGACGCCGCTGTCGAAGGTCACGTCCACGCCGTCGTCGTCCTGGGCGAGGGCGGCGATGGAGTCGCCGTAGCGGCAGGGGGCGTCGGTGACGGCGCCGACGATCGCGGTGAGGTCGTCGCGGGCGATCTCGACGTCCGGGCTGTCGAGCCGGCCGCCGCTGATCGTCTCCTCGGTGCTGCGCATGATCTCGTTGCCGTCGCCGTCGACCATGGACATGCCGCGCATGGTCGTCCGCGCGGCCCTGACCTGCTCCAGGATGCCCATGCGGTCGGCCACGACCAGGGCGGCGCCGCGGAGGTCGACGGCCTGGCCGCCCCTGCGCGGGCGCGGCGCGCGCTCGACCAGCGTGACCTCGAAGCCGCGCCGCCGCAGCCAGTGAGCCAGGACGGGCCCACCGACGCTCGCTCCCGAGACCAGAACCTTCATGACGTGCTCCTTGCTGTTGACGTTGTACGCGGGACTGAATGTACGTCGTACATACAGCAGCTCACAAGGGTTCACTGGTACGATCTGTACTAGTACAGAGAAAGGATTGTGATGACCGCTCCGCCCTACGCGCGCATCGTCGAGGACATCAGGCGGCGCATCGCCGACGGCCGGCTCCGCCCCGGCGACCGGGTGCCCTCCACCAGGCAGCTCGCCCGCGACTGGGAGGTCGCGCTCGCCACGGCCGCCAAGGCGCTCACGGTCCTGGCCCAGGAGGGCGTGGTGGTCGCCGAGCCGCGCGTCGGCACGATCGTGGCCGAGATCCGCGGCGGCAGGGCGCGGCGGGCGCCCGTCCCGTCCGGCGACGACCTGACCCGCGACCGCATCGTGGCCGCGGCCGTCGAGATCGCCGACGCCGACGGCCTCGCCGAGCTGACCATGCGCGGCGTCGCGGGCCGCCTCGGCGTGGCCACCATGTCCCTCTACCGGCACGTCGGCGGCAAGGACGACCTGGTCATGCTCATGATCGACCATGTGATCAGGGAGTTCCCGCTGCCCGACCCGCCGCCCGACGGATGGCGGGCCAGGCTGGAGACCGCCGCCCGGGTGCAGTGGGCGGGCTACCGCACTCACCCGTGGATGGCCAGGGTCACCTCACTGACCAGGCCGCTGCCCTCGGCCAGCCTGATCGCCCACACCGAGTGGGTCATGCGCACGCTGGAGGGCTCGCCCCTCGATCCCATCAGCAAGATGCACGTGCACACCCTGCTGTTCAGCTTCGTCCAGGGCCTGGCCGCCAACATCGAGATGGAGCAGCAGGCCCAGGCCGCGACCGGGCTGACCGCCGACGAGTGGATGACCAGCCGGGAGGGGGAGCTCCAGGCGCTGGCGGAGTCGGGGCGGCTGACCGCCTTCACCGGCGTCATCGAGGAGCTGGGCGGCGAGTTCGACCTCGACCTCGACCGGCTGTTCGCCTTCGGCCTCGACGCGCTGCTCGACGGGCTCGCCGGGCTGGTCGAGGGGCGCTAGTCGGAGATCGCGATGCGCAGCCGGCGGAAGCCGCGGCCCTTGCTCTCGATCTTGGCCACCCTGATGCGGCCGATCTGCTTGGTCGAGGCCACGTGGGTGCCGCCGTCGGCCTGCGTGTCGAGGCCCACGATGTCGACGACGCGCACGTCCTGGACGGCCTCGGGCACCAGGTTGCCGGCCGTGCGGATGATGTCGGGGATCTCGAACGCCTCCCGCCGCGGCAGCACGCGCACGTCGATGCGGCGGTCGGCGGCGATCTCGGCGTTGCACGCGTCCTCGACGGCCTCCTTGAAGCCGGGCGGCACCTCGGGCAGGTCGAAGTCCATGCGGGCGCTCAGCTCGTCCATGTTGCCGCCGGTGACCAGGCAGCCGTAGTCCCTGAACACCACGCCGCACAACACGTGCAGGCCCGAGTGCGTACGCATGAGCGCCGAACGCCGGGCGTCGGCCACCGCTGCCTCGACCACCGTGCCGGCGGGCGGGATCGGGTCGCCTTCGGCGGGGATCAGGTAGAGATCGTCGCCTTTGCGCACCCCGACGATGCGCGTCTCCACGCCCTGCCAGACCAGAACTCCGTGATCGGCAGGCTGGCCGCCGCCGCCTGGATAGAATGCCGACCTGCTCAGCACGATCCCCTCAGGCGTCGCGTCCAGCACGACGGCTTCGAAATCCCGCAGGCTCTGGTCGGACAGTTCGAGCCGTTGCGTGCGTCCGTGGAGGTCGGCGGTCATATCGGCAGCCTAGTGCCCCGGGGTGATTATGCGTGGCCTGATGCTTCGAGGAAGAATCGCCCCGGTCGTCGCACTAATAGGGATATTTGCTGGAATTTCAGCATGTACGAGCGCGGTGGCCCGGACGCCGCCGCAGCGGGCGCCCGAGGCCGTCCCTCCCGCCCGTCCGGCGGTTCCCGTGATGATGTTCGTGGGCGACAGCTTCACCGTCGGATCCGGCCCGGTGCCGCCCTGGCGGACCTACGCCTCGGAGTCGGCGCGGCTGCTCGGCTGGCAGCCGGTCATCGCCGGCGCCGGCGGCACCGGTTATCTCAACGAGGGCAAGGTGGGCCGCACGTTCCGGCGGTCGTTCGAGGAGGAGCTGGCCTGGCGGCCGGCCCCCGACGTGCTGGTCATCTCCGGCGGCCACAACGACCAGCGCTGGAGCACCGGGCAGGTGCGCGCGGCCGCCGCCGCCCTGCTCGCCGAGGTGCGCCGCCGCTGGCCGGTCACCAAGGTCGTCATGGTCGGCCCGATCTGGCTGGAGGACACCCCGGCCAAGGCCTACCGGGTGCGCGACGCCCTGGCGGAGGTGGCCGACGCCGCGGGCGTGCCGTTCCTCGACCCGATGCGCCGGAAATGGGTGACCGGCAGGCCGTCGGAGACGGTGCTGCCCGACGGCGTGCATCCCACGTTCGCCGGGCACGAGCGCATCGCCGCGTGGCTGGCGGCGGAGCTGGCCTGATCTGGACGGGGCCGGCCTACCAGGGGCCGTAGGGGCCGCTGTTGCCGCGGCCCATGCCCTTGACCGCGGGCTTGACGTCGACGATGTAGATCGTGGCGGCGATGACGGCCAGGATGGAGAACAGGCCGAGCCCGTTGAGGCCGATGAACCGGAAGCCGCCGATCAGCATGAAGTCGTTGAAGTAGCCCAGCGCGCCGCCGCCGGAGAGCAGGGTCGCCAGCGCGAGGATGAGCACCCAGATCTTCTTCTGCAGCTTGCCCGCCGAGACGAACGCGTTGGTCGGCACGCGCGCCGCGTGCACCAGCGCGTAGACCGACATGCCGAAGATGACGGCGGCGAGCACCAGGAAAAGGAAGTTGAAAACGCCGTTGATCATATTCATGTTGCTGGCTCCACCCAACGCCGCGATGAAATCGGCCCCAGCCTAATAGGCGTCCCCGACAAGCGGGCACCGGAACAGGAACGGGCCCGCCTCCGAAGAGGCGGGCCCGCTCGCTCGCTCAGGCCTTGGCCCGAGGCGTGCGCGTGGTCTTCTTGACGGGCTCGGCGACGGGCGGCTCGGCGGCCTCCGACACCTCCTCCAGCTCAAGGGCGGCTTCGCCGGTCGTCTTGCTGACGACCTTGCGGCCACGGGTGGCGAAGTCCTCGTAGACCTCGGTGGCCTTGTTGCTCAGCTGGTCGGCGTACTCGCGGGCCTTGTCCGGGAACTCGCGGACGAAGCCCTCGGCCTTGTCGGCGTACGCGCGGGTCTTCTCCGGCAGGTCCCTGGCCAGCTCCGAGCGGCGGGACTGGAGCTGACGCAGCTGCTCGGGCAGCTCGCGCAGCTTCTCGACGGCGAAGTCGCCGGCGCCGGCGAAGGCGTAGAACGGCTTGGAGTCGGTGAGCTTCTTGACCTCGGTGGCAAGCGTCATGGGTTAACCTTCCTTGGTTTCCTGGGTGACGGTCCCGTTGCCGGGGGAGGCCGCGTAGGGCTCAAGCGCGGCGAGATACTCCTCGGGCAGCGGCGGCTCGTCGTCCGCGGTGGAGTCGTGCTGAGGGCGGGCGTTCTGGGAGGTCTGCTCGCCCTCGGTGCGGTTCTCCTTGCGGAACGATTCATAGATGTCGATCAGCACCTGGCGCTGCCGCTCGGTGAGCAGCGTGTCGGCGTTGACCGCGGTGATCACGTCGCTCGGCGGCTCCCGGTCCTCGATGAGGCCGGCCTGCACGTAGAGCGCCTGCGAGGAGATCCGCAGACCCTTGGCGATCTGGTTGAGAATCTCCGCGCTCGGCTTGCGCAGCCCGCGCTCGATCTGGCTCAGGTAGGGGTTGGAGACCCCTGCCGCCTGCGCGAGCTGGCGCAGCGAGATCTTCGCCTGTTGCCGTTGCTCGCGGATGTACTCGCCGATCGAGCCGACCTTCGGTAGTGCCATACCCACAGTCTGCCGTCCCGTGCTTGCAATTGCAAACGGAACGGCTAACACCTGCAAGCAGTCAGAGCTGGTAGACCCACAGGAAGGGGGTGGTGGTGAGCAAGCTCACAGAGAGGGCGAGGTAGCCGTATCGGACAAATGCTGACAATTCCGGCCCTGGCTTGATCAGGCGGTCCACCCTGGCCATGACGTTGTGCGCGTGCACGCCGAGCATGCCCTGCGGGGTCGGCATGGCGCCGGCCGTACCGAACCTGAGCAGCGCCGTCGCGAGCCTGCGCGGTGAGCAGTAGCGGCGGGCGCGGTCGTCGGCGGCCATCTCGATCAGCAGCTCCACCTGCGCCTGCGCGTCGGCCACCACCTTCGACCAGGGCAGCGCCCGGCGCAGCGCGGCGAACGGCAGCAGCACCAGATCGTGCCGCTCGCGCACGTGGGCGGCCTCGTGCGCCAGCACGGCCGCCATCTCGTCCGGCGACAGCAGCTCAAGCGCGCCCGCGCTGACCACGACCTGCGAGCGCAACCCCGGCACGCAGTACGCCGCCGCGCTGGGATGGTCGAGCACCCGCACCCCCGGCACGCCCGGATCGTCGCGGGAGATCAGCGCGAGCAGCACGCGATGCCGCCGCCGCGCGCGCAACGCCTGCACGCCGGCCGTCAGCAGCACCACGACCAGCACCGCCAGCGACGTGAGACCGGCGATCATGGCCAGGACGTGCAGCGGGTCCCACGCCTCGACCGGTGTCCTGCCGCGGGCGAAGGCGATCAGCCCCGGCAGCACGCCCACGTTGTAGGGCAGGACCGCGTAGGCCAGCATGGCGCCGGTGGTGGCCAGGCCCCAGGCCACGCCCAGGGACTGCCAGACGATGATGGCGAGCCTCGGGGCACGGGAGGTCCACCGGGCCGTCGTGAAACGCCAGGAGCCGAGCGCGCACGCCGTGGCGAGCGCCGCTAGCACCGCTGCCGTGATCACTCTTCCTCCAGCTCCGTGAGAGCTCTCCGCAGGATCTCCGCCTCCGGGCCCGACACGGCCTGGGCGAAGCGGGTCAGGGCGGCCGATCGGTCGCCCGTCAGGTCCAACGCCTCAAGCATAAGCTCGGCGATGTAGGCGTCACGGCTCGCGGCCGGTTCGTAACGCCACGCGCGGCCGTCCCTGGTGCGCTCCAGGAAGCCCTTGCGCGTGAGGCGGTCGAGTACGGTCATCACCGTCGTGGGGGCGAGGTCGCGATCGGCAATGAGCCTGCCGACCTCGCGGGCGGTCAGCGGGTTGTGCTCCGCCCAGAGGATGTCCATGATGCTGCGCTCAAGCTCGCCAAGACCCTTCACGCCCTTCAGGGTAGCTCTACAAAGCGTCGAGCTGGCATCCGGGAGCGGCAAGTGGCGGCCCGGAACCCCGCCTGGCAGGCTCGGTGAGATGAATGTCACGTTGGTGCAGGGCGACATCACCGAGCAGCGGGCCGACGCGATCGTGAACGCGGCCAACTCCTCGCTGCTCGGCGGCGGGGGCGTCGACGGCGCCATCCACCGCCGCGGCGGGCCGGAGATCCTGGAGGAGTGCAGGCGGCTGCGCGCCGGGCATTACGGCAAGGGCCTGCCGACCGGCCGGGCCGTCGCCACCACCGCCGGGCTGCTGCCGGCCCGCTGGGTGATCCACACGGTCGGGCCGGTCTACTCCAGGTCGCAGGACCGCTCCGAGCTGCTGGCCTCCTGCCACCAGGAGTCGCTGCGGGTGGCGGACGAGCTGGGCGCGCGGACGGTGGCCTTCCCCGCGATCTCCACGGGCGTCTACGGCTGGCCGCTCGACGACGCCGCCCGCATCGCCGTGGCCGCCGTGCGCGCGGCGGGGACGTCGGTGGAGGAGGTCAGGTTCGTGCTGTTCGACACCGCCGCCTACGAGGTGTTCCTCGCACAGCTCTCCCGATAGCCCGGATCCCGTCAGCTCTCCCGATGGCCCGGATCCCGTCAGCTCTCCCGATAGCCCGGATCCCGTCAGCTCTCCCGATGGCCCGGATCCGTCAGCGCGGGTCCACCGCCGACCAGGGCAGCGTCAGCTCGCCGAGCCGCCAGCGGGCCGGGCCGCCGAGCGGCGGGCGCACCGCCACCGGCCACTGCCCGGCCAGCAGCCGCACGGACGCCAGCCAGCGCTGCCGCAGCCCGTGCACGCCGTAAGGGGCGCTGACCGCCCACGCGTGGTCGAAGTCACGCAGGAACGCATGGATGCGCTCACCCGGCACGTTCCGGTGGATGAGGGTCTTCGGCAGCCGGTCGGCCAGGTCGGAAGGCCGCTCGAAGGCGTCGAACCGGGCGGAGAACGTCAGCGTGCGCGGGCCGTCGGGGGACAGGCCCACCCAGACCGCCCGCCGTCCGGTCTCGGAGCAGGTGCCCTCGACCAGCACGCCGCCGGGGGCCAGCTTGCCGCACAGCACGTCCCAGTAGTGCCACGCCTCCGCCTCGCCGTACTGGCGCAGCACGTTGAAGGCGCGGACCAGCGTCGGCGGGCGCGGGACGGGCAGCTCGAAGCCGCCGAGCGCGAAGCTCAGCCCCTCCCGCTCGTACGGCTTGGCCAGGGCCACCCTGGCCGGGTCGATCTCGATGCCGACCACCTCGACGTCGGGCGCGACCGCGCGCAGCCGGGTGAACAGCTCGAACGTGGTCGTGTGCGAGGCGCCGTAGCCGAGGTCGACGACGAGCGGGCGGACGGCGGCGCGCAGGGCCGGGCCGTGCACGGCGGCCGTCCAGCGGTCGACCCGGCGCAGCCGGTTGTGCCACGTCGTGCCGCGGGTGATCGCGCCGACCGGTCTGGCCATCGGGCTCAGCCGCCGCTGACGCGGTGCACCTTGTGCTGGGCGGCCTGGGCGCGCGGCCTGATCACCAGGCGGTCGATGTTGACGTGCGACGGGCGCGTCACGCACCAGGCGATGGCGTCGGCCACGTCGTCGGCGGACAGCGGGTCGGGGACGCCCTCGTACACGCGGGCGGCGGCCGTCTCGTCGCCGCGGAAGCGGGTGACCGCGAAGCCCTCGCTTTTGACCATGCCCGGCGCGATCTCGACCACCCGGACCGGCTGCCCGACCAGCTCCAGGCGGAGGGTCTCGGCCATCGCGGACTGGGCGTGCTTGGCCGCGCAGTAGCCGCCGCCGCCCTCGTAGGAGACCAGGGCGGCGGTCGAGGTCAGCATCACCAGCACGCCGTCGCCCGACTCCACGAGTTTGGGGATCAGCGCCTGGGTCATGCGTAGGGAGCCGAGTACGTTCGTGTCGTACATCTGCTGCCAGTCGTCCAGAAGGCCGTCAGTGACCGATTCCATGCCGAGCGCGCCACCGGCGTTGTTGACCAGCACGTCGCAGCGGTCGAGCGAGCCCACCAGCGCGTCAACCGACTCCTGAGAGGTCACGTCGAGCGTCACCGGCCTGATCGAGGGCACCTCCGCGGCCAGCTTGTCCAGCCGGTCGCGGCGCCGTGCGCCCGCCACCACCACGTAACCTTCAGCGGCGAGCCGCCGCGCGGTCGCCTCGCCGATCCCGCCGCTCGCGCCGGTCACCACTGCCGTTCTCTGCATGCCCCTCATCCTGCCAGGGCGGACGCGGTGCGAACCGCGGCAGGGAATGTCGAAAAAATTCGGATAGTTGTATTCCGCTTGGAGGTGATGTCGAGTGAGGCGACGACGGGTCAGCCGGGTCGCGACCATCAGCATGCACACATCGCCATTGGACCAGCCCGGCACGGGCGACGCCGGTGGGATGAACGTGTACATCGTCGAGTCGGCCAGGAGGCTGGCGCAACTCGGCGTGGAGGTGGAGATCTTCACCAGGGCCACCGCCCGCGACCAGCCACCCGTGGCCGAACTCGCCCCAGGCGTCCTGGTACGTCACCTGACGGCCGGGCCGTACGAGGAGATGGACCGCGCGGACCTTCCCGGGCAGCTGTGCGCCTTCCTGTCCGAGGTGCTGCGCACCGAGGCCATGTACGACCCCGGCCGCTACGACGTCATCCACTCCCACTACTGGCTGTCCGGGCAGGTCGGCTGGCTGGCCAAGGAGCGCTGGGGCGTGCCGCTCGTGCACACCATGCACACCATGGCCAAGGTCAAGAACCTGCTGCTCGCCCAGGACGACAAGCCGGAGCCGCAGGCCCGCGTGGTGGGCGAGGAACAGGTCGTGGAGATCGCCGACCGTCTCGTGGCCAACACCGCCGACGAGGCCCGCGAGCTCATCGACCTGTACGGCGCCGCCCCACAGCGCGTGGCCGTCGTGAACCCCGGCGTCAACCTCACCGTCTTCCAGCCCGCCTCGCAGGGCGCCGCCCGGCAGCGGCTCGGCCTGCCGCAGGACGCCCGCGTGCTGCTGTTCGTCGGCCGCATCCAGCCGCTCAAGGCCCCCGACGTGCTGCTGCGCGCGGCCTCGCGCATGCTCATCGACGACCCCTCGCTGCGCGGCCGGCTGGTCGTCGCCTGCGTCGGCGGGCCGTCGGGCAACGGGCTCGCCCGGCCGTCCATCCTCACCGAACTGGCCGGTGAGCTGGGCATCTCCGACGTCGTCCGGCTCGTGCCGCCGGCCCCGCAGGAGGAACTGGCCGACTGGTACCGGGCGGCGGACGTGACGGTCGTGCCGTCCTACAGCGAGTCGTTCGGGCTCGTGGCCCTGGAGTCGCAGGCCTGCGGGACGCCGGTCGCCGCCGCGGCCGTGGGCGGGCTGCGCACCGCCGTCCACGACGGGGTCTCCGGCGTGTTGGTGGACGGGCACGACCCGGACGAATGGGCCCGCGTCCTGCACCGCCTGGTCACCCTGCCGGACTGGCGTGAGCAGTTGTCGCGGGGGGCGCGCACGCACGCGGCCGCCTTCGGCTGGCAGGCGACGGCGGGCCGGCTCATGGAGGTGTACGCGGGCGCCGTCGCGAACCTGCACAAGGTGCCCGTGGCGCTCAACTTCTAGCGGCTGGACGGCCTCACGTCGCGCGCTCCTAAGCTGTATCCCATGCGCGATGTCGTCGAAGCCGCGCTCAAGGCCGCGGACGTCTCCTACGACGAGCCGCGGCCCGGGGCGTTCCTGGTCAAGCTGCCCGGACAGCACAAGCTCGCCACCATGACCTGGCTGATCGTCGGCGAGCGGGTGCTGCACGTCGAGGCGTTCTTCTGCCGCCAGCCGGACGAGAACCACGAGGAGTTCTACCGCTGGCTCCTCGGCAAGAACGGCGCCATGTACGGCGTGCACTTCTCCCTCGACCCCGTCGGCGACGTCTACCTGGTCGGCCGGGTGCCGCTGGCCGCCGTCAGCGAGGAGGAGGTCGACCGGCTGCTCGGCTGCGTGCTGACGTACGCCGACGACTGGTTCGACCGGGCGCTGGAGCTGGGCTTCGCCTCCTCCATCAGGCGGGAGTGGGAGTGGCGTGCCAAACGCGGCGAATCCCTGGCCAACCTGCAGGCTTTCGCCCGATTCGCCGACCCCGGGCAGTGACCTGCCGGCGCTCCGGGCGGCGGCCATAGGATTGGCCGCATGGCGACTTTGGTGCTGCTACGGCACGGTGAGAGCGACTGGAACGCGAAGGGCCTGTTCACCGGTTGGGTGGACGTCAGCCTGTCGGCCAAGGGCGAGGACGAGGCCCGGCGCGGCGGCCGGCTCCTGCAGGAGGCCGGTCTGCGGCCCGACGTCCTGCACACCAGCCTCCTGACCCGGGCCATCCAGACGGCCCAGCTCGCCCTGGGCGAGGCCGACCTGCTCTGGCTGCCGGTCAAGCGCAGCTGGCGGCTGAACGAACGCCACTACGGGGCCCTGCAGGGCAAGAACAAGGCCCAGACGCGTGAGGAGTTCGGCGACGAGCAGTTCATGCTCTGGCGCCGCTCGTACGACGTGCCGCCGCCGCCCATCGCCGACGACGACGAGTACTCCCAGGCCGGCGACCCCCGTTACGCCCTCCTGCCGCCGGAGCTCATGCCGCGCACGGAGTGCCTGAAGGACGTCGTCGACCGCATGCTCCCGTACTGGTACGACGAGATCGTCCCCGACCTGGCCGCGGGGCGCACGGTCCTGGTGACCGCGCACGGCAACTCGCTGAGGGCCCTGGTCAAGCACCTCGACGGCATCGGCGACGACGACATCGCCGGGCTCAACATCCCCACGGGGATCCCGCTGGCGTACGAGCTGGACGCCGACTTCAAGCCGCAGGTGCGCGGCGGGCGCTACCTCGACCCGGAGGCCGCCAAGGCCGCCATCGAAGCAGTGGCCAACCAGGGCCGCTGACCCCACAGCCTTTCGGGCGCTTCGCGCGGCGCCCGGCGTGCCGCGCGAGGCGCCTTCGCACGACCGTGCGAGGGCTCGGGGCTTGGTGTCGGCGGTGGGGAAGGTATGTCACTGATGCCGGACACTGAAATGTGTGGGCCGGCTTGGGGCGAGGTGCCTATGCTTTCGGGGATGTGAGCACCTCTGCCAGAGCTGAGCGCTCCTGCCCCCTTCCGTCCGCCGGGGAAGCCCGCGTTCCGGGCGGGACGGTCTGACGTGCCGACGTGGGAGCCCCATGTGTCGCGCGGGCTCGTACGCGTGGTCGAAGCGTCCTGTTGCGAGGAGTACGTCCTGTGCTTCGAGGCGGCGCAGTTCTTCGTGCGGCGGGTCACCGAGCGCGGGGACCACGAGGAGACCGCCAGGGGCCCGTACGCCCGTGCCGCCGCGGTCTGGGCCGAGTTGGCGCGGCGGCATGTGTGCAGGAGCCGGCGGGCGGCCTCCTGACGTCGGCCGAGGCGCGGGCGTGGCCCGTCAGTCGGACGTCGGGCGCAGGACGAGGGTGACGAACCCGAAGACGTCCCGGTAGACGCGCAGCCACTCGGCGCGGTGGGTGTGGGCCGTCGTGAGGGCCTCGCACCTGTCCGGATGGTCGGGGTTGTCCAGAGCCCAGGACGCCAGCGAGCCCGTCCAGGCCCACTCGTAGTCGTCGAGCTCCTGGCGGGTGCTGATGTGGCCGTGCACGGGCGTCCAGCCGTCGGCGGTGACGCGGTCCATCAGGGCCGGCAGGCCGGTGAGCTCGCCCAGCATCTCCACCGCCTCGGCGGACGGCTCCCCGGCCCAGAAACCGTCGCCGACCAGGACGCGCCCGCCGGGGGCCAGGTGCTCGCGCGCCGCCGCGAGCGTGGGCGGCAGGCCGCCGAACGCGTGCGTCGCCCCGACGCTGATCACCAGGTCGAACGCGTGCGGCGAGGTGAACTCGGCGGCGTCCGCACGATGGAGGACGAGCCGGTCGTGGACGCCGAGCGCCTCCGCGCTCTCGCGGGCGTGCGCCAGCGAGCCCTCGGCGATGTCCACGCCCTCCGCCTGCAGCTTGGGACGCGTGCTCAGCGCGCGCAGCAGCCACTCCCCGCCGCCGCAGCCGAGGTCGAGCACGCGCGAGCCGCCCTGGGGGAGGGCGCGGTCGAGAAGGCGGCTCACCGAGTCGTCGTCGAGCGGAGCCGCGATCGGATGGTCCGCGTGGGCGAGTCGGGAGATCTGTTCACGATTCACCGGCGGAGCCTGCCACATGCGGAGACGTCACCGCATCCGCTTTTGGCCAGGAGACAGGGCGCTTGGCGGGCGTCTGTCGCTGCTTGTCGCTGTTCGTCCCGCCGGATTGCCTCATTCCCGGCCGGGGACGTGCGAAGCGGGCGGCCCCCCGACAGGTGCCGCCCGCTGCGTCCGGGTGAAGAGCTCGCCTCCGGGAGGCCGTCAGCTGGGACGGGAGCCGGTGACCAGGTAGACGACGTCCCGCGCCACCCGCACCGCGTGGTCGGCGTACCGCTCGTAGTACCGGCCGATCAGGGTGATGTCGATCGCCGGCTCCACGCCGTGCTGCCAGTCCTTGGCCAGGATGTTGCGGAACAGCCGGCGGTGCAGCCGGTCCATCGCGTCGTCGTCCTCCTCCAGCTCAAGGGCCGACTCAACGTCCCTGGAGGCCACGCAGCTCCCGGCCTTGGTGACCAGGTTCTCGGCGATCTGCCCCATTTCCACGATGGTCGAGCGAGTCTCGGGCGGAATCGCGGAGTCCGGGTGCCGCAGCCGGGCGACCTTGGCCACGTGGACGGCGAGGTCGCCCATGCGTTCGAGGTCGGTGCCCATGCGCAGCGCCGTGATGACCATTCGCAGGTCCACCGCGACCGGCTGCTGCCTGGCCATCAGCTCGAAGATCGACGTCTCGATGTCGGCGAAGAGGGCGTTCACCTCCTGGTCGCGGGAGATGACGCTCTCGGCGAGCTGGAGGTCGGCGTCGAGGAGGGCCGTGGTGGCACGGGAGATGGCCGAGCGGACCAGCCTCGTCATCTCGACCAGCTTGCCCGTCAGGAGATCAAGTTCTTCATGGTACGCGTCGCGCATGTCGTCACCGTACGTGCCACTCGATGAACGAACCTCTACTGCGAGATGAACTTTCCAGGAAAGGGCCGTTCATCCGCAGGTGAGAGGTCTGTCCCTTGAGCTTCGCCACCTACCATCGGAGGCATGAGTGAGATGGCCATGAGCTTCGCGGCCCTGGCCGGGTTCGTCGTGGGAGCCCTGGCGGTCCTGTTCTACCGGAACCAGATCGAGGCTCCGAAGAGGACCGATTCAGCCGACGGCGTCGAGACCGGAGCGGCGCTGCCGCAGGGCGTGGCCTCCGTGCTCGCCGTGCTCCCCTCGTCCGCCGTCGTGCTCGACGCGCACGACCGCGTGTTGCGCGCCAGCTCGGCCGCGCGCGCGTTCGGGCTGGTCAAGGGCGACAGGCTGATGGCCGCGGAGCTGCTCGCACTGGCAAGACAGGTACGCCGCGACGGCGAGATCCGCGAGAGCGAGATCGACGTCGCCGGCCACAAGTTCGGCCAGGAGACGACGAACTTCGCCGTCCGCGTCGCCCCCCTCGGCTCCTACGGCCAGGTGCTGGTGCTGGCCGAGGACCAGACCGAGCGGCGCAGGGTCGAGGCGGTGCGCCGCGACTTCGTCGCCAACGTCAGCCACGAGCTGAAGACCCCTGTGGGCGCGCTGAGCCTGCTGGCCGAGACCATCCAGGACGCCGCCGACGACCCCGAGGCGGTCACCCGCTTCGCCGGGCGCATGCAGCACGAGGCCGCCCGGCTCACCTACCTGGTCCAGGACCTGATCACGTTGAGCAGGATCCAGGGCGCCGAGCCCATCCCCACCCCGGGCCAGGTCGCCATCGACGAGGCCGTCCACGACGCCATCGACCACTGCAACACCAAGGCGGTGGCCAAGGACATCACGCTGGTCACCGGCGGCACCGAGGGCCTGCGCATCTGGGGCGACGACGAGCTGCTCGTCACCGCCCTGCGCAACCTCATCGACAACGCCGTCGCCTACAGCCCCGAGCACACGCGGGTCGTGGTCAGCGTCCGTCCGGCCGGCGACTCCGTCGAGATCAGCGTCAGCGACCAGGGCATCGGCATCCCCGAGGAGTCTCTGGAGCGCATCTTCGAGCGCTTCTTCCGCGTCGACGCGGCCAGGTCACGGGCGACCGGCGGCACGGGGCTCGGCCTGGCCATCGTCAAGCACGTCGCCGCGGCCCACGCGGGCGAGGTGTCCGTCTGGAGCAAGGAAGGCTCCGGCTCCACCTTCACCCTCCGTCTGCCCGCCTTCGGCGGCACGGCGGTGGCAGTACCACCCTCGATTCCCCTGGAGACCGCAAAATGACCAGAGTTCTAGTGGTTGAGGATGAGGAGTCCTTCTCCGACGCCTTGTCCTACATGCTGCGCAAGGAGGGCTTCGAGGTGTCGGTCGCGGCGACCGGGCCCGAGGCGCTCGACACGTTCGACCGCAACGGCGCGGACCTCGTGCTGCTCGACCTGATGCTGCCCGGCCTGCCGGGCACCGAGGTGTGCCGCTCGCTGCGGCAGCGCTCGAAGGTGCCGGTCATCATGCTGACCGCCAAGGACAGCGAGATCGACAAGGTCGTGGGCCTGGAGCTGGGCGCCGACGACTACGTGACCAAGCCGTTCTCCTCGCGGGAGCTGGTGGCCCGCATCCGCGCGGTGCTGCGCCGCCAGGGCGACGTGGTGGAGGAGCTGGAGACGGCCGTCCTGGCCGTCGGCCCGGTGCGCATGGACGTCGACCGCCACGTCGTCGCGGTGCGCGGCGCGCAGGTGCAGCTGCCGCTGAAGGAGTTCGAGCTGCTGGAGGTGCTGCTGCGCAACGCCGGCCGGGTGCTCACCCGCGGCCAGCTCATCGACCGCGTCTGGGGCGCCGACTACGTGGGCGACACCAAGACGCTCGACGTCCACGTCAAGCGCCTGCGGGCCAAGATCGAGGCGGACCCGTCGAACCCGCGCTGCATCCTCACCGTGCGCGGCCTGGGCTACAAGTTCGACGCCGCCGAGGAGTGAACGACCCTTGTTCTGGTACGTGGGTTCGTACCAGAACAAGGGTTCTCTCATGCCGTCAGTGGGCCTCTTCGGTGGCCGTCGGGGTGGGCGACGCCGAGGGCGTCGCGACCGGGGTGGCGTTGGGGGCGGCGGGGTAGTCCTTGAACTCACGGCTGCGCGTGACCACAGGGACGTTCAGGGTCACTGTCCCGGCGTTGGCGAACTGGAGGTCCAGACGCACGCTCTCGCCGCCTCTGAGGCTCGTGGAGATGCTCTCCAGCATCAGCTGGGGCTGCGGCTTGCCGGTGTTGACGAGCTGGTTGGGGGGAAGCTGGATCGGCGTGGCGACCTTCACGGACCCGACCGAGCCCGCGGAGACGGCCTGGAGCGTGTCGGCGGCGCCCGCGGTGTTGAGGATGTTCAGGTAGATCGGGGCTGAACCGCGCCACGGGAGCTGGGCTCCGGAGTCGGGGCCGAGGATGAACGCCTGCGGGATGTGAATGCCGCGCGTGCCATAAGCACCCTGGTCGATGAGTGCGACCGCCTCGTTCGGGGCGTACGGCTTGTTGGTGTTGGCGTCGAATCCTGCCCCGCAGCCCGCGAGCACGGGGGCTGCCAAGAACGCGGCGGCTACGACAATCCAGCGACGGCTGGTCACGTGCGGGTTCTCCTTGCTCTTGCGCGGTATGGCGCATGGGGTGTTGGGCAGCGCCTACCATATCCACCTGAATCCATGGTCATATCCGCACCCCTGCAGGTCATTCGCTATGTCCGGAAATGCGATTCATACGGTCGAGGACTTGTCAAGCCCCAATATGCGGCTTTGACCTGCAGTTATGAGGATTTCACTGTTCCGGGAGCCTGTGGATGCGTGGTACCCTGGAGTACAGCGGAAGGGGTACTTGTCACATGACTTTCCAGGTCGGCGACACTGTCGTCTACCCCCACCATGGGGCTGCTCGGATCGAAGCAATCACGAAGCGATCCATCAAGGGTGAGGAAAAGACCTACCTGGTGCTCAAGGTCGACAAGGGCGACCTTACCGTCCAGGTGCCAGCAGAAAACGCGGAACTCGTCGGTGTGCGCGACGTCGTCGGCCAGGAAGGCCTTGAGCGGGTTTTCGATGTTCTTCGGATGCCGCACACGGAAGAGCCGACCAACTGGTCGCGCCGTTACAAGGCCAATCTGGAGAAGCTCGCCTCCGGCGATGTGAACAAGGTTGCGGAGGTGGTTCGCGACCTGTGGCGTCGCGACCGCGAGCGCGGCCTGTCAGCGGGCGAGAAGCGCATGCTCGCGAAGGCTCGTCAGATCCTCGTCAGCGAGCTCGCGCTCGCCGAGAAGACCAATGAGGACAAGGCTGAGGCCCTGCTCGACGAGGTTCTCAACTCCTGAACACGAATCTTCCACGGGTGGGCGTCGGAGTCGACGTCCACCCGTTCGCTTCGGCGGACTCGGGGCGTGAGCTCAGCCTCGCCGGCCTGCACTGGCCGGCCGAGATCGGGCTCGACGGCCACTCCGACGGCGACGTCGCCGCGCATGCCGCCTGCGACGCGCTGCTGTCCGCGGCCGGCCTGGGCGACCTGGGCGGGCTGTTCGGCACGTCCGATCCCCGCTGGGCCGGGGCTTCCGGGGTCACCCTGCTGGAGGAGACCGCCCGCCAGGTGCGCGCGGCGGGCTTCGAGATCGGCAACGTGGCCGTCCAGGTGATCGGCAACCGTCCCAAGATGGCTCCTCGGCGTACCGAGGCCGAGCTGGCGCTCGGCGGCGCCGTGGGGGCGCCGGTGAGCGTCTCGGCCACCACCACCGACGGGCTCGGGCTCACCGGGCGCGGCGAGGGGATCGCCGCCATCGCCACGGCCCTCGTGGTCAACCTTTCCTAGGCATTCAGCGTCTTATGTGTGGGATGCGTGAGGGTGTCCCGGCGGGTCGTCGCCGAACCCGCCAACTGTGGGGGCGGCGGTTCGTCACTGGCGCGGTACGGGCCGCCGTCTTCCTCAGGGGGTAGTTTCCCCAGGTGTCGGGTATGTCCCCATCTAAGACATGTGAACGTCTCGGGGGGAGCTACACATGATCGGCGCGATCGTTTCCGCAGTAGTCATCGGCGCCATCGTCGGTGCGCTGGCCCGGCTGATAGTGCCTGGCAGGCAGAACATGTCCATCGGCCTGACGCTCATCGTGGGCATCGTGGCCGCCCTGATCGGCACCCTGATCGCACAGGCGTTCGGCTGGGCCGACACCAAGGGCATCGACTGGCTCGAACACATACTCCAGCTCGTCCTGGCTGTGGTCGGCGTGCTCCTCGTGACGCGGATGGGCTGGGGAGGACGCGGTGGACGCACCGGCCGAACCACGACCTGACCTGCTCGTTCGTAAAGCCGGCGCATAATCGCCGGCGATCGGGTAGCGAAGCTCCCCGTGAGAGTGAACGGCTCACTCTCACGGGGAGGTTTCGTGTCATGACCATTCAGTCCATCCTTGGCGCCATCGTGATTGGCGCCGTCATTGGCGCAATCGGTCGCCTGCTGCTGCCCGGCAGGCAGGCCATCGGGTGGATCCTCACCATCGTCGTCGGCATCGTCGCCGCCCTGCTGGGCACCCTCATCGCCCAGGTGCTCGGCGTCGAGACGACCCCCGGCATCGACTGGATCGAGCTCGTGATGCAGGTCGTCCTGGCGATCGTCGGTGTCGGCCTGGTCGCCGGCCTACGCCGCGGCTCCAGGGTCTAGCGGGCGCCAGGGGTGTAGACGAGATAGACGCACACGAAACGGCCCGTCCGGGATCATCCCGGACGGGCCTCTCGTGTTTCTCGCGTTTCTTCGGGGCGTGGCCCGCTATTCCTCGGGGTCCGGCGGGCGCGGAGTGCTGCGCAGGCGGCCGGACGGGGCCTGGGTGTCCTCGTGGATCACCGGGTGGGGCGCGGTGGCCTCAGAGTCGCTCTGGGGCGTCCGGGGCTCGTCGGCGGCGGCGGGGCGCGGCCGGCGGTCGTCCTCGATGACGGGGACGGGCTGGGTGTCGACGTCGCGCGTGTCGGTGGCCCGGGTGTCGGTGCGGGGGTGGACCAGGACGTCGGTCGGCTTCACCCGGTCGCCCCACCGGACCGGTCGCCTCAACGGTTCGGGCTCGGGCTCGGGATCGGGTTCCGGCTCGGGATCCGGATCCGGTTCCGGCTCGGGCTCGGGTTCCGGTTCGGGGTCGGGGGCTCGTTCGGGCTCAGGGGCGCGTACGGGCTCGGGGTCCGGATCTTGCGGTACGGCCTGCCGCTCGGGCACCTGGGCCGGGACCGGCGGCGTCTCCGGCGCGGCCGTGGGCCCCACCAGCGGCGTGGACTCCAGCACCGGCGGGGGCGCCTCGGTCACGAGCGGCGGCGGCGTGTCGGCCGCGCGGCCCGGGTGGAAGGGCACGAAGTCGTCGTCGTCCGCCTCCTCACGCGCCGCGCCCCGGTGAGCCTGGACGTGCTTGATCAGCAGCAGCCAGAGCCACAGGGCCACGGCCAGCATGACCCAGGGCGCCAGGGCCACGCCCACGGCCACCTGGCGCGCGTCGAAGGTGAACCGCAGCGCGGTCGCCACGTTGGCCGCCGCGGCGGCCACGATGAGCAGGACCAGCACGGTGGCGGCCTGCGCCCGCACCAGCGGCCGGGCGGGGCGCAGCAGCAGCACGCCGAGCAGCGCGACCACGAGCAGCGCGTCGAAGGCGGCCGGATAGAGGAAGGCGAGGTCCTGCCGCGCCTCGCCGGTGACGGCCAGCGCGCGCAGATCGTCGAAGGACAGCGCGCAGGCGGCTCCGGTCAGAGCGGCCACCGCGAGCCCGGCCAGGGCGATGCCCAGGCGACGGAGCGTAGAGGGGGGAGTCACGTCCATGGCGCCTTCGAGACTACAGAAGAATGGGGATCACGACCGATCGAGGGAGACACATGCCCGAGCTGCCGGAAGAAGCGCGCGAACTCCTGGATGCCCCGAATCATGCGACGGTGACCAGCCTCAACCCCGACGGCGGACCGCAGTCGACCGTGGTGTGGGTGCGCACGGACGGCGACGACGTCCTGTTCTCGACCGTCCGGGGGCGGGTGAAGCCGCGCAACTTCGAGCGCGACCCGCGGACGAGTCTGCTGCTCATCGACCCGGAGAACCCCTACCGCTACGTGGAGGTGCGCGGCCGGGTGACGATCGAGGAGGACCCCGAGGGCGCGTTGATCCAGGAGCTGGCCCAGAAGTACACGGGCGAGCCGTGGGAGGACAAGCCGGGCACCGAGCGCCTGATCATCCGGATCCGTCCCGACAAGGTCACGGTACGAGGCTGAGTAATCGGCCTACGAGAGCTCCCGAGGCGTTAGCCTTGCCATCGTGAGCCTGCACATCTACGACACCAGCACGCGCGCCATCCGTGAATTCGTTCCGGTCGAAGCCGGCCGGGCGTCGATTTACCTGTGTGGGGCCACCGTGCAGGCTCCTCCGCACATCGGGCACATCCGCTCAGGCGTGAACTTCGACGTGCTCAGGCGCTGGCTCACGCGTTCCGGATACGACGTGACGTTCTGCCGCAACGTCACCGACATCGATGACAAGATCATCAGGGTGTCGGCCGCGGAGGACGTGCCCTGGTTCGTGATCGCCGAGCGCAACCAGCGGGCCTTCACCTGGGCCTACGACACGCTCGGCTGCCTGCCGCCCACCGTCGAGCCGCGGGCCACCGGCCACGTGCCCGAGATGATCACGCTGATGGAGCGGCTGATCGAGCGCGGCCACGCCTACGCCTCGGGCGGCGACGTCTACTTCAGCGTCCAGTCCTACGCCGACCACTACGGCAAGCTCTCCAACCAGAAGCTGGAGAACATGCGGGGGGCGGCCGACACCGACGACGAGTCGCTCAAGCGCGACCCGCGCGACTTCGCCCTGTGGAAGGGCGCCAAGCCGGGCGAGCCGACCTGGCCCACGCCGTGGGGGCTCGGGCGTCCCGGCTGGCACCTGGAGTGCTCGGCGATGGCCACCAAATACCTCGGGCCGACGTTCGACATCCACGGCGGCGGCATCGACCTGATCTTCCCTCACCACGAGAACGAGATCGCCCAGTCGCAGGCCGCCGGCGACGGCTTCGCCCGCTACTGGATGCACAACGGCATGCTCAAGATCGGCGCCGAGAAGATGAGCAAGTCGCTCGGCAACTCGTTGCTGATCCCCGAGATGGTGCAGAAGGTGCGTCCGGTGGAGCTGCGCTACTACCTGGCCGCGCCGCACTACCGTTCCTCGATCGAGTACTCCGAGGAGGCGCTGCTGGAGGCGGCGGCGGCCTACCAGCGGATCGAGGGCTTCGTCACCCGCGCCGCCGAGGTGATCCACGACGTCGACGCCGACGCGCCCCTTCCGCAGGCGTTCGCCGACGCGCTCGACGACGACCTCGGCACGCCGCAGGCGCTCGCCGTGGTGCATGAGGTGGTGCGCGAGGGCAACGTGGCGCTGTCGCGGGGCGACAAGGAGGCCATCGCGCGCCTCCTCGCCGAGACCCAGAACATGCTCGACGTGCTCGGCCTCGACCCTCGCTCGCCGCAGTGGCGCGGGAGCGGCTCCGACCTGTCGCCGGTGGTCGACGCGCTGGTGGCGGTGGCCCTGGAGCAGCGCAAGGCCGCGCGGGCCCGTAAGGACTACGCGGCGGCCGACGCGATCCGCGACCAGCTCGCCGCGGCGGGCATCACGGTCGAGGACACGCCGCACGGCGCCCGCTGGGAGCTGGCCCACTGACCTTCCGCCGCTCCTGAGTGACGGCGGGCGCCTTTCGCGTCCGCCGTCAGCCGCGGAGGGCCGCGACGGCGGCGTCGGTGGTCTCGATCACGATCGTGTGGTAGCCGTCGATGCGCGAGACGATGCCCGCACGCGGGCCCTGGTGCCATGCCGGGCTGGTGTAGAAGGCGTCCTCCTGCTCGTCGCGGGTCTGGTTCGAGGGGAACGCGCGGATGAGGTACGCCTCCTCGTGGCCGTCCTCGTCCACGAGGGAGGCGCCGCTGCTCACGACGTCGATGCCGGCCTTCGCCAGGAGGGGGAGGGCTTCTTCGTGCATGATCCGGAGGAAGTCTGCGCGGGTGCCGGGTTTGAGGCGGTAGGTGCGGATCTCCAGGATCATGCGGCTGCTCCTTGGGGGATGGTCGGGGTAGTGCTGGGTGGCGGGCACGTTATTCGGTGGTCGCTGACATCCTCTGTCAGTGTTTTCGGGGCTCGTGCTCGGGGGGCTGGCTGATGGAGTTTGGGGTTTCCGGCTTGTCTATCGGTTCGTCGGTCGGCTTGTCGGTTGGCTTTTCGGTTGGTTTGTGGGCCAGGAAGAAGGCTTGGCGGCCTGAGCGGGGTCTTTCGCTCTCGTCGGGTTCGCGGATGAGCTGGGCGTCCAGGGACAGTCCGGCCGTGGCGAGGAGGTCGGCGATGTGCTCCGGGGGAGTCCAGTAGACGTCCAGTGACAGCTTGTGGCCGTAGCCCTGGCTGAGGTGTCGGCGTTCGTCGCCGACCTTGAACGCGATCAGCAGGTGGCCGCCCGGCGCCAGCACCCGGTGGATCTCGGCGAACACCGTCGGCAGGAGCTCCGGCGGGGTGTGGACGGTGGAGTACCACGCGACGGCCCCGGCCAGGGACGCGTCCGCCAGGTCCAGCGCGGTCATCGAGCCCACTTCGAAGCGGAGGCCGGGGTGGCTCCGGCGGGCGACGTCGATCATCCCTGGCGACAGGTCGATGCCGAAGGCGTTCACTCCGAGGGCGTGGAGGTGGGCGGTGACGCGGCCCGGTCCGCAGCCCAGGTCGGCCACCTCTCCGGCGTCCGGGCCCTGCACGAACTCGGCGAACGCTCCCAGCATGGCCCGGTCCAGGGGCTTGGTGTCGAGTTCGTTCCTCAGCAGGTCGGCGTATTCGGGGGCGACGGTGTCGTAGGCCGTTCGGGTGGCTTGGAGGTAGGCGGACTCAGTCATGGCCAAGGACCATAACCGGCCTTTGGGGTGGGGGTAGGTGCTTTCGGAGTCGTCTGGGGCCGGTTCGAGGTGGGCGCCTTTTGCACTGTGCGGGGGGCTGTGCGGGGGCGGTTTGGGGGCTCTGCTGGGAGAGGCGGGCGGGCCTGCGGTCGTCGCGATGTGCGGTCACGGCGTCGTGTGCGGTCATGGCGTCGCGTGCGGCCCGATCTCGCGTGCGGCCCGATGAGGCGATTTGTGGTGATGTGCTGACGCAAGACGCTCGGTGAGGTTGTGAGCGGCGCTACGTGCGCCCTGAGGGCAGGCGGCTCGCCGGGTGTGCCGCGGCCGGTCATGTGCGGACGTCAGTGTGCGGACGCCGCTCTTCTTGGTCTTGGCGGGATCGGATGGGGGCTTGCCCGGCGGGATCGGGTGGGTCGACGGGCCGATACCCTTGATGGCATGGCAGCAGGCGGTAGGGCATCGGGCAGGCCCGCGAAGAAGAAGGGCCCCTCCAAGGGCACCGGGGGCCAGAAGCGCCGGTCGCTCGAGGGCAGGGGCGCGACGCCGCCTGCCGAGATGCGCCACTGGTACAAGGACAAGGCCAGGTCCGAGCGCATCGCCAGGGAGGACCGCGGCGGCGAGACGCGCCGTCCAGGCAGCGGCCCGGCCCGGCAGAAGCGTTCCGAGGACGCCCCCGAATACATCGGCGGCCGTAACCCGGTGCTGGAGGCGTTGCAGGCGGGGGTGCCCGCCAACGCCCTCTACGTGGCCCAGCGCGTCGAGAGCGACGACCGCGTACGCGACTCCATCAAGATCGCGGCAGAGCGCGGGATCGCGCTGCTCGAAGTCACCCGCGACAAGCTCGACCGGATGACGGAGGGCGTCGTCCACCAGGGCATCGCGCTCCAGATCCCCGCCTACGACTATGCGCATCCGTCCGAGCTGGTCGAACTGGCCCAGGACGCGGCCGAGGTCCCGCTGATCGTGGCGCTCGACTCGGTCACCGACCCGCGCAACCTGGGCGCCATCGCCCGTTCCGCCACCGCGTTCGGCGCGCATGGCCTGCTCATCCCGTCCCGCCGCTCGGCCGGGGTGACGGGTGGCGCCTGGAAGACCTCGGCCGGCACGCTCGCCACGCTGCGAGTCGCCCGCGCCTCCAACCTGACGGCCGCCCTCCGCGAATACCGCGAAGCCGGCCTCTTCATCATCGGCCTCGACGGCGCCGGAAAGATCGACATCGGCGACGCCGACCTCCTCGCCGAGCCGCTCGTGGTCGTGGTGGGCTCCGAGGGGAAGGGCCTTGGCCGGTTGGTCCGGGAGCAGTGCGACGTGGTCGTCCGCATCCCCATGCAGGCCGCCGCGGAATCCCTCAACGCGGGCGTCGCCGCCGGTGTGGCACTGTACGAGGTCGCTCGTCACAGGCGCCGCTAGCGTCTACACTGGTAGGCCGTGCCGACGTAGCTCAATCGGCAGAGCATCTGTCTTGTAAACAGAAGGTCAGGGGTTCGATTCCCCTCGTCGGCTCTGCAACAGGAAGCCCCTGAACAGGCGTTATGCCGTCAGGGGCTTCCTTGTTTGTCAGGACAATAGCGCGATCTTGCTAACACTCTTGCTAACGGGGGGTCTCGTGGCCTCGGAAGAGCGCTCAGGCACATGGACCTACGCCCCTGAGGGCGGAGCTGCGTACGTCAACCTGCGAGGTTCTATCGCTCAGGGTGGGATCGCGAGGACGGTCACGATGGATGAAGCGATGGTCAACTTGGACCTCGATGTCGATGGGCGTGTGATCTGCACCGAGGTCCTTGCTGAGTGGATCGAACAATGAAAAGAGGCCCTCCCGAAGACGGAGAGCCCTCTCTGTACGTGACATAAGGCCGTGCTTCTGAGTGCTTCGGCGAAGACGTCTGCGGCAGTCGCCGCTTGCTGGTGATGACGGGCGCGTAGACCCGGAGCGTGATGGCGGGATCGGCGTGGCCGAGGCGGCCCGCCACGACGTGGACCGCCGCCACGACGTGGACGGGGACGCCGGCCAGGAGCAGGGGCGCGGCGTGGACGTGGCGGAGGTCGTGCAGGCGCGCATGCGGGAGTTGAGCCTTCGGATTCTGCTCGTTGTGGGTCTTGATGAGCTTGGGCATCAAGGAACTGGGTGTGTCGAGGTACAGCGGATCTCCCCAGCCGGTGGTGAAGACGTATGCGCCGCCGCCCTTCCAGGATTCGCCTAGGCGGGCGTTCCTCGTCCTGGCGGGCGCGGTGGGCCTTGAGGACCTTGACCGTGCCGAGGCCGAGAGACGCCACGCGGGAACGTCCGCTCTTGGTGCCTTCGGCTCGCTGGTGGTCGATCACTGCTGCGGTGCCGGTGATGTGGATCTGCGGCATATCGAGGTCGACGTCTGTCCAGCGGAGGTTGAGCAGTTCCCGCGTCGCGCGCCGGTGTAGGCGGCCAGGTACAAGAAGGCGTACAGGCGATGCTCTTGTGTGGTGGCGAGGAACGCGCGGAGCTGGGCCGGGGGCCAGCTGGATGCGGTCGCCAGCCATGACACCATCACCCAGCTGATTGCCGCGATCCGCCGGGTAGCCCGCCAGGCTCGCGGCGCGAACGCACCTATTGCGGCACACTGCCACGCCCACGACTACATCGTCCCAGGCAAGCCGGAGATCGCCTGGGACGATGAGGAGGCCAAGAACGCCCTGGTGAGCGAGCTGGTCACCGACGCCTTAAGGAAGGTCTACCTCGTGGCCGAGGGCTGGACCTCGTCGACCTCGCCGATGATGAATACCGTCCCTTCAGCCCCAGGTGGCAAGCAGCCCTTGGGGACGATGACTCCTTGCGGCGGATTGGCGCGCCAGGTGGACCCGCCACCTCCCGCTCGGAATCTGTCGCCCTCCACGATCACTCCCACGCCCGGCACAGTGACCCCTCGTTTCCCCTTGACTCGAATAGGATCAGTACCGTTGGGCCAAATGGGCATCGCTTCTGTCCCGGTGCCGGAAGCGGGACTCAGCCTGAGACAGCGGCTCTTCGCGTCGAAGGTCAGCACTCCGGAGAACTCGGCCTTCATCGACACGCTGGAGCCATGGACGAGGATGAAGGGATCATCCCCTTCGACGCGAACGCCCGTACTCGCGCAGCCGGTGATGAAGAAGATGGACAGGGCGACCCTTAACAGGTGGGGCACGTCCATACACTCCAATTGGTCCCGAGACCATCCGCGTCGTTCACGCGGTCTGTCGGCACCCAGTAGTCGACCGTCCATGTGCTGAATCGCCATCCGCCGGCGGAGAGGATCCCCCAGGCGCGGTTTCCATAGTACAGCGGCCCGCCGCTGTCACCCTTGACGCTTATCTCATCGGTCTCGATGTTGCCGCGATACTGCTTGCCGTCATCCATCCAGTCGGTGATGTCGACATTAGTGTCGGTGATGTTGTCACAGGAGGCCCCGCTATTCCTGCCGAATTTACAGACGGGCTGTCCGATGACCGGCGACGTCCCTACGTCATGAGCGTAGCGCGCGAGATTCCAATCATAGTAGAATGTGCGCGTCTGCGTCATGGACGTGGTTGAACTCTTGTCGTACCGGGCCATGTCGTAGTTCTGGGATCTGTACCAGCGCGACAGTGTGGTGGTGTCGTCCGCCTGGGTCGGATGGTTTCGATAGGTGAAGTACTGCTCAAGGTCAGCACAGTGCCGGGCGGTCAGGCTGGCCTTCGCGCCGGTCGATGAATTGATGACATTGAATCCATTGGTACAGATGAAGGAGGAGCCATCAAGCAGGCCGCCGCCGCGAATGTATTTGTCCTTAAGTGTGATGTTTGGCCTGTCGACCACCTTGATGGTGATATGGATGCGGTCGTTCACGGGAGCCGGCGGCTGTAGGGCGGATTCCGCCTGGGCGCGCATAGTCGCGTTGGTCGCCTTGTCCTTGAGGGATAGTTCGAAGGTGATCTCGCCGGTCTCCGCATTGTGCTTGGCGATGGCCGATGCTACCTTGCCGGTTTGGCGAAGCCGCTGGTAGGCGGCATCCTTGACCGCCTGGAGCTCCTTCTCTGAGAATCCTCGGTTCGGGAAGAGTTTTACCTGGACAGGCAGATTGCCGACAATGTCGGCGGCCCTCTTCGGAATCTCTCCCTTGAATCCGATCCGAACGCCGCGCCCTTCATCGACAATGGCTATATCGGCGACATCGTCGGAGAGCTCCGAGCGTAGTTGGGCAGCGATGGAGTTGATTTTCGGAGTCCATGCATAGCGATCGATCGCTTCTTTGAAGGAAATCTTCTTGCTGTCGGCCAGGCGATTCAGGTCGATCAGCTCGGCGAAGGGAATGCCATCCACCTTGATCGTTGGATCGGGTACCGGCCCGTCCGGCATAGCGCCCTGGGCGGACGGGTTGCTGGCGACCACGTGTGATGCATAGGCGTCAAGTGCGCTCTTCAGCGAAACCCCCTTCTGCTCAGCCTCTCTGGCGAGTCTGTCGAGGGTCGGGTATTGCTGGCCTGATTGAATGCCTGACGTGATGACGAGCGGGTCGCTTTCCAATGACTCGGCATTCGCAGCAGCGGACTGGATGCCGATCACTGACATTGCAAGTGTGGCGGCGATGCTTAAACCGCGTTTCATCCGTATCTCCTGGGAGATGGATCACTATAAGTGATCATTTCAAATGATCTTTACTTCTGGTCACCTCCAAGTCAACACTCCAAAGTGTCCAGTACCGGTCATGCTTGGCGCTTGCGACCATAAGAGGGGGAATGCTAGATGGTGCGAGCTTGCCCAGCGCGTCTGCTGCTGCCGCGCCGCAGCAGCTCAGTGAGGGCACCAGGGCTCTGGAAGGCGGCGCAAATTCGCAGGAGACATTTCGCTGCCTGGTTCAAGGCGTGATCTCATCCGGACACCCACCCGGTATCCCGGTGTCGTTCGCTATCGGCCGTTCTGGGAGTTCATGACCCATGAGATCGGCAAGGCGCATCCTTGAATTTATCCTTACCTGCCCGAGCCTCTCTGAGGTCGTGCCATGGGGTGATGATCCACCCGTCCTGCATTGGTTTGTGCTGACTGACGGCTGGTATTGGATCGAGGAGGACGTCGGAGCCGGTCTTGATGGCCTTCGGGAGCCCTGCCGGGCCGCTCTGAACTGGCGCGCGACCCACGTTCTGGACAACCGTGCGTACGGGGGGCGAAGCGATTGCGGAGCTCTGGTCAGGCCCCCGTCGACGGGACCGGATCTCCGCGTTGACGCGGGGAGGTCTATGCGAACGGGGCCAGGTACGGGCGGTCCTTCATCGAGTCGTGGATGCGGCGCAGCCATGGTTGCCGAACCGCCGTCAGGCGCTCCAGTGCGTTGAAGAATGCGCGCCCATCGGGACGGAACAGCGTGTGTGGCAGCAGCGCGGGCGGGTCGTCGCGGCGGACGGCGGCAGGCATCCCGCGCGCCGCGGGCATGAGCCGTCGATCGTCGTCGAAGGCCAGGTACGTCCACACGTCCGCAGCGAGCGGCACCACCGTTTCCGCGTCGCACGGCCATACCTCACCGGTCTGGGGGTGCTTCGGCACCAGGGCGAGGTCCGTGATCGGGGTGGACAGGCCGGGGCCGGCCAGGACGAGGTGTCGTTCCGGCGGCCCGGGAGGGAGGAGGACGTCGATCGTCCGGCGAAACGTCTCCGCGACGAGCCCCTCAGGGACGGACACCCGCCAGCCGCCCGAAACCACCACCAAATGTGCCAGGGCCACCGCGATTGCGGCCTCCCACTGGGGGCTCCAGAAACCAAGCGGATCAACGGGCGGCGTGCTCGGCAGTTCCGTCCAGTCCATCACGCGTTGGACGGGGCCGGCGACGGCGACGGGACGCACGGCGTCCGGTTCCAGCCACACCACCTGCCAGAACCCGCAGTCGTCGACGCGGGTCGCCACCGGGCAGCCGCACCCGGCGCAGGCCAGGTTGGGACCGTACTGGCCGTCCCAGCCGCAACAGCAGCCGCCCAACCGGTCCGGGATGAAGACGGTTCCGCGGACGTCGCCCGGCGCGATCCCGATCCTGTCCGGAGGGCCCGTGATGCAGTACATCATCTGCCGGACGCCGTGATCTTCCGGTTCGGGCGTCAAGGGAGCCCTTGCTCGGCCATCCCCAGGGTCCACGACGTATGTTCCCGGCTCCAGCAGACCGGGGAGCAGGTCATGGCCGTACTTCTGGCCGGAGTGGTCGGGGAGCGCCACCCGCGCCACCCGCGCGGTCAACACGGCGCCGCACGACGCACAGGAGAAGACGACCAAACAGCCTCCCTTGCCGCATACAAGGCGATCATGGTGGCACAACATCCCGCCTCGCGGGGAAACGTGGGCACATGACCACCGACAAGCGGCGCCATGGGGACGACTCGGCTTCGACGTGCCGGCGTCAGGACTTGGTCGCAGGTGGGAGGACGCCCCATCTGAACGTGGAGCTCTTCAGCAGGTGCTCCGTCGTCCTGATGCCGGTCAGGTGCTCGACGAGCAGGAAGGCGGGGCCTTCGTAGAGCCGGGGACGCGACGGGTAGAGCCTGTCGATCTCCTCCATCGTGTCCAGGAGTTCGGCGGGCGTTTCCGTCAGGAAGCCGTCGTCGCCGCCCCAGCCGAATCTGATCTCGCCGTCCTCGCACCAGTAGAAGTAGTCGAGGCCCTTGACGCCGAGTGCTGCCTGGGAGACGAGACGGGTGCCCGTGGACAGCTCGGTGATCAGGTCTTCGCAGGTGCCGAGCCAGTCGGGCTCGGAGACGAACGTCCAGTCGCCGATGGAGGTGACGCCGACAGGGGCCCCGGGGTTCGGGTCTTCGAGGAAAGGGCCCGGCGTGAAGTCCTCCCAGCGGCCGCCGAGGCGCGCGACCACCTGTTCGGGCGTGGCACGCACAAAGATGAAGCTGTAGCACTCCTCGGCGTATTCGCCGCGCAGCCAGGAGACATCGGGGGGTTGCAAGGACATGCCGTCATGCTGGCAGTCGGCACCGACAGGAACGGCTCTGTCGTCGGGAGGCGGCCGACGGTGGGCGTCGCGCGGAAGCGTCCGTAGGCGAGCCGAACGTCGGTCAGCATCCCTGCCCGGGGACGGCGGCCAGATCCATGACCATGTATCGCTTGCGGGCGTCGTCCCGCCAGAACAGTCCCGCCAGAACAACAGCGGGCTGCCGGAGAGGGAACAGCCGACCTGAACGGTCACCTCGCCTTCGGCCGGCTTGCCCGCTTTCGGCCGGAGCGCGGCGGACCGGTCGGCGCAGCGGTCGTAGATCACGCTGCCGTTCTCCAACGTCCCGACACGGGCTGTGGACATGGAGGAACCCTCGCCGATGACCTTCGGCGGATAGAAGAACCCGAACCTGTCGTGGAAGAGGTGCCGTCGACCTTTTCGGCGGAGCGTTTCTCGCCGGTGACGAGGTTGGTGACGGTGTTCCTGCCGTCGTGCGTCCAAGGCCAGGTGGAGACGTGGCCGGAGCCCATCAGGGCCGGAGTTCCGCCGGTGAGGGGGACGCGGTGGACGGAGCCTCCCCTGTCGTCCACCAGACGATCTGGTCGCCCGCGATCTCCAGGCGGTACATCCGACCGTCCCGGCCCCCGGGCCGGTCGGGGTCGGGCGCGACGAGGGCCACGAAACGGATGTGACCGCCGGTGATCGGCATCGTCCACAGTTGCAACTCGGGGCTCGTGCGGTCCGGACGGCGGACTGCGGCGATCCACACGATCTGCGAATCGCTGACGGTCACGTTCTCGATCCGGTGATGGCGTGCCGCGCTCTCGGGGATGGTCCCCAAGAGTTCGTGCCTGCCGGTCCGCCGGTCCTAGTTCACCAGGATCGGCCGGTGCTCGTTCGGGTCGGCCATCAGCACCTCGTGCCTGCTGAGCATCGCCAGTGGACGAACGTCGCGGGTGTCGCTGAACCAGCGTGGCACCGAGAAGAACGCCTCGGGCCAGACGTCCTCGGCCGCAGGCAAGTCCGGTACCGGAGGAGGGGCAGCCGGTCGTGACGCCGATTGCGAGACATGTGTCGAGCAACCGCCTGTGCCGGCGGTGAGCAGAGCCCCCAATGCGGTAATCAGCAGCCTCGAATATGCGGAACGTCTCACCTCTTCTCAGACGTCGGGGTCGAAAAGTGAGTTCCCGTTCGTGGGCCGTGAAAGGTGCGTCGATGAACGCGGGAGATGTCACCGAAACGACCGTCGGGGGAGCGCTGGGTAACTGATTCCCCGTGAGGGCCGACATACATTTACAGGAGTTCGCAGGCATGGGCGGGGTCATCGATCAGCCGGGCGAGGAACAATTTCAGCTCACCGTCTGCGCCCCGTCGGCTCTCGCGGAGCAACTCGAACAGCGTCCCTTTCTCATGGGCCGGCCCTGGCTCTTCGTCGCCGGGCTTCGTCCGGAGAAAGTCACCGAGTGGCTGAGCGAACGGATCGCCGTACTGGAGGCTCCGGCCTGGCAGAGCAGATCGGCGGGGCTGCGGCGGCAGCCCCGCCTCGGCGTGCGGGCGGCGGGCCGGTGACGCCGGGCCCTGTGCCAGGTGGTCAGAAGGGGCCGGGCCCTGTGCCAGGTGGTCAGAAGGGGCCGGGCTCCGGGTAGCCGGCCTTGATGACGGCCCTGCGGGTCTTCGGGGTGAGCTTCTTCTCGTTGATGACCTTGCCGGCCGCCGGTGCGGTGATCTGCACCTTGGCGCCCCAGCCCGAGAAGCTGGTGTCGGTGTGGAAGGCCATCTGACCGTAGTCGTCCTCGTCCGACGACGGGGTCGAGTCGACGACTGTGCGGGTGAGCAGGTTGTTCTTGTCGAAGTACAGGTGGAACTCGACGCTGCCTTCACCGGCTGCCTTGTTGTGCCGGTAGGCGGCGAGGGTGGAGGTGCCCTGGTATTCGCCGGGCGCCACCTCGGAGGAGTGATCCAGCATGAACTTCAGGTCGGCCGGGGTGGCGCCCATGTCGAGGATGGAGTTCTCGCGCTCACTGGTCCGCGAGCCGATCCAGGAGCGGCCGGCGGGCAACGCCTTGGCGATGCCGGGGTTGGTCACGTAGGCGTTTCTGCCTTCGGCGACGACCCGGTAGGGAGGTTCGAACTCCTTCTGGCGGGACGACATACGGACGCGGAGGTCGGCTGCCGCCACCTTGCCCTTTCCGAACGCCAGCGTGCCGGTGGTGCGGGTCTTCACCTCCACCTGCATGGCCTGGCCGTCGACGGTGAAATCGAGGGTGATGCTGCTTAATTCGGTGATCTTCACGCCCTTGCCTGGTAGTAGTTGGGCCTTCAGGGCTTTCACCGCGTCCGCGGGAGCGGCCTGCGCGGTTGCCGGAGATGCGGCCTGAGCGGGCAAGGCTGCCGCGCACACGACTGCGGCCGTGGTCGCGAGGCCCGCGAAGAGAAGCTTCATCAGTGTCCTTCATTTCGTGGATATAGCAGGGAAAAGAGTAAGAGAGGGGTGTCGGGCGGACGGACGATATCTCGTAACGATCGGGTGCCGACTGGTGTTTCGAGGATGGAAAAGGAGCGGCCCTCGCGTCCGCTCTCGTCATGTGCGGAGGATTCCTTGGGTGTGAGGGACAGGGCATGGGGAGCGATTGCCGTTGTACTGGCTCTGGGAACGGTTTATGCGACCAGCGTTCCCGGCTGGCATTTCATGTGGTTGATGGCCATCGGCGCCGGCTGGGTGTTGTTCGGGGTTCTTGGCTTGTCATGCTCGGTGGCGCTCTGCTCCGGAGGGACCGGGCGGTCGAGTTACGCCGTCACTGGCGGTTCTGGGTCGTGCCGCCCTTGGCCGCGGCTCTGGCAGGGGCACTGGTCTACGTCGGTGCGCCGGTCAGGGTGCGGTTCGAGTTGTCGCGGGGCAGTCTTGAGCACCTCGCGCAGACGGTGTCAGACGGGACGCCGCCCGAGGCGGGGCGATGGATCGGGCTTTATCCCGTCAAGTACCTGGTAGCCTCCCGCGGAGCCGTCGGGTTCATGATCGAGGACGCGGGATTCTTCGGCAGTTACGGATTCGCCTGGAGCTCGAACGGTGAGCCCGACATCGACGCGCCGGGTTCCTACCGCCACTTCGACGGACGCTGGTACGTCTGGAGCGACGACTGAGGCCCACCCGGGGGATCAGGCGCGTCGCCAGGCCAGGAGGCCGTCGGGGGCGGCGGCCCGGACGTAACCCGCGCCCACGAGTTCGTCCCGCAGGACCTCCCAGGCGGGACGGTAGGCGTGCCCGACGAGTTCTTCCTCGCTGAGCACTTCGTCGCCCCGGGTGATCCGGTAGAGGTAGCGGCACGTGGCGCGTTCGTCGTCCGACTCGATGATCTCGGACGAGACCGTGTACGTGTGGCGGCCCACCCGGCGGGAGTCCAGGTGCCGCATGGGACGCGGCTTCGGCGGACCGCCGTCGCGCCAGGTGAGCACGAGAAGCCCGCCGGGCTCCAGCCGGTCGGCCAGGACGGGCCAGAGCCGCCTGCGGTAACCGGGCTCCAGGGCGTACAACACGTTGATCATCAGCATGGCCTCGACCGGCTCGTCGAGGGCGAGGCCCATGGCGTCGCAGGGCAGCACGGTGACCCGTTCGAGCAGGTCGGGCCGTTCGGCCAGGCGGGAGAGCAGGATCGCCCGCATCGTGGTCGAGGGTTCCAGCGCGAAGATCTCGGCGGGCGTCCACTCGGCCAGGGACGTGGTGATCAGGCCGGTTCCTGCGCCCACCTCCAGGACGCTGCGGCGAACCCCGGCCAGGAGGGACGGCAACTTCTCGCGCACGCCCGGTACGTGGCTGTGCACCGCGAGCAGGTCGTAGAAGACGGGAGAGATGTAGTCGGCCATGAGCGGCCACCGTAGTCCAGCCGGTGTGACGTCCCCCGGGTCAGGCTCCCGCCGCCGGGGCCCGGTCGAGCGTCACGCCGAAGTGCTCCCGGTACGCCGGAAGCAGCTCGTTCTCGTTCAGGATGCGTTCGGCGCGCTCGCCCTGCCGGGTGACGATCAGCTTGCGCCCGCTGATCGTGGTACGCCCCTCCGCCGTGCGGATCGAGCACACCGGCGACCTGGTGAAGTGCGAGTCCGGCGAGGTCGCCTGCCACCAGCAGGTCGGCACGAAGTCGGCCAGCTCGTACGGCCGCGCGGTGAGCCGGTAGGCGGGCTCGCCGTTGTGCGACACGTCGAGATCGCCGTGCTCCCCGGGAGCGGGGACGATCTGGAACACCCCCGCGCCGTCCTTCTGCTCGCCGCGCCCGTCGATCCGCAGCGGCTCGTCGGCGAAGTCGCCGAAGCCGACGTCCACCAGCCAGGGCTCGTCCAGGTCGACGCGGAGCGCGAGGTGGTCGAACAGCGGCCCCGGCCGGCCGCCGCCGAACACCCGCGCCGCGAGCAGGGTCACCCGGTAGCCGAGCGCGGTGAGCAGCGCGGCGAACAGGCCGTTCTGCTCGTAACAGAAGCCGCCGCGGCGGCGGGTGACGAGCTTGTCGAACAGGGCGTCGGGAGCGAGGGAGATCGGCTCGCCGAGGTGGATGCTCAGGTTCTCGAACGGCACCGCCCGCAGGTGCGCGAGCTGCAGGGCCCGCAGGCCGTGGACGTCCGGCGGCACCGGCCGGGACGCTCCGAATCTGTCCAGGTAGCGGGTGACTTGCGACTCGTCCATGACCTACAGGAAACCACGTCTCGCCCGCCTGCGCCCGCCGGATGGCGGCGCGGGTCAGCTTCGCACGGCGCACAGCAGGCGGTTGTTCCCGCGCTGCCACAACGTGCCGATCTCGCCGAACCCGGCCTTGGTCAGCGCGCTCACGTGCTGCTCGACCAGGTGGGACTCCGAGCCGTGATGGGCTGCGCCGGCCGTGCTGCGCTCCTGGTTGAGGTCGGCGAAGGCGGGGTCGGCGGCGATGGCGTCCCACCAGGCGCGCCAGTCCTCGGGCCGGCGGTCGCCGAAGACGCGGTCGGTCTCGCGCTGGTGCACGGCGTGCTCCAGCCGGGCCAGGGTGGGGGAGGAGGAGTCCATGTGGTCGCCGTTGAGCAGGATCCCGCCGGGGCGCAGCACGCCGGCCAGCTCGGCGTACGTCTCCTGAAGCTCCTCGGGCGAGATCCAGTGCAGCGCGGTGGTGCTGACGGCGGCGTCGGCCGGACGGTCGAGGCCGAGCGCCTGGGTCCACCCGCCGGTGCGCAGGTCGGCCGAGACGAACCGCAGCCCCGGGTAGGCGGCCCGGCCCAGCCCCAGCAGCAGCGGGTCGGCGTCGACGGCGATCACGGTGGCCGCGGGCAGGCGTTCGAGCAGCCGGGCGGACAACGACCCCGGCCCGCACCCCAGGTCGATGACCACGGGGTCCGGCCGGCCCAGCGCCTCGACCGCGTCGATCAGCGCGGTGAAGCGGGCCTCCCGGTCGGGCAGATAGCCCTCCTGCTGACGGTCCCAGCGCTCGATCCATGCCAGCGCGGCTTCCTGAGTGAGCATCAGATCTCCCTGTAACTGTCGTCTAAGATTTGAGCAGTCACAACTTAGAACGCGAAGGTGTAACCGGTCAAGTGGATTACAACAGTCACACAGATGCGATCGTCCGGGTCGCGGTGGCGCTGGTCAACGCGCTGACCCCGGGCGAGCAGCGCGGGCGCGAGTTCCCCGTCCCCGACGACCTCGCCGCGGCCGCCTCCGGCGCGCTGGGCAGCGTCTATTCCGGCCACCGCGGGATCGGCGCGGCCGACGCCGCCGAGCTGGCCGAGGTGGCGGCCCGGCTGCGCGTGGTGTTCCGCGCGGTGGCGGACGGCGACGTCGACGCCGCCGCCATGGCCACGAACGCGCTGCTGGAGGAGAGCAGGGCCAGGCCGATGCTCGAACGCCACGACGGCGAGCCGTGGCACCTGCACTTCCACGGCCCCGGCGGCTCGGTGGCGGGCGACTGGGCGGCGAGCTGCTCGACCGGGCTCGCGATCGTGCTCGGCAGCGAGTTCAGCGACCGGCTCGGCGTCTGCACCGCCCCCCATTGCGACCGCGTCTACGTGGACGTCTCCCGCAACGGCACCCGCCGCTTCTGCTCCACGGCCTGCCAGAACCGCGTCAAGACCGCCGCCTTCCGGGCCAGGACGAAGGCGGAGTGAGCCGTGGTGAGCCGGGTCAGCCCAGGACGCGGATCGGCGCGCCGGCCAGGAACGCGTCGATGTCCTGCACGGCGTCGCGGAAGTAGGTCTCGTAGTTGCCGCCGGTGACGTACCCGAGATGGGGGGTGGCCAGCACGTTGGGCAGTCTGCGCAGCTCGTGCCCGGCGGGCAGCGGCTCGGTCTCGAACACGTCGAGCCCGGCCCCCGCGATCAGCCCCTCGCGCAGCGCCGACGCCAGCGCGGCCTGGTCGACGATGGCCGCCCGCGAGGTGTTGACCAGGTAGGCGCTGGGCCGCATCAACGCCAGCTCACGCGCGCCGACCAGCCCGCGGGTGCGCTCGCTCAGCACGAGATGGACGGAGACGACGTCGGACTCGGCGAACAGCTCCTCCTTGGCGACCGCCCGCACGCCCAGCTCGTCGGCGCGCGCCGCGGTCAGGTTCTGGCTCCAGGCGATGACGTCCATGCCGAACGCCTGCCCGATGCGGGCCATCTGCGCCCCGATCTTGCCGAGGCCGAGCAGCCCGAGGGTGCCGCCGTGCAGGTCCATGCCGACGGTGCTCTGCCACGGGCCGTCGGAGCGCATCGCCGTCGCCTCGGGCACCAGGTGGCGGGCCAGGCCCAGGATGAGCGCCCAGGTCAGCTCGGCCGGCGGGGTGGAGGCGCTGCCGGTGCCGCACACCGTGACCCCGCGGGCGCTGGCGGCGTCGAGGTCGACGGAGGCGTTGCGCATGCCCGTGGTGATCAGCAGGCGCAGCCGGGGCAGCCGCTCGAACAGCTCCGCGCAGAACGGAGTGCGTTCCCGCATGAGGACCACGATCTCGAAGTCCGCCAGGGCCGCCACCAGCTCGTCCTGGCTGGTGAAGTGGGCCCGGAAGCTCGTGGCCCGGACCCGCGACCAGTCGGCCAGCCCGAGGGCCACGCCCTGGTAGTCGTCGAGGACGGCGCAGCGCAGCATGATCCGTGATCCTACGCCGCGGCCCCCTGCTCCAGCTCCCCGGCGGGGCCGGGGAGCTGGAGCCCGTTCATTCGGCGGCTAGCCTTTCCGCCTCTTCGTGCAGCGCCGCGACCAGGATCAGCTCCAGGTTGAGCTCCTCCAGGTCCGGCGACGCCAGACCGTCAAGGACGCGCATGGTGGGCCTCCCTGAACAAAAGACGTCTCAGGTGTCACATAGGTTCACATCTATCTGAAACGTTCTCAGGGGAGGCGCGGACCGGAGGGGGAGGGAGTCATTCCGTCGAGGGTTCCGGGAATTGTCCCGGACAAATCGTCAAGCGACTCCCGACAGGCCGGAATCGCGGTTCAACTCGATGTCCATCTGCATCGCCAGAATCTCCTGCCGCTCCTGGTTGATCCTGCGGCAGATCGTGACATATGCGGTCAGCACCTTGGAGTAGGAAGCCCGGGCCTCCTCCAGCTGGCCGCGCAGACGTTCGATGCGGTCGGGGTCGGCGAACTCCTCGGCCTCGGCCTCGGCCAGCAGCGCGCGGGCCTCGTCGACGATCTCCTCGGCCCGCAGCCGCGTACGTCGCAGCATCGCCGAGCACTGGAAGAGCTCCGTCAGGCGCGCCGATGAACGAGCGAACTCGGCCTTGCCCATACCCGTGCCGCCCGCCCGATGCCAGCGAAGATTCGATGCCATTACCGCCACCTCCCCGGTCAAGGTTGCCTAACTGTAGACGTGTGTACCCCGCCGGAGGATGACCTGAGACGCCCACGGAGTACGTCCCTGATCCCGGCGGAGAGTTTTCTTCCTCTGACAGGTCGAGGATTTTCCCCTGAAACTCATTCGGTCCCTGGTGAATGTGCTGATTAGAGCCATCTGTGGGGTCTATCCGAAGAATGCAACGAATCGCCGGGGTCGGCAAATAGGTGACTCCAAGACGGCCGATCGCCCCCCGCGGCGACGGGCGTTCGTCACATACTGAAACGACATGGCGGCGCAACGTGACTCCGAGGTGACGGCAGTGGTGGCGATGTCGGCGGCGGGTAACAACGACGAGACGGTCGACGTCAGCGTCGTCATCCCGGTGCACAACTGCCGTCCCTATCTGGACAGGTGCCTCACCTCGGCGCTCGTGCAGCGGGTGAAGAAGGAGATCATCGTCGTCGACGACGGCTCCACCGACGGCGGCGCCGAGCTCCTCGACCTCTATGCCACCTACCACCAGTCCAGCGTCAAGGTCGTGCACATCGAGGGGTCGGGCGGCGCCGGCCGGCCGCGCAACGTCGGCCTCGCCCACGCCACCGGCCGGTACGTCTTCTTCTGCGACGCCGACGACCACCTCGGCCCCGAGGCGCTGGAACGCATGGTCGCCATGGCCGACAGGAACGGCTCCGACATCGTGCTCGGCAAGATCGTGGGCCACGGCAGGCGGGCCCCGGCCTCGATGTTCCAGCAGAACGCCGAGCGCCTGACCCTGGCCGACAGCAACGTCTACAACAGCCTGAGCTGCTTCAAGCTTTTCAGGCGGGAGATGGTCGAGCGCCACGGCATCCGTTTCGCCGAGGACATGCTGGTCGGCGAGGACATCATGTTCACCGTGCACGCCTACTGCCACGCCGGCGTGATCTCGGTGGTCGCCGACTACGACTGCTACCACCTGGTCTCCAGGTCCGACGGCAGCAGCATCATGCAGCAGGCGGGCAGCCGCGACCCGATCGCCTGGCTGACCATGATCCGGCGGCCCATCCGGCTCATGGCCCGGCACGTCGAGCCCGGCCCGCTGCGCGACCACCTGCTGCGCCGGCACTTCAGGCTCGACGCCTTCAGCCAGCTCGGCGCGGTGTTCCTGGAGAGCGACGACGTGCGCCGCAAGGAGATCGCCCAGGAGGTCGCGGCGCTGTGCGACGAGTGGTTCACCCCCGGCGTGCACGCCCGGCTCAACACCATCGACAAGCAGCGCGTGGCCGCGCTCGGCGACGTCGAGCGCCTGGTTCGGCTGGCCCGCATCGAGAGCGCCACCGTGCGGCGGCGACTGACCGGGCTGCGCTGGGAGGAGGACCACCTGGTGGTGAGCGGCACGGCCGGGCTGGAGGGCATCAGCCAGGACGACGGCGTGGCCCTGGTGCTGCGCCCCCGCAACGACCCGCACGGCGAGCTCGTCGTCCCGGCCGAGCGGCGGGGCGCGGAGTTCACCGCCCGGGTGGAGGCCGCCGCGCTCGCCTCCGGCGTCTGGGACCTGCGGGTGGCGGTCGAGCTGGAGGGGGTGGTGCGCCACGGCCGGCTGGGCGCCGACCGGGACAACGGCGTCACCCGGCCGCAGCCCCGCCTGATCGGCGGCGTGGTGACCCTGCCGTACTTCACCAGGGACAACGGCAACCTGAGCATCGACGTCGGCGGCCATGTCGTCGCCGTGCCCGGCACCGTCCGGCTGGAGCGGACCAGGTGGGGGCTGGGCCACCGGCTGGTCGTGCACGGCGAGGTCAGCGTGGCCGGGCAGGTGCCCGAGTGCGCGGCGATCAGGCAGATCGTCTGGCGCGAACGGCGTACCGGCCGCGAGCGCGCCGAGCGCGTGACGGCGCTGCCCGAGGGCGGGTTCGCGGCCCGGCCGGCGGTGGGCCGGCTCCCGCCCGGCACCTGGGACGCCTACCTGGAGCTCGACCTCGGCGGGCCGCCCGCGCTGTTCAGGATCGAGACCGACGCCGACACGGTCGCCGGCCCGCGCAGGTGGCGGGGCGCGGCGTTGCTGCGCAGCGTGCGGCCGTACGCGACCTCGGGGAAGGGACGGCTGAGCACGGTCGTGCACCGGCTGACGCCGCGAACGATCCTCAGGAAGCTCCTTCAGTAATTGCCACCTATGTGCAGGTGCAAGGCGATGCTCTAAAGTGAGGAGGATTTGTTCGTCCTTCTGGAGGCGTTGCCGTGCACGTACCCGATGGCTTCTTCAACGCAGCTACATCCGTCTCCGCCGGAGCGGTGGCGGCCGCCGGGGTAGCGGTCTGCCTGCGGGGCGCCCGTCGCGAGCTGGACGACCGGAGCGCGCCCATGGCGGGGCTCGTGGCGGCCTTCATCTTCGCGGTCCAGATGCTGAACTTCCCCGTCGCGGCGGGCACCAGCGGCCACCTGCTGGGCGGCGCGCTGGCGGCGATACTCGTGGGGCCCTACACAGGCGTGCTCTGCATGGCCGTGGTGCTCCTGGTGCAGGCCGTGTTCTTCGCCGACGGCGGGCTGACCGCGCTGGGCGTCAACATCACCATCATGGGCATCGTCACCGTGCTGGTCGGGTGGGGCGTCTTCCGGCTGGTCACCACCATGGCCAGGGGGCGGGGCGGGGTGACGCTCGGGGCCTTCCTCGGGGCGCTGATCTCGGTGCCGGCCTCGGCGCTGGTGTTCTCCGTGCTGTTCTGGATCGGCGGCACCGCGCCCATCGAGGTGTCGGCCGTGGCCGCGGCCATGGGCGGCGTGCACGTGCTGATCGGCATCGGCGAGGCGCTGATCACCGCCACCACCGTCGCCGCCGTGCTGGCCGTCCGGCCCGACCTGGTGTACGGCGCCCGCGGGCTGGCCAAGCCGCTGGTGCTCAAGGGGGCCGACGGCGCCACCACGACCGTGGACGAGCCGGCGCCGGCGGCCCGGCCGGGCGCGCTCAAGCCGTTCCTGCTGGGCGGGATCGGGCTGACCCTGGTGCTGGCCGGCGTGGTGTCCTTCTTCGCCGCCTCCGACCCCGACGGGCTGGAGGCCGTGGCCGAGAACAAGGGCTTCGGCGGCCAGGCGGCCGACCACGCGTTCGGGTCGTGGGCGCTGGCCGACTACGGTGAGGTGGGCGGCATCCCGGTCGGCGTGGCGGGGATCGTCGGCGTCGGGCTGGTGCTGCTCATCGCCGGGGCCGTGGCGTTCGCCGCGCGCAGCCGTACGAACGTGGGGGTCTGATCTGTGAGAGACGGTGAGTGACGGTGGGCGCGGGGCATCGGCACGATCTCTACCTGCCGGGTGACTCCCTCGTCCACCGGCTGCCGCCGCAGTGCAAGCTGCTCGCCGTCTTCGCCTTCGCCGTCGTCGTGGTGGCCACGCCGCGGGAGCGCTTCTGGGCGTTCGCGGTCTACGCGGCGCTGCTCGGGGGCGTCGCGCTGGCCGCGCGGGTGCCGGTCGGGCACGTGCTGCGGCGGATGGTGATCGAGCTGCCGTTCGTGCTGTTCGCGTTCCTGATCCCGGTGATCGGGATGGGCGAGCGCACGACGGTGCTCGGCGTCTCGCTGAGCGTGCCGGGGTTGTGGGCGGCCTGGAACATCCTGGTCAAGGCCACGCTCGGGGTGATCGCCTCGATCCTGCTCGCGGCCACCACCGAGCCGCGGATCATCCTCGTCGGGGCGCAGCGGCTGCGGCTGCCGAGCCTGCTGGTGCAGATCGCCATGTTCATGCTCAGGTACATGGACGTGATCCTGGAGGAGATGCGGCGGATGCGGGTGGCCCGCGAGTCGCGCGGGTTCGAGGCGCGCAACTTCCGGCAGATCCCGGTGATCGCGCGTTCGGCCGGGGCGCTGTTCATCCGTTCGTACGAGCGGGGTGAGCGGGTGCATCTGGCGATGCTGAGTCGCGGCTACGCTGGACGGATGCCGATAATTCAAGATATTTCGGCATCCATCGGGCAGTGGGCGGCGGCGCTCGCCCTGCCCGTCGTGGCACTCGCGGTTCTGGGGCTCTCATGGTGAACTCTCTGGAGGTCAGTGACCTGGCCTACGCCTACCCCGACGGCACTCAGGCGCTGTTCGGCGTGAACCTGGCGATCGGCCGCGGTGAGCGGGTGGCGCTGCTCGGCCCCAACGGCGCCGGCAAGACGACCCTCGTCATGCACCTCAACGGCATCCTCACCGCCGGGCACGGCAGCGTGGCCGTGGGCGGCGTCCCGGTGCGCAAGGACACGCTCAAGGAGATCAGGCAGCGCGTCGGCCTGGTCTTCCAGGACCCCGACGACCAGCTCTTCATGCCCACGGTCCGGGACGACGTCGCCTTCGGCCCGGCCAACGCCGGCCTCAAGGGCGCCGAGCTCGACCGGGTGGTCCGCGACGCCCTCGACCGGGTCGGCATGCTGGAGGCCGCCGACCGGCCGCCGCACCACCTGTCGTTCGGCCAGCGGCGCCGGGTGGCGGTGGCCACGGTGCTGGCGATGCGGCCGGAGATCCTGGTGCTCGACGAGCCGTCCTCCAACCTCGACCCGGCCGCGCGCAGGGAGCTGGCCGAGATCCTGCGTTCGCTGGACGTGACGGTGCTCATGGTCACCCACGACCTGCCGTACGCGCTGGAGTTGTGCGAGCGCTCGCTGATCCTGTCGGGAGGCGTGATCGCCGCCGACGGGCCCACGCGCGAGCTGCTGGCCGACGCCGAGCTGCTGGCCGGGCACCGCCTGGAACTCCCGTACGGCTTCGCCGTCCCGGCCGGGTGAGCAACCTGGTCCCCAGGTCGCGGGCCGGGCGGCCGGCTGGGTAAGAACCCTCAGCGCCGCGTCCAGCGCGTGATTGGTCCGGTCTAGGCCGTGTTTCGAAAGGTCGCGTGTGAGGCGTGTCGGTGATCGTTGAACGAAGAGGTCTCCGGTAGTTGGTTCAACGACCAAGAAGAACGAA